>CAVXNX010000024.1:0-65226 GCA_963763215.1 uncultured Bacteroidales bacterium
ATCTGGAAAGATCATTGAATCTGCCCAGGGATATCGCCTGATACATTATTCAAAGCTTCCCGTACGGACAGGTCGCGACCTGTCCTCTCATTAATCGCTATTAATGGATTTAGAAAAGGGGGCCGGCGGATTTCAGGATATGATGATTTCTCCCTGAGATGGATGGGAAAAGAGGATTGAATCTGCTGAATGATAAAGCATTATATATAATTCGAAGCTGGCAGGGGGGCAGAGGACAGGTCGCGACCTGTCCGTACGGGAGGCTTCGATCTGGGATGGGGGATAATTCCCGGCATGATTAGGGAATAATCCAAGGGAAAGATTTATAATCCCGCAGATGATCAGATCCCGAGCTTCCAATGGGCGATCATTCCATTTCCAATGCGAGGAAAGCCTCCTCTTCAATGGAATAATCCCAAATAAATCAGCCGGGCTGGAAAGAATATCTTCAGGATATGATGATTTCTCCCTGAGATGGATAGGAAAAGATCCATGAATCTGCAGGGGATATCGAGGATACATTATTCGAAGCATCCCGTACGGACAGGTCGCGACCTGTCCTCTCCCTAAACGTTTTTAAATGGATTTAGTAAGGGGGGCAGAGGACACTGTCCGTACGGGCGGCTTCGATCCTGGGATGGCGGCTAATTCTCCTGGCATGATTTGAGAATAATCGAAGGGGAAAATTTTATAATCCCGGAGATGATCAGATCCCGAGCTTCCAATGGGCGATCATTCCATTTCCAATGCGAGGAAAGCCTCCTCTTCAATGGAATAATCCCAAATAAATCAGCCGGGCTGGAAGGAATATTTTCAGGATATGATGATTTCTCCCTGAGATGGATCTGAAAAGATCCATAAATCTGCAGGGGATATCGAGGATACATTATTCGAAGCATCCCGTACGGACAGGTCGCGACCTGTCCTCTCCCTAAACGTTTTTAAATGGATTTAGTAAGGGGGGCAGAGGACACTGTCCGTACGGGAGGCTTCGATCCCGGGATGGGGGCTAATTCCTTTTCCTTTGATCCACGATTTTGAGAAAATCGAAGAGGAAATTTTTATAATCCCGGAAATGATCAGATCGCAAGATTCAAATGGGCGATCATTCCATTTCCAATGAAAGGAAAATCTCCTTTTCTCCTTAATGGCATAATCACAAAAAAATCAGCCGGGCTGGAAAGAATATTTTCAGGATACGATGATTTTTCGCTGAGATGGATCGGAAAGGATCCATAAATCTGCAGGGGATATCGAGGATACATTATTCGAAGCATCCCGTACGGACAGGTCGCGACCTGTCCTCTCCCTAAACGTTTTTAAATGGATTTAGTAAGGGGGGGCAGAGGACACTGTCCGTACGGGAGGCTTCGATCCTGGGATTGGCGGCAAATTCCCGGCATGATTTGGGAATAATCAAATGGAAAGATATATAATCCCGGAGATGAGCAAATCCCGAGCTTCCAATGGGCGATCATTCCATTTCCAATGAGAGGAAAGCCTCCTCTTCAATGGAATAATCCCAAATAAATCAGCGGGGCTGGAAAGAATATTTTCAGAATATAATGATTTTTCGCTGAGATGGATAAAAAGGATCTTTGAATCTGCCCAAGGATATCGCCTGATACATTATTCGAAGCCTCCCTGCGGGATGCTTCGATCCCGGGATTAGGGCAAATTCCCAGCATGATTTGAGAATAATCATATGGAAAGATATATAATCCCGGAGATGAGCAAATCCCGAGCTTCCAATGGGCGATCATTCCATTTCCAATGAAAGGAAAATCTCCTCTTCTCCTTAATGGAATAATCGCAAAAAAATCAGCGGGGCCGGAAGGAATATTTTCAGGATCTGATGATTTCTCCCTAAGATGGATAGGAAAGGATCCATAAATCTGCAGGGGATATCGAGGATACATTATTCGAAGCATCCCGCGGGAGCCTTCGATCTTTGGATGGATGCTAATTCCTGGCATGATTAGGGAATAATATAAGGGGAAAATCTTATAATTCCGGAAATGCGTAGATCGCGAGCTTCGGATGGGCGATCATTACATTCTTCAATGGCCATTGCGATTGAAAAAAAGATTTGAGATTAGAAAATATCAAAATCTCCCTTCCTCCAATTCTCAGGATTTCGTCTTATATAAGCCGAGATCCTCAGGAAGCTTCCTTCATCCCGAATAATCTGATCATTAAAAGATCTGTGCCAGGCGAATTCTTTAAATCCGCAGAGATGAATTTTCTTGGAAGCCTCAGTTTTAAAGGCTCCTACCAAATCGGAAAGTGGTTTGATTTTTAATCTCCTCTCCGATAGCTTTCATACGGGCATTTTGCCTGCTGATCTCAAGGATACCGTGAAAATGATTCGGCATCACGACATAATCATGGAGGATAACATACGGATATTGCTCTTTAAGCCATAGCCATTGCTCCTTAACAATTTTTCCGTATTCATTTAAAATCATCCCGTTCCGGACTTTCCCGAAACAACAACGATAATTTTTCACGTTCAAAGTTACAAAATAGCGGTTATCACGGGAATAATCATACCCCGCCTTCCGGTTCAGTTTGCGATTAAACATATTTCATGAATTTTTTTGAGAAAAACTTCTTTTTTCCCTTAATGGAATAATCGCAAAGAAATCAGCCGGGCCGAAAAGGATATTTTCAGGATATGATGATTTCTCCCTGAGATGGATAGGAAAAGATCCATTAATCTGCAGGGGATATCGAGGATACATTATTCGAAGCATCCCGTACGGACAGGTCGCGACCTGTCCTCTCATTAAACGTTTTTAAATGGATTTAGCAAGAGGGGGCAGAGGACAGGTCGCGACCTGTCCGTACGGGCGGCTTCGATCCTGGGATGGCGGCTAATTCCCGGCATGATTTGAGAATAATCGAAGGGAAAGATTTATAATCCCGCAGATGATCAGATCCCGAGCTTCCAATGGGCGATCATTCCATTTCCAATGCGAGGAAAGCCTCCTCTTCAATGGAATAATCCCAAATAAATCAGCCGGGCTGAAAAGAATATTTTCAGAATATAATGATTTTTCGCTGAGATGGATCTGAAAAGATTTTTGAATCTGCCCAAGGATATTGCCTTATACATTATTCGAAGCATCCCGCGAGGATGCTTCGATCCTGCGATGGGGGCTAATCCCTGGCATGATTAGGGAATAATCTAAGGGGAAGATCTTATAATTCCGGAAACGCGCAGATCCCGAGCTTCGGATGGGCGATCATTCCATTCTTCAATGGCCATTGCAATTGAAAAAAAGATTTGAGATTCAAAAATATCAAAATCTCCCTTTCTCCAATTCTCTGGATTTCGTTTTATATAATCCGAAATATAAAAAACCCGTGATCATCCGCCCAATCCGTGTCATCCGTGTTCCCTACGTGATCATCCGTGTTCCCTACCCGATCCGTGTCATCCGTGTTCCTTACCCGATCTTCTTCCCCGATACCCCCTTCAGCCACATGCGATCGGCGACGTATTTTTTCATCGGGATGGAGACCATCTCATAGCCCTGCCCCGCCAGGTATTCGAGCACCCGCGGAAGGGCAAAATAGAGGTTCTTGCTGGCCTTGGCCGAATCGTGAAAGACAATGACCGATCCGGAGCGGACGTTTCGCGTGACGTTCATCACGATCTGCTCTCCCGGGACCTTCCGGTTGTAATCGATGCTCAGCACATCCCACATGATGATCCGGTAGCGTTCCACGATCTGGCTGACCTGTGACCGCCAGATCCGTCCGTAGGGGGGACGAAAAAGATCGGAATCGATCAGCTGCCGGGCCAGCTCGATATCCTCGAAATACTGCCGGTTGGTGCACCGGTAGCCCTTGAGATGGCTGTAGGTGTGGTTCCCCACAGAATGACCCTCCTCGACCACCTGCTGAAAAAGGTCCGGGTAATGGTCCACATTGCGGCCCAGGCAGAAAAATGTGGCTTTGGCGTTATATTGCCTGAGTTGTTCCAGCACCCAGGGCGTGACGTCCGGCGTGGGGCCATCGTCGAAGGTGAGGAAAACCTTGTGAAGCTGGCCGTAAAACCCCCATGTCATGCGGGGCATGAGACTGGTTATAAAATATGGAGGTCTTACGATCAGCAACGGTATACGATGATTACTGGTTATTCATGATTCCCGGAAAATCGGCGTTATGGGCCTGAAGCTTGGCCATCAATTCCTGTGCCACATCTTTCTGGTCGAAGGAATTGGCAAGCGAGAACATGGAAAGCAGGTTGCGGGTGGCAAACCGGTAGTCGCCCTCGCTCAGGGAGAACGGGCCGGGCTTGTCGCGCATCAGTCCTTCATAATAGGTCAGTTCATGGTCGACCATGTCCGAAAATTCACGGACGATGGCATTGGCCTTTTCCGGTTTATCGATGTTATAGTACAGCTGGATGATCGGCATCATGGCGGCGTTGTACGGGACACGGCTGTTTGGCATGATCTTCATGCACCGGTCGAGCACGGCTTCGGCGCTGTCTTTTCTCTGTTCGTTTACAAGCGCATTGGCCAGTGTGGCGAAGGTATACCTGAAGTTGGTCAGCATCCGCAGGTTGTTTTCATCGAGGTATACTTTGGGATCATCGATATTGCCCCACTTGAAAACGTTCATCACCTTATCATACATGATGTCGGCATCCACGCTTCCGGTGAACAGGTCGTCATTGTTGCCGGTCACCGGGATCAGGCGGTAGGCGAGACCTTCACGATGGAGGTATTTTTCGAGCCCGAGGTAATTATCGCGCGAGGCGGTGATGGCATAATACACCGGCCGTTCCCAGTCGCCCTTGTTCACCTGATCGATAAGGTCCATCATCATGACCAGGTTCTTGGGAACACCGCGACGGTTGCCGAGGTCGAACCGCATTTCATCGGTCATTTTCTTTTGCTGTTCAGCGTTGAGCACACCTTTTTTCACCATGGCGGCGGTATCCACGGGGATCACGAATTTCGTCCCCGGGAAGAAATACCGGCCATTCTTAAAGCGCGGATCGTTGCTGGTGATGAATTTCATCGCATCGTCGATCGGCATGGCCGAGTCGTCAATGCGCCGGGCCAGTGATTCGGTGTCCTTGATAAGGCCGTCGAGATCGGACTTGGTGAAGCCGAGGTCGGCCTGGCGGCGCTGGATCTTGCCAAGGGCATTGGCGAAGAGTTCGATCTTGATCGTCCCGGGACCCTTCTTCAGTTCCTCATAATCCTTGGGAGCCACCTTAGGAAGGTCCGATTTTTCGACCATGTTCATGAACCGGTTGTAAAGCGCGGTGTATTCATTTTCGAAGTACTCCTTGTTGGCATCGTACTTCTGATCGAGCAAGGTCAGGGTGTTTTTCCCCAGCATAACATAGTCGCGGGTGCCGTTGCGGTACTGGTCTTCATTCAGTGAGAATTTGACCGGATCGGACTCGTACATCCGGTGGGTCATCTGTTCGATGTACCAATCGGCTGTGAAATAACTCAGGTTGATCACCCTGACGTCGGTGCGCACGCCTTCCACTTCCTGGACGTACCACAGCGGGAAGGTGTCATTATCGCCGTTGGTAAAGATGATGCCGTCGTTGGCGCAGCTGTTCAGGTAATCGTAGGCGAAGTCCCGCGCGGTGTAACGTCCGGAGCGGTCGTGATCGTTCCAGTTCTGTTCGGCCATGAGACCGGGTACCAGGATAAGGCTCACCACGGACACGGCACCGACAGCCACCAGGGATTTGTAATTTTTCGAGAAATAGCGGATGAGTCCCAGAACGCCGAGCCCGATCCAGATGGCGAAGGCATAGAACGATCCGGCATAGGCATAGTCCCTCTCCCTGGGCTGCAACGGGTACTGGTTCAGGTAGACCACGATAGCCAGTCCGGTGAGCAGGAACAGGAGGGCGACGACCCAGAAATCCCGGTTATGGTATTTATAATGGTAGAACATCCCGATCAGACCGAGGATGAGGGGCAGGAAAAAGTACACGTTGTGAGCCCGGTTCTTTTTCAGGTAATCGGGAGCCAGGTTTTGCGGACCCAGCCGGGCATTGTCGATAAACGGAATACCACTGATCCAGTTGCCGTTGGTGAGCTCACCCTGTCCCTGGATATCATTCTGCCGTCCGGCAAAGTTCCACATGAAATAGCGGAGGTACATGTAGCCGACCTGGTACCGGAAGAAAAACGACAGGTTGGCCCCAAATGACGGTTTGGCGATGGGTTTGGACCTGTCGTAGCGGAACCTGCCGCTCTGATCGCGCACCGGGTTCCCATTCTGGTCGCGCACGGGTTCGTAGAGGTCCGATTCCTTCATCCCCGTCCAGTAGATGTACTGATCGATATGCTGATCCTGTTCGCTCCACATCCGGGGGAAGAACCCCTGGAATTCGGGCGCATACTTGTAATCGGGCGTGGTTACCTTGACATATTTCCCTTTCTCACGGTAATACTTTGGGCTGCTTTCAATCTGTTCCACCGCCGGGGCATTGAAATAGTTCCCGTAAAACAGCGGGGTGCGCCCATACTGGTCACGGTTCAGGTAGCTCAGAAGGTTGAAGGCCGTGTCGGGATTGCTCTCATCGAGCGGTGTATTGGCATTCGACCGGATGAGGATCACGCCATAGGATGAATAGCCCAGAGCCAGGACAGTGATCACCAGCACAATGGTATTCCACAGGACGAGCTTTCGCTTATGGGTGTAGTACACCAGGAAGCCCAGGATGATGAACAGCAGGAAGACATAGGTGATGAGTCCCGACTGGTAAGGAAGTCCGAAACCATTGACAAAGAGGAGCTCCAGCCCGGCACCCATGGCAACGAAACCGGGAATGATGATGTACATCATGACCCCCAGCAGACCCACCGCGACCAGCAGGGAGACGATGATTCCCCAGGTCGTGGGCTTGTATTTTCTGAAATAGTAGACAAAAACGATCGCCGGAATGGCCAGGAGGTTCAGCAGGTGCACTCCCAGCGACAAGCCCATGAGGTAGGCGATCAGGATGATCCACTTGTTCGCCCGGGGTTCGTCGGCGACATTCTCCCATTTGAGAATGGCCCAGAACACGAACGCCGTAAACAGCGAGGATGTGCCATATACCTCGGCCTCGACAGCCGAAAACCAGAAGGTGTCGGAAAAGGTGTACGCCAGCGCTCCCACGGCTCCTGCGCCCATCACGGCAAGAACCTTCGAAAGGGTGTAATCTTCGTCGTTGACGAGGATGATCTTCCGGGCAAGATGGGTGATGGTCCAGAAAAGAAAGAGGATGGCAAAGGCCGATGCCAGGGCCGACATGCTGTTCATGGCAACCGACACCTTGGCCGGGTTACTGGTGAAAAGCATGAAAAATTTACCCAGGATCATGAAAAAAGGTGCTCCTGGCGGATGGCCGACTTCGAGTTTATATGAAGACGTAATAAACTCACCGCAATCCCAGAAACTGGCAGTCGGTTCAATGGTCATCAGGTACACAAAAGCAGCAATGGCAAAAACGATCCAACCTGTAATGAGATTGAAAGAACGGAAAGATTTCATCTGTCTGTAATTAGTTTTGGTTTGGTCTCCGCGATGGCGGGTATATTGATCAGAGCAGGCATGCCAGGTAAATCTTACGTAATACCATAATGTATTTGGGTGTCCGTCCGTCCGGGTTGTCATCCCATTGTGCCTCCAAAGGCACAGCGGATGGCACGGTCCTATCCCTTTCCGGATTCCGGAAACGGGACAAAGTTATAACTTACAATCAAATATTTTAGTCTATAAGGTCCATTAAAATCTCTAAATATCATAAATTTACTGCTTTTCAATGAAATCGCACCTTCGTTGCCGAAAATGAAAGATCATGCCCAGAGTATTCCGTTTCAAAACCTTATCCTGTTCGTCCCGCCTTCTCCCGACCTCCGGCGCCCGCTTCATGCTGCTGCGCCCGTTATTGCTGATCCTGCTCATGGCCGTCGTGACCCCGGGCCTCCGCGCGCAGATTTTCAGGAACGCTTATAACCAGGAAGTGAGGATCAGCCGGGAGCCCGATATCCTTTCCCTTTCGGTAAAAGGCTCCACGTTTTTCAACAACAATGAATTTTTTCATACCGATGCAGAGGGTTATACGCTCACCGGGGCTTATTTCCAGCCGGAGCTGAACTACAGCGTGACGGACCGGATGAGCTTCGGGGCAGGCATTCACCTGATGAAATATAACGGGAGAGAAGAATTTGCACAGATCCTCCCGCTTTTCCGGATTGATTACCGTGTCACCGGGAAATTTACCGTCACCATGGGCAGTTTCAATGGCGGTGAAGCCTTCCTCCTCCCCGAACCGCTTTACCAGTTTGAAAACCAGTTCACCGGCCTGGTCAATAACGGGATCCGCCTGGATTACCGCTCCACCCGGATCCGCTCCCTGACCTGGCTCAACTGGGAGCACTTCATCCTTCCCGGCGATTCCCTCCAGGAGCAGTTCACCGTGGGTAGTTCCGAATTTTTCACCGTCGTCTCATCCGCGCAGGATGTGGTCCGGATTCCGGTTCATTTTGTCATCCACCACCAGGGTGGACAGATCAACGTGTCGGACAATCATGTGATCAGCACGCTGAATTTCGGTACCGGCCTGTATGTGGGGCATTTCTTCGGGGCGGAAAACAGGGGTGAAGCCTGGTTCAACCCCATGATTTTTTATGATGGAAATGACGAAGGCATGGCAAAAGGTTTCGCCTGGTACCCGCAGGTGGGAGTGCACTACCGGCCGTTCAGCCTCACGGCGGGATATTTCCGGGGAAGAAAATTTACGACCATCCGGGGCGAGCCGCTGTTTTTCAGCCCGCTTCCCCGCGCTGGCTATCCCCTTCCCCCGGAGAACCGAAGCCTCATCACTTTCAAAGCCGGGATCGGGAAAAAGATTTCGGAGACATCCTCCCTCATCCTGCGTTTCGAAGGGTATTACGATACGGCCATCTCAAAACTGCAGTATACCTATGGATTACATATGATCCTGAACGAAGATTTCTTCATCGCCCGGCTCAGGAGGGCAAAATAATGCATGCATACTGAAGAGAAAGGACGTTCATCCCATGACAAACCGCCAGGGCTTGTCTTTCCAGTCGAGGGCATAGTCGATTCCGATGCGGGGTGTGGCGAGGATACGTCCCGGGGGGATACCTGACTCGATCCAGATACGTGTGGAGGTGAGGAGGGATTCGCCGTAGTAGCTTCCGTCGAGGCCGAGGTTTTTTGTCAGGCGTCCCGGGCCGGGAAAACCTTCCACGCCCCTGATCAGCACGGCCTGCGGAACGTTCTCGGGTCCGGCTACGATGTTCAGCATCCAGTACATACCATATATAAAATACATATAGAGGAGCCCGCCCTCATGGTACATCACCTCGGTGCGCTGCGTTCTCCCCTTGCTGGCATGGCTGGCGAGATCTTCCTCACCGCGGTACGCTTCGGTTTCCGTTATTGTCCATGACCGGACCTCGTTGCCGGTCACCGTCACGAGCTGCCGGCCCAGGAGGTCGGGGGCGACTTCCAGCACGTCGCGAATAAAAAAGTCCCTGTCCAGCCTGCGGTTTTTCATCAATATTCTTTCCTCTCGGGATTGTTCTTCCAGCTGTCAAAAGCCCTGAGCCCTTCATCGCGCATGGTTTGCTTCATTGCGATGGCGCGGTGCGAAGGCTCGCGCCGCAGTTCATGATAGATATGGGAGTCATCGAAGCCCGCATCACGGGCATCCTCATGCGTGCAGGCATAATAGACCTCGTCGATGTGAGCCCAGTAGATGGCCCCGAAACACATCGGGCATGGCTCACAGGATGTATAGAGAACGCATCCCGACAGGTCCCAGGAGCCCAGTTCATGGGCGGCTTTCCTGATCGCCAGAACTTCGGCGTGAGCCGTGGGATCGTTGTCGTGCGTTACCCTGTTGCCCGAGGCAGCGATGATTTCACCATTCCTGACAATGACGGCCCCGAAAGGTCCGCCTCCGTCGTGTACATTCTCAATGGCAATGTCTATGGCCCGTTGTAAAAAATGTTCATTCATCATCCATGCTGTTGAAAATTTCGATGCCGGTTCATGTGCCTGAGTCAGGCTCCCGGGTTCGCGGCAACGTATGCCCGGCACTTTTCAAAAAAGACCCTAAAAATAACATTTAGCCGCTTCAGGATGAAATATTTCCCGCACGAATTTTCGGTCCCGGCGCAGAAAGGCCGGCGGGCGGCTTTTCTTTTTTCGGCCGGAACAGCAGGAGGGCATAGAAGAACATGAAAAACGAGACGCCGGTCTGGGTTTCGAGTGTATCTTCATTGAGCATGGAAAGCAGTCCGGTAAGGAAGAAAACCATGAACAGGTAGTCGCTCCATTTCCTTTCGTAGAAGACCGGCGCAAAGATGGCCCACATGGCCGCTACAAAACCCACCAGGCCGAAGGTCACGAAAAAGGTAACGAACTGGTTATGCGCTCTCCGGCGGTTTTGCAGGCGAAGCCGGGAGTGGTGCTCTTCGTAGTAGGTGTTGAAGGCTTTCTGAACGTCGCCGGTTCCAACGCCAATGAGAAAATGATGGCGGATGATCCCCCAGGCGGCTCCGAGGTAGGCAACGCGCTGGGTGATGGAATGACCGCTCGGACTTCCTCCCATCGAATACCGGTCGAATTCCCAGATGATCTGGTAAACGCGGGGATAGAGGCTGTATCGCCGGAGGAAAATGCAGTTGGCCTTCCCGTTTTCGACGGCTTTGACATCCTCAGCCGTAAGGGCATTCACCCCCTCGCAGTCTTTCCTCAGCCCTTTGGACGTAAGGTACCGGATCAGGGTATAGCGCAGTTCCTGTCCCCTCTTGTCTTTTCCCTCGAAGGGATAATCACTGCGGCGGTTCCAGCACGATTTGAGTTCTTTAGTGGAGACGTAGAGCCAGACGTAGTGTCCGTTTTCCGTGGCCTGGCTCAGTGTATCGTGAAAATAAGGATTTCCGTTGGCGGTGCGTTCTTCGAGGCGGCTGAAATCGACCCGGTCATGTGTATAGTATCGGCTAACACACGAGGTGACCCAGGACGCAATCAGCAGCGGTACGGCCAGGAGAAGGATCCTGGTGATGATCCGGGTCTCTTTTCTGGCGATCCTCCCGGCCCTGTACCAGGCCAGGATCAGGGAAACCACCAGGAAGACAATGAGGCCGGTAAACGACTTCAGCACATAAAGAAAGAAGATCAGCCAGGCCGCTGACGAAAAGGCGAGGATGCGCATTCGTCCGGTGAGTCTCATCCCGGCATCGGGAGTGAAGAGGTAATAAAAGAGGATGAACACCGCCAGGCAAACCATCAGGGCGAGCCGGATGTGGGAGACGAAAATGGAAATGTCGCGGATGTCGTAATATTCTATGGGAATCACATGCTGAAACACGAGGAATGAAATCAGGCCCGACACCATGGTAGCCGCGGTGAAAAATAACAGGATGGTTCTCAGGGGCTTTTTCCCTGGGCCGGGTGTTGTGCCCAAAACCAGCGGAAGGATAAGGACAGGAAGTTTGATCCTCAGGTCGTGGAGCGCATAGGAAAAGTCGGTGGTGTAAAGAAGGCCGAGGAGGTGAAGAAGATAAAGTGAGGTGATGAACCACAGGGCAGGTCTTTCCCGGAACAACCTGAATTTGACGGCATACCCCCCTTCCGCCAGCCAGCCGGCCATAAGGAGGATCTCAGCCAGGCTGGTGGTGAAGACCGACAACGGCAGGCTCACGGCCAAAAGGATGAGGCTGAAGAAGCGAAGGTTCGCAAAGGTGAAGACGTTCTTCATCCCGGGTGTTGTTTTGATGCAGGAGCAAATTTGCTTTTTTGCCCTGAGATAACCTTGAAAAGGTGAAAAAAAATCATGAGAGTCCGGTAAAAAATGGAAAATGGCATAAATGTGAACATGGTGCTGAATATCGCGATCGGGCATCAATTCTGACCATTGCAGGAATCAAGACCTTTTGAGGATATTTAGTGAATACCGGAAGGTCCTATTTCATCCCGGTTATATCCGGCTATTTAAATATGAATAATTCTAAATTGTAACGTCTTCAACTGTATTTCCTTCAGGAAATTTTCATTTTCATTGCATTTGATTAAATTCGTAATACGCTGTTGACCATTCTACATGGTAAATTGCGGCAGATGAAGAAAAAAGGTATATTCGTTCAACACAACGATTCATTGAAAAAGCAAATGAACCTGATCGTTTCGAAAACAAATTCAAGCCTCATCTACCGGGTTCTATTTATTTATGTATTTCTTTATCTGGATATTAACATTTCATCAGCACAGAATTTAGTACCTAATTCATCCTTTGAAGAACCCGTTAATTTTGATACGGTTTTCGTAAATGGCTGGCACAAAATTCAAACCTCGGATACGCCCGATTATTTTAACCTGGGTAAAACGAAGCCTGTTAATTCGATTTTTGATGAATATATCGGAGGGACAAGTCCAAGAACAGGAGATGGATTTGTGGGCATTTTTTGTTACCGTATTCACCCAGGCAGAAATATTCAAAATGTGAGGGAATTCATTGAGACACCATTGAAAAATACCCTGGAGGCTGACAGCATATATCAGATCGAACTGGCCATATGTCTTGACGGCGAATCAAATATAGCTGTGAAAAATTTCGGGATATATTTTTCGGATGTCTCCAAACTCTACAGTAGGGAATTCAGATATCTGAGAATAATACCTCAAATCGAATTTCACACTGATTTTCTTGATGATACAAAGAATTGGATCGTTTTATCATCCTTATATAAGGCAAGTGGGTTTGAACACTTTATTATCCTCGGTAATTTCATGCCTGACAGGCAAACCCAGGTGAAAGACATATATCCTGAAAAAATCAAAGGGAAAAGGAAAAAATGGGGGCTAACAAAAAAAGAAAGATCTTCGTATTACTATATTGATGATGTTTGCATCCGAAAGATAACCGTCTCAAATACACCTGATTCTACAGAGGCAGACAGCACTCTGCAGCCTGCAGAACCTGCATTTGACATTCAAAAAATCGAGGTTGACTCAGCAATTATTTTGAGGAATGTTCAATTTGAATTTAATAAAAGTGATCTTTTACCCCAATCATTTCATGAAATTGATAAATTATACGATTTGATGAATGAAAATTCCGGTGTACGGGTTAAACTTGAAGGGCATACGGATAATATCGGGGATTATGATTTCAATCTTGCCTTATCATTACGCAGGGTCGAAGCTGTTGCCTCCTACCTGATAAGCAAGGGAATTGATCCGGGAAGAATTGAAGTTGAAGGTTATAGTTATTCTTTTCCTTTAATGTCCAATGATACACCGGAAGGTCGTGCTGTAAACCGGAGAGTCGTCTTTAAGGTATTACAAAAATAGATTCAAAATGTCACGCTATCTCAGCAGAATTTTTATTATACTTTTTTTTGGATCGAACAGTTATATCGCCTTATCCCAGGAAAATTCCATTTTCCTTAATGATTACCTGGATCCGTTTATCAGCAATCCCGCATGCACGGGCAGTGAATACTACCCGGTATTGCATCTTTCTGCAAGAAAACAATGGGTAGGTTTCCCGGAGTCACCGGCGACGTTGTTTCTTTCCGGAAATACCCGGCTGGGGAATTATGACTTTTACGATCCTAAGGGATTTGTCAATCAGGGTCCGCTTCAATTGAAGGATCGCATTGGCCTGGGTGCTTCCATTTTTAAAGATAAGAACGGACCTCTTGCTACATCCGGAGGTCTTATGTCCTATTCTTATTCTGTACCGGTTACTAAGGAGTCCAGACTATCATTTGGGTTATCTGTATTGATGCTTCAATATTCAGTAAATACTTCTATTTTGAAACCGGATCAAATATTTGATCCCTATCTTCTATCAGGTGATAACCGTATATTTAAATTCAATTGCGGATTTGGCTTATATTATAGCAACTCAAAATATTTCATCGGGACTTCATTATTAAAGCTATTCCCTGGCATATCAGACATTAACGATCTACCGAAAGAATCTCCGGATTACTTTATGATTGGGGGTTATAAATTCAATATTAATGGGGACAATATGATTTTCGAACCCTCAGTCGAGCTTAAAAAATTTAGTCAATATCCTTTAATAATTGACACACATGCCAAACTATATATTAAAAAATTAAACTGGATCGCAACCACTTTCAGCAGTTCGGGAAATTTAAATGTTCAATTGGGATTACGATTTTATAAAATGGCATATATCGGATATGGTTATTACTACACATTAGGGAAAATTGCGAGATTTAATTATGGTTCACATGAAATCTCGCTGGGAATCAATCTTGGATTAATAAAAGTAGAAGGATTACGACAAGCTATAAGGAGTTCGGATAATAATTTTTAAAAATTAGTTTGGTGAATTAATGAGAAAAACTTTTGGTTATACTGAGTTTCTTTATGGATCTTTGGGTATATCAAAACACTGTGAATGGGCAAATATCACTCGTTAAAACTGATTGCTTTTTATCCTTTTAATGGAAATGCCAATGACGAAAGTGGAAACGGTAACCATGGAACTGTTTACGGTGCCACTCTCACGACCGATAGATTTAATCAGCCCAATAGAGCTTACTATTTTGATGGTATCAATGATTATATTATGGTCCCTAACTCATCTATTTTGCAAATAAGCGGTGAAATCACTATGAGCGCATGGTTTCAAACGAGATCTGCCAAACCTCATGCAAATATTCTCTGTAAATCGGAAGTTCAAGATCCTAGAGATGGTTATCTTATGGGAATTGATCCAAAACAATTTTGCAAGGGCGGATATATGGCTAGGACCATACAACAGATCAAGGTGCGATAGTTTTATCAAAAAATACGGTTGTCGATAATAAATGGCATTTTATGGTTGCCTCATATGATGGAAAATTCATTTTAAATTGTATCTCGATGGTCAATTGAATTCTGAAGTTGAATCTATACTTATGGCATGAGAATTAATAATGACCCCTTCTTAATGGGCTGGGATAGAAATAATTGGTTATCTGATCGATACTTTCAAGGTAAGATTGACGAGGTTATGCTTTATAACCGTATTCTTTCTGACTGAAGAAATTCTTTATTTATATGAATAACAGTATAGCTAAATATTTTCGGCCTTGGACACGTGTGTCAGAGATCAGAAGGGAGTAATTTATACTCTCTCAGGAATGGATCAAATGTCTGTTTTTCATTGGTCATACTCCGGGAAAGGTGTAATGGTTCATGGAGATTCGAAAAGCATTTCACTTGATTTCAGTAATGATGCTACAAGCGGAAGTCTTGTTGTTATTGGGAGTAATATATCTGGGACTGAATAAAAAGATTCTGTTCGATATGACATTATTGTTAATTCTACTCCTATTGCAGTACCAATGTCCAATTCGCCGGTTTGTGAAGGAAGTTCATTATTCCTTAATGCTCAGAGTACAGCTGGAGCAAGTTATCTCTGGTCTGGTCCAAATGGGTTTTCATCACAAATAAGAAATCCGGAAATTGTCAAAGCTGATCAAACGAACGCTGGATTTTACAATTTAATGGTTTCTCTGAACGGTTGTCCTTCCCCGGTTGTCAGTATCCCAGTTTTAATCAAGAACTGCTCAAACACCGGCATAAATACGGATCTCAGCATTAATAAATGGGTGGATGAATCAACTCCTGAAATAAATCAGGAGGTCGTATTCACTGTCAAAGCTTTTAATAATGGACCTCTTGATGCAACCGGTGTATATGTTAGTGATCTCCTTCCCGATGGCTATTCCTATATATCGTCGGTATATACTCTGGGGACCTATAATGAATCACAGGGGATCTGGATGATAGGTGTTTTGAAAAATGGTGAATCTCAGGAACTTACGGTTAGGGCGAGTGTTAATCCTTCGGGTAATTATGTTAATTCTGCAGTTATACAGGGAGATATCAATGAAGTTAACATTATGAACAACATTTCTTCAACGCTTACAAAACCCGTGACTAAAGACCCCGTTGAACCGGGCCTGAACGAACTGAATATCCCCAATGCCTTTTCTCCCAACGGCGATGGGATCAATGATGTTTTTGTGATTAGGGGAATATATGATCATTCTACGCTAATCATTTTTGACAGGCTGGGTAAGACGGTTTACCAGTCTGATGATTATCAAAATGATTGGAACGGAACCGGACCTGACGGGGGGTTATTAAAATCAGATACATACTGGTATGTCCTCCGTATGCCAGGAATAGTGAATGATTTTAAAGGATTCGTATACCTGAAGAAATAATAGGATACCGGAAGAATTCCCCTGCAAACGATCCGGGATTTTTACATTGATCTCAATAAACCTGAGCCTTCCCCATCGTCCTGTCCCCCCAGTCTGCCGTTGGCTTGCCTACATGCTTCCTATAAGCCATGTTAATGCGTAGCCCGCTTCGCAGCCGGTCTTCTCTGCAGTTAGATCCTATCGGCACGTTTGCAGAGCAAGTCCTCGTTTTTGTCAGATAGAAACATTGCGGAAAAATAAAGTTGATAAATTGTTAGTTTCAAAAAAATAATTGTAATTTTGCAATCCACATTTTTACAGAGAATTAACCGAAACACAGGGATTAAAAACAGAATAACGTGGACACATTAAGCTACAAGACCGTATCGGCAAACAATGCCACTGTGAACAAGGAATGGCTGATCGTTGACGCCAGAAATGAAGTTCTGGGCAGACTCGCTTCAAAAGTTGCTTATTTATTAAGAGGTAAACATAAAACGAACTTCACTCCTCACGTTGACTGCGGCGACAATGTCATTGTCATCAATGCCGAAAAGGTGAGATTGACCGGTCATAAGATGACGGACAAGCAGTACATCAGGCATACCGGTTACCCGGGAGGACAGAGGGTGACCACCCCTGCCGAGTTACTGGTGAAAAAACCTGAAGCGGTGGTTGAAAAGGCCGTCAAAGGCATGCTTCCCGGAAACCGTCTCGGAAGTGCAATCTTCGGGAATCTTTACGTCTATGCCGGTGAAGAACACAAGCACGAAGCTCAGAAACCCAAAACAATAAATTTAAACGACATTAAGGAATAATCATGGAAGTTATCAATACGGTTGGCAGGAGGAAGGCCGCTATCGCGAGGGTTTACCTGAGTGATGGCAAAGGTCAGATCGTTGTCAATGACCGGGATTACAAGGAATATTTCCCTGGCGAACATCTGCATTACATTGTCGAGCAGCCCCTTAACCTGCTTAAAGTGAGGGATAAATATGATCTGAAGGTCATTCTCAGCGGCGGTGGAATCAAAGGACAAGCCGAAGCCATGCGCCTGGCCGTTTCCAGGGCACTGGTCAAGATCAATCCCGAAGACAAATCAGCCCTGAAAGCTGAAGGGTTCATCACCCGCGATCCCCGTGAGGTTGAACGTAAGAAACCCGGTCAGCCGAAAGCCAGGAAGAAATTCCAGTTCAGCAAGCGTTAGTCTCCGCAATACATGTTTAGGATCTAAATTGAGAGGACTTCCGGCTTTATCCATACCGAGAACGGAACTACCTCTCAATTGCTATTAAAGAATGTAAACAAATAAATCATTATTATGCCCAACAATCTCACATTTGAAAATTACTGGATGCAGGTGTCCATTTCGGTCACCTGAAAAGAAAATGGAATCCCGCAATGGCCCCTTACATCTTCATGGAGAAGAACGGGATCCACATTATCGATCTTCATAAAACCATGGCCAAGCTCGACGAAGCGTCGAACGCCATGAAACAGATTGCCAAATCGGGTCGCAAGATCCTGTTCGTGGCCACCAAGAAACAGGCCAAGGATATTGTATCCGAAAGGATCAAAGCCATCAACATGCCCTACGTCACAGAAAGATGGCCCGGCGGGATGCTCACCAACTTCCCGACCATCCGTAAGGCCGTGAAGAAGATGAGCTCCATCGACAAGATGGCCACCGACGGAACCTTCGACACCCTGTCGAAACGGGAGAAACTGCAGGTTCAGCGTCAGCGTGCCAAACTCGAGAAGATGCTCGGGAGTATCGCCGACCTCACCCGGCTGCCCGCCGCCATGTTCATCGTGGATGTTTCCAAGGAGTATATCGCCGTACAGGGAAGCCAAGCAGGCTGAACATACCCGTGTTCGCCATGGTCGATACGAATTCCAATCCCAATGAGATCGACTTCCCCATCCCGGCCAATGACGACGCTTCCAAATCCATTGCCCTGATCATCGAACACGTGGCTTCCGCCATTGAGGAAGGACTTTCGGAACGGAAGATGGAAAAGGAAAAAGAAACCAACGCCAAAGACAAAAAAGCCAGGGAAGAAAAGGCTGCCCGTTTGAAAGCCGAAGCCGGTGACGAAGAAGAAGGATCGGAAGATGAGGACGAAGTTATCGAAAGAAAACGGTCCATCTCCATCGATGACGAAGACGAAGGTGTCGATTTCGCTTCCAAAGGAAAAGCCAAGAAAGCCCCGGCCAAAAAACCGGCGGTTAAACGGAGGGGAGAATGATTTTCCGGATTCCGGAACGCATTTCCCACCCGGTATGATTCATGTCAAATATTCATTTTAAAATAATATAACACTATGGCTGATATTAAAGCTGCAGATGTAAGTAAATTGAGAAAAGTCACCGGCGCCGGCATGATGGACTGTAAAAAAGCCCTTCAGGAAGCCGACGGAAATTTCGATAAGGCCATCGATATCATTCGCAAAAAAGGCCAGGCCATCGCCAACAAACGTGCCGACCGTGAAGCCACTGAAGGTGTCGTCCTGGCACGCGTGAACGGAGACAAAGGTGCGCTCGTCGTTCTCAACTGCGAGACCGATTTCGTTGCCAAAAACCAGGATTTCATCGATTTCACGTCCCGGATTCTCGATATTGCGCTCTGAAAACCTTCCTGCCGACCTGGAAACCCTGAAAGGTCTGAAGATGGATGACAAAACCATCGAAGAAAAAGTCATTGAACAGGTCGGGATCATCGGTGAAAAAATTGAACTGAGCTTTTACGAAAAGATTGAAGCCGGTTCAGTGGTGGCTTATATCCATCCCGGGAACCGCCTCGCCACCCTCGTCGGATTCAACAAAGAAGCCGGAATCGCAGGTTGGCAAAGACATTGCCATGCAGGTTGCCGCCATGGCCCCTGTTGCCGTTGATAAGGGAGATGTTCCTGCCGACGTGATCGAGAAGGAAAAGGAAATCGGCCGTGAACAGGCCCGGAACGAAGGCAGGCCCGACGATATGCTGGATAAGATCGCTGAAGGAAAACTGAATAAATTCTTCAAAGAATCCACCCTGTTGAACCAGGATTTTACCAAAGACAGCAAAAAATCGGTGGGTCAGTACCTCAAGGAATCCGATCCCGAACTCAAGGTGACAGGATTTGTCAGGTATACCCTGGCCCAATAATGGAATAATACCGTAAGGTGTCTGAAAGCCGCTCCCAACATGAGAGCGGTTTTTTTTTGAGCCCCATCCGTTGAGTCTCTGCTGCCAAACAATGTCTTTTCCGCAGGGTGGGTGCAAAATTTTTACTAATTTCGGCAACAAATCACCGAAGGCATGAAATACAAGCGCATTCTTTTAAAACTCTCCGGCGAGGCCCTGATGGGGAGCAAATCACACGGCATCGATGCCGGAAGGCTCAGCGATTATGCCGGCGAGATCCATGAAGTTGCCGGGACAGGTGTCCGTCTGGGAATCGTGATCGGGGGCGGGAATATCTTTCGCGGCGTGGCCGGGGTCAATGAAGGATTCGACCGCGTCAAAGGAGATTACATGGGCATGCTGGCCACTGTGATCAACGGTCTGGCCCTTCAGACGGCCATTCAGAAAGCCGGTACCCGGGCGCGGGTCTTCTCGGCCATCCGGATGGAACCGGTGGCCGATTTTTACAATAAAGACAAGGTGATGCGCGCCCTCGACGAAGGTGAGGTGGTGATTTTCACCGCCGGAACCGGGAACCCGTTCTTCACCACCGATACAGCCTCCGCCCTCAGGGCAGTGGAGATGGAAGCCGACGTCATGCTCAAAGGAACACGCGTCGACGGTGTCTATGACGCCGACCCGGAAAAAAATCCTTCGGCCAAAATGTACACCGAACTGACCTTCGACGAGGCCCTGCAGAAGAAACTGAATGTGATGGATATGACGGCTTTTGCGATGTGCCGCGATAACCGGCTGCCTGTCGTGGTCTTCAATATGAACAAAAAAGGAAACCTGATGAAGTTTATTTCAGGTGAAAAAATTGGCACGTTAGTTAAAATTTAAATATTTTTGATCCGCTCATATCACGTTTAACCTAATCTTCACCGCCATGGACGACGAAGTTCAAATGCTTTTAGATATCACCAGGGAAAAGATGGACCATGCCATCGGACACCTTGAAACGGAACTGAGCCGGATCCGCGCCGGAAAGGCCAATCCGCATATTCTTGACGGTATTAAAGTCGACTATTACGGCAGCCTGACGCCACTCAGCCAGGTTTCCAACATCAGCACCCCCGACGCCAGGACCATCGCCATCCAACCCTGGGAAAAGTCGATGATCGACACCATTGAAAAAGCCATCATGGCCGCCAATATCGGCCTGACTCCGGCAAACAACGGGGAGCTGATCCGCATCAATGTGCCGCCTCTCACCGAGGAACGAAGGATCAGCCTGGTCAAACAGGTCAAACACGAAGGTGAAAATGCCAAGGTGAGCATCCGTACTGCCCGCCGCGATGCCAACGAGGAGATCAAAACATTGCAGAAGGACGGCCTCCCCGAAGATGTGGCCAAAAAAACCGAAGCCGAAGTTCAGCGGTTAACCGACGAATACACGGTAAAGGCCGATAAGGAAGTTGAGCTGAAGGAAAAAGATATTATGACCATCTGAGTTACGTGGGTACGTGGGTACGTGGGTACGTGGGTACGTGGGTACTTGGGTACGTGGGAACGGGAGGACGATAGCTCGTGGATAGTCATCAGTACTTTGTCTTCAAATAGTTATGAGGTTATGAGGTTATGGGTTATGAAGGACATGAGAACGTCTTTTAAAAAAATTCTTCGAACCCTTCTTTTTCTTCAAACCATCCTCAAACCATCCTCAAACTATTCTCAAACGATTCTCAAACTATCCTCAAACCACCCCACCCCTCAATTCGATTCCAGGATTTTAAAGAGTTCATCGAGTTTCGGGGTAAGGATGATCTCCGTCCGGCGGTTTTTGGCCCGGGCTTCGGGGGTGTTGGCCGGATCGACGGGCAGATATTCACTGCGGCCCGCGGCGGTGAGGCGCGAGGGATCGATCCTGCTGTCGCCCAGAAGGATCTTGACCACCGAGGTGGCGCGCATGACGCTCAGGTCCCAGTTATCCTTGATCACCGGTCCGCTGCGGTAAGGGACATCGTCGGTATGCCCTTCGATCATGATATTGACGTTCGGATTCTTCTCGAGCACCCCGGCGAGCTTCTGCAGCGCCTGCTTTCCGCGCGAATCGACATCATAGCTTCCCGATTTGAAAAGGAG
This sequence comes from uncultured Bacteroidales bacterium, assembly GCA_963763215.1. Lineage (GTDB taxonomy): Bacteria > Bacteroidota > Bacteroidia > Bacteroidales > DASQZK01. Next base: position 21,499 of record CAVXNX010000024.1, read on the forward strand.
CTTCTCTTCGAGTGAAACATACACTTTCCCGTTTTTCAGGTGGACGGAAAGCCCCTGCCCTTCATAGCCCATCAGTGCATCAGACACGCTTTTCCGCAGGGCGTTGACGGCCGAATCTTTCCTGTTCAGGATATTTTGCAGTTCAGCCAGCCGGGCATTCCGGGCTTCCAGCTCGGCACTCATCTTGTTGAGATCCTGCCGCTTTTCATTCACACTGGCTTCAAGCTCTCTCAGCCGGTCCTCCTTTTTCTGAAGATCTTCCTGGGTGCTCTGGAGCTGGTTGAGCAGCCGGCGGGTTTCCCTGGCATTGCCCTGCAAAAGGGCTTCATGGGTGGCTTCAAGGTCGCTCAGTTTCCGGGTGAGCCGATCCACATCGGCATGCAATTTCTCGATTTCAGTGTGCCGGGCGATGCTGTCGGTGATGAAATCCTCCCTCTCCTTCCGGACCTGATCCATCTTGGATTTCATCTCGGTGTTTTCCACCGTCAGCTTCTCATTGTCGGCCATCAGCCGGTCCCGTTCATCTTCCAGCGAGTTGCTCTTGTCATTCACTTCCTTGAACTGCCGTGTCGGCACACACGCCGTGAAGGCCGCGGCCAGAACAAAAAACATCAAATATCTTTTCATCCCTTGATTTTTTTCTTTTCGCGTTTTCTTTTGGTTTGCCGGAAATCGAATCCGGCCGGTTCTGATATAACAACGGAAAAATAGGAAAATAATGCGATGCCGGCCGGGAAAAATATCACCAATGACCCAATAGATATCAACACTGTCCTTTTTTATACCGGTTATAAATTCATTCCCCGTCTGCTTTCCCCGGTACTTTTCTTTAAGGCTTCGGAGTGATTCATCAATTTTTCATATCTTTGCCCTGATTATCAGGGGAGAAATTTCGATGGACCAGGAAAATCAGTATACTTTTTTGTCGCAGATCGACACACCGGCCGATCTTAAAAAGCTTTCCGCCGAGGATCTTATCGTTCTGAGCGATGAATTAAGGCAGTTCATCATCGACGTGGTTTCCTCGAACCCGGGACATTTCGGGGCCAGCCTCGGCGTGGTCGAGCTCACCATTGCCCTCCACTACGTTTTCAACACCCCTTATGATCAGCTGATCTGGGACGTGGGCCACCAGGCTTACGGGCACAAGATCCTGACCGGCCGGAAAGACATCTTCCGCACCAACAGGAAATACAAAGGGATCAGCGGTTTCCCGAAACCCTCCGAAAGCGTGTACGATGCCTTTGGCGTCGGCCATTCCTCCACCTCCATTTCGGCAGCCCTGGGCATTGCCGTCGCTTCGAAACTTAAGGGGGAAACCGACCGGCAGGTCGTGGCCATCATTGGCGACGGCTCCCTGACCGGCGGATTGGCTTACGAAGGACTCAACAATGCGGGGATTGAAAATACGAATCTCCTGGTGGTGCTCAACGACAACAATATGGCCATTGATCCCAATGTGGGAGCCATGAAGGAATATCTCCTCGATATCACCACTTCACAAACCTATAACCGTGTCAAGGAAGATGTCTGGAATTTCCTGGGCCGGATGAGCAAGGTGATGCCGGAAGCACGCCGTTATGCCCAGAAAGTCGAAAATGCCGTCAAATCCCTGCTTCTGAAGCAGAGCAATCTTTTTGAATCGCTGAATTTCAGGTACTTCGGTCCTGTTGACGGGCACGATGTGATCCACCTGACGAAGGTCCTCAACGACCTGAAGCAGATCAAGGGTCCGAAAATCCTTCATGTCATCACCACCAAGGGCAAAGGTTTCAGGCAGGCTGAACTCAACCAGACGGCATTTCATTCTCCCGGCGTCTTTGATAAAAAAACCGGCGAGTTCCTCAAAGTCACCAGCGACAAACCCCTGGCCCCGAGGTTCCAGGATGTTTTCGGGGAAACCCTTCTCGATCTGGCGCGCCAAAATGAAAAAATCGTGGCCATAACCCCGGCGATGCCCACCGGCAGCGGGGTGAAGATCATGATGGATCAGCTTCCATCGCGGACCTTCGACGTCGGCATCGCCGAACAGCATGCCGTCACCTTCTCCGCCGGACTGGCCATCCAGGGGATGATCCCCTATTGCAGCATCTATTCAACCTTTGCCCAGCGCGCCTACGACCAGGTGATCCACGATGTGGCCCTGCAGAACCTCAATGTCGTCTTCTGCCTCGACCGCGGCGGACTCGTTGGTGATGACGGGGCGACCCACCACGGCGTTTTCGATCTTGCCTTCATGCGTTCTGTTCCCAACATGATCGTTTCGGCACCGATGAATGAGATTGAACTCCGCAACCTGATGTACACGGCACAGCTCAGAGCCCACGGGCCGTTTTCCATCCGTTATCCCCGGGGGCGCGGATCTGAACCCGACTGGAAACAACCCTTCGAGGAAATCCCGGTGGGAAAAGGAAGGCAGATCAGCGACGGTCAGGATCTTGCGGTACTTTCCATAGGCACGGCAGGAAACCTTGTCGTCGAGGCGACCAGGATCCTGAATAAGGAACATATCACCATTGCCCATTTCGACATGCGCTTCATCAAACCCCTCGATGAAGAGTTGCTTCACCGATGTGCTGCGGACCTTTAAAACGATCATGACCGTTGAAGACGGCGTGATCGAGGGCGGGTTCGGCAGCGCCGTGCTCGAATTTGCAAATGATCACGGATACCACGTGAGCATCCGAAGGCTGGGCGTTCCCGACCGTTTTATCGATCATGGCACTCCCGCAGGATCTTTACCGGGAATGCGGCTTCGACCCGGAGAGCATCGCCAGGGAGGCGAAGATCCTCACCGGTAAGCGGATCTTCACCAAGGCGGTCTGAAATGACCCGCTCTTCAGAGTTCAAATTTTATTCCCTGTGCCAGCGGCAGCTTTGTGCCGTAATTGACCGTGTTGGTCTGACGCCGCATATAGGCTTTCCAGGCGTCGGAGCCTGATTCGCGCCCTCCGCCGGTGTCTTTTTCCCCGCCAAAGGCGCCGCCGATCTCAGCTCCCGAAGTCCCGATGTTCACATTGGCGATCCCGCAGTCCGAACCTGTCTGGGAGAGAAACAGTTCGGCCTCACGCAGGTCGAGGGTGAAGATGGCGGACGACAATCCCTGGGGAACGCCATTCTGCAGGGCGATGGCTTCTTCGATATGCCGGTATTTGATCAGGTAAAGGATCGGGGCGAACGTTTCTTCCTGGACGATCCGGAAATGGTTTTCCGCTTCCGCCAGGGCAGGCACCACATAAAGACCCGAAGCGTACTCCCCGCCCTCGAGCACTTCGCCGCCATAAAGGATCTTCCCCCCTTCCTTCCTGATCTCTTCAAGGGCTGAGGTGAAAAGCTGAACCGCCGAGCTGTCGATCAGCGGACCGACCAGGCGGCTTTCATCAAGCGGGTTCCCGATTTTATGTCTGACCTGTTCGTAAGCATGCAACAGGCGGTTTTTCACCTCGTCATAAATATCTTCGTGAATGATCAGCCGCCGGGTGCTGGTACACCGCTGACCGGCGGTACCCACAGCGCCGAAAACGATTGCCGGAATGGCCATATCGAGGTCGGCATGGTTCGAGACGATGACCGCATTGTTACCCCCGAGCTCCTGGATGACCCTGGCCAGCCGCTGTCCGGCCAGCCGGCCCACCCGCTTGCCCACGGCCGATGAACCGGTGACGGAGATCAGCGGGATACGTTTATCTTCAACAAAATTATCGCCCAAAACCGACGATTTGGCGACGACGAGATTAAAGACGCCTTCGGGAACGCTGTTCTCGTTCAGAACATCCTGGATGATCTTCTGGGTGGCAATGGCAGTCAAAGGGGTTTTGGAACTGGGCTTCCAGACGACCACATCGCCGGCCACGGCGGCGAGCATCGTGTTCCATGCCCAGACAGCCACGGGGAAGTTAAACGAGGTGATCAGTCCGACGATCCCCAGGGGATGATATTGCTCGAACATCCGGTGGTCGACGCGTTCCGACTGCATGGTGAATCCGTAAAGCTGCCGTGACTGCCCGACGGCAAAATCACAGATATCGATCATCTCCTGCACTTCACCCATCCCCTCCTGGTATATTTTCCCATTCTCGAGAGAGACAAGGTAACCCAGGTCGGCCTTGTTTTTCCGGAGGGCCAGCCCGATCTGGCGAACCACCTCCCCACGGGCCGGTGCCGGAACTTTCCGCCAGGCCAGGAACGCCTCGCCGGCGGTCCTCATCACGGTTTCATAATCCCCGACCGTGGCATTCCTGATCTTTGCGATCTCCCTGCCGTCGATGGGCGAGACCGATGAGGTGATGGTTCCCGTACCATGAATCCAGGATGTACCCGTTGATACCCCCGAATTTAAGTCTTCTATGCCGAGCCGTTGCAAGACGTCTTTTGTCCGTTGTTCAAATGTACTGTCCATGATTTCGATTTTAAGTATTTGTAAAGGTTAACAAATTTAAAAAACACAGGGTTCCGAGTTCATGATTAAAAACATAGTATGTTGGATATCATACTGTGAAATCCACGAAAACGGCATGACATGCCATTCCGGCCGCGACGTGGGGCCGGAAAGCGTGGTGCCGGGATAGCTGGTAACGAGGTACTTACGGCAGGGTCATCCTAAAATGACATTCATATGGCCCATGATAACTGAGGGACTTGCGCAATTTTCAGTTTTGTATTATCTTCGCAGGCACTTTGACCCGCGGCGGAGAAGTCACCCGATGTGCGGATGGCATTCATCATAAAAGGCCGATACGTTTTTGAACGTCATGTTCTTTTTTTCTTCACCATCACCATTTTGCCCGGATGGCGGAACTGACGAAGGAGCTCCCTCCATTCAGCATAAAACGAAACTTTTTTGAAACTAACGTTCCTTTTTTACTTGTTTATAAACAGTTGCCCGGATGGCGGAATTGGTAGACGCGCTGGTCTCAAACACCAGTGGTAGCAATACCGTGCCGGTTCGACCCCGGCTCCGGGTACAGGAGAAGAAGTGACCGCCAATGCCGGTCACTTCTTCCTTCCCTCCTCATCAACAAATTCCAAATAAATTGTATCTTTGACCGTTCCTGAACTATTGATTGTCAGAATGGATTTGAAAGACAAGCAGCTCGATCTGGATAAGCGCTATCTTCAGATGGCCAGGATCTGGGCCCAGAATTCGTATTGCAAACGCCGCCAGGTGGGAGCCCTGATCGTAAAGGACCGGATGATCATTTCCGACGGGTACAACGGAACACCTGCCGGCTTTGAAAACATCTGCGAAGACGAATTCTACCGGACCAAGCCCTACGTTCTTCATGCCGAGGCAAATGCCATCACAAAAGTTGCCAAATCAAACAATTCCAGTGAAGGGGCGACGTTATATATTACAACTTCGCCGTGCATGGAGTGTTCGAAACTCATTATCCAGTCGGGGATTAAGAGGGTGGTGTATTCCGAACTCTACACCCGGAACGAAGGGCTCATGCTCCTGGAGCGGGCCAATATTGAACTTTTACATTTACAACTCGATTAAGGACATTAACATAATGAGAACCAGAAAATATCTCCTTCCCCTCCTGTTTGCGATCATCCTTATTGCCGGAATCTACATTGGGAGCTGGTACAGTACGCGGCTCAGCGCCCTGGGAAATCCAGCCCATTCCTTTATGTACAAAAATCAGGGGAAGGAAGGCGGTGACATGACGTTCTCGCTTCTGCCGAGAACCAACAAGATCAATGCGATCCTCTCCTACATTCAGAATGAATACGTGGATTCGGTGAACATCGACAAGATGACCGAGATGGCCATTCCTTCGATCGTTAACCAGCTCGATCCGCATTCCATGTACATTCCGGCCAGGGAGCTTGAAAAAGTTCAATGAGCCCCTGGTGGGGAATTTCAGCGGCATCGGCATCCAGTTCAACATGAACGACGACACCGTGGCGGTGATCAACACGATCCCGAACGGCCCCTCCGAAATCGTGGGCATCCTGCCGGGTGACCGGATCATCCGGGTCAACGACACCCTGGTTGCCGGCGTGCATATGCCCACCGATTCCGTTGTCGGCAAGCTTCGCGGACCGAAAGGCTCACGTGTCAGGGTCTCTGTCCTGCGGAGGAATCAGAAGGATCTTCTCGATTTCGAGATCACCCGCGATGACATTCCTCTGCATTCGATCGATGTTGCCTACATGATGGATAAAGATATCGGTTACCTGAAGATCAGCGCTTTTTCCCAGACTACGGTCCAGGAGTTCATGGATGCCATCGCTTCACTTCACAAGCAGGGCATGAAAAAGCTGATCCTCGATCTCCGCGGTAACGGCGGAGGGGTGATGGATGCCGCCACCACCCTTGCCGACCAGTTTCTGCCGGCCAATAAGCTCATCGTCTACACCCAGGGGAAATCCAGGCCACGCCAGGATTTCTACTCCACCGCAAAGGGGATAAGCAAGGATGATCAGCTGATCATCCTCATGGATGAATATTCCGCTTCAGCCAGTGAGATCCTGGCCGGTGCGATCCAGGACAATGACAGGGGCGAGATTGTCGGACGCCGTTCCTTCGGGAAAGGACTCGTCCAGGAACAGGTCGAATTCCGCGACGGTTCGGCCCTCCGGCTCACCATCGCCCGGTATTACACCCCGACGGGAAGGTGCATCCAGAAACCCTACACCTCCAACCACGACGAATATTACGATGATATCCACGAACGCTTCCTGAACGGGGAACTGGAGAGCGCCGACAGCATCAAGTTTGCCGATTCACTGAAATACGTCACCCCCGGCGGAAAAATCGTCTATGGCGGCGGTGGGATCATGCCCGATGTCTTCGTACCGCTCGATACCACCGGCATCACCCCATATTTCAACAAAGTGAGAAACCTCGGCCTCATCTACCGGTTCGCTTTCGATTACACCGATGCGCACAGGACAAAGCTCGAAAAACTCACCACAGCCAGCCAGATCAACAAGTATCTCGACAAAACGAACTATTTCAATGAATTTGTCAGTTACGCCGGGAAAAACGGGGTGAAACCCAGCGCTGCCGACATCCGGATATCGCGCCAGATCATCGCGGTACAGATCAAGGCTTACATCGGCCGGAATATCATCGATAACGCCGGATTCTACCCGATCATCAGGCAGATCGACAACACCCTCCAAAAAGCCGAAGACATCTTCCGCGCGGAGTCCTGAGCCGCGGGACTTTCCCCTGCCGGCCGGTGAATCTTCTTCTTTTCATCCGCTGCAGCTTCGCGGACGGGCCCCCAACACCAGCATGGGTAAGGTCTGCGCTGTTGAAAAAGAAATGAGCCGTTGGGATCGGGCTCCGAAAATTTCCCGGGCCTGCATTAAACCTTTGCGAGTCCGGTTCATCAAAGGAGAAAATTAAACCTGATGAACATGAAAAAATCCGTTTTTATTCTGTTAACAGCTCTTTTTTCAGGGCTGATGGTCTTTGGTCAGCCGGGCACCGGCAAAGGCAAGGGCATGGGCCAGGGACCCTGTTCCAAAGGCAGCGCCATGATGCCGGCCGAAAAGATGATCCCTGATCTCACCGATTCCCAGAAAGAAAAAATCAAGGACCTCAAGGTGGCCCTGCTAAACGAAACGCGTCCAATTCAAAACCAGATGCGGGAACTGGGAGCAAGCTATCACACCCTGATCACCGCCGACAATCCGGATGTGGCTGCTATTGAGAAAAACATTGAGAAGAGATCAGCCCTTCGGACGTCGTTGATGAAAAGCCATGCTCATTTCCGGGTAGCGGTATCAGAACTCCTGACGGAAGATCAGCGGGCGGTTTTCAACAGTCCGCACCAGGGCCGGGGAAGGATGATGCGTCAACCGGGAACCTGCCCGTACAGGGAGCCTGTCATCTGACAGTCATTTCTCTTCAGCCCTTAGGGGATGAAGGACCGGTTTTTCAGCGGAAGTGAGAGAAAAACCGTTCGAGTCCGGCAGCGGCCACACCGGGTTCTTCCACGAATCCCATATGGCCGCTGTTTTCAAGACCGAGCAGCTTCACATTCGTACCCATCGATACCATTTCTTCAAGCTTAAGAAAAGGAATGTAATTGTCTTTTTTGCCTCCCAGGATGAGCAGCGGCACCTTGTCTTCGCTGAGCAGCCGGCAGCGGTCGGGGCGTTCCATCATGCCGTTGAGGAGGGCGATGATACCATCGCCGGGGGAGTCGGAGGCGATCCTTTTTGCCCGGTCAATTTCATCTTTCAGGCGTTCATGGTTATCATCGGCAAATTCTTTGGGAATATTGGTATTCACGAGCAGTTGTCTCTTTCCCTGTCTGACCAGGGCGATCTCGCGGCTTCGCGAGGCTTTCTTTTCGTCCGTGTCGGCAAAACAGGTTGAATGAAACAGAACATACGACAGGAGCATTTCGGGGAAAGCTTCCCGGAAAGCCATCGTCACGTAACCGCCCATGGAATGCCCGATGAGGTGGAATTTCGAAATACCGAGGTGACGCATCACCGCGGCAACGGCTTCGGCCAGCGACTCCATGGAATGAACAGATCCGTAAACCCCGGACTTTCCGTGACCCGGCAAATCGGGCACGACGATGTGAAATTTTCCGGCCAGCCGCCGGGCAAAGCTGTCCCAGATTTCCGACGATTCAAGATAACCGTGGATCAGCACAACCGCGGGTTGATCCTCGTCGCCATAGGTTCTGAAAAAAACGCCGGTATCCCTGAATGTGATTTGATCTTCCTTCATTTACGCCATCATTTTTTCAATATCCTTCCGTTCGATGGGAATATCGGCCATCAGGTCCTCATTGCCATCCACGGTGATGAGGATATCATTCTCGATCCGGATGCCCAGCCCTTCGTCCGGGATATAAACTCCCGGTTCACAGCTAAAGACCATTCCCGGTGCAAATTTCACCGTTTTATCGAACACGTCATGAACATCCAGCCCGATGGAATGGGATGTCCCGTGCATATAATATTTGAACCACAATGGGTGAGCTCCCTGATGATCCTTTGCTTCCTTTTCAGTGTATAAACCCATTTTGATGTGTGCTTGTTCCATCCGGTCGACACACTTTTTCGTGAAAATCAGCCATGAACACACCGGGTTTCATGAGTTCGCGGGCGTAATAGAACACTTCCAGGAGGGCATCATAGACTTTGGCCTGCCGTTCGGTGAATTTCCCGTTCACCGGGATGGTCCGGGAGAGGTCGGCCGCATAGTTATGGTATTCCGACCCGATATCCATGAGGACCATCTCCCCATCACGGCACACAGCGTTGTTGTCGGTGTAGTGAAGAAAACAGGCATTTGCACCGGAAGCGACGATGGGATCGTAGGCATGCCCCATGGCTCCCTGCCTGATGAATTCGTGGGTGATTTCAGCTTCAATTTCGAATTCGCTGACCCCGGGCCGGATAAAGCGCATGGTCCGGATGAACGCATCGCGGGTGATCGCACATGACTTGCGCAGGAGCTCGATCTCCTCCGGTTCCTTCCGCATTCTGAGCCGCTGGAGCAGGGGCGCCAGCCGGTGATAGGCATGGAGCGGAAAAACGTTCTGTATCTTTCTGGAGAGGCGCGTATCCCGGGTTTCATATTCGAACATCAACCGGGGAACTTCGGGAAGGTTCAGGTAGACATCATTGGACCGGGTGATGATTTCGTAAACGATCTTTTCATATTCATCGAGGTAATGAACCTGGGTGATCCCGGATAATCTCCGCGGCCTCCTCCCGGGTAAGTTTATGCCCGTTCCAGGTTTCCATCTCGGGCGTGGCCCGGATGATGATCAGCACTTCACGGCGTTTCTCTTCGGGATGCGACGGATTAAGGATCAGTACCGATTTTTCCTGGGTGATTCCGGTGAGGTAAAAGAAGTCCGAACTCTGCCGGTACCTGAAAAACTGGTCACCGTTCCGTGGCATTTCGTCATTGGCAAACAGGACCGCTGTCGACCCGGGCAGCATCAGCTCTTTTAATTTAGAACGATTCCTTATAAATAATTCCTTTGGAATAGTCATGGTTTCCATTTTGATTCCTATTTTTTAGATGACTTTTAAACTGCAAAACACACGGCCGAAAAGCCAGCTATATATATATATTTACTATTTTTAGGCCAAGATATAATATGCTCCTTAAATAACCTATTTCAAAATTAATCTTATGAGCAGCTTTTTCACCTCCTCGATCGGGAAAAAGGTTTTGATGGCGGCGATGGGACTCTTTCTCATTTTGTTCCTGTTGGTACACCTCGGGATCAATTCCCTTCTGATCTTTTCTGCAGACACCCAACCCTTTAATGTTGCCGCTCATTTTATGGCCACCAACATTTTGATTAAGATATTTGAGGTCGTCCTGTTTGCAGCCCTGTTCCTTCATGCCATTTACGGCGTCATCCTCCAGATCCAGAACTGGATGGCACGGCCGGTAAGGTACAAGGTCGAGAATTTCTCACAGACCTCGTTTTTCTCGAAGTTCATGATTCACACGGCCGTCATCATCCTGGTGTTCCTGATCATCCACCTGTCGGATTTTTATTTCAGGGCCAAATTTTTCGGTGATGTCGCCACGGTCACCTACGACGGAAAACCTTACCACGATCTGGCGTCGCTGGTGCTCACGAAGTTCAGCCTTCCCGGTTACGTGATTTTCAATATTGCCTGTTTTCTTTTCCTGGGATTTCATCTCTTGCACGGCTTCCAGTCGGCCTTTCAGACCCTGGGACTGAATAACCGGAGTTTTACCCCCGCGCTGAAAGCCATCGGAGCTATTTATACCTTCATTGTTGTCGCCGGTTTCATCACCATTCCGATCGTCATTTATTTTACCCGTTAACTGAAAAATAAGGATTCCAGATATGGTCAAACTTAATTCAAAAGTTCCCGAAGGCCCGCTGGCCGATAAGTGGACAAATTTCAAAGCCACCCAGAAGCTTGTCAATCCGAACAATAAAAAGAAGCTTGACGTGATCGTGGTGGGAACAGGGCTGGCCGGGGCTTCGGCTGCTGCCAGTCTCGGAGAGATGGGTTTCAACGTGAAAAGTTTCTGTTACCAGGACAGTCCCCGGCGGGCGCACAGTATCGCCGCACAGGGAGGGATCAATGCTGCCAAGAATTACCAGAACGACGGTGACAGTGTTTACCGTCTTTTTTACGATACCATAAAAGGAGGTGATTACCGCTCCCGGGAAGCCAATGTTTACCGTCTTGCCGAGGTGAGCAACAACATCATTGACCAGTGTGTGGCGCAGGGCGTTCCCTTTGCCAGGGATTACGGCGGATACCTGGTTAACCGTTCATTTGGGGGCGCGCAGGTATCCGCACGTTCTACGCCCGCGGTCAGACAGGTCAGCAGCTTCTTCTCGGCGCCTTACGGTGCCCTGATGCGGCAGGTCAAAAAGGGGACGGTCAGGATATTTCCCCGGACCGAGATGCACGACCTGGTCGTGATCGACGGGAAAGCCAGGGGGATCATTACACGGGATCTCATCACCGGTAAAATAGAAAGGCATTTCGCCCATGCCGTGGTGATTGCCTCGGGCGGATACGGAAATACCTTCTATCTCTCCACCATGGCCATGGGAGCCAATGTCAGTGCCGCCTGGCAGAGCTATAAGAGAGGGCGCCTTTTTCGGCAATCCGTGCTTATGTTCAGATCCATCCCACCTGCATCCCGGTCCACGGCGACTACCAGTCGAAGCTCACCCTCATGAGCGAAAGCCTCCGCAATGACGGACGGATCTGGGTCCCGGCAAAAAAAGAAGATGCGGAAAAAGTGCGGAAGGGACAGCTGAAGCCGAATGACATTCCCGAAGCAGGACAGGGACTATTACCTGGAAAGGCGTTACCCGGCTTTCGGTAACCTCGTGCCCCGCGATGTGGCTTCGAGGGCGGCCAAGGAGAGATGCGATGCCGGTTTCGGCGTGGGCACAGGGTTGGCCGTATACCTCGATTTCAAAGATGCCATTGCCGCACAGGGCAAGGACGCCATCGAGGCAAAATACGGAAACCTGTTCCAGATGTATGAAAAGATCGTGGATGATAATCCGTACCAAACGCCGATGATGATCTACCCGGCCATCCATTACGCGATGGGCGGACTGTGGGTCAATTATGAACTGATGACCACCATTCCGGGTCTTTTTGCCATCGGGGAAGCCAACTTCTCCGACCACGGCGCCAACCGACTGGGGGCTTCTGCCCTGATGCAGGGACTGGCCGACGGCTATTTCGTCCTTCCCTATACCATCCAGCACTACCTGGCCGATGAAATTTCGACCAAAAGCGATGCCGACCGATCTCCCCGAATTCGACGCCGCCGAGAAAAACGTCAGGAACAAATTCGACCGGCTGCTGAATATCAGCGGAAAACATTCGGTCGACAGTTTCCATAAGCGCCTCGGGCACATCATGTGGGATCATGTGGGCATGGCGCGGAATGAAAAAGGGCTGAAGGAAGGCATCAGGATGATCCGTGAACTTCGCGGAGGAATTCTGGAAAGATGTCAAGGTACCCGGGAACCTGGATGAACTCAATCCCGAGCTTGAAAAGGCCGCCAGGGTAGCCGACTTCCTGGAAGCTGGCGAACTGATCGCCATGGATGCCCTTCACCGGACAGAATCCTGCGGCGGGCATTTCAGGGAAGAATACCAGACCCCGGAAGGCGAAGCGCTGAGAAATGATCAGGATTTTGCGTATGTGGCTGCCTGGGAGTACAAAGGCGAAGGCAACAAGACGGAGCTGCACAAGGAAGACCTGAAATTCGAGAATATCGAACTCAAACAGCGAAACTACAAGTAAGAAACTTTTGAAAAAAGATACATCATGGATCTGAAACTCAAAATATGGCGGCAAAAAGATTCCCGGTCGAAGGGTAAGTTCGTCACCTATGATATCCAAAATATTTCTCCCGACAGTTCATTTCTCGAGATGCTCGATGTGCTGAACGAGGAGCTGATCATGAAGAACCAGGAACCCGTGGCATTCGACCATGACTGCCGGGAAGGGATATGCGGTTGCTGCAGTCTTTACATCAACGGGAGGCCGCACGGTCCCGATGAAAAGGTAACGGTATGCCAGCTTCATATGCGCAAATTCAGCGACGGCGACACCATCGTGGTTGAGCCCTGGCGTGCCAGGCCGTTTCCTGTCATCAAGGACCTGATCGTCAACCGCAGGGCATTCGATGAGATCATCATGGAAGGCGGATATATTTCCGTGAATACAGGGAATGCACCCGATGCCAACAGCATTCCGATAGACAAGGTATCGGCCGACCTGTCGTTCGACGCGGCCACCTGCATCGGATGCGGAGCCTGCGTAGCGGCATGCAAGAATGCTTCGGCCATGCTGTTTGTTGCAGCAAAGGTTTCCCAGTATGCCCTCCTTCCGCAGGGAAGGGTCGAAGCCCGGGAACGTGTCACGGCGATGGTCGCCAGGATGGATGAACTCGGATTCGGGAACTGCACAAACACCGGCGCCTGCGAGGCCGAATGCCCGAAAGGCATCAGCCTGTCGAACATCGCCCGTTTGAACAGGGAATACCTGAAAGTGAAATTATAAGAAAATAAAACGATGCGAAGCGGGGTACGGCTCCTGAAAAGGACAACCGTACCCCGTTTTTTTCAGAGGATCATCTGTTCTGCATGAAGTCCTCGATATCTTTCACGGTTTTGGGAATCGGCTTCCCGAGAACACGGTGACCGCGAGGAGGTGACCAGGACATCGTCTTCGATCCGTATTCCCCCGAAATCCCTGTACTTTTCGACTTCGCTGTAATTGATATAATCGGCGAATTTCTGTTCCGATTTCCACATATCGATCAACGCGGGAATGAAATAGATCCCGGGTTCGATGGTGATGACGAAACCCTCCCGGAGCGGTTTGCCAAGGCGCAGGTAAGCGGTGCCGAACTGTTCACTGCGTTTGATGTCGGCATCGTATCCCACGTTGTCTTCCCCGAGACCTTCAAGGTCGTGAACATCGAGGCCCAGCATATGTCCGATGCCGTGAGGAAAGAACAGGGCATGGGCGCCGCAGGTTGACGGCTTCTTCCATATCGCCCTTCATCAAACCGGCTTCCTTTAGCCCATCGGCGATGATCCTCGCCGCCGTCATATGGACGTTGTAGTTTGTCTCACCCGGTTTGACGGCCTCGATGGCTCCGAGGTTCGCTTTGAGGACGATCTCGTAAAAGCGCTTCTGGATGGCGGAGAATTTCCCTCCGACCGGGACTGTTCGGGTGATATCGGAAGCATAATGAAGCGGCGTTTCACAACCGGCATCGGTCAGGACCATCCGTCCTTCCTTCAGCAGGTTGCCGTGGAAATGGTTATGCAGCGTTTGTCCGTCCATACTCAGGATTACCGGGAAGGCGACAGGTCCGCCATGGGAAAGGGCAATGCCCTCGATAACCCCGGCGATCTCCCGTTCCCAGGTGCCCGGGAAAGCCATCTTCATGACGGTCGTGTGCATCTTGTAAGCCGTATCGATGGCCTGTTCCATCTGGCGGATCTCATGTTCATCCTTAACCTCCCGCAGGGCAATGACGGCTTTGACCAGCTCCATGGAGATGTAACGGCTCACCTCCGCGTTGTTCACGCCCAGGAGGTCGCTGAGAAATAGCGGTATGATCGCCGCGATAGGGAGGCAGGATATGTATTTTCCTGCCCTTCGCCAGGGCATGGCCGATGTCGTCTTTCAGCGTCGACATGCGGGCGTGTCGTCGTCACACCGGCCTTCGCAGCAAGTTCGCTCACCGATGGCTGGTCTCCCATCCAGATGATATCGTCGATATCGATATCGTTCCCGTAGACCGTGTCCGTCCCCGAATCGACATCACATACCCCCGTAAAACCGGGGTGATCAATGCCGAAAAAATAAAGGAATGAACTGTCCTGCCTGAAATGATAGGTGTTGGATCCGTAATTCATGGCACTTTCACCATTTCCCGGGAACAACAATAAACCGGAACCGGTTCTTTGGCGCAACGATTCTCTGCGCTTTACGTATACCTCTTTGTCGAACATAACGTTAGGGTTTCTGAGTCATTAAAAAACGACCTAATTTATAATGAATCCTGCTGATCTCAAACTTTCATCCTTCCCTTCTGCTGACAAACATATGGCGGCTTTGAAAGGAATTACCGATCCGGAAAGTGACCGGGAAAACTCAATTCTTCGAATTCATGTGCGAATAGTCTTGGTTTTTATTTGAAATTTCTTACATTCGCATAAGATGATGAGTTTATTAACATCTATTTAACATTTTATCAACATGCCCTACCGCAGACTTCCCAACACTGACAATGCCCGGTTTAAAGCCCTGAAAACCGCCCTGAAGAAAGGCCGGGACCTTCCCCCCTTCAAGCTGGCTTTCACCCAGGGAACCTATCAGAGAATCCAGGCGTTCATTCCGTCTTACGAAACCACGCTTTCAGAGTCCAAAAATTCTTACGGACTTCAGCTGGAAAAGAACAAAGTGTATCATAAACAGCTAAAGAAGGCCAAAGTTTACTGTTCGCATTTTATCCAGGTGGTGAACATGGCCATTGCGCGGGGCGAGCTTCCGGCGACCACCCGGACATATTATGGTATGGATGAGGATATCCGGAAAATTCCGTCGCTGAACACCGATGAGGAGGTTTTCGAATGGGGCCAGAAATTGATCGAAGGGGAGCAGGAAAGGCGGATGAAAGGACTGACGACCATCACCAATCCGACAATTGCCGTTGTCAAGGTCCATTATGATAATTTTCAGGAAGCCTATAACCACCAGATGAACCTCCGTAAGCGGACCACTCTTGCCCAGGACAATCTCACCCGCAGGCGGGAAGAGGCCGACCAGCTGATCCAGCGACTCTGGAATGAGATTGAAGACACCTTCAAGGATCTGCCGGAAGATCTCAAGCGTCAGAAAGCGTCGGAATACGGGGTTGTCTATGTCTACCGGAGGAATGAAATCGGAAGCGCCGGGCTGATCACAACCGCTCAGCTGAATTTTGGCTGAGCGTCCTTTTTTTCCTTCATTATCCGACGGATCACGAGCATGATCACCACGATCACAGCCAGGCTGAGAAATGCATAGGCTGCGTGACTTTCCGGTGTCCCGAGTTTATCCATGGTATCGTCGGTTTTCCCTCCATAGTAAAAATAATAGAAGATCACCGCACTGGCATTATTGATGAAGTGTGCGAATATCGTCACCCAAAGTGAACCTGTCCAGACAAAGAGATAGCCGAAGATGATGCCCAGGTAGAACCGGGGCAGGAAGGACAGGAACTGGAAATGGAAAAATCCGAAAAAGCAGAGCGGTCAGAAAGATCCCGGCATGAACATTCCGGATCCATTTCACAAACAGGGACTGGGCAATGCCCCGGAAGAGGAGCTCTTCGCCGATGGCCGGCACCACGGCAATAACGAAGATATTGACCAGTAAGGGGATGACACCACTTACCCCCAGGAACTTTTCCATCAGTCCGTTCACACTTGATTCCTTTTTCACGATATAATCCTGCAGCCACTGCATATTCCCCCCGAATGAAAGCTTATTATTAATATACGTCAGGTAATTGTTCAGCGGAAGGGACAGCAGGACGAGCAGGGCGACCAGGAGGAAGATACCGGTCTCCGGGGCGCGGTCAAGTCCCAGGAAATGCAGGGGGCGGTTATTGATGCAGTAGGCCGTGACGAGCGCCGAAACGGCAAACATCCCCAATGACATCACCGTTTGGAGATATTTCAGGAAGGCTAGCTGAACCGGAGTCGCCGGATTTAAAATCACCGAAGTCACCTCATGAAGCCCGACTCCGTAGATCAACAGGCCGCTAAAAAGTGCGAACAGCTGAAAGACCAGCCAGGAAGCGATAAAAACGAGCATCGCAAACAGAAACTGCATGCCCGGTGTGTGGTTTTCAGGAAACCTTTCATCATCTCCCAGTAACCTGTTTTCGCCATACTATTGTTTCGCTAAAGAATGACTCCGCCTTGTCAGAGGGTAAATATAAAATGTTTTGGCGAATAATGCAGCATAAATCAAACTCCGGGCAGGGCCGGGGCGTTACCCAACACCCATCATGACTGAATTTTTACTATTTTTGCATGTCACTTTAAACGTCACGGTGTGAAGATACGGAACATTGAGTTCGGCGAAAAGCCTGTTTTTCTGGCGCCTATGGAAGACATCACCGATCCTTCCTTCCGGTTTATCTGCAAGGAATTCGGGGCGGATATGGTTTACACGGAATTTATTTCTTCCGACGGACTGATCCGCGACGGTAAAAAAAGCGTGCAAAAGCTCGATATTTTCGATAATGAGCGCCCGGTGGGCATTCAGCTCTACGGTCACCTCATCGAATCGATGGTTGATGCAACCCGGGTGGCGGAGGAAGCGGGTCCCGACCTCATCGACATCAACTACGGGTGTCCGGTGCGCAAGATCGCCCATCGCGGTGCCGGTGCCGGAATGCTCAATAATATTCCCCTGATGATGGAGATGACCCGTTCAATCGTGAAGGCCACTACCCTGCCGGTGACGGTCAAGACCCGGCTGGGATGGGACGAGGAGACGAGGTTCATCCGCGAAATCGCATGTACAGCTCCAGGACCAGGGCATCGAAGCCATCACCATTCACGGCCGGACCCGGGCACAGCTTTACAAGGGCGTTGCCGACTGGACCCTGATCGGGGAAGTCAGAAATGACCCGAGGATCCATATCCCGGTCATCGGTAACGGCGATGTAACCAGTCCCCTGATCGCCGCCGGGATGTTCAGCCGGTACAATGTCGATGCCATCATGATCGGAAGGGCTGCCGTGGGGAAACCCTGGCTCTTCCGCGATATTCATCACTACCTCACCACAGGCGAGATTCTTCCCGAACCCTTATTGGAAGAAAAGGTGGACATTGCCAAACGGCATTTCACCAGATCGCTGGAATGGAAGGCCGAACCTGTAGGAATCTTCGAAATGCGCCGGCATTTTTCCAATTATTTTAAAGGACTGCCCCATTTCCGGGAATTGCGTCTCAGGCTCCTCACGTCGCTCGATGTGAATGAAATCTTCGATCTCCTGGAACTCATCCGGGAACGGTACAAAGGGCACCGGTACGACCCGGATGCACCCCCAAACATTTAAAAACTTTACAAGCCATGAAAAGGATTTTCGTGTTGTCGGTCACCATCCTGAGCCTGAGCCTGCTCTCCCTGCATGCCCAGGACTACCGCAATCATTCCGCGCTGACGCTTGAAAACATCATGAAGGGTGAAGAATGGACCGGCACCTGGCCCAAAGATGTCAAATGGTCGGCCGATGGACAAAAAGTCTACTTCACCTGGAATCCTGAACGGGATCTTCTGCCCTCAACCTATTCATGGACCCGCGGAACCGGTAAAATTGAGAAGGTACCCGAAGCGGAATTGCCCTATATCATACCGGGAGATTCGGACGTCAACCGGGTCACCCATGAAGTTGTTTATGCCAGGGCCGGACAGCTTTACCTACGCGATCTCACTGCCCCAAACCAGGACTTCTTCTCGATTTGCCTTCCGCCATCACTTCACCGCGATTCACCCGTCATGGGCAGGACATCAGTTTCATCTTCAATGGCAATCTTTACCTTTACTCACGGGAAGGCGAAACGGTCCGTGTGCTCACGGATTTCCACAAGGGGGAAAAACCGAAGGAGGAATCGCCCTACACGAATGCCCAGGAAGAATGGCTGCACCGTGAACAGATGCGGCTCTTCGGGGTCCTGCGGGAAAGGGCCGAAAAAGAGGATCTGAGGGCGCGGCAGGAAAAGGCACTGGCACCCCCCAAACCCAGGGAGATTTTTACCGGGCCGGCCATCGTGAATGCCATCTCTCTCAGCCCTGGCGAACGGTACGTTGTTTTCATCACGTTTACGCAGTCGGAAAAAGGGAAAAAAGTGATCATGCCCGAATATGTGACGGAGTCGGGTTTCACCGAAACAAAACAGATCCGCAAAAAGGTAGGGTATCCGGAAGGCGATATGCGCCTCGGAATTTATGATCTCAGCCGTGATACGGTCTATTATGCCTCCCTGGACAGTCTGCCCGGCATTCATGAATTTCCCCTGTTCGGTGAGAAACAGACCTGGGTCAAACGTCCCGGTGAAAGCCGCACCGTATACATCAGCTCACCCATATGGGCCGGAACGGGCGACAACGCGGTGGTCAATATTAAATCAGCCGACAACAAGGATCGGTGGATCGCTCTTCTGGACCCGGTGAACGGGGAACTGAAGACACTCGACCGGCAGCATGACGAAGCCTGGATTGAAGGTCCCGGTCTGGGAGAAGACACTGACCCGGGAACGCTCGGATGGCTTCCCGACAGCCGCACAATCTATTTCCAGTCGGAAGAAACGGGGTATTCCCATCTCTATCTCCTCGATACATCCTCGGGAAAGAAAACGCAACTCACCAGCGGAACATATGAAATTTACGATCCCTTCCTTTCGGCCGACGGATCAACGTTTTACTTCACCTCCAACGAAATCGATCCCGGCCAGCGGCAATTTTACCGGATGCCCTCCTCCGGCGGCCGGCAGACCAGGCTCACGACGATGACGGGGAACAACAGCGTAAGCCTGTCCCCGGATGAAAAATACATGATCATCCTTTATTCTTTTGCCAATAAACCCTGGGAACTCTATTTCAAGAAGACCGGGCTCAGGGAACGCTGCGGTGAAGATCACCCGTTCCACCACGGCTGCCTTCAGGGCCTATGACTGGAAAATACCGGAATTCATTCATTTCAGGGCATCCGACAGTGTGGAGGTCCCTGCCCGCCTCTACCTTCCCCCTGACAGCACGAAAAACGGGGCCGGGATCATTTTCGTCCATGGTGCGGGTTACCTTCAGAATGCCCATAAATGGTGGAGTGATTACTACCGGGAATACATGTTCCATAATTTCCTGGTGGACAATGGTTATACTGTTCTCGATATCGATTACCGGGGAAGTGCCGGTTATGGTCGCGACTGGCGGACGGCAATATACCGCCACATGGGAGGCAAAGACCTCGAGCGACAATGTTGACGGGGCCGCTTTCCTGGTGAACAGCCTACGGCATTGACTCCGGCAGGTTGGGTATTTACGGCGGGTCATACGGAGGCTTCATCACCCTGATGGCCCAGTTCACCAGGCCGGGGACCTTCCGGTCAGGCGCCGCCCTCAGGGCGGTCACCGACTGGGCGCATTACAATCATGGTTACACGTCCGACATCCTGAACACCCCTTTCACAGATTCCATAGCTTACGCGCTCAGCTCTCCCATCAATTTTGCACAGGGGCTTGAGGGTCATCTCCTGATGTGTCACGGGATGATCGATGACAATGTCCACTTCCAGGATATCGTCATGCTGACGCAGAGGCTTATCGAGCTCAGGAAGGACAACTGGGAACTGGCCGTTTACCCCCTGGAATCACACGATTTCAAGGAATGGACCAGCTGGCTCGATGAATATAAAAGGGTTTATAAGCTCTTTGAAGAAACGATCCGGGATCCGCAGAAGTGATCCCGGTCATTCCCCGGACTGTTCCAGTTTGAGCTGGTTCCCGGGGTGATCGATCATGTAATGGAGGCCAATGCTTTCTTTCCGGGCCTGGGCCATTTTGATGACGAGGTATCCGACGTTGATAATGTTCCGCAGTTCACACAGTTCTTTCGACAGCTTGGACCGGCGATACAGATCTTCCGTCTCCCGGAAGATGATCTCGAGCCGGTCGGCGGCGCGGGTGAGACGAAGTTCCGAACGCACAATGCCGACGTAATTGGTCATGATCTGCTGGACTTCCTTCAAATTCTGCGTGATGAGGATCATTTCCTCGGGGTGGGTCGTCCCTTCATCGTTCCATTCGGGGATCGACGCGGGGATTTCGTAGCTGGCCATGTTGGCCAGGGAATGGGTAGCGGCCTTATCGGCATAAACAATGGCTTCGAGCAGGGAATTCGAGGCGAGCCGGTTGCCCCCGTGCAGGCCGGTGGCCGATGTTTCACCCACGGCATACAACCGGTTGATCCAGCTCCGGCCGTTCATATCGACCACGACCCCGCCGCAGAGGTAATGCGCGGCGGGAACCACCGGGATCATATCTCTGGTGATGTCGATGCCGATGCTCCTGCATTTTTCGTAAATATTCGGAAAATGGTTCTTCAGTGGTTCCGGATCGAGATGGGTGCAGTCGAGGTAGACAAAATCGTGTCCGGTGATCTTCATTTCGTTGTCGATGGCGCGGGCCACAATGTCGCGCGGGGCGAGGCTTCCCCTTTCATCATAATTTTTCATCAGATCGGATCCGTCCTGGTTTTTAAGGACTCCGCCGAAGCCACGCATGGCTTCAGAGATCAGGAATGAAGGCCGTTTACCCGGGTTGTAGAGTGAAGTGGGGTGAAACTGCAGGAATTCCATGTTGTCGATGATCCCCTTGGCCCGGTAAACCATGGCGATGCCGTCACCGGTAGCCACTTCAGGATTCGTGGTCGTCTGGTAGAGGTTCCCTGCTCCGCCTGTCGCGATCAGGGTCACTCTGGAGAGGATCTTTTTCACCACATGCGTTTTCAGATCGAGAACATAAGCCCCATAGCATTCGATGTCATGATAGTACCTCTTCACCAGGCGGCCGAGGTGGTGCTGGGTGATCAGATCGACGGCGAAGTGCTGTTCGAGGATCTCAATGTTTTTGTGAGCCCTGACACGTTCCGATAGCGCTCTCTGGATTTCTTCGCCGGTGTGATCCTTATAATGCAGGATGCGATGTTCGGAATGCCCGCCTTCCCTCGCCAGGTCATACTTCCCGCTCGATTCCCGGTCAAAATGGGTACCCCAGTTGATCAGCTGGTTGATCTGTTCAGGCGCCTCACTGACCACCATGCGAACGACCTCTTCATTACACAGGCCGGCCCCGGCCACGAGCGTGTCCCGGACATGCTTCTCGTAATTATCCGGCTCATAGGTCACCGCGGCAATGCCACCCTGGGCATACCGGGTATTGGTCTCTTCAAGACTGGCCTTAGTGATCAGACACACCTTACCGTGATCAGCCACCTTGAGTGCGTAACTTAATCCGGCAAGGCCGGAACCGATCACCAGAAAATCGACTTTTTTTTCCATGATTGCCTTTTCATTATTTCATCCCGGCCACGATACAACCAACCCTTTTAGCCTCCTCCCGTCCGTTCATGATCATCCCGGCGGCCCTGTCGCGTTCCCGCGATCTTCATAAAAAACACCTTGCAAAGATAACAATTCACCACCATATCAGGCATACTGAAGCGTTCCTCCCGGTCATTTTCTTTTTCCGGGAGAGCACACGGGGCATCGTCGGGCCAATTCCTTTCTTCCCGTCTATGAAAACCAAAGATTTTAATCTATTTTTGTCAATTCATTTTGAAACCTTTAAGCACGATTCAGCATGGCCCAGGAAGAACTTTTTAAAAAACTCGTCGCACATTGCAAAGAATATGGATTCGTCTTTCCGTCCAGTGAGATCTATGATGGTCTGTCGGCCGTTTACGACTACGGTCAGTATGGCGTGGAACTGAAGAACAACATCAAGAAGTACTGGTGGGATTCCATGGTCATGCTGAACGAAAATGTGGTGGGACTCGATTCGGCCATCTTCATGCATCCCAAGGTCTGGAAAGCTTCCGGGCATGTCGATGCGTTCAACGATCCCCTGATCGACAATAAAGATTCCAAGAAAAGATACCGTGCCGATGTCCTGATCGAGGAATACCTTTCGAAGATTGAAGAGAAGATTGACAAGGAAGTTGAAAAAGCCCGGCAACGCTTCGGTGATCAATTCGATGAAAAGGTCTTCCGTGAGACGAACCAGCGTGTCCTTCAGAACCAGGCCAAATACGATGAGGTCCATGGGCGCTTTGTCGAAGCGATGAACACCACGCATCTCGAAGCGCTGAAGCAGATCATCATCGACTGTGAAATAGCCGATCCCGTCTCGGGGACCAGAAACTGGACCGATGTCAGGCAGTTCAACCTGATGTTCTCCACGGAGATGGGTTCGACGGCGGATGGTGCGATGAAAATATACCTTCGGCCCGAGACCGCTCAGGGAATTTTTGTAAATTACCTGAATGTTCAGAAGACAGGAAGGATGAAGCTGCCGTTTGGGATCGCCCAGATCGGGAAAGCGTTCCGGAACGAGATCGTGGCCAGGCAGTTCATTTTCAGGATGCGTGAATTCGAACAGATGGAGATGCAGTTCTTTATCAAGCCCGGTGAAGAGATGACCTGGTTTGAGCACTGGAAGAACGTGAGGATGAACTGGCATAAAGCTCTTGGCTTCGGGGAAGAAAATTACCGGTTCCACGATCACGACAAGCTGGCCCATTATGCCAATGCCGCAACCGATATCGAATTTAAATTCCCCTTTGGTTTCAAAGAAGTGGAAGGCATCCATTCGCGGACCGATTTCGATCTCCGCCAGCACCAGGAATATTCGGGAAAACGTCTCCAGTATTACGATCCCGACCTGGGCGAATCGTACGTGCCTTATGTCGTCGAGACGTCTATCGGGGTCGACAGGATGTTCCTCCAGATCGTTTCGGCGGCCTTCACGGAGGAAGAGCTGACGAAGGAAGACGGTTCAAAAGACATGCGGTCGCTCATGAAGCTGCCTCCCGTCCTGGCACCGGTAAAGCTGGCTGTGATGCCCCTGGTCAAAAAGGATGGCCTGCCGGAAAAAGCCAGGCAGATCGTGAACCGGATGAAGTTCGACTTCAACTGCCAGTACGATGAAAAAGATTCGATCGGGAAAAGGTACCGGCGGCAGGACGCCATCGGCACGCCATATTGCATCACTGTCGATCACCAGACGAAGGAGGATAATACCGTCACGATCCGTTATCGCGATACCATGGAGCAGGAGAGGATTAATATTGAAGAGGTCCATGACATCATTTCAGAAAAAGTAAGTTTCCGAAAACTCTTTGAACGTCTTTCATAGGTCCTTAACTTCAAAAATCCACTGACATGAAAAAAGTGTTCAGTTCCGTTTTCCCTGATATCCTTTCTATCCTCCTGTTTGTTGTCATCGCCTATGTGTATTTCAGCCCTGTGATCCAGGGAAAAGTCCTGCCTCAGGGTGATATGCACCAGGTTGCCGGCATGAAGCACGAACTCGATGTCTACCACCAGGAAACCGGTAAGGACGCCCTCTGGACGAATTCCATGTTTGGAGGCATGCCGGCCTATCAGATCCGCGGTGCCAAATCCTTCAACATTTACCATACCCTGCAGCCTGTATTCCGTCTCTTTCTCCCCTATTACACCGTGGGCATACTGTTCATGTACCTGCTCGGTTTTTATTTCCTGCTCCGGGTGCTCCGGATCAAACCCATGATCTCCTTCCTGGGGGCAGTGGCATTTGCCTTCACCTCCTACAACCTCATCATCATCCTCGCGGGACATATCACGAAGGCCTATGCCATCGGATACATGGCCCCGGTGGTGGCCGGGATTATCCTCACCTACAGGGGCCGGTACATTGCCGGGGGTCTCATCACCCTGTTCGGACTCGGGATGGAGATTGCCACCAACCATATCCAGATCACCTATTATCTTTTCCTGATGATGGGGCTTTATATCCTCATCCGTCTGATCGATGCCATCCGCGAAAAAACATTGAAAGCTTTCCTGGTCGCCTCCGTCATCACGGCAGGCGCCTTCATATTCGCCTTCCTTCCCAATGCCACCACGCTGTGGACGACGATGGAATACGGCAAATACAGCACGCGGGGCCCTTCAGAACTCACCGAAAAAGGACCGGGTCAGACCAACGGACTGGATAAGAGTTATATCCTCAATGACTATAGCTATGGCGTCGACGAGACGATGACACTGCTGATTCCCGACTTCATGGGCGGACCTTCGGCCGGGAGCCTTCCGAAACATTCCAAAGTTGCCGATTTGCTCAGGCAAAACGGCTATCCCGAAACCCAGATCCAAAGCCTTACCAACCGGATGCCAACCTATTTCGGGGGACAGCGGTTTACGGCAGGGCCGGTTTACGCCGGAGCCATCACTGTCTTCCTCTTCATCTTCGCGCTTTTCTTCCTGGAAGGCCCCGTCAAATGGTGGTTGGTGTCGGCCACCATCTTCGCCATCCTCCTTGCATGGGGAAAGCATTTTCTCATTCTCTCGGATTTTTTCATCGACTATTTCCCGGGATACAATAAATTCCGGACCGTCTCCATGATCCTGGTCATTGCAACCTTCACCATCCCTTTCGGGGCCATCCTCGGCCTGCGAAAGGTCTTCCGGGAAAAAATCCAGGAGAAGAAAATTCTGAACGCCCTTAAGTACAGTTATATCATTGCCGGCGGGGTGGCCCTGTTTTTCGCCCTGATCGGTTACAACATGTTGAATTTTTCGTCTCCGGCCGACAAGGGTCTTCCCCAGCCCCTGATATCGGCCCTCTTAACCGACCGGGTTACACTGGTGCGGCTCGACGCCCTGAGATCGTTCATTTTTATTTCACTGGCGGCCGCACTCCTGTTCTTTTATTTCAAAAAGATCATCAAACAGGAGGTGCTGCTGCCGGCGCTCATCATCCTGATCCTGGCGGACCTCTGGGCCGTCGATAAACGCTACCTGAACAGTGATATGTTTGTCAGCAAGCGCGTTGAAGAGGCCCAGTTCGTCCCGACGCCGGCCGACAAGGAGATCATGAAAGACACGACCTATTACCGCGTCCTGAACCTCACGGTCGATCCGTTCAATGATGCTTCAACATCCTACTTCCACAATTCGATCGGGGGTTATCACGGCGCCAAACTCAAACGTTACCAGCAGCTGATTGAACGGTATATCGGTCGTCAGAACATGGATGTCCTCGATATGCTCAATACGAAATACATCATCGCGCCGAGCCAGGACAAAAAAAGTCGTCAGGTGATCCAGAATCCCGGAGCTCTCGGAAATGCATGGTTCGTCGACACGCTCCTGTGGGTGCCCACTCCCGATGATGAGATCGATACCCTGGGGTCCATCAATCCAGCCACGGAAGCCGTCATCAATGACAAGTTCCGTCCGGACCTGCCGGGCAGCGGCTTTTCTGCCCCCGACAGCGCCGACTCCATCACCCTCACCAAATACGCACCCGATGAACTGGCCTACCATTCCCATACATCGGGAACCCGGTTCGCCGTATTTTCGGAGATCTACTATCCGTTGGGATGGAAAGCCACGATTGACGGGAAAGAAACGCCCATTTCACAGGTCGACTTTGTCCTTCGGGGACTGGTTATCCCGCCAGGGGATCACGACATCGATTTCGTCTTTCATCCCAAATCCTACTACACCGGGAAGAAAATCTCCCTCTCTTTTTCTGTCCTGGCCATTCTCCTGCTTTTGGGCGGGATCGGTTACGGGTGGAAGAAGAAGGACGAAGGACCCGTCGAGGTTTAAGGTTTCAGAAGCGCCTGTTCCGTATGACAAAAAACAGGAAGCGGGCGGTGATGACGACGTGCATCAGCAGGACCCTGAAAACGCCGTAATGGCGGACCATGATGCGGAACCGTTCCGCCAGCGCACGGGGAATTTTCTGCTTGTTGAGTCCTCCGTCGAGGAATTTGGAAAGGATGAGATGGGTATTGGTCACGGTGCCGGCCTTCCTGAGTGAGTGGAGCATCCAGGAATAATCGGCAGCGATTTGATAGTTCAGATCGTAGAAAGGGGCAACGGATTTGTGAACGATAAAGGATTGATGGCAAACGACCATGCCGTTGATCAGGCTTTTCCAGGAGAGGTTTTCAGGGGCCCGTAAACGGCGCATGCCGATCTCATGTCCCTCTTCATCGATGATGAGTGTCTCACCGTAATACACATCGGCCGGCGACTGTTCCTTCCCGAATATGGAGGTCAGCACGTCCCGGTCGTAAATTTCATCTCCGGCGTTGATGAACCAGAGGTACTCACCCCCCGCCATCCGGATGCCTTTGTTCATGGCATCGTACAGACCGTTGTCGGGCTCACTGACCCATTTGGCAATAACATCTTCATTTGCCCTGATGACCTCAAGAGTTCCGTCGGTCGATCCCCCATCCACCACAATGTATTCGACCCCCGGCCAGGTTTGCTCCCTGATGCTCCTGACCGTCCGCCCGAGCAATTCAGCCGCATTAAAGACAACGGTGATGACCGATATGACAGGCTGTTCATTCATGGTTCAGCAATGACTGGTAAAGTGCGTGATATTTCCGGGCTGAAGATTCGGGTGAGTACGATCGGAGGCCGTGTTCGCGGCAAAGGCTTTCCATTTCAGGGCGGGAAGGATTCAGGAACAGCCATTCGATCCCCTCGGTAAGTTCACCGACATCGGCTTTGCGGGCGAGGTAACCGGTTTTTTTGTGTTCGATCATTTCGGGTATCCCTCCGGCAGCGAAAGCCACGACCGGAACGCCGCAGGCCATGGATTCAATGACCGTATTGGGAAGATTGTCTTCGAGCGAGGGGAGGGCAAAAAGATCGGCGGCCTGGTAGAGGGTGACGAGCGCTTTTTCATCCGACATAAAATGATTCGGATAAACCGGAATACCAGGGTTGATCTCCCCGTCCGATTTCCCAAAGGTCACGAGTCCGGCATGTTCCCGGAAAGCCTCCGACTTTTGCGACAGGCGCTGCAGGGCCTCGACCAGGAACCGGTATCCTTTGCGTTTATCCTTCATATTGGCGGCGCCCGCGAGGATCAGAAAGTCATTGGCAGGAAGGCCGAGAGCTTCCCTGGCAGACTTTTTATTTCCCGGGCAGAACAGCTCAGTATCGATGGGAATGGGAATGGCTTCCACCCGCAGTGAACCAAAAAGCTTGCTCTTTCGGGCCTGGGATGCCATCCATTCGCTGGATCCCACAATGGTCATATTGGCGCCGTCATAGATCCCGGCCTTCTTTTTCAGCAACCGGTAGGAAAGATCCCGGCTGTGGGGTCGTTTGAGAAAGGGGCAATTGCCGCAGCTGTCGGTGAACCGGTCGCAATCCCCCGAATAGTGGCACCCGCCGGTAAACGGCCACATATCGTGAAGGGTCCAGACAATGGGTTTTCCCGTCCTGATGAGCTTCCTGATGTCACGCAGGGAAAGGAACCCCTGGTTTATCCAATGGAGATTGAGAACATCGGCATTCCTGACGGCCTCATGATGACTGATGTCTTCGCCCGTATTGGCCAGGGAAAAAAAGAACCGGATTTCTTTTGAACGTTCATAAGGCAGAAAAGACAGCCGTTCCATGACGAACCGGAGAAAGTTCACCTGTTTTCTGAGGAAGCCATGGTCACGGCCGGCAACGTCTTCTTCGTCCGATAAGCGGTCCCGGACAAGCATCTGCGCATCAGTTCCGTTGGCCTTCAAGGCCTTAAAGAGCCTGAATGCGGCGATGGCAGCCCCTCCCCTCCGGTCTGATGTGCTCAATATGGCGACTTTCATTTTACTTCATTTACATGGATAAAGGAGAATTCCTCCCCGATGGTTGAAACATGAAACAAATTAAAACCCTTCTCTCGCATCCGTCGAACAGCATTCTTTGTTTTTGCCAGCCCATAGCCGGGATTCCGGTCACATTGAACCCTCTCCCGCCACCTGGCATGCACATCATAACGGTAATAGGTTTCTTTTCCTTTTAAAAAATTCTTTAACCGGTAAAGCCTGTAAGCCCATTCTGTATTCATTCCGCAAATGTATTTTTCATGAATAACCAATTCAGCAGTTGCTCAAAATGGTGAAAATTTATCGTCCTTCTCTCCGGGATACCGGTCACGGTAAGCCTGCCGGTTTGTTAAGGATTCCCGTATTTCATCCCTTCGATGACCCGGCCTTTTCGCAGTAAACAATATAATACCGGGGAACGAACAGACGGAGAATCGGCCGTACGCCAAGCACCCTGACCGGAGCGGTCCATTTTTGTGAATCCACAATTTTCCAGCCGGTTTGTTCCAGGAGGAAATCAAATTGTTTCGACTCGAATTCATGGTAATGACGGTCCCTTTCATCCTTCTCATTCCAGTAAGCAGGGGCAAAAAACTGGTGCAGGGGCACGGAAGCTATGAGCTTTCCGGCCTTTATTTCCCGCAGGATATTGAATGGGGCGAGAAGATGTTCGAACACCTCGAATGACGTGACGGCATCGGCATCGGTCTTCTGAACAGCACTGAAGTCAAGGTCCAGATCCTCACCGCCGGTGTTCTGAACAAAATACCCGTTTTCCTGGAGGTATCCCGACAGACGGCTCGGAACCCCGAGATCGAGGATTTTCGAGCCTTCCGGTATATGTTTCCGGGTAAATTCCAGGGTTTTGTCAAATCGTCTTCTTAAAAAATAATTCAATTCCATGGTATTCGCCTTAATGAAATTTAATGAAAATGTTTGCCGTTCATGATTAACATCCCGGAAAACCTCAGGGTTTCCTTGTGAAATCCCCGTTAATCAGCTGACTGTAAATGTCGTTGATATCCTCAGAAATTTTAAAGACCAGGATCAGGAGGACGAACAGCCCTCCGGTGATCGCACTTCTGACCAGGATATCGATAATAAAGTTAGTGAAAACCGGGATAAAATGGCCGGCAAGATATGAAATTCCCCCGATGATGAACAGCAGAAAGAGCCGGTAATCAAATGGCTGCATCCTGAACCGGACTTTCAGAAAAATAAACCGGATGGTATTCGTGATGAGGGAGGACAGGAGCGTGGCGATGGCCGCACCGGTGATCCCGACGAGCGGGATAAGCACCAGGTTAGCGATGATCAGGGTCGCCAGGGAAATGAAGATGAAAATCGTGTTCACCCGGTAATACCGGGATGTCTGGAGAATGATATTGTTGATGCCGGTAGCCATTTCAATGACATTGGCCAGTCCGACGAAGAATATCACCCATTTGCCGGCTGCGTATTCGGGGGGAAGGATATGGAAAATATTTTCGATATTCACCCAAAGGCCAATAAACAGGAGGATGCTGATCACGGCTTGATTGATGGAACTCTTGGTGTAGATCAGGCTGATATTGTCGAGATCGTTCTCCTTCCAGGAATCGGCGAGGACAGTGGTGGCAATTTTCGTGAGAGGTCTGGACGGAATAAGAATGAGGGTGCTGAAATAAAAGGTGGTGGCATAGATACCGGTGGCGGCCAGTCCCAGGTATTTATTAACCATGATGCTGTCGATCTGGAGGATGGCCACTCCCCCGAAACCCATAAGCAACCCGTATAAACTGAGACTCACCAGTTCACGGCGGATCTCAGGGGTAAAAACCGGACCGGGCCGGGATAGTTTGAACTGCCCGCGTTGTATGGCGATGAACAGGATGATCGCCGTGGGCAGGCTCATGGCGGCAACGTAAAGGAATACGAAAGCACTGATGCTCACGACACCCGTAAAATAGACCACCAATGCTGCCAGGATCAGCAGTCGTTGAATGAGTTCCCTGATCACCGTTCCGATGACGGCATCGTAGATGACTTTGAGGTACGTATCGAAGAGATTGAGAAAGATCGTGAAGAAGATCAGCGGGACGAGGTAGTTGATGTATTCGACGAAAAGGCCGGAGTTTTCAAGGTTATTCCTGATGATCAACGGCTTGAAAAGACTCAAAACGACCCAGGCCACCAGGAACCCGGCGCCCGAAACCACGACGGCTACACTGAGAAAACCGTGATGACCGCTTTCTTTATCCCTGAAATACGGGAAAAGGCGGTTGATGGCATTGATGAACCCGAGGGATCCGAACTGGGCAAAGATGATGGAAAATGAAACGAGGAGTTTGAGCAGACCGATCTCGCCAGGTAACAGGATTCTCGGGAACAGGATCGCCGAAGTCACAAATCCGATGAAAACCCCGATGTAAGAATAGACTGTGCCTTTAATTGCCTGCGTCTTGATGATACCCATATTCTGACATTAATACCGGTTCAGCCACCTGAACCGCCGCTCATTCGAACCAAATTTCACAGACAAAAGTACTTCATGGGATCCAAAACTATACTTCCGGATGGAAGAAAGTGCAAAATCAATGGCATAGCCGATGTAAAACTTCTCGGTTTTGACCCCGAACATGGTGGAGAACGATCCGCTTGTCCGGTATGAAACCCCGGCCCAGTAGTCGGTCCGGTAAAAGACTTTCATCGTCAGATCGGCCTGTGGGACAGACTGCCGGGAAGCCTTGAGAAGGAATGAGGGCTCAAAATCAAAACCTGAGTGCTCATTGATGAACCGGTATCCGCCCAGGACATAATAATGACGGTACATTTTGAGGTTTCCCAGGTCGCCACTGCCCAGTTTCACGACCGACTGGAAGAGCTGGTTTGCTGAAAATCCGCCAAACCAGTTCCGGCTGGTCCAGAAAACGCCGAAATTGGCATCAGGAATATAGGCAACCCGCTTATATCCTGACCCGATCAGCGGGTCACCGGGATTGGCAAAGCTGAGCGTGTCTCCGATCTTAAACTGAAAAAACTGACCGGAAAGTCCAAATGATAACTGGCTGTTATTCAGATAGATATGATAGGCATAGCTGGCATTGAGCCCGGTGCGGGAAACAGCTCCGGTGACATCGTTGAATACGTAGCCTCCCACCCCGACACGTCCGCGTGTTCTCGCCTTGAGCCGGTTTGAACCCGACCGGCGACCGACGATCTCATGGGGCTGCTGAAAAAGCCGGGTCTGACCGCTCAGTGAATACGTCAGCGGAGCGCCCGGAAACCCGACCCAGTCTTTTCTGGCAGTGAGATTCAGGGAGGTGTAGCCATCGTATCCCGTCATGGCCGGGTTGAGCAGGAAGCCATTGTTGATATACTGCGTATAGAGGGGCAATTGCTGGGCACGGGCCGAAACCAACACACCCAACAGGAGGATAAAGAGGGTCGTATATTTCCTGGCAGTGATCAACGCATCGAACTTAGAGTCACAAAAGTAGAACAAATCTCCGTTTAATACGGGACTATTTGATGATAGTTACAGTCCCGGTAAAGGGCTCTTTCCCCTTACCCGGATCAATAACATAATAATAAGAGTCGATAGGAAGTTCACGGCCTCTGAAGGTGCCATCCCAGGGATTATCATATCCCTTGTCGGAGCGGAAGATCAGTTCGCCCCAGCGATTGTAGATCTCGATGACGGCTTCCGGGTAAAGCTGGATGTTGTCGATCACCCAGGTATCATTGTAACCGTCCCCATTGGGAGTAAAGGCCGTCGGAATATTCAGGCAGGAGCGGTTCAGGCTTTTCAGGACGAAGCTGTCACTGATCATGCACTGATTTCCATCGGTACAGGTAAACGACGTATGTTCCGGCAGCAAGGTCCTCGATGTAACTGCCTTTGCTATCGTCCGACCAGATGAAAGAGTATGGAGGCAGGCCTCCCCTGGCATCGACGCGTATACCGCCATTGTATCTGTCGGGACAGTCAGGGTTCGTCATTTCAGTGATGATGTAGAGCGAATCGGGTTGTTCGACCACTGCCGTTGTATCGAGTAAACACTGATTGAGATCCCTGATTTCCAGGTGATAATGGCCCGCCAGGAGGCTGTCGGACGTCTGGCCGGTTTCTCCGGTCTCCAGCCATTCGATCGTGTAATCCGGTGTTCCTCCCTGGGGTATAAGGGTGATTTGCCCGTCATCTTTCCCATAACAGGAGGGATCACTGGCGTAGATTTCCGTTTTCAAAGGCTGGGGCTGAACGACGTCGACACTGTCATAGATCGTGCACAAATTGCCGTCGGTTACAGACAGGACATATGTTCCGGCCGGCATATCGTAAAGGTTCGGGGTCGTTTCCCCGCCGGGAAGCCAGTTATATCTGAAGGTCCCAACACCACCAGTGACATTTGTGAGGATGTCGGCATCAGATCTTCCGTAACACGAGATCATCCGGCCGTTGAATTTTTGGGGCGACAGAAGGTTGATCACTATCTCGGGGGGCTCGGTGATGAGGGTCGTGTCGTCAATCCGGCAATTGTTGGCATCGGTGATCGAAACGGCATATTGTCCCATGTACAAGGAATCCAGATCCTCTGTTTCAGCGCCGTTGTTCCAGTGGTAATCATAAGGACCGACACCTCCCGTGACAGTCAGATCCGCCGAGCCGGTATTCATTGCATAGCAGGCGATGGTTTGGGGAATAATGACAGACTGCAGTGCTTCCGGCTGCGTGAGCTGAAAATCGTGCGTGAACACGCATTGATTTTCATCAGTCAACGTGACATGGTACGATCCCGAACCGAGGCCGGCCTGGTCTTCAAGAGCGGACTGGAGTCCGGTCCCGTCACCGGTCCAGTGATATGTATAGGGTCCAACGCCGCCGGAAGGATTGAGTGTAATATGGCCATCATCACCATTGAAACAGGAGATGTTGAAGGAATGGTAATCACTCGTCTCCGGGTTAACCGCAAGCGTGTCGGGTTCGCTCAAATGGAAACTCCAGTCGCGGTAACAGGAAATGGCATCGGTGGCTCTCAGCTCATAGGTTCCCGCAAGCAGAGCCGGCTGATCGAGACTTGAGGGATCGTTGACATGTCCGTCCGCGGTATTCCATACATAGCTGAATTCACCGTAACCTCCGGTCACATTGAGATCGTAACTTCCGTCATCGGACGATTTACATGAGACGTTGAACCCGTTGAAATCGGACGAGTCCACCACGGTAAGCCTGATCTCAGGCGGAGCT
Source organism: uncultured Bacteroidales bacterium (assembly GCA_963763215.1). Taxonomy (GTDB): domain Bacteria; phylum Bacteroidota; class Bacteroidia; order Bacteroidales; genus DASQZK01. Next base: position 55,150 of record CAVXNX010000024.1, read on the forward strand.
TCAAGCGTGAATCCCGTTGTGGCTGAACAATGGAAGGTGTCGGTGACCATGATCACATACGTCCCGGTATCGAGCCCGGCAATATTCTTTGTCGATGCGGTGAAGGCAGGATTACCCGTTTTGGTCCAGGCGTATGTTTTACCCTGGCGGTAGCTGTGACTTCCGGAGAGATCCAGATTGATGATCCCGTCTGTGAGGCCAAAACAACTGATATCGAAACCACCCGGATACTGGGTCCCGGTTCTCTCGATTTGCAAAAGGGCGGGCTCCTGCAAGGGTATGTTCATCGCCGAATAACAGCCGATCGAATCGATGACATAAAGGTTGTAAATATCGGCCGGGGCACTGTACAGATTTTTCATGGTGTCAACAACATTGCCGGAACCGTCTCTCCACCGGTAATGATAGTTATTCGGATTACCGGTACCCGAGACATTGCTGAGGATCATACCATCCGACAATCCCGTACATGAAATGTTATAATCGCCATAATGACTCAGTGCCGGATTGATGGTCACCTGTTGCGGGTAGGGAATCCAGGTGGTGTCGATATACTGGCACATATTGACATCCTTCAATGTGAGGTAATAATTTCCCGAACGTAAATTGGTGATGCTGTCCGGATTGTGGCTGCTGTAATTCTCCGGACCCCGCCACGCGTAAGAATATGCCGGGACACCGCCGGTCACATTGACATAGACGGCTCCGTCGTAATACGTATTCCCGTCGCACTTCACATTCTTTATGGAATGGACGATCCGGATGGTGTCGGGTTGGGTCAGTTGGACGGAACCGGTAAAGTGGCATCCAATGGCATCGGTAATGTCGAAGCGATACCACCCGGCCCGGAGATTTTCGAGCGATGAACTATTGCCGCCGACAGGTACGCTGTCTGCATGCCATTCATAGGTATATGGCCTGGGATAATACCCGCCGGAAGGTGAAAGATGAATACTGCCGTTCGCTTCGCTATAGCACCTTATCTGATGTCCGCCGATGAATTCCGGCGATGAATGCCGTATCGGAAAGTGTTGGCACTACCTTTACAATAGTGGATTCGCTCACACCCCGGTCACATAATAATCCACGCCCGGGATCGATGATCTTTGGCATGAAATGGTAGGTCACAGGCTGGATAACGTGTGAACTGTTGATCAGCGAATCCGTGAATCCCTGCGGATTTATCATATATTGGGAATCCTCGGCCCTGACTCCGGCTATATCAGCGGACGAATAATCGGTTGTCAGCCCATATACCACAACACCTGTCGTGCTCTGCGAGTTGTAAATGCGGAATGTAATGGTGGTCTGGTTGCAGATCACGGTATCGGAAACATAGACCGAATCCAGGACAGGCGTCGGATTGAGATAAATGGTCAGGGTTGTATCAATCCCGCGGTCACAATGTTGTTCATGACCATCGGCATTCCGGAAAACAGGTTTTACATGATAGGTCACCAACTGCAAATCCCGGGTATTGTTTACCAGCAGATCAGTGACAGGATCACTCACCGGGTAAAATCCGTCGGGTTTAATGCCTGAAACAGACCCGTTCCCTCCGGTAGTATTCCGTTTCAAGATAGTAATATCGCTGACCGATGACATTCGGATTACCCGTGACGAGGCTGATGTTGATCAGGGATGTATCACAAACCACAGAATCCGGGCTTAATGTCACCCTGATCCTCGGTGTCGGGTTCAGGTAAATCACAACCGTGGTGTCCATCCCGTTATCGCAATGCTTAGCGGGCGCCATACCTCCCGGATTCCAAATCATGGCCTTGAATGTATAGCGGACGATCTGCAGTGAATCGGTATTGTTGACCAGCTGGTCATACAGGCTGACCGGATCGTCGAGTCCGCCGATACCCGGACTTAGCGTGCTGGTAACCGCCCCGGGGATATAATCAATGAGCACCTCGTAATATTTTTCCCCGTAAACCGGGCCGTTGATATTCCGAATGTCGAGTCTCACGGTGGAAGAATCACAATAAACCGTATCCTCCGGCGCAACGGCCAGGTGGGGTATCGGATTCAGCCAGATACGAACTGTATAAGACTGACCGTTTGCACAATAAGCCAAACCGGTCCGCGGATCCTTGATTTTTGGCGTAAATGTGTAATCGATCCATTGCAGACGATCACTCGTATTGGACAGGTACTGGGTGAATGTCGGATCATTCGTATCGAAAGCACCCGATTCCCCGTCAATGCGATTTACATCGGAAGCGGTGTATGTGATATCATAAACCCAGTCCCCGATCACAGGACCGTTACCTGTTATCACACTGAAAGTGATCGTGTCGATATTACACAGGACAGTATCGGGGGAATAATTTACAATGAGCCGGGGTTTCGGGTTCACATAGATCGTGATACTCGTATCGATCCCATGATCGCAGTAGCCGAAGTTCGTGCCTGACCTGTCATCACGGATCTGGTAGGACAGGTGGTAGGTTACCGTCTGGACCTGGCTTGTGGTGTTGATCAGCTGATCGGTGATATCATGATCAATGCCATATTCGTTGTCTGGCTCAATGCCGGTTATTCCTCCTGACTGTGAAGTCGTCAGTTCATAGACCTTCGCTCCTTCAACCCCTCCCAATCCGTCAACCACATCCAGTGTAATCTCCGTTGAGTCGCAGACGATCGTATCGGGGACGCTGACTGTAAATCGCGGTGTGGGGTTCACGTAGATCGTGATACTCGTATCGATCCCATGATCGCAGTAGCCAAAGTTCGTGCCCGACCTGTCATCGCGGATCTGGTAGGACAGGTGGTAGGTTACCGTCTGAACCTGGCTTGTGGTGTTGATCAGCTGATCGGTGATGTCATGGTCAATGCCATATTCGTTGTCTGGCTCAATGCCGGTTATTCCTCCTGACTGCGAAGTCGTCAGTTCATAAACCTTCGCTCCTTCGACCCCTCCCAATCCGTCAACCACATCCAGTGTAATCTCCGTTGAGTCGCAGACGATCGTATCGGGGACGCTGACTGTAAATCGCGGTGTGGGGTTCACGTAGATCGTGATACTCGTATCGATCCCATGATCGCAGTAGCCAAAGTTCGTGCCCGACCTGTCATCGCGGATCTGGTAGGACAGGTGGTAGGTTACCGTCTGAACCTGGTTTGTGGTGTTGATCAGCTGATCGGTGATATCATGGTCAATGCCATATTCGTCGTCTGGCTCGATGCCGGTAATACCACCGGAGGTTGTGGTGGAAAGTTCATAAACCTTCGCTCCTTCGACCGCTCCCAATCCGTCAACCACATCCAGTGTGATCTCCGTTGAGTCGCAGACGATCGTATCGGGGACGCTGACTGTAAATCGCGGTGTGGGGTTGACGTAGATCGTGATACTCGTATCGATCCCATGATCGCAGTAGCCGAAGTTCGTGCCTGACCTGTCATCGCGGATCTGGTAGGACAGGTGATAGGTTACCGTTTGAACCTGGTTTGTCGTATTGATCAGTTGATCGGTAATGTCTGAATCGATTGGCATATTCTCCGCCAGGCTGTATGCCGTCGATACCACCGGAGGTTGTGGTGGAAAGTTCATAAACCTTCGCTCCTTCGACCCCTCCCAACCCGTCAACCACATCCAGTGTGATCTCCGTTGAGTCGCAGACGATCGTATCGGGGACGCTGACTGTAAATCGCGGTGTCGGGTTCACATAGATCGTGATACTCGTATCGATCCCATGATCGCAGTAGCCAAAGTTCGTGCCCGACCGGTCATCGCGGATCTGGTAGGACAGGTGGTAGGTCACCGTCTGGACCTGGTTTGTGGTGTTGATCAGCTGATCGGTGATGTCATGGTCAATGCCATATTCGTTGTCTGGCTCGATGCCGGTTATTCCTCCTGACTGCGAAGTCGTCAGTTCATAAACCTTTGCTCCTTCAACCGCTCCCAATCCGTCTACCACATCCAGTGTAATCTCCGTTGAGTCGCAGACGATCGTATCGGGAACGCTGACTGTAAATCGCGGTGTGGGGTTCACGTAGATCGTGATACTCGTATCGATCCCGTGATCGCAGTAGCCGAAGTTCGTGCCCGACCGGTCATCGCGGATCTGGTAGGACAGGTGGTAGGTTACCGTCTGAACCTGGCTTGTGGTGTTGATCAGCTGATCGGTGATGTCATGGTCAATGCCATATTCGTTGTCTGGCTCAATGCCGGTTATTCCTCCTGACTGCGAAGTCGTCAGTTCATAGACCTTCGCCCCTTCAACCCCTCCCAATCCGTCTACCACATCCAGTGTGATCTCCGTTGAGTCGCAGACGATCGTATCGGGGACGCTGACCGTAAATCGCGGTGTGGGGTTGACGTAGATCGTGATACTCGTATCGATCCCATGATCGCAGTAGCCGAAGTTCGTGCCCGACCTGTCATCGCGGATCTGGTAGGACAGGTGGTAGGTTACCGTCTGAACCTGGTTTGTGGTGTTGATCAGCTGATCGGTGATATCATGGTCAATGCCATATTCGTTGTCTGGCTCAATGCCGGTTATTCCTCCTGACTGCGTAGTCGTCAGTTCATAGACCTTCGCTCCTTCAACCCCTCCCAACCCGTCAACCACATCCAGTGTAATCTCCGTTGAGTCGCAGACGATCGTATCGGGGACGCTGACCGTAAATCGCGGTGTCGGGTTCACGTAGATGGTGATACTCGTATCGATCCCATGATCGCAGTAGCCGAAGTTCGTGCCTGACCGGTCATCGCGGATCTGGTAGGACAGGTGGTAGGTTACCGTTTGAACCTGGTTTGTGGTGTTGATCAGCTGATCGGTGATATCATGGTCAATGCCATATTCGTTGTCTGGCTCGATGCCGGTTATTCCTCCTGACTGCGAAGTCGTCAGTTCATAAACCTTTGCTCCTTCAACCGCTCCCAATCCGTCAACCACATCCAGTGTAATCTCCGTTGAGTCGCAGACGATCGTATCGGGGACGCTGACCGTAAATCGCGGTGTCGGGTTCACGTAGATCGTGATACTCGTATCGATCCCGTGATCGCAGTAGCCGAAGTTCGTGCCCGACCGGTCATCGCGGATCTGGTAGGACAGGTGGTAGGTTACCGTCTGAACCTGGTTTGTGGTGTTGATCAGCTGATCGGTGATATCATGGTCAATGCCATATTCGTTGTCTGGCTCAATGCCGGTTATTCCTCCTGACTGCGAAGTCGTCAGTTCATAAACCTTTGCTCCTTCGACCGCTCCCAATCCGTCAACCACATCCAGTGTGATCTCCGTTGAGTCGCAGACGATCGTATCGGGGACGCTGACTGTAAATCGCGGTGTGGGGTTGACATAGATCGTGATACTCGTATCGATCCCGTGATCGCAGTAGCCGAAGTTCGTGCCCGACCTGTCATCGCGGATCTGGTAGGACAGGTGGTAGGTTACCGTCTGAACCTGGTTGGTGGTGTTGATCAGCTGATCGGTGATATCATGGTCAATGCCATATTCGTTGTCTGGCTCGATGCCGTTTATTCCTCCTGATTGTGAAGTCGTCAGTTCATAAACCTTGCTCCTTCGACCCCTCCCAATCCGTCTACCACATCCAGTGTGATCTCCGTCGAGTCGCAGACGATCGTATCGGGGACGCTGACTGTAAATCTCGGTGTGGGGTTCACATAGATCGTGATATGTATCGATCCCGTGATCGCAGTAGCCGAAGTTCGTGCCTGACCGGTCATCGCGGATCTGGTAGGACAGGTGGTAGGTTACCGTCTGAACCTGGTTTGTGGTGTTGATCAGCTGATCGGTGATGTCATGGTCAATGCCATATTCGTTGTCTGGCTCAATGCCGGTTATTCCTCCTGACTGTGTAGTCGTCAGTTCATAAACCTTTGCCCCTTCAACCGCTCCCAATCCGTCAACCACATCCAGTGTAATCTCCGTTGAGTCGCAGACGATCGTATCGGGGACGCTGACTGTAAATCGCGGTGTGGGGTTCACGTAGATGGTGATACTCGTATCGATCCCGTGATCGCAGTAGCCAAAGTTCGTGCCTGACCTGTCATCGCGGATCTGGTAGGACAGATGATAGGTTACCGTCTGAACCTGGTTTGTGGTGTTGATCAGCTGATCGGTGATGTCATGGTCAATGCCATATTCGTTGTCTGGCTCAATGCCGGTAATACCACCGGAGGTTGTGGTGGTAAGTTCATAAACCTTTGCTCCTTCGACCCCTCCCAATCCGTCAACCACATCCAGTGTAATCTCCGTTGAGTCGCAGACGATCGTATCGGGGACACTGACTGTAAATCGCGGTGTGGGGTTCACGTAGATGGTGATACTCGTATCGATCCCATGATCGCAGTAGCCAAAGTTCGTGCCTGACCGGTCATCGCGGATCTGGTAGGACAGGTGGTAGGTCACCGTCTGAACCTGGTTTGTGGTGTTGATCAGCTGATCGGTGATATCATGGTCAATGCCATATTCGTTGTCTGGCTCGATGCCGGTTATTCCTCCTGATTGTGTAGTCGTCAGTTCATAAACCTTTGCTCCTTCAACCGCTCCCAATCCGTCAACCACATCCAGTGTAATCTCCGTTGAGTCGCAGACGATCGTATCGGGGACGCTGACCGTAAATCGCGGTGTCGGGTTCACGTAGATCGTGATACTCGTATCGATCCCATGATCGCAGTAGCCGAAGTTCGTGCCCGACCGGTCATCGCGGATCTGGTAGGACAGGTGGTAGGTTACCGTCTGAACCTGGTTTGTGGTGTTGATCAGCTGATCGGTGATGTCATGGTCAATGCCATATTCGCTGTCTGGCTCGATGCCGGTTATTCCTCCTGATTGCGAGTCGTCAGTTCATAAACCTTTGCTCCTTCAACCGCTCCCAATCCGTCTACCACATCCAGTGTGATCTCCGTCGAGTCGCAGACGATCGTATCGGGGACGCTGACCGTAAATCGCGGTGTGGGGTTGACATAGATCGTGATACTCGTATCGATCCCGTGATCGCAGTAGCCGAAGTTCGTGCCCGACCGGTCATCGCGGATCTGGTAGGACAGATGGTAGGTTACCGTCTGAACCTGGCTTGTGGTGTTGATCAGCTGATCGGTGATGTCATGGTCAATGGCATATTCGCCGTCTGGCTCGATGCCGGTTATTCCTCCTGACTGCGAAGTCGTCAGTTCATAAACCTTTGCTCCTTCGACCGCTCCCAATCCGTCAACCACATCCAGTGTGATCTCCGTTGAGTCGCAGACGATCGTATCGGGGACGCTGACCGTAAATCGCGGTGTGGGGTTCACGTAGATCGTGATACTCGTATCGATCCCATGATCGCAGTAGCCGAAGTTCGTGCCTGACCGGTCATCGCGGATCTGGTAGGACAGGTGGTAGGTTACCGTCTGAACCTGGTTTGTGGTGTTGATCAGCTGATCGGTGATGTCATGGTCAATGCCATATTCGTTGTCTGGCTCAATGCCGGTTATTCCTCCTGACTGCGAAGTCGTCAGTTCATAGACCTTTGCTCCTTCAACCCCTCCCAATCCGTCTACCACATCCAGTGTAATCTCCGTTGAGTCGCAGACGATCGTATCGGGGACGCTGACTGTAAATCGCGGTGTGGGGTTGACGTAGATCGTGATACTCGTATCGATCCCGTGATCGCAGTAGCCGAAGTTCGTGCCTGACCTGTCATCGCGGATCTGGTAGGAAAGATTATAGGTTACCGTCTGAACCTGGTTTGTGGTGTTGATCAGCTGATCGGTGATATCATGGTCAATGCCATATTCGTTGTCTGGCTCGATGCCGGTAATACCACCGAGGTTGTGGTGGAAAGTTCATAGACCTTTGCTCCTTCAACCGCTCCCAATCCGTCAACCACATCCAGTGTGATCTCCGTTGAGTCGCAGACGATCGTATCGGGACGCTGACCGTAAATCTCGGTGTCGGGTTCACGTAGATCGTGATACTCGTATCGATCCCATGATCGCAGTAGCCAAAGTTCGTGCCCGACCGGTCATCGCGGATCTGGTAGGACAGATGATAGGTTACCGTCTGAACCTGGTTTGTGGTGTTGATCAGCTGATCGGTGATATCATGGTCAATGCCATATTCGCCGTCTGGCTCGATGCCGGTTATTCCTCCTGACTGCGAGTCGTCAGTTCATAGACCTTCGCCCCTTCGACCGCTCCCAATCCGTCAACCACATCCAGTGTAATCTCCGTTGAGTCGCAGACGATCGTATCGGGGACGCTGACCGTAAATCGCGGTGTCGGGTTCACGTAGATCGTGATACTGGTATCGATCCCATGATCGCAGTAGCCGAAGTTCGTGCCCGACCGGTCATCGCGGATCTGGTAGGACAGGTGGTAGGTTACCGTCTGAACCTGGTTTGTGGTGTTGATCAGCTGATCGGTGATATCATGGTCAATGCCATATTCGCTGTCTGGCTCGATGCCGTTTATTCCTCCTGACTGCGAAGTCGTAAGTTCATAAACCTTTGCTCCTTCGACCGCTCCCAATCCGTCTACCACATCCAGTGTGATCTCTGTCGAGTCGCAGACGATCGTATCGGGGACGCTGACCGTAAATCGCGGTGTGGGGTTCACATAGATCGTGATATGGGTATCGATCCCATGATCGCAGTAGCCGAAGTTCGTGCCTGACCGGTCATCGCGGATCTGGTAGGACAGATGGTAGGTCACCGTCTGGACCTGGTTTGTGGTATTGATCAGCTGATCGGTGATATCATGGTCAATGCCATATTCGTTGTCTGGCTCGATGCCGGTTATTCCTCCTGATTGTGAGTGGTAAGTTCATAGACCTTTGCTCCTTCAACCGCTCCCAATCCGTCAACCACATCCAGTGTGATCTCCGTCGAGTCGCAGACGATCGTATCGGGGACGCTGACCGTAAATCGCGGTGTGGGGTTCACATAGATCGTGATACTCGTATCGATCCCATGATCGCAGTAGCCGAAGTTCGTGCCCGACCTGTCATCGCGGATCTGGTAGGACAGATGATAGGTTACCGTCTGAACCTGGTTTGTGGTGTTGATCAGCTGATCGGTGATGTCATGGTCAATGCCATATTCGCTGTCTGGCTCAATGCCGGTTATTCCTCCTGACTGCGAAGTGGTCAGTTCATAGACCTTCGCCCCTTCGACCGCCTCCCAATCCGTCAACCACATCCAGTGTGATCTCCGTCGAGTCGCAGACGATCGTATCGGGGACGCTGACCGTAAATCTCGGTGTCGGGTTCACGTAGATCGTGATACTCGTATCGATCCCGTGATCGCAGTAGCCGAAGTTCGTGCCTGACCGGTCATCGCGGATCTGGTAGGACAGGTGGTAGGTGACCGTCTGAACCTGGTTGGTTGTGTTGATCAGCTGGTCGGTGATGTCGTCTGTGATGTCATATTCACCGCCGGGCTGGATGCCGTTGATGCCACCCGAGGTTGTGGTGGAAAGTTCATAAACCTTTGCCCCTTCGACCCCTCCCAATCCGTCAACCACATCCAATGTGATCTCTGTCGAGTCGCAGACGATCGTATCGGGGACGCTGACCGTAAATCGTGGTGTCGGGTTCACGTAGATCGTGATACTCGTATCGATGCCATGATCGCAGTAGCCGAAATTCGTACCTGACCTGTCATCGCGGATCTGGTAGGACAGATGATAGGTTACCGTCTGAACCTGGTTTGTGGTGTTTATCAGTTGATCGGTGATGTCATGGTCAATGCCATATTCGCCGTCTGGCTCGATGCCGTTGATTCCCCTGAGTTGTGAGTGGTAAGTTCATAAACCTTCGCCCCTTCGACCGCTCCCAATCCGTCTACCACATCCAATGTGATCTCTGTCGAGTCGCAGACGATCGTATCTGGGACGCTGACCGTAAATCTTGGCGTCGGGTTCACGTAGATCGTGATACTCGTATCGATCCCATGATCGCAGTAGCCGAAGTTCGTGCCCGACCGGTCATCGCGGATCTGGTAGGACAGATGGTAGGTCACCGTCTGAACCTGGCTTGTGGTGTTGATCAGTTGATCGGTGATGTCATGGTCAATGCCATATTCGTTGTCTGGCTCGATGCCGGTTATTCCTCCTGACTGCGA
>CAVXNX010000025.1:0-135035 GCA_963763215.1 uncultured Bacteroidales bacterium
CGATGATCCGGTCAATAGTAGCTTCAACCTTTTTTGAAGTCATTTTTTCTGACTTGTTGGATTGACAACTGTATAGCACAGCCAGGCCGATGATGAAGAGAATCCTGTTTTTCATGACTCGGATCGTTTTGTGAATTTCTGAAGGGACCTATTGCTGATCCACTATGAAATACACCTCACGACAGATTAAGTTGACAACGCCTGTCAATTCTGTCTCAGCTTAAAAGCCTTATCGCTGCTGAAATCATCGTAAAGCGCCTGAAGTGAACGAACATGGTCGATATTCCCCTTCACAAGGGTGATGGCCATGATCTTGATATTTTTATTCGTGGGCAGGGTGATATGACCCGCATTGCCGGTCAGGGGAATGGCGTATTTATAGAGGTAACAGTACTGGTAAGCATCGTTTGCCGACGGGTAGGCGATATGACGGTGCGAAGCAAACCAGGCGATATCGTCGCGTTTGGCAAAGGGTTTTTCCATGGAAACCACACCCCGGTCATCGGGCGTCAGCACACGGTTGTAGAACTGCCCCACGAAGCCTTTCCAGTCCTGGATGCCAAGGGTATACGTTTTTCCATCGATGATAAAATCTCCGGAGGTGTCGTTATCGGCAGCGGCCAGGATGTAAAGTTCATTGTAGTCACCTGCGGGAAGTGCGACCTGCTGGCCCTGGCACGTGACGGCATTCAGCATCTCATCGGCGGTACGGACCGGTTTTAAACCGGACATCCTCGCTGGTGATGATCCCCGGAACCAGTTCGGCGGGCAGGCTGCGGTGACTTTGAAAATCTCCGTCGGCCCGGTTATCATCGAAACTCATGACATCCGTGTTGAAGGGCAGATCGACATACACCTGTTCAGCCGGAGCCGGGCTGTTGTCAAAGGGGGCAAACTTCACCGCAAAACTGCGGATGGTGAAATGGGAAAGGTCGAATTGGAGTTTGTTTCCGTCAAACTCAGCCGGTCCGGTCCTTTGTTCCTGTCCGTTGACTTCCCAAGCATCAAGAATTTTACCCGGAAACGTCAGGCTCAGGCCCCTGGCATCTTTACCGAAAAGTTCATTGACCCGGACGATATAAACATCTCCGTGTTCCGCCTTCTTGAAAGCCATTACCCCGGCTTCCGGCGATGAGACGGAAAGGAAAGAGGTGCTGCTGCCCAGCATTCCCTTATGATGGGTGGCACTGAAAGCCAGCAGGGGTCTGTTGAAGTATTCACCCTGCAGCGGTGACTTTCCGGCGACCCAATCGCCGGAATGGCTGTATACGCCAAAGCGGAAATGATGAATTCCCCAGTCCTGCGTCCCCTGGTAAACAAAAGCATTTTCCACACCCGGCGTATAGAGCAAGGTGAGGCGGAGGGTATGATCATCGGGTTTGTCGGAACCGTACTTGCAGTCTTCCAGAATGGTGACCCCCCGGCTTTTACTTTCGTCGGTCAGGTCAAACCACTGTTTCGAGGGAACCTCGAATTTGTTGGGTTCGTTGGTGCCTCTCTGAATCGTGCCGGCGCCCAGGTTATAGGTCGCCATCCCGTTTTTCACGGTAAGCGGGAAGGCCGCTTTGAGACTGACCTCCTTCGACTGCCAGTCGACGGTATTATCGACCTCCAGCCTTTTCCCGGCCTCACCCGCCGAAAGGCTCAGCACCTGGGTGATCTCCGAATTCCGGCCACTGCGGCTGATTTCCAGCGAAACGCGAACGGGCCCGGTATCCCGGATCCGGATATGCGCATCGTGGTTCATGCTGTCGATGGGCGGATTTTTCCGGTCATTCCAATCCATATTCCATGCCGGCCAAAAAGAGGGCTTTTCATGCAAAAATTCGAGAGAAGCCGGTCCGGAGAGCAGTTCCCGGCTCTGCTTTTTATCCCATATGCTGGTGATATCGCCGTCGGGAGCCACTTCAACCTTATAAAACGCATTCTCGAGGGAATGGGCGGTGACCGAGAGGCCGGTGTTTTTGGCCGGGGCCGTCTGACTTTCCCTGACATCAAAGACAGCCATTCCGACCGACGGCACCCGGGCCAGGAAGATGAATTCCAGGATATCCCCGTCTTTTCCGGTAATCTGGGAGGGAACTTCGTGGCCCTTCGCATCAAAAACGCGTATGGCAGCCGGCATCCGGGCATATTCGAGCCGGGCGGCAACCACGTCTTCACGGTCGCTGGCCACCGGGTTATATACGATGACGGCCCGGTCCCTTTGTCCGGGTATCCATCTGCGAGGCGACAGCGCTGACGGAATGTTTCAGACGCCGGCAAAGCCATTGGCGGCGATAAACTCATCATTCCAGGCATATTCATAGGCACGCGGTATGGCCGTGCCGGGAAGGATGTCATGAAACTGGCTTCCCAGCACCAGGTTCCACGACCTGTTCAGCTTTATCCAGTGGATAGACGGCTGTATTCATCCAGCCAGCAATGCTCGCCAGTTGTTCGGCCGACCCGGCCAGGAGTTCATTTTTCCGGTTCATCCGTTTCATATAGGCTTGCGAGGTGAGCGATCCGGCACTGTGTTCGATGAGCAAGGAGGTCGCCCGTATATTCGGGAAGCTTTTTCATGATCTCCGGGGTGATATCCTTGTACATCTGGTCGGAAGAGGTCAGAACGACCCTGAAGCGGCTGTCATCGTGGTGGAGGCTGCCGACGGCATGTCTGACATCGTCGGGCCGTCGGGGCGCCGCCACGGTCTCCGACGCCGTAGTACCGGTAATCGAAGGAAATACCGTACTTCAGCTTATCTTCGTTGAGGCGGGCATCCCAGGCGCTGTCGAGATCGAGGCGGGGAACAACGCCGCCGTTGTAGTTCGTGGCATTGAGGGCAGCGATGATCCCGTTTCCATCAGGACCTTTCCAGATCCCCACATTGAAAGGAACCCCGACAGCCGAGCGCCAGGTCAGCTTCTGGGTTGAAAAACCCTTCAGCCCGCAATGATGCCAGATGGTCGGCATACTGGCCAGAAAACCGAAACAGTCGGGCAGCATGTAATCTTCGCTGGTCCGGTCAAATTCCTCCCTGAAAAAATCATTGCCGTAGAGGACCTGGCGGATCAAGGATTCTGACGACGAAACGTTCACTTCACCCTCGTCGACGGAAGAGCCTGAAACACACCATCTTCCTTGTTTGACGTAATCCTTGACGCGCAGATATAGTTCGGGGTAATATTCTTTCATCATCTGGTACCGCCGTGAACCGGTGAAGTTGAAGACATAATCAGGGTATTTCTCAAAGAGCCTGAAATTTTCGACCATGGTGTTCCGGATGAACTTGTTGATGGTGGTGGGATAATCCCAGTTCCACTCGGTGTCGAGGTGAGCGTACCCGATGGTATACAGGACCTTATCTTTCGTAATGTCGTATGGTTTGCGGTTCTCCAAAGGCTGGGCATTGACCATGATGTTAAGGATAACACCGCAGAGGATGAAAAAAGTTCTTTTTTGCATGGGTCTATCTGTTAACGTAAGTATCGGTTGTTATGTCGGGCGCACCCGTTCCGGATGCCGGCAGTGCTGTCCTGAACGCGGGTCATCGGCCATGGGGGATGAAAGCTGAAGCAATTGGAAACCGGTTGATGATTCCGCATCGGTCCCGGTAAAGGCTGCGCCGGTGCAATGTTATGAAAAATATGAAAAAACCGGGCCCTGGCAGACCTTTTTTTCAGTTTTGGCTTACCGGAAAGGATGAATGAGGACCAGGGGGACCTATTCCTGGGCCGGTCAGGGAATTACTGAAGAGAGACCTCATACCGGAGAGCATAGGTTCCGTCCTTGATTTTTTTAAACCTGAACCCCGGCAGCCGGGTTATGCTGTTCCCTTCTTCAAGCACAATATCCCGGTAGGTTTTCCTGTCGAGGATTTTACCTTCCGTGGTCTCGAGGTAAATGACCAGGCTGGCAAGCCGGCGTTCCCCGAGATGGTGGATCACCGGCCGGATTTCATCGGAAGGACCAAGACCACATCCGCATTGTCACTGCCTGCCCAGGTTTTCTGGAATATCATCCGGTTAACAAAGTAAGAGAGTTTCGGATGTCCCAGGTCATCCACCAGCGGCTTTTTGTAGGTCGCCATATTGGGTCCGCCGTGAAGGCAGCACCAGGAAAACCCGTCATAGCCCAGAAGAACCTGCTTTTTCATGGATTCCCAGGCTGAGAAAGCCTGCCAGCCCTGGCTCGCTTTCCATTCGTCGGTAGTCAGCCGGCGGCCGATGCTGCCCTTGTCATAATCCCATTCATAGGATTGAAGGAGATACCAGGGTTTGCCCTTGCAAAGATCCCAGTTTGGCTGGGCGGTGGATTCTTCATGTTCGAAATTGAAATACGCCTTATCATGTGCGGCCAGGCATGAAGCGGCGAAGGCATTGGGCATCGTGCGGATGGACGACCAGTCGGCCCCGTAACCGCTGTAGGCATCCTGACCTCCGCGGGTGACCATCGGGGCATTGTATTCGGGTACCGGGACGATGTCGTTGCCCTTGTAATCTTTGGTTCCTTCGTAATTGGCGTACCAGGTATGGGTCCAGAAGGTCGTCAGACTGATCAGCCGGCTCGAATCGGTGTCATGAATGGCATGATAGGTTTTCCGGATGAAATCTTCAGTATCGGAAATATCATGGGTTTTAAAGCGGTTGGGATGATTACTGGCTTCCCAGATCACGATGGAGGGATGATTGAAGACCTGTTCCATGTATTGGGGATAACCTTTCAGGTCGATGTTCCAGGCCTCGCCTTCACGTGTCCATCCTGCCGTGGTCCATATCAGGGCAATGCCCATTTGGTCGGCCAGCTCGGCATACCGGGGATCGTTGATTCCGGATGTCGTGTCCATCACGGCATGAACATGCATACGCAGCAGGTTGGCGCCCATTTTCCGGATCATGAGCATTTCTTCGGCCACGACCGGCCACGGTGCACACCGGGTGTATTTGGCCATGGTTTCGACCGGGGTTCTGAAGCCCATGATCTGCGCCCCGTTGAGCATGGCGGCTTTGCCGTTGAGGTAAAAGAAGCCGTCGTGCTGGGATAGTGTCCGTATACCCGTGGTGGTCATGTAATCATCCACAGGATGGCCTTCATGGTCCTTCAGGATCACTTCCACCCTGTACAGTCTCGGATCATCGCAGGTCCAGAGGGCCGGTGAATTCACGGGTACCTTCACGGTAAACGCATTCAGAACCCGCGGTCTGACACTGACCGGTTGTTCCACCGTGGCAACCTTTTCTCCTTCCTCAGGATACCAGGGATAATAATTGATTTCAAGGGAACCTTCAAAGTAGCGTTCACCCTCATAGCGGATATTCACCTGGTTCACCTGCACCGCCTGTTCAGACAGGGTACCGGTATGCACGAAGACCCCTTCGATCATGCACGGGCCGGTGAGCACGAGGGCCGTTCTGCCCAGGAACCAGCCAATGTTCTGATCCGTTGGTGAATGTATGGTTGGCGATGTGGAATGATAGGCTCTCACCCTGATGGCAATCAGATTGGCGCTGTTCTTCCTGAGGTACCTCGTGATGTCGAGGACCTGGGGATGTCGGGTATTGATCACGGCAGCGACCTGCCCGTTGATCCAGACTTCTCCGCCCGGATCCAGGGTTTCCATCTGGAGCACAGCCTTTTCAAAATCACCGGCATAGACCTGCTTGCGGAGAAAATAATCCTCGCCGGCTTCTTCCAGTCCCCCGTGCACGGCAGGAAGGTCGACACTATCCCAGGATTGATCATTGAAGTCCGGATTCTGCCAGCCCTCCGGCGAAGGTTTCGGCTCGAAATCTTCGTCCATCGCCACGGAGAAGGTATAGGGTTTCAGAACATTTCCCGTGGGAGTATACCTGAACAGCTTCACATCATCGACAGACACCAGCCCGTGCGATTTCATGATCATCCGGGTAACCGATGCCGCGGAGCTATCGGCCATGGGGATATAATCCTGAAGAAGTTGTCCGTCGAGATAAAGGTTGAAACGTTTCCCTGTGAAATCGCCTTCGACCATGACGGACCGCCAGTCATGGGTCCCCGTCTCCGCCGTCAGTTTCTTTCCGGCGCTCAGGCAGCTGATTGCATCATGGGAGAGAACGAGATGGATGGCGGTGTTGTGGTCGTTGTCAAGGTCAAGGATACATTCAGCGCCCTGCGGGAACATAAAATCGGGCCTTCAACATGAACCGCCAGTTCAGGCTGTCGACCTGCCGCATAACCGAGGCATCGGACAATTCAAGAGCCCCGCCGGTCAGTTTCATTCCCGGGGTCTCATTAGCCATGACGACAAGGCAGCCTCCTTTTCCCTTTCTTCGCCTTCCCGGTATCCATAAGCTTTCCAGCCATCCAGGCTGAGGGTCCGTCTGACCCGGGTCAGCGGCTGGGGTTTGAGGTTTTCCAGGAGATCCTTAACCTCGCGACCGGAGACAATGGTATTATCCAATCGCGGATCTTTGAAAAAACGTGAGGCATAATCTCGCATAGGCATCCAAAAACCGGATCCGGCCCGGCGTATCCATCCATTCTTCAGGACCTTTGAAATCGGTTATCCCATTAGCGGCCGTATCGGAGGTGAAATAGCGCATTTCGAACGTGCTGCTTCGGCGATTGGGCAAAAAGGCAACCACCGGATAAAAGGAGAAAGAGTAATAACCAGTTTTTCATTCTTGTTGGTTTGTGTTGCAAAGATACGGAAAGAAGAGCAGGGAAAAGAGTTTACATATTGCCGGCCAATGAGCGCTCATGGTGCATATCATTTTTACCTGTTGAACAGTCGGCTGGGGCCGGGAAGGCTTACTTGTTAATTCCTTGTTTAACTTTTGGCTGGCAAAATGATGGAGCCGACCATGGATTATTGAATAACGATTTTCCCTGAATATACATCATCCGAATTATTCACCTGGATCAAATAGATGCCCTTTGGAACATTTGAAATATCGATGTTTACGGGATCATCAACCGGCCGGGTTGAAAATAGCTTTTTTCCCATGAGGTTGAAAATCGCGAGTGTTGACCTCTCAGGTATGTCAGTCAGTGAAAAAAGTCCTGTTGACGGATTGGGAAAGATGTTAATATCCGGAACGATACGCGGAGATCGAGATCCCATTGAATTGCTAATCGGGCCGATGTACTTTTTGGCCACGACCAGGTTGGAAAATTTGATATAACTCGAAGGGGCTTTGGGATCATCATGGTAAAATTCAAACCAGAGCCAGTTCAGGTTCAGACCGGCATCCGTTCTCCATTGAAAACCTTCAAAAGGCGCATCATCCGGATTATTGTACCACCTGTCTTTCAGCCAATGTCCATTGGGGAAACCGGGTCCCCAATGCCCTACTTCCACGCCATCCTGCCAGACCTCAAGCTCGCCATTGTGAGCCGTGACAGGATTATTCAGCCTGATCATGATTTCGATGCACATCCACTGGTCCAGATGATCGACAGGTGCAGTGGAAGCCGCAGGTTTTTGATGGTCGGTCCTGCCCTCATTGATCATCGGATTGCCGTAGCAGGTTTCACCGCCGTTGAAACTGTGCATGCCGCCCCAGTAAAGGTAAGTATCCATACCGGGCGGGTCAGATTGTTGCCAGACATTTTCATACGCGATGCTGATCCGGCTGCTGCCCAGTCCGCAGGTCCCTGCCCGTGGATAGGGATAGTCGATTGCCGGATGATAACCTCCAACCCAAACCGATTCATGATGGAAATAACCACGGGATAATGAGGGATATTTCACGTAATACCGTACATATATCGTACTGTCGAAACCCGGGGAAAACTTTTTGAACAGATAGCCGCCGTCGTTCACTCCGCCGGTTATACTGGTCATTTTCAAAGAGTAGGGTCCGTTGCTTCCCGGAGGAATGTCGGTATCCAGTGTCATCCCTTCCGTGTTCTGTTTATCATTGTATCGCGCCAGGATATTGACCATGCCCTCGTTGAACTTCTCCACAAAAAGGACATTCTGGTCATTCTCAATCCCGACGTCATTCGGCCAGGAATTCGCCAATTGGGCCTGAACTAATCTGGCGGATAAGACAAGAATGGTCAAAAAGACAAAACAAATCAAATTTTTGATTGGCATTTTCATGAGTGACCCGGATTGTCCTTATTTGGTTTTCGAAAGCAAATAGTTACAAAGGTTAGCGGCCGCCTTCTTATTGTCGAAATCCTTTGGCAACCGGTTATGATCGATATACTCATTATAAACCCAGGGATCACCGATGGCAAGAACAAAGCCCTTTCCGAAACGGGTTTCCGCGATGATGGGATTGTCTCCATCTTTTAAAACCGCTTTAGTCTTCCCTCCGGTCGTGATCGAAGCGACCTCCTTCATGTAGATTTTGGACACGCCTTTAAACAGCGGATGATCCGGCAGGTTGGTCTCGGCCCCCATCTCCCAGTTATTTCCCGTGACCGGGTTCAGTGTCACGGGATTGAACTGAAATCCGAACACCCGGGCAAGCGCATTGAGATGGGTAAACTCACAGTTCGGGCCGTCGTTTGCCATCAGGAGAAGCACTCCGCCGCCTTTCACCCACGTTTATGATCGCCTGGATATCCCCGGGCAGGATGTAATTGGGATGCGGATTTTCCGATGTCGTATCGGGATCAACAATGATGTAGACATCCACATCCGAAAGATTTTTTTTCGTGGGTGCTGAGGAAACCGTGACGAGCCGGGCCCCTTTCTCTCTGAAAATCGCCCCAAGCTGTGAAAAACCGCTGTTTGCAGTGTCGTCCCAGGTATAATGGAAGACTTCATGCGTTTTGGGGTTCGTTTCATGATTGAACCAGTTGTCGAGGCCCACCGTTTTCTGAGCGTGGACCTGCACCGTGAAAAAGAACGCCAACACTGCTATAGCAGTGCTCTTGATTGCCAGGTTTCTGTATTTCATATTTTTGTCAGTTAAAAGTTTTGTCTTTTTTCAATGTCATCTTTCTTCATCCTCAATTAATCTCCAGCTCCCGCCATCCCGGGAATTCAGGGAATTTCGCATGCGGTTCTTCCTGGTACCAGAAGCACACCGAGGAGATATCGGAGTGCTGTGGAAGATAACGCCCGTCCTTGTGCCAGCCCAGGTCCTGGATGGTGATCCTGAGATCTTTTTCAAAGCGCACCGGATCCATGATATGCCAGCGGTATAGCCCGAAACGCTGCATCACGTTGTAATGGCCGTCGCCCCGGATGACCTGGGGAAGTCCGCTGTAAGAGGTACAGAATTCCGTGTACTCGGTTCTGGTCACGCCGGCGGCATTGGTCTGCCGGGTGTCGAAATCATACGAACCACAAAAGTAATCTTCCGTTCCGGTTCCGCAAATCGTGGGGTATTCCTTGTCTCCATCGATGTAGAATTTGATCTCGCCTTCACCCCACCAGCCGTTGTTATGGACACCCCAGGCCAGGTAAACGCCGACGTACTGTCCTTTGCCTTTGATCCCGTCGACAATGGTATATACCGAATTCTCATCAGGGTTCTCCCGCCTGAATTGTGCATGGAAATAACCGGCATCGACAGGGACGTCAGTCAGTGTGTAGTCGACCTGGTAGAAAAGAGTCATGGGATCTTTATCGTCGATATTTTCCATGGTGATCCGGCATTTTTTGCGGAAACGGCATCACCCAATAGGAGTTGAAAGCGCTGCCGGGGTTGACGCAGACAGCCAGCGAGTTCACCGGGGCATACTGGTTCCAGCCCATGCAGAAAAAATCGCCGACGGGGCATTCGACTGATGGTTCGGTTTCATCGTCCCAGTAAATCCGGAGAATCGAGAACCTCCAGTTCCCGGTCGGTGTCATCCAGATATGCTGGATGGCTCCGGGGCCTTCCATTTCGGCGATGGTCAGGGTTTGCCCGGGCTGAATTCTGACATACGGGTTCACTTTCCAGCCCTTTCCGAGGTCCCGGGCTGCCCAGGCGGCATTGGCCTTATTGGGAGTGTCTTTGTCGGCCGGATCCGCCATTCCGCCCCGGCCTTTTTCACCGGTGAAATTTTCCGGGCTGATGGACCGTGTTTTCGCATCCGACATCCGGTAAAGGTTACCCATGTTCATTTCCAGTCCGTTGAAAGGCTTCTGGGAGAAAACGCCTGTTAACATAAAACAGGCCATTCCGGCAATGAAAGCGATTTTTTTCATGGTTCGTGTTTTGAAGGTAGACTATTTCAGTTATTTCATCATTCAACTATACTGCTGCTTCGCAAGGCAGGTTAAATTCCGGTACCCCCGCACATCGCTGACCCTCTCAGTACCGGCCCTTCAGCCTGGCCGCCATCATCCTGGCCTGCCCTTCTCCGAGACGACCTTTTAGAACGTTCCGAAGTTCTAATTCTGAACGATTATTGACAAGTGTATCCAGCATGAATTTCTGTTTCCTAAAGGCGGCCGCAGTAATGCTGTCGGGGTTGACAAGGCCGAAAAGGGTCGCCCGCATTTCGTCTCGGACCTCTGTAAATCGAGGTTCCGCAGCCAGGTTATCCTTTTCTCCCGGATCGTTTTCGAGGTTGAAAAGGGCCTCGCCGTACGCGGTAAAATACAAATATTTCCAGTTGCCTTTCCTGATCATGAACGATCCTGTGCAATTGCCCTCCGAATGGTTCTCGGCGTACACGGTATTTTCCGTTTCCGGGTCGCCGTCGTGAAAGAAACGGTTCAGGGATTTCCCCCGGAGGTATGCCGGCTTGTCGATCCCGGCAAAATCGAGCAACGTTGGCGTCAGGTCGATCTGGGCAACCGGGGTCCCGATACCGGCGTTCCTGCAGGAATTCCGGGACCTTCCATGACCAGGGGGATCCGGATGGCACAGTCGTAGAGGTTATTCTTTAGCCACAGCCCATGTTCACCCAGGCTCTCCCCGTGATCGGAAGTATAGATGATCAGCGTATTCCCGTATTGGCCCGATTCGCGGAGCGACAGGATCACCCGCCCGATCATGGCATCCAGTTCAGTGATCATCCCATAGTACGCTGCGCGCGCCCGCCGTTCCTTATCACCGCCAAACGGGATGTCAATCTGTTTGAAATACCGCAATTCCCGGTAAACCTCGTTTATGTTTTCGATCTCGTTTGGTGTGACATCAGGCATGTCGACCCGGGTGGGATAATAGGAATTGAACGTCGAATCCATGGCGGTAAAGGGCGGATGCGGGGTATTGTATCCGAGGTACAAGAGCCAGGGCCGTTGACGGGTTCCGGCATGCCCGGTGATGAATTCCACGGCATCACGGGTGACCTCCAGGTCATGGCCGTTAAAATCCTTCCGTATGGAACCGTCGATAATTTTCCGTTCGTCGACCCGGTAGCAAAGGGGCATCCTGAACAGGGAGGTGATATCCGGGTGATACTTGTGCCCGTTCTGTCCGGGGGAGGAATCAAAACCCAGGGGAAGCGTATCATCCAGGTCCAGTTTGCCGAAGGCACGGGTATCGTAGCCATGGTCCCGGAAATAGGTTCCCCATACCGGATAGGCCCCGTCCCACACGGTGCTGTTGCCGTATGAGCCCACATCCGAAGCGTACATGCCTGTCATCAGGCTGGCTCTGCCCGGGACACAAACAGGCGACCCGGAATAGGCCGCGTGAAATACGGCTCCTTCCCGGGCCAGTTGATCGAGATTCGGGGTCCTCACAAAGGGATGCCCCTCGTAACCCATATATTTAAACGCATGTTGATCGGAACAGATGAAAAGTATATTCGGCCGTTCTCCCGCCAATCTTCCATTGGTACCTGAACCCATGAGAGCCAGACTCCCTAACCCGGCAAATAGTGCGGGTGAAAACCATCCCGTTCCCGAAATTTTTTTCCCTGACAACATAGACTTAATTCCTAAAATGGTCCTGTTTCCCTGTTCTTCATTATTTTCATCACTCCCATCGCATCACTTTCTCACATTCTCACATTCTCACATTCTCACTTCTTCCCTCCCGTCGCATCCAGGTAATCCTTCAGGTATTTCTGATCGCTGGCATCACTGTCGCCGTATTCCTTCCGCAGTTTGTCCAGTTTCGCATGCATCATCGCCCTGACATCCCGGTAAGCCGGATCATCATACACATTATGCATCTCCTGCTGATCCTTTTCCAGGTCGTAGAGTTCCCATTCATCGATATCATAGTAGAAATGCATCAGCTCATAGCGGTCGGTGCGCACGCCGTAATGACGTTTGACCATGTGGATTGACGGATATTCATAATAGGTATAATAAATGGCATCGCGCCACCTGGCCGTATCGCCTTCCACGAGCCGGCGGAAGGACTCTCCCTGCATATCCCCGGGCACGCTGACACCGGCATAATCCAGGAACGTGGGAGCAAAATCGAGATTCTGCACCATTTTATCAACCACGGTTCCCGGCTTGATGTCTTTAGGATAACGCATCAGGATGGGTGTCCGGAAGGATTCCCTGTACATGAACCGTTTATCGAACCAGCCGTGTTCACCCAGGTACATCCCCTGGTCGGAGGTATAAACCACAATGGTATTGCCGGTCAGGCCGTTCTTGTCGAGATAATCGAGCACTTCGCCCACCCCGTCATCCACCGAAGCGATACAGGCCAGGTAGTCCTGCATGTAACGTTCATATTTCCAATGGGTCTTTTCTTTTTCCGACATTCCCGGGTAAACCTTTTCGAATTCATCGTTCATGGGGCCGTAAACCGAATCCCAGGCGGCCCTTTGCTGAGCATCCATCCGGCCAAGGTTATTGGTGTAGGCATTTTTTCCCCAGCCGGTATTTTCCTCAATGCCCAGCCTGTCCATGACATCCGGGGAGATCTTATTATCTCCAGCCCAGTTCATATTCTGGTTGATCCGCATTTCAGCCGACCGTGCGGCAGTCCCCCTTCCCGAATAGTCATCATAAAGTGTCTCCGGTTCTTTGAAGGTTTTGTGAATATACGTTTTATAATGTTTTTCCTCGGGCAGCCATTCCCGGTGAGGAGCCTTGTGATGATAAAGCAGGCAGAAAGGCTTGTCCGGATCACGGTGCTTCAACCAGTCGATGGCGAGGTTGGTGATGATGCTGGTGGCATATCCGTGGATTTGTTCCTTCTTCCCGTTTATGATGAAATCGGGATTGTAATAATGCCCCTGTCCCTCCAAAACAGCGGAATAATCGAATCCCTGTGGCGTACCGTCGAGATGGATCTTCCCGACCAGCGCGGTCTGGTATCCATTCTGCTGAAGGAGTTTTGGCCAGTTTTCCTGGTCCCAGTTAAAAGGCTGGACATTGTCGACTTTGCCGTTGACAAAGCTGTGCTTGCCCGTGAGCATCACCGCCCGGCTCGGGGCGCACAGGGAATTGGTCACGAAACCCTGCGTAAAAAGAGCCCCTTCTTTGGCGAGCCTGTCGATGTTCGGTGTATTGTTCAGACCATATCCATAGGCACTGATGGCCTGGTAACCATGGTCGTCACTCATGATGAAAATAATGTTCGGCTTTTTCTGTTCCTGTTTTAAGGCGCGACCGGAACATGAGGCCGCAGCCGTACCAACGGTCAGGATCGCCAATACCTTTGAAATGTTTGCGTACATGGTGAATGATTTGGGTGAGACGCCGGATCGGTGGCTGAACCCCGGTCCGCCGGTTAAACCTCCCCAAGATAACCATTTGAGATGAAAATTGCAGATTCTGGCCGGGAAAACCTCACCGTCAGACCCCCTGCCGTCCCTTTCCTCACAGGGCAGAGACGCCGGATAAGCGTCGATAATCTCCTCATCAGCTGCCCAATAAAGCACCGGAGACCCGGCACGAGGACATTTTTATCCTCATGGCCGGGCCGGTGTCAGCAGCGATCATCGCGGCATATCACTGCAACACGATGATCCTGGTATCAAGCACGACATTCTGCGGACTCACGAATTGAAGGTAATACATGCCCTTGTTCCCGAATTCCTTGATATTGACTTCATACCTGGGCAGATTGCAAACCTGGCTGAAGATGGTTCGCCCCGTTCCGTCGATGATCCTGAGCGTATGCATGCTGAAATGGCTGTAGTCCCCAAGATCGATGATGATGTTCTCCGTGGTGGGATTGGGGTAGACATTGATGTTATTCAAGGCGTCTCCGCCAACACCCAAATTGGTGTTGATCTTCAGTGTATCGCTTTTTCCGGTGCAGGTTTCGATGCGAATGGTATCGTAAACCGTCACAATGACGGTATCAATGACCTGAAGAAGCGGATCACTGAAATGAAAGATATTCGACCGGGAAGCGCCGAGATCCGGGTTACCGGTATAGTTCCAGAATTGCGCTTCGACCTGGTAATAAACCGGGTCGAGGGAAACATGATCAATCGATGAATGCACTTCAGGAATGGTGTTTCCGGTCAGGGTCAGGCTCTCCGGCGTAAGCCCCTTATAGACCCGGTAACGGGCAACTTCCCTTCCCTGGTAGGCATTCCAAAGCAAATCCAGGGTGGCATCCATATTCTGGAAAGCGTCGAGGTGAAGACTCTGCTGGATGGTCCCAGGATCCGAAAAAATACCGCATTCGTCTTTAACTTTTACCTGGTAGGCATAGGAGGTCAGAGCCGGATCGGAATTCAGATCTATGTAGGATGTCAATGCCTGATTGAAGCCCAGTGCATCCAGCAATGAAGGATTTCCGCCATCGACCGATCTCATGACATAAAGGGAATCGGCGCTGAAATCTTCAGGGATTTCCCATACCAGCCTGTTCTTCCCGGTTTCCGGATCTACGGTAACAAGCTGAAGTAAAAGTGGATTGCCGGAAGGTACGAGTGAAACATGGATATTTTCTTCCCCAGCACACCCGGTGGCGGTCTGGGCTTTCAGCAATACATGCTCTTCACCGGTAACCGCCCCCGTGGAAAAATGATCTCCTTCATAGACCTGGTCGTTAAATGCCCAGGAATAACTGACATCAGAAGTACCCTGGTAATTGCTTCCTGCTGTGAATGACGCCTCAGATTTGCAGCTTACCAGCGTGTCGCCGGTGAACTGCGGCTCAAGTGCTGTGACATATACTTTTATTTCTGCCCGGTCCGATTCGATCCCGCCGTCGGACTGGCTGACAAAGTAACTGTATACACCCGGGGTTGCCGTAACGGGAACGGGTGGTTCCACTGAACCGGTGCCCCCGGAGGACGAAGTATACCAAAGCAGGTTGGTGCCCGTGACTTCCAGAGGCAGCGGAGGCTCGCCCGGGCAGTAATAAACGGGTGACTTCACCACGGGCCGCGGGACACGAGCTTCAAGGTCAAAGACCAGGTATCCCGAAAAATACAACATTTCAAAGGCATCATTGGTCGTTGAACTCCAATAATGCATCACATTGGTATCATCGAGCCTCAAACCGGAGGACACGTCGAAGGAAATGGTATCCTTAACGTATGGATCGAACGGCACATAATTGGAAGAAGAATAGGGCCCCCATTCATCTTTCATATAAAGCATATGATCTTTAAAATTAAATGCAATGCCAGCCCAAATCGTTCCGTCAGCTTCTTTGACCCACATAGATTCGTTTGTTTTATCTGCTCCCAGGGCATTTTTCCACTCCCCTGTCTGACCGCAATTGCTCACATTCTCTCTAATCCCGCCAGGCCACAGGGCATATTTCGATCCGCCGAGTTCGATATAACGTGCGTATTGAGCATTTTTACCGTTTAATCCATATACTTCCTGAGCAGCCTGAAAACCAGCTTCATACCGGTTATACTCCCGCGTCTGCATGGATATCTCAAAATACCGTGAATCGTCACCATAATCTTTCACACCAAGGCCCTGCTTATCAATGTATTTCAGCATCACATACAGATTTTCAGAATTGAAACAGACTTTATAGGAAGCCCCGAAGGTTCCCCCTCCCTGTCCGTCGAGATCATAAGGATCATACTGGTCTAAACGCACCGCATTGGAGATAAACTTCTCCTCGTCGAGGCGGTCCCAGAGTGTTTTGAGATCATCCAGACCCATGGTGGATAACTGCATATTCATCTGGTCAGGGATGCGCATGGCATGGACGACTTTTTTGTCGAACGGATTTTCACTCATATCATAAGGGAAAGATGCGCCCGCATTGCCCGAGAAGTCCAACCAGTTTATTGGCGTGAAAGGCCCTTGAGCGAAAACAGGATGAAAAGCAGATACTAAAAGGACCTGGAGAGTCAGCAGTACAAATTTTTTCATAGTGTTACTCGTTGTTTAGGTTTGAGAAAAAGAGGCGACGTGCCGCGGCGATCCATTGCAAAATCCTCAAAGATCTTCATAATCAGTTTATCCGGACCGGCATTGTTATTCGAATTTCCGATAAAGGATTGAAATTTCCAAAACATTTGATGAAAAGTTCCTTTCTCGCCGGTAAGGACCATCAATTCTATTCGTGCCACGGCAAGAATTGCCGGGAACACAGTCGAACTGAGCTGTCGCGGAAGTTGATGAACCGGTGGCCGTGAGATATGCCTGGGCAAAAAACCCGGTGATCAACCTGTACAATGGCGACAGCCTGCCGGCGCTTCCCTTCAGGACCGACGACTGGCTCCCGGGCAAATGACCCGGTGGAGGAGTCCTCACTATTTCGCCCGGTTTCTTTCATGAGGCTGATTTCTTTATTAACTTATGACGCCGTTCGTCAATGTCCGTGAGCCGCAACGTCCGTCACCGGAAAGTTTTCCAGGTTCAGTTCGTTTACCGGAATGATGAGCGAAACCCGGCTTTTGGAACTGATGATCTCATCTTTTAAACACCAAAACATGAAAATACCATTTTTCACCCGTCTCTTCCTCGTCATTTTCCTGGCACCCTTGTGCTCCGTTGCATTCAGCACGCACGTGATCCCCTACCCCGCCATCCCGGAACTGGTCACCAGCGATGTTTACTCCGTTGAAGTGAACGGTCAGAAAATCTGGACGGAAAAATTTACGACCCATTTCGACTTTGCAAAACTTCCCGACTGGTTCAATGCACCTTACGTGAGGGTCCAGCAGGAAATCCACCAGGCTGGCTTTTCGTGTGACGGCCCGGTGAAAATCTCCATCACCGTTCCCGGGGTCATCTCCCATGCTTCGGTACGGCCGGCAAGCCGGGAAATCAAAACCACTATCTCAGGCAAAACACTGACATTCAGCATTCATGGGCCGGATAAGCTCTTTATTGAAATCGACAGCCTCGCTCCCTTATGCCTGTTTGCCGATCCGCCCGAAGAAAATGTCCCTTCGGCCAACGATCCCGGGGTTCATTACTTCGGCCCCGGCGTTCATCATCCGGGTTACATCACCCTCAAAGATCATGAAACACTTTACATTGCTCCCGGAGCTATTGTTTATGGCGGGATCCGGGCCGACAGTGTATCGGACATCCGGGTCATGGGCCGCGGTATCCTCGACGGGAATTTTGAATTCGAGCGGATGGTCCGCATGCGGAATTGTCAAAATGTCCGGGTTGAAGGCGTGCTGATGCGCTATGGCAATGCATGGACGAACACCCTGATCAACTGCCGGAACGTGGAATACCAGGGTGTCAAGGTGCTGAGCTTCGGCCCGGGCGGCGACGGCATCGATCCGCTCGGTTCGCAGAACGTTATCATCACCAAATGCTTCCTGAGGTGCACCGACGATTGCATCGCCATTAAATGCCCTTCCTACGATCACATCGTCAAAAATATCCTGGTCAGTGACAATACGATGATCGGATTTGCTTATAGTGATGGCATCACGATCGGTTATGAAACCAACGGGCAGACCATCAGCGACATTGCCGTGAAAAACTGCGACATTCTCCTGGCGCGCGGCGGAAGCCGGGTCAACGGCCACAGTGGGTTCAGCATCATCTGCGATGGCCCGGCCGTGATCAGCAACGTGGTGTTTGAAAACCTGAGGGTCGAAAAGGCTGAGGACCGGCTGTTCGAACTCGACGTGACCAATGGCAGGCTTTATGGTGATGATCCCCCGGGACATATCCGGGATATCCTGCTGAAAAATATTCATTGGTATCATGCCGGACCGATTGTGCTGAAAGGATTTGACGATACGCACCGCGTGGAGAATGTTATTTTCCAGGATTGCATGGTGGGGCACTCGCCGCTGAAGGACGTGAAGGATGAGGTCCTGGAGACCAATGCATATGTCACCGGTATTACCGTCAGATGAGGCCGGAGCCCGGGGATCCGTTGGTGCACCTCATCGCATGACCATAAATTTCCCGAAAGCGGATTTACCGTCGCTGGTTTTCAGCCCATAAAAATAGAGTCCTTCTGACTGCCCGGCCATGTCGATTTTTATCTTGCCGTACCACCCTCAAAGGAAGGGATGACTTCTGATCTGACCAGCCGGCCGAGGGCATCCCATACCTGCACCCTTGCCTTTCCCCGGGAACGCTGAGGAAATTCGAGGATGGTGAACTCGTCGCACGGATCGGGATAGTTTTTGATCCCGCCCAGCATCACCGCTTTTGCCAACGAGGGTGTGACAGGCTCAGCCTTCCTCAGGTCGGGTGTCGGGTGATTTTTTATTTTCCTCCCGTTTGCCGGGCTTCCTGGCCCGGATCACCTCGGAGGGAAAGGTATTCTGGCTGACCGGGATGGCTTCTTCAATGACGAAGCCGGCAGTACGGAGACTATCCTTAAAATCGACAGGTCTGCATCCCGTCAGCAGATCCGGATATTTTTCAGCGACCCACCCCCAGAACCGGTTGACCCGATTCCTGCCCGGGGAAAATGTTGTCATCACGGCAAGGCCGCCGGGCCGCAGCACCCGGAAAAATTCCCTGGCGATCGTGATGAAGCTTTCCTCCGGCATGAGGTCGACCATATAATTATTGAAAAGGATATCGAATGAATCGCCGCTAAAGTCGAGGTGCAAGGCGTTACCTTCCTCCAGCCGGAAGGCATTCCCGTCAAACCCGGAAAGCCTTTTTTTCGCTTTCGCCAGCATGGCAGGTGAAAGATCGATGCCGGTGTTATGTCCCCCGGAATTCTGATGGACAATGGCTTCAAAAACCACCCCGGTGCCACACGCCACTTCGAGAATATCCTGGTGATTGCGGATTTCAGCCAGCTGAAGGGCTTTCCTGACCGCCCTGGATTCGGTGAGACGGCTCCATAAATCGTAGATGCCGGCCACCTTCCGGAAGTCTTCCCGGGTCTTTTTGATATTCAGCTCGCGTTTAAGCATACCTGATCGTTCAGGGATGAGCGCCCAAAACATAAAAAACCGTACCGGTCGCTTCATCCATGGTATGAACATCCGGGACAATCATCCGGTTTAGATTTCCTTCGGTTTTTTTAACATTCAAAAGGAATCCAGGTGACTTCTAAAGGCGATATCCACAATCGGAATGACAAAAACCGGAGGAAGTCCGAGGGCTTTCACAACTGCTTCACAGGAGGCAAGAGACGGATCCGTTTCCCGGGCATAGGCCTGCCTGACGGCTTATCGATGCGGGACATATACGCCTCTCCTTCGGTGATCAGGCGCTCTCTCTCCGTTCTTTCTGACAGGGGAGGTGTCCATGAAGTGACCAATAGGGAAACATCGTCACGGCTTTTGATCGCCCGGAGTGATCTCATGAGCTGGTGATAGTCGGCATAATTCGGAATGTCGTTGACCAGGGGGATGGAATCGGCGGTGAACAGGATGCCGTCTTCACGGAAATACAGGTTCACCGATCCCGGGGAATGCCCCGGTGAATGGATGACTTCCAGAGTGAGGCCTTTACCGGCACGGATGATCTGCCCGTCTTCAACCGGGCGAAGATTCTCCACACCCCGGTCGACGAGGTCGAAGAACCCGGGCACGGGCCGTTCCCGGTTTTGCAGACCGATATCTCGGATCCACGCCATATCGTCCCTGGTGGGCGAAGACTTCACAGCCTGTCTGGTCCCTGATTGCCGCTGCCGACCCGATGTGATCGGGATGGGCATGCGATAACAGAATGGTACTGATCTCCGAACGATCTCTTCCGCACTCTTCGATAAAGGAAAAGATCCACTCTTCACTTCCCTTCACCCCTGTATCCACCAGGGTGATCTGATCTCCGAATAGCACCAGGACATTGACAAACCGGGAAAGAACTTTTCCCGGTCCTACCGGGATATTAAAATCGATTCTCAGGAGGTGAATTTTTTCGGTCAGTTTCATAGAGATACTGTTTAGCGTGGTTCATCCGGAACTTCTAAAAACAGCATAAACCGCGGGATTGGGTAAATGTCGAAAAAAATATTGAAAAAAAGATCAAAACAGCATACGAGATTTCGGGCTTTAAGCTATTAAGGGTTGAAAGGGTGATCGACATGATGGTTTTTTTGTGAATAAAATAACGTTCATTCGGAATATTATTTACTAACTTAATTTTTTAGCAAATTCAATATACAGGATTTTAAGGTATTAGTACCGGTGAAGCATAGTATCCGTTGCTCCGGGATGACCAGGTCCCTCATCCCACTCGGTCAAACCGGGGACCGATCAATTACGAATCCCATAGTTGATTACATGGGCAGGCGACTATGATAACAAGTACATCTATGAGACACAACATGAAAAAACGAAACAGGACCTTATGGCTTACTGTGATACTGACCACTCTGTTCATCCTCTCTTTCTCATGCCAGAAGGCAGAGCCTCCGCAACCTGAGACAAAATTTAACGCCGCAACTTATGACGAGAATGCCCAAAACCTGGCTCAGGCCGTGAGCCGGACTCTGGCGGCTTCCGGTGATTTCCGGAGAATCATCAGGCATGAAGCGATGAAACAGGTCGACGGGGATTATGACGTGCTGCTCGGACATATCGTCGACAAGCGGATGAGTGAATATAACCCGGTTCTGAAAAAGTCGGTCTCCGACACCCGTATTGGCGATTTACTGGAAAGTAATCTCAAACCCGGAAGGACGATCATGCTGAAATCCACCTCTTCGGTCATCGATGACATGCTGAAGGCCAATCCGGATCTCCAGGTCTCCATACCGGTCCATTGCGAAGACTGGGACCCGGAAACCTTTACGCCGAATGTGGCCGTGGTGGGTAGTGATTATCGTGACGGGAAAACCAAAACGGTCAAAGCGTACACTCCCGACGGAACAGTCATCGACATCTCAGCCATCGAAGAACCCACCGAACCCGTGGTGGTAGTCAGTTTGAATGAACGGAATTTACAAGCCATTTTACCCATCGGCGGGACCACTATCCCCTCAACGCCCACGGATCTGAGTGGCGTTGTCACCGAATCGGGAATACGGTTGACCTGGAACATGCCCTCAACGTCGAACACCACCAATACCACAGGCTATTACATTTACCGGAAGGGAGCGCTCGAGACCGGATATAAAAAGATCGGGACTTCTTATGGTTATTACAACAAATCCTATAACGACAACGACCTCGAACCCTCCAGGTCTTATTCCTACTATGTCATGGCCTATTATGGGAGCGTCCTCTCGTCTTCTTCGAACATCATTTCCATCACGGCACCGGCCAAACCCAAACCCGTTCAATCATTCGATGCCATCCAGGTTTCGAATACCCGGGTTGAACTGCGCTGGCAGAATGATTACAGCCAGAGCTTCAACAGCACGGAAATATACCGGTACCGTCAGGGTATCGACGCAGATTACAGGCTGCTCAGATCGTTCAGTCCGGCTTACCACTACTTACTTCGACGATGACCTTGTGCCCGGGAAAAAGTTTACCTATAAAATTCACCATAAATCAGATCTGGGTCTTTCGAACCCAAAATACGATTTCACCCAGGTGCCTTACCGGGATATTTCCCATCCGTCACCGGTGTATATCCAGGCCATCCGGTTTAGCGACTGGTCCATTGAGGGATGGCTTGCCGGGAAACCCGAGTTTTATGTCACCGTCGGGAACGTGAACCTGAGCACCGGAAAAACCTTCCCGATCCAGGAGAAGATTTTCCTTGAATTCAGATCCAGAACCAGTACCTACAAATTCCCCGATATCCTCGTCTTCAACTGGGATCCCGGTTTATGGTACGACATGATCACCTTCAGTGTGGTGGAACAGGATGCCGGCGGTTCCATGGATATTCATTTTAGTGCAGGATTCAATTCAAAGGATATTAAAAAGATGAACCTGACACCCGTGAGCCTGGGCCTGGATTATAAATACCAGGTCGGAAACGGAAGTGAACAATGCGGCAATGCATTTCTGAATTATTTCGACCTGCCCGATTGCTGGTTACATTTCCCGAATTATGGGGTTCAACTGCTTGTTTCCGAAAAGAAATTTGCGGAGATCGTAAAAACCGATTTGATATAATTCCAAACCTAAAGCTTATACCATGAAAAGAGCAATCTGTATTCTGGCCGGAGCCCTGGTTTTTTTCCAGGTTTATTCTCAGCAGGAGCCGGCAAAACTCCTGAGATTGGAGGTGGGTCCCTGCATGCACTTTAACAGCCTGAACGAAGACAATTACCTGAGCTACATGAGCGATTTCTCGGCTCAGAATACCTCGATGGCCGGTATCGACCTCAGGTTCAGCAGCAGTTTTAAACCCGGTCTGGATCTTATTTTCGGGGCACTGGCCGAGGTCGGCCTGGATTACCGAACGAATCCGGGATGGAATCCGGGATCCACAAATTCATCCGATTATGTCCTGAACGGGGGAGGTGTTTATGTTGGCCTTAACCCGCACACACGTGGCAAATACTTCGGCCTGGATGCAGACATCGCTGCGGGGGTGCTGGCCTATAAGGAATACCGGGTGGAATTCAACAATGTGGTGCAACCCTACGTGGATAAGTACGATAAGAAATCGTCCTTCCTCGGGGGTATGGCCAGCCTGGGGTTTTACCTGAGGACCAATACCATCGGCATCAGCCCGGAATTTCAGGTCGTGATGGCCGGCGGGAGCAATGGCAGCTTCCTCTTTTATGGCGTGAATGTTCCCCTGACGATTTCGTTTTGAAATCCTGCTCGCCGACCGCCTCCACAAAACGGAATCACAGGGGTTTTTGGCAACCCTCCCGCCCCACCCGGGAGGGTTGTTTTTTTACCTGACGGTGACATCCAGTTCGCCTCCATTGACCACGTCTTCATGGTTCAGGGTATATCTGTCGTATGCCTTGCCGTTCAGAGTCATTTCCCGGATGAGCGCACCGGGCTCGCTACTGCCCTTCCGAAGGATGACGAACTCCTTGCCCTTGTATGGGGAATTGAGTTGGATGGTCACCTTGTCGAACATCGGGGTCGAGACCTGGTATTGCGGATTGCCCGGACAATCGGGATAGATCCCCATCATCGCGAACATCAGCCAGGACGACATGGTGCCGGTGTCGTCATTTCCCGGGATCCCGTCGGTCCCGGTTCCGAAATAGGTGTCGACCAGCCGGGCGACTGTTTTCTGCGTGCGCCACTCTTCCCCCCTGACATAATTGAACAGGAAAGGGAACGCGATGTCAGGCTCATTGGACGGCTCATAATACGCACTGTCAAAAAGTCTCTGAAGCCTTCCCGTAAAGGCTTCCTCCCCTCCCATCAGCTTGATGACTCCAGGCATATCGTGAGGAACAAAGAAATCATAATGCCACGCCATGCCTTCGCAATAGCCGGGTCCGCCACTGAACTGCCATGGCATCTCGTAATAGGGCGACAGCGGATCGAAAGGTTCCACCCAACGGCCGTTGGCATAGCGCTGACGGAAAAATTTGGTCTCCGGATCGTAAAGGTGCCTGAAGCCCTGGCTCCGGCCGGCAAAGGTATCGGCAATCTCATCTTTGTGCAATGCCCTGGCGAACTGGGAGATATTCCAGTCGGCCAGGTTATATTCCTGGGTTGTGGCAACGGTCGCCCAGATGCCCTTGTGTTCAGCCTTGTAATCATAAGGGATCCATCCGTCATGGACGAGGTAGGGAATCACGCCCCGGCGGATGTGGTGCACTTCCGGATTTCCCCACTGGGGTGAAATGTACGAATGCTCGGCATTATGCACCATGGCCCGGAGAATGGTATCGGGATCATCATAATGAATGCCCTTCAGGTACGTGTCGGACAAAACGATGCATGCCGGATCACCAACCATGACGTGCGTTTCACGGCTGATCAGTTCCCACTGGGGTAACCAGCCGTTTTCCCGATACATGTCCATGATCGACCGGCACATCTGTTCCTGGATCTCGGGATAAGCCAGGGTGAAAAGAGGGTGGAGGGTCCGGTAGGTATCCCAGAGACTGTAGATCGTATAACGCGTGTCCCCGTCCTTTACTTTCACGGTCCGGTGACTGCCCATGGCCGGATATTCCCCGTTCACATCGTTCAGGATGTTGGGATGGCTCATGGCATGGAACAAGGCCGTGTAAAACATCTTCCGGTGTGCCGGCGTGCCTCCGTCGACCCTGATGCGGGAAAGCATGGATTCCCATTCATTCTCCGCGTCCTTCACGACATCGCCGAAACGTATGCCTTTTGTTTCCGTTGCGAGATTCAACCTGGCATTGCCGATGCTCACATACGAGATGCCCACCCGCATTTCCACAACCGACGAATCGGGGAAATCCCAGGATAAATACGCGCCAATATCTTCTCCCCCGGCTTCCCGCGTCAGGGTGTCGAGCGAACTGCCGGTCCACAATCCGCCTTCCGGTGCTGGCAGATCGACCTTTGCCACAAAATACACCGTGTGGTGAATGTCTTTTCCTGCGGCACAAAACTGCCCGTCTTTTTTGTAACCTTCGATCTCGGTGGCCGAAACCCTTCTGATCATGAATGTCGTGTCCTGATCGGAACGCCGGGACAGGTCCACCAGGAGATTGGCATGACCGGCGGGGAAATGAAATCGCATCAGGGCGGATCTATCTGTGGCCGTCATTTCAACATTTATCCGGTATTTGTCGAGCATCATCCGATAATATCCAACCCTTGCCGACTCACCGGAATACGTTGAGCGGTAACCATTGAAATCCACACTGCCCATGGTGGGCATGATGACCACGCTCCCGTAATTGGGACAGCCGACACCGGCCATATTGGTGACCGCGATGCCATACATCTCCTTGTTCCCGTAAATGTAATTGGTAGGCAGCGGGACATCCTCACCGTTGTTGACGGGATTGGGATGGACCATGCCAAACGGGCACAGCGGTCCGGGAATTTGATTGCCGGCATTTGTCGTTCCGATGAACGGATCGACCTCGTCGATGAGCCTTTCGTCCTGACTTTGCAACTGCCCTGGCTGTTTGCATCCCGCAAGGAGCAAGATGCCGAAAGCGGCCATCGAAAAAAGCATGTGTTTCATGGTCTGTGATTTCGGAGTAATACGGCCTCTAAGATAAGGTCAAAATATGAAAATCCCGGTTTTTTGGGAAGAAGCGTTCACGACACTCCCGTTCGCGACCGGTGAGAGGGATCATTGCCCTGAAGCAGGATGATCCGGGGGAGCATTCCCTTTCTGATCAGACACCGGTGTGTGCAAGTCACTGCCCCGGTAATATTTCAGGACCTCCCGGGCGACGAGGGAATTGCCATAATCACTCCAGTGATTGTCGTTGGGCAAAAATAAGTTATCTGCAAAGACAGCGGAAGATGGGGGATCGATGAAGGCCGGATAGAGATTGATAAAACGGATGTGATTTTTGGCGCAGAAGGATTTCCAGCTATTCACATAATAGTCGCTGGTATCACTCCGGAGGACCTGTTCGCGCCATGGATGCACGGAAAGGGTCATCCTGACGTTCATGCTGTCGCACAGGGCTTTCAACTTTCCGATATTCTCCATCTCCAGGTGAAGCCCTTTTTCGGCAAGAGGTCTGTACCGATCATTGTAAAACCAGTTCTGCACCGAGTGGAAACCCGGGTCGGCAACCAGCTGGTCGTCGTTGAACTGATCAAAGAAGGAAATATACAGCGGCAGGAGGTTGCGGTCGGGGCTTTCCCGGGCATATTCCCTGAAATAGGCCGATTTCCGGATAAAGGACTTGAGCTGATGGCGTTTAACCAATACGTATGACCTCCTGTAAATGAACGAATTGGACATGAAGAACCGGTTAATCGCATAAAGAACTTTCCGGACCGGGGATTGCCGGGGAACGAATTTCTCATAGACAATCTCGTTC
The DNA here is from genome assembly GCA_963763215.1 of uncultured Bacteroidales bacterium. Lineage (GTDB taxonomy): Bacteria > Bacteroidota > Bacteroidia > Bacteroidales > DASQZK01. Next base: position 26,008 of record CAVXNX010000025.1, read on the forward strand.
TGCAAATCTGAAATATCGATCATGACGAGAAGATCCGTAACGGGGAGCTTTTTCTCCTCCATCAGGTATTTCGTTTTCAGATAATAAAGCTTCGGGCTGTAACTGGCCACCGATCCATTGATGACATCGATGCCGCGTTTGGAAAGGGAATCCTGGATTATTCCGGCGGCCGTATTGGGATATTCAATGCCGACGCCTTCCGCGTGCGAATCTCCCATGATCAGCAGCCGTGGCACATCCCGTGACACATCGACTTTGCGTACAGTGGCATCACGGCATCCCAGTGAATTCGTCCTGACATGGTAAATCCTGTTTCCCCACATCGCTAAGCAGTCTTTGTCGGGAAGCAGGGTATGATGAAGATAGTCATGTTTTGTCCTGAAAGCGTTAAAATCCCGCATATTCAGAAAATGCCCGAGGGTAAGATCAATGCCTCCAAGGACGACAATGACGAGCAGGACAGTGACGATCGTTCCCGTTTTATGGTTCATGAATTCAGAATGCATATTGAAATGTGGAAAACAAGTCCGGACGGTCCCGGGCTGTTTTCAATCACCCAATATAGCAATTTCCTTATTAAACCAGTTATCGAGCGTATCGATATCCGCGTCTGTCATCCGGGCTTCGGGATGTTCGATCCGGAATGACCAGAGCGGCATTTTTCGGCTTTTAACCATTCGGGCCGCATGTTTAAGCTTATCCTTTTGGGTGTCAGCACTGTATTGACCCCAGATTGAAAAATTCATATGGTCCCTGGCCTCCTTGATATGTCCCCGGAGAAACCAGGAAACCGGTTGGACGTATGAATACCACGGGTATTGCGTTTCGTAGGAATGACAGTCGTAACACCCCTGGTGGATCAGGTATTGCACGCGTTCGGGGGGATTGGTTACAGTCATCAGGTCGAGGCTGGGATCAGTTGCGGGAACGGAACGGTCAATTCCGAAGAATTGGATAAAGATAAATACGGCAACGAGGATGATCACGACAATCCAGATGATTTTACGTTTTTTATTTGCCATGGGTCAGTGTTTTGGATTATGAATTTAACAACCATATACGTGAAAAAGATCATTTACCTAAAGAATACAGACAGGTGGAAATTTACAAAAAAGACCGCATACAGCAGTCAGTTCTCTTTATTTTGTGATATCCGGCAGGGCATTCCAGAATGGAACGCACCACTATTTTGCAGTCTTCGCCAAAAATTTCATTAATTTTACACCCCACATTTTCCGTCATGCATGAAAACACTCTGGTTGAAATTCATATCGGTTCTCTACTGGATCTGGTTCGTCCTTTCGTCGGTGATCCTGACCCCGGTGTTGCTCCTTTTATGGGCGCTGACAGTCCTGTTCGACCGGAGGCTGGCTATCCTTCATAAGTTTTCCTGTTTTTGGGGAGCCCAGTACATCTGGGTGAATCCGTTATGGCATCTGCACATTGCCGACAGGCATAAATTTGATGACCGCAAAGCCTGGATCGTGATTTCAAACCACCAGAGCCTGGTTGATATCGTGGTGATATACAGCCTTTTCAAACATTTCAAGTGGACATCGAAGGCGGAAAATTTCAAGACTCCTTTCGTGGGATGGGTTTTGGCATTCAACCGGTCGGTTAAAGTCTACCGCGCCTCCCGTGATGCTTACCGGCAGTTTCGCCTGCAGGCGGAAAAAGCCCTGAACATGGGAAGCTCGCTGATGGTCTTTCCCGAAGGAACGCGGTCGCGTGACGGAAAGCTGGGAAAATTCAAGGAAGGGGCTTTCCTCCTGGCCCACCAGACCCATACCGGGATCATTCCCATGGTTCTCGACGGCAGCGCCAAAGCGGTTCCGAAGAAAGGATGGAGCCTCACCGGCCGGGTGAATATTACCCTCCGGGTGCTCGATCCCGTCCCCTACGAGGAATTCAGCGAGCTGTCGCCCGTCGAGACCGCAGCCAGATTCAGGGAAATCATCGATGCCGAACTGCGAAAGCTCAGATCGTGAACCATGATGACACATGCCTTGCCCGGAAAAAAAATACTCCGCCGGATGGGTTACCTGTCCGATCAGAATGGCATTCTTAACCGTTACCTTGATGAGCCGGATGCCTGGGAGGAACATCTTCAGAACTCATCCGATTTCATCCTTAAGTCGCTGAATGACAGGAATCCGGACCATGTGACCGTCCTGGGAAGCGGCTGGCTTCTCGACCTCCCGCTGGAAGGGATTTACAGCCGCTGCAAAAGCATTTCCCTGGTCGACATCAACCATCCGCCACAGGTTCTTCATCAGATCAGGAAATATCCGGGCGTTATCCCCGTTAAAGCAGATATAACCGGCGGGCTTATTGAAAAATGTTACGAACAGGTCGGGCGATGCCGGAAAACCGGTACGATGTTTGACCCCGACGCGCTGTCGGTCCCGGTTCCCGATCCTGGGATAAAAGACAGGGATGTCTTTGTGATCTCCCTGAACATCCTCGACCAGCTTGATATTTTGATCAAGGACTATATCGGGCGGTGGTTTGACCTGTCCGGTGAACCGCATGAACCGCCTGCGGGAACGGATACAGGCCGCGCACATCGGGATGGTCAGCTCGTATCCGTTCTGCATCATCGCCGACCAGGCCGAGATACTTATAAACAGTGCAGGCGGGAACGAAGAAGGCGAAAAACTCCTTTACACTCCCCTGCCCGGCGGGAGATTCAGCGAAGAATGGACCTGGAAGTTCGATAATCACTTCCGTTACCACGAAGGGTTCAAAACGTGGTTCAGGGTCAGAGCCGTAAGTTGTTAACACTGGTTAATATGAAGATATTGATCCCTGACCGGTTAATTTCTTTGTTGAAAAAGAAATGAAGGCACGGGATATCTTTTGGTTATATTTGTGCAAATTGAGTGGAGTATGAGCGTGAACTATTCAGAAGACAGTATTAAGACCCTCGACTGGAAAGAACATATCCGGAAACGACCCGGTATGTACATCGGAAAACTCGGCGACGGGGCTTCCCCCGATGATGGGATCTACATCCTTTTAAAAGAGGTTCTCGATAACTCCATCGACGAATACATGATGGGGTTCGGGAAGACCATTGAGATCATCATCAACGAGAAGGAAGTCACAGTGCGCGACTACGGCCGCGGCATTCCCCTCGGCAAAGTCATTGATGTGGCCTCCAGGATGAATACCGGCGCCAAGTACGACTCGAAAGTCTTTAAAAAATCCGTCGGCCTTAACGGTGTCGGGATCAAGGCGGTGAATGCCCTGTGCTCGCATTTCCGCATCGAATCGGTGCGCGAGGGGAAAGCCAAGGTCGCCACCTTCGAGATGGGAAACCTCATCGATGATACCCCGGAAGCCGAGTCGTCTAACAAAAACGGGACGATCATCAGCTTCACCCCCGATGAGACCATGTTCGGCCGTTTCCGGTTCATCCCGGAATATGTGGATGCGATGATCAAAAATTACGTCTACCTCAACGCGGGGCTGAAGATCAATTTCAATGGCAATGTCTTTTTTTCCCAGAACGGCCTGGCCGATCTCCTGAACGATACGATGAACGAAGAAGGGCTCTATCCGGTCATCCATCTTAAGGATCAGGATATCGAAGTGGCCATGACCCACGGTAACCAGTACGGGGAGGAGTTTTACAGTTTCGTGAACGGGCAGCACACCACACAGGGCGGTTCTCACCTCCTGGCATTCCGCGAAGCCCTGGTGAAAACCATCCGCGATTTTTATAAAAAGGACTTTGACCCCTCCGATGTCCGGGCCTCCATCACAGCAGCCATCAGCATCAAGGTGGAAGAACCCGTTTTCGAATCCCAGACCAAGACAAAGCTCGGCTCAAAGGATATTGGCCCCAACGGACCATCGGTGCGGAACTTCATCATGAACTTCATGGCGACCGCCCTCGATAATTACCTTCACAAAAATTCCGACACGGCAGCTATCCTGCTCAAAAAGATCCAGGAGTCGGAAAAAGAACGAAAGGCCATCTCGGGGATCCAGAAGCTCGCCCGCGAACGGGCGAAGAAAGTCAGCCTGCACAACAAAAAACTCCGCGATTGCCGCATCCATTATAATTCAAACGACGACCGGAAAGGCGAAACCACCATTTTCATTACTGAGGGCGACTCGGCATCGGGATCCATCACCAAATCGAGGGACGTCAACATCCAGGCCGTTTTCAGCCTGAAAGGCAAACCCCTCAATACCTATGGACTGACCAAAAAGATCGTCTATGAAAACGAAGAGTTTAACCTTCTCCAGGCAGCCCTCGATATCGAAGAAGGCCTCGACACCCTGCGGTACAAGAAGGTGGTGATCGCCACCGATGCCGACGTTGACGGGATGCACATCCGGCTCCTGCTGTTAACCTTCTTCCTGCAGTTCTTCCCCAACCTGGTCAGGAACGGGCATCTGTACATCCTGAAAACCCCGTTGTTCCGCGTGAGAAACAAACAGAAAACCTACTACTGCTATAACGAGGACGAAAAGGCAATCCGCGTGAAAGAACTGGGGAGCAACCCGGAGATCACCCGGTTCAAAGGTCTCGGTGAGATTTCCCCCGATGAGTTCAGGAACTTTATCGGCAAAGAGATCAAACTGGAACCGGTCAGGCTGCATAAGGACGACAGCATCGCCGATATCCTGGAGTTCTTCATGGGCAAAAACACCCCTGAGCGGCAGGATTTTATCATCGAGAACCTGCGCATCGAGGAAGAAGTGGTCGAAGAAAATTGACCCTTAATCAGAACTTAGTTTTGGAGTAAAAATGACTGAAGAATTTGACAATAGCTTTTCGGCCGAAAACCCGGAAAACGAATATTTCGACACCGCTTCGGAAGGTGGCGGGGGAGGTACGGATGTGACCGCTCCACGGGTGGTTCATCTCTCGGGAATGTATAAAGACTGGTTCCTGGATTACGCTTCCTATGTTATCCTGGAAAGAGCCGTCCCCCATGCCATCGACGGCCTCAAACCCGTCCAGAGGAGGATCCTCCATGCCATGAAACGTCTTGATGACGGCCGCTACAACAAGGTGGCCAACATCATTGGGTATACCATGCAATACCACCCGCACGGCGATGCTTCCATCGGCGATGCCCTTGTCCAGCTCGGTCAGAAAGACCTCCTGATCGATGCCCAGGGAAACTGGGGAAATATCCTCACCGGCGACGGAGCCGCCGCTCCCCGTTATATCGAGGCGAGGCTCTCCAAATTCGCCCTCGATGTGGTGTTCAATCCCAAGACCACCGAATGGAAACTTTCCTACGACGGACGTAACAAAGAACCGGTAACCCTTCCGGTTAAGTTCCCTCTCCTCCTCGCCCAGGGGGCAGAAGGCATCGCTGTGGGTCTGGCCTCAAAACTCCTCCCCCATAATTTCAACGAGCTGATCGATGCCTCGGTGGCCTACCTCCAGAACACTGAATTCGAGCTTTATCCCGATTTTCCCACCGGAGGCATGATCGACGTTTCCAGGTATAACGACGGGATGCGCGGCGGAAACGTGAAAGTCCGGTCAAGAATCGAAAAACTCGACAAAAAAACCCTGGTCATCCGCGAGATCCCTTACGGAAAAACCACGACTGGCGTGATCGAATCCATTCTCAAGGCCAATGAGAAAGGGAAGATCAAAATCCGGAAGATTGACGACAACACCTCTGAAAATGTCGAGATCCTTGTGCACCTCGGTCCCAATGTCTCTTCCGACAAAACCATCGATGCGCTCTACGCCTTTACCGACTGCGAGGTCTCCATATCGCCCAACTGTTGCGTGATCGAGGATGACAAGCCCCGGTTTGTCGGCGTGAGCGAGATCCTGCGGCTGAATACCGACAGCACCCGCGAGCTCCTCAGAATGGAACTCCAGATCCGCCTCAGCGAACTCGAGGAAGAATGGCACTTCTCTTCGCTTGAGAAAATCTTCATTGAAAAAAGAATCTACCGCGACATCGAAGAATGCGAAACGTGGGAAGCCATCATCGAGGCCATCGACAAGGGACTCGAACCCTACAAAAAACTTTTCAAACGGGAGGTGACCACTGAGGATATCACCAAACTGACAGAAATCAGGATTAAACGGATCTCCAAATTCGACGCCAATAAAGCCGACGAACATATCAGGGGCATTGAATCGGAAATGGAGGAGGTTCTGAATAATCTCAACCATATCGTCGATTACACCATCAACTATTTCAGGCAGATCAGGAAAAAATACGGGAAGGGCCGGGAAAGAAAAACCGAGATCCGCAGTTTCGAAAATATCGAGGCAGCAAAAGTCGTCGTGGCCAACGAAAAGCTTTACGTCGACCGGCAGGAAGGCTTTTTCGGCACAGGACTCAAAAAAGACGAATATGTCTGCGACTGTTCCGATATCGATGAGATCATCACCTTCCGGAAAGATGGTACATGCCTGGTCACCAAAGTCTCCGACAAGGTCTTCGTCGGTAAAGATATCGTTCACATCGCCGTGTTCAAACGGAACGATACCCGCACCATCTACAACGTGATCTATATCGACGGGAACACCGGCAACACCATGATGAAACGGGCCCCTGTCACCGGTATCACCCGCGACAAGGAATACAATTTCATCCGGGAGCATAAAAATTCCAGGATCCTGTACATGACGGCCAACCCGAACGGTGAGGCGGAAGTCGTCAAGATCTATCTTAAACCCCGTCCCAGGCTGAAATCGCTGATGTTTGAACTGGACTTCAGCGAACTCGCCATCAAGGGCCGCGGTGCCATCGGCAATATCCTGACCAAACATGCCGTCCACAAGATCGTCCTCAAGGAAAAAGGCGAATCGACTCTGGGCGGCAGGAAAATCTGGTTCGACTGGGACGTCAAACGTCTCAACGCTGACGGACGAGGGAACCTTCTCGGTGAATTTGCAGGTGATGACAAGCTGCTGGTGGTCACCAAATCGGGAACCTTCAGGCTAAGTAATTTCGATCTGTCCAATCACTACGAAGACGACCTGCTGCTGATCGAACGCTTCAGGGAGGAAAAAATCTTTTCCGCAGCCTATTACGATGCCGAACAGGATTATTATTACATCAAAAGGTTCTGTTTCGAACCCACCGACAAGTCCCTGAGCTTTATCGGCGACAATCCCGGTTCCCGGCTTATCCGGCTGACTGAATTTGATTATCCCCGATTTGAACTCAATTTCGGCGGAAAAAACAAGGACAGGACTCCCGAGATCATTGAGGTGGCCGACTTCATCGGCGTAAAGAGCTTCAGGGCCAGGGGAAAACGTCTTTCGACCTACGAAGTGTCCGTCATCAAGGAACTGGAACCCCTGGTCAGGGATGAACCCGAACCGGAAGATCCGCCCACCGGGGATGAAGATCCGCCGAAGGAAAACGGGCAGATGTCTCTCAATCTGTAAAAATCTGGATTTGAATATTTTTCTTACAGGCTTCATGGGGGCCGGCAAAACCACTGCCGGCCGGAAACTGGCGGGACTGCTCGGCTACCGGTTCACCGACATCGACAGCCTGATCGAAGCCGGGGAATGCATGCCGGTGTCCGACATTTTCCGCATGAAAGGAGAAGAATGGTTCCGTGAGAAAGAATCCGAAATCCTCAAAAACCTTTCTCTCGACGACCGACTCGTCGTGGCAACGGGAGGAGGCCTCCCCTGCTTTCACAACAATATGGAATGGATGAACAGCCACGGGGTGACCGTCTACCTGCGGATGGACCCCGATGCGCTCTACCGCCGTCTCCTCAAAGGCAGGCAAAAACGTCCACTCATCAAAGACAAGTCGGGTCCCGAACTTCTCCGGTATATCCAGGAGACCCTGAAAATCAGGGAGCCATTCTACCTCCGGTCCCATCTCCATGCCGAAGGGAAAAACCTGGATGTCAAAAGCCTTGCCCAACGGATCATGATGTTCCATCGCCCTGACAGCCCTTCGCGTGATCCCTGTGGATCCGTTCCCTCTGCCTCGCCGGCCTCCCGGAACCTGGCATCACCAATGCGTATGGTTAGTCACCCGTTTCAGCCCGGTCGAAATTCGTGTCCATTCATTCATCAAGCAGTTGACCCGACAATGAACACAGGGCCTGTGTCAGTTGTTTCTATAGCATGGAAATAGAGGAAAATCTTTCCCGGATTTGCTGGTATTCACTCAACAATTCATTATCCTGCAAGTTGAGAGGGTGGTTATTTTGATAAATCGGCAAAAAAAAGTGATGCACATACTTTTAACATGGATCAGGCTGGCAAAAATCCACCTTTTGAAGGTATAAAACAGGCTGATCGCCTCATTCAAATGATATAAATTGCACGATTTTGGATTTGCCAGCCGTATATTTAAGGCGGTGAAAATTAGGCTAATATGAAAATTAATTATAAATTTCATTCTTGATTAACGGTAAGAAGAATGGGCAATTACATCAGGCATACTGAAACGAAAAGGATGAATCTGGTCAATCCTTATCCGGGGCTGAGACCTTTTTCAACGCATGATTCGCCGTTGTTTTTCGGTCGTGGCGAAGAGGTTGAAGGGGTCGTGAACGGCCTCATGAAAAACCGGTTCATTGCCATCACGGGTGAACCGGGTAGCGGCAAAACATCCATGGTGAACGCCGGCATCGTTCCTGCACTGATGTATAAAGGGGAATGGATCCTCTTTAAAACCCGTCCGGGCTATCTGCCCCTGCAAAGTCTTTATCACGAGATCCTGACCAAACAGGGCAAGGCGACAGCACAGGCCGGGACCAAACTTCCCGATCCTGAGTTCATCATGCAATCGCTCAGGGAAATGCATAAGGAATACCAGGCTGCCATACTTCTTGTCGTCGATCAGTTCGAGGAAGTCTTCACCCTGAAGTCATCTGTCAACGAACAGGTTTACCGGAAGAACATGGAGAATTACATCGATTTTCTCCTGAAAATCGTTGGCCAGCAGGATATCCCTGTCCATGTCGTCATCACGATCCGCACCGATTTTCTCGGGGAATGCTCAGCGTTCAATGAATTTTCGGATCTTATCGACCTCTATCATTACCCCCTCAGGCGGATGTCGCCCGAAAATATCACCCGTGTCATCATGGGGCCTCTTGAGGTGGTGGGAGTGGGTATCCAGCGGGAACTCGTCAAGAAGATACTGGCTGACGTCAGTGACAATGACGATCTGCTTCCGGTGCTTCAACACTCCCTGATGAAAACATGGCAGGTCTGGAACCAGCGGAAAGATCCTGAGTCGCCCATAAGTATAAAGGATTACGAACAACTCGGCTCCACCGATCATGCCATCTCCAAATCGGCCGACGAAGCCTACGGGCAACTGAGTGATGAGGAGAAAGGGTTTTGCGAACGCATCTTCAAGGCCCTTTCCGAACGCGACGACCAGAACCGCGATATCTGTATCCCGCTCAAAATATCGCGGATCTCAGAAATCACCATGGTGCCCGTTGATAAGGTGATCCGGATTGCCGACATGTTCCGGCGCGAAGGACGGGGATTCATCGTTCCTTCCCTCGAAGTGCCACTGGAAAAATCATCGGTGATCTCCATCTCCCATGAGTCGCTCATGAAATTGTGGTACCGGCTGGATGAATGGGCTGATGATGAATATGAATCTGTTCAGATGTACCTGAATCTGGCCGAAGCCGCCGAAGCATACCAGGTCGGAAAGGCTGAGCTCTGGAGGCCCCCCGATCTTGAGGCAGCCCTTGAATGGTACCGGAAGAATAACCCCACGATGGCCTGGGCCGAACGTTACAATCCTGCCTTCGAACGGACCATGGTCTTTCTGACAACCAGTGAGCGTGAATTTGCCGCCGAAGAAGAAGAGCGTTTCCAGGAGGACAGAAGTAAAAGGGTCCTGAACAGGGTACTCACCGGTGTTCTGGCCGGTGCCGTCCTGATCGCCATCGTGATTTTCTCGATTCAGCGTGCCCAGAATCCGAATCCGGAGAATCAGACAGCGCCACCGCAGATCAATGCCACTGAAGAAAACCCAGAGACAGCCCAGCCTCCTGCCGGTCAAAACGATACCGAAAACACCGGCACACAGGGGACCAAGCAAAACCAGGCACAGGCGCCGGCTTCCACAGGTCCGGAAATCACCAAAGAACCAAAGAATACGGCCGTCATCACTCCTGAGACCACTGAGGAAAAGGCTGCCAGAGAAAAGTCAGCGCAAACCGAGCAACAACATCAGGTCACCGGGGAGACTCCTCCTCCCACCAGAACGACTCCTCAGGAGGCGGCACAAACCCACTCCAACGCATGAGGAAACGGCAGCAAACCACGTCGCCACCAGGACGGAACCCCGTGAAACGTCACCATCCCCGGCCGAAAGTACCACCAAACCGGCCGTTCTTACCCCGGAGGTTGTACTGCCGGTCATGCGGTCCATGACGGAAAAGGCCCTGAAAGGCACGGGGGATCCTGACCTGAATGCCCTCCTGGCCTACCAGGCTTATCTTTTCAATAAAGAATACAATCACGACAGTTTCAATGCCGGCATCTACACCGGCCTTTACCGGGCGGTTAAGACCTTCAGGGGCGAGGATTACAATGTTTTCAAAGGGCATTCAAACGCCGTGCGGACACTCGATTTCATACCCGGAACCTCCTACCTGATCAGCGGAAGCAGCGATGGCTCCATCCTGAAATGGAACGTTGCCGACCAGGATGGCAACGACAAAACATACCGTGCTTGTCAACGGGAAGAATATCATCGATATGGTGAAGGTCACGCCGAACGGCCGCTGGCTGCTTTACGCCGAACGAAACGGGGGCCTCAGCCTGATCAACCTTTCGGGCTCAGGAACAGCCGCCGAACAAATGAAAGGCACTGAAAAAAATGTCCGGACCATCGCTGTGGCTCCGGATAACAATACGGTTTACACTGCCGGCTTCGACAATTATATCGAAGTCTGGAATATCACGAGCCGTTCAGCACGGAAATTCACCGATACAGAATCGATGGTCAACTCCCTCAGTGTCTCACCCGACGGCAAATTGCTGGCCGGGGCACTGCGGAACGGGAAAACAGTCATCTGGACGCTCAGCGACATGAAAAGCCAGGTCATCAGCACCAACGCACAGGATGCCGTTCAGAGCATCCGTTTCTCCCCCGACGGACGCCACATTGCCTGCGGGACCCTGAGCGGGGATATCCTTGTCTTCGGCACCAGCGACCTGAACCTCGCCTATACCCTCAAGGGGCATAAAGCCAGGGTGACTTCACTGGCATTCAGCCCTGACGGGAAAACAATGGTTTCGGGATCTTACGACGGCCAGGTCATCCTGTGGAACCTGTCCAACCCCAATGGTCAACCGGTCATCATGAATGACAATGCCGGGTTTATCTTCACCGTCGATTACAGTCCGGACGGCCGTTATTACGTCAGCGGGAGCGCGAATGATCCCCGGCTTGTCGTCAGGCCCGCCCGGGCATCCATGCTGGCCTCACAAATCTGCCCTCTGGTGAAACGTGACATGACAACCGATGAATGGAATGACAACGTGGGCCGTGACATCCCTTACAGGAAGACCTGTTCAGGGAACAACGCTGATTAAACAGATCTAAAACTGCATTATGAGATTTCTTTATACCGCCATTCTGCTCTTCATCGCTTTTCTTCTTTTCCGGCACCATCGGTCTGTCCCAGGATACCACCTGTTCACAAAAACTGAAGGCCGCCACGGAAAAATACAATGCCGGACTTGTCGAGGAAGTGCCCGGCCTGCTTACCGGCTGTATTGAAAATGGCTTCACCACCAATGAGCGTCTGCAGGCATTCAAACTTCTGATCAATGCCTATATTTTCGATGAAGATCTTCAGAAGGCCGAGGATGCCATGCTCAGCTTTCTCAGATATTTTCCCGACTATAAAGAGAATCCCGCCGACTCACCGGAATTCAACAGCCTCCTTGAACAGTTCGACAACCGTTCGCGGGGATCCATCGGTTTTTTTGTGGGCAGTGGCCTGCCGGTCGTCCGCGTCCTGGAACCATTCGGGGTCCAGGATCTCAACCGAAATCCCGGGAACTACAGTGCCGGAGGTCCCGGCTTCACGCTTGGCATCGACTATCACGTCTTCCTGGGGCCAAAAGTCGAGCTTGGCTTTGCGCCTGCCTACATAAGGACCCGGTTCCATTACACACTCGATCCATTCCCGTTCACTGAAATCAACCGTGATGAATACCAGAGCAGGGTCATTGTGCCTGCCTCCCTGTTTTACTGTTTTCAGAGCGGAAAGGTCCGTCCGTATCTGCGGGCCGGCATCGGAGCTTCATTCCTTCTTTCCGCCAAAAGCAGCATCAGCAGATCATACCGGACAACGGGCGAGGTCAGTCAAAAAACATTATCGTCGGGAAAAATGCCGGTCACCGGCGACAGGAACAAGCTTGATATCCTGGGTATGGCCGGCGGAGGACTCCGGTTCGGGATCAACCAGTCTTACGTGTTTATCGATTTGGGGTACAATGCCGGGTCTGATCGACCAGGTGAACAGCAGTAGCCGTAACAACCCCGGCAGCGAAAATATCTGGAAATATTTTTACATGCAGGACAGGTTCGACCTGGATAATCTGACGTTCACCCTTGGCCTGTCCAAAATCCTGTACCATACGAAACGAAAATGAGAACCGGATCATGATGAAAACCGTCAAAGGGATATGGCTTGTTTTTCTTCTCCTTACTTCATGTCAGAAAGAGATTTCCGACATGCAGGCCGACTATTTTATTAAGTTTTATGGAAGCTATATGGAAGATGATGGGTACGACGTCCAGCCCACCGCCGACGGGGGGTTTGTCATCGTCGGATCCTCGGAAAGAGCCAATACGGGGCGGGATATCGTCCTGATCAGAGTTGACAAATTCGGGAACCAGCTTCCCTGGTCACCACGGTATTTCGGCGGCAACGGTGACGATGCCGCAAATGCCGTCAGGATCCTCGATGACGGAGGATTTATCATTGCAGGCTATGTGACCGATACCACGGGTAAGACAGGAAAAAATGCCACCCTGATCCGAACCGGCGCCGACGGAAGTCTGATCTGGCAGCAAACATACGGCGGACCGGCCGATGATGAAGCCAGGTCGGTCGTCGCGAAAAAAACCGGCGGATATATTTTCGCGGGCTATACCGAAAGCCTTTCCAGCCGGAAGCAGATCTATCTCGTAAATACCGACGATAACGGTAATGCAGTATCAACCACCACAAGACCCGTGATCGGTGAAGAACTCACAACGATAACAGAACTTTCCGACGGAAATTTCCTCGTGGCAGGAAAGCGGGAAACAGCAACCGATCTCTCCGGCAATTCCGACACCCAGATCCTCATTATCGTGTTGAACGACGTGGGTAATGCTCTCGATAATTACGTTTTCGGAGATCCGGAGATGAATGAATCCGTATCGGCCACGTATCCCTCTGCCGACGGGACCTTTTATCTTGTCGGAACACTCAGTACTCCCGATGGCCGCAAACAGCAGGCCATGATCAAAAAACTCGCCAGGCGGAAGGTCCTCTGGGAGAATACCATTCCCGATGCCGGACTCCTTGATGGGAAAGCAGTCTGTGAACTTGATGACGGGTCCCTGGCTCTTGTGGCCAATAAGAGCCTCAATACAACGACCCATATCGAACTTTATCACCTCAATTCCCAGGGCGAAGTCATATCGTCCAGGGAATTCGGAGCTTCGGAACAGCAAACTGCCGAAGCGCTGACATACCTCAATGGTCATCTGGTCATTGTCGGGAAAAATGCCAGTTTATCAGATGGTTACAGCATGATCACCTTGATCAAGACCGACAAGGAAGGAAATCTCTGGAAATAGCTTCACTTTGCCATTTAGGCTCTTTCAATCCGGAAATGAACAAAAACGGATCTGTTGGCTTTCTATGTGAAGGATATCTTTTCGTACACCGAGTTTGGGAACCAAAAGTTTTATCCGATGAAAAGAGACCTGTTCTTAAAAATCACCCTATTCCTGCTGTCCGGGGCGATCGTATCGTGTGGACTGACTCCGGATGTTTCCGGAAGCACCGGGAAGAACAAGGCGGACAGTAAGGGCATGAGCGTCCTCATCCGGGATGCCCATATTCTGATGCACTCACCCAGGGCTTTCGCAGCGGATGTTGATGCCCGTGCCACTGGCAGGATCCCTTCTATACCATCGACCGTGGCAAATTACCGAAGGCGACCATCAAAGGCAGCCAGAATATCTGCAGCGGAGATTCCGCACAACTGACCGTTAGCCTTTCCGGCAGCCATCCATGGGAGATCAATGTCGTCGACGGATCAATCGTGACAACGTACTCCAATATCCATTCCTCGCCGTTCAAATTCTGGGTAAAGCCCGCCGAAACCACAACCTATACCATCGCCACTGTCGCCGATTCCCACGGACTGATCAATGCCGGTGACTGGATCGGCCGTTGTGATAGTGAATCCCACGACTGAGGTCTCGATCGTCGATCTGAAAAAAAGCTATAATGTCGATGCGGATCCCGTCCCGTTGCTGGCCAATGTTTCTGGCGGCACGTTCTCCGGGAAAGGGAGTCTCGGGGCCTCCCTGGTTTTTCGATCCGCATAAAGCCGGAACAAATGATTCCCCGTTCACTATCCTGTTCTCCTATACAAATGAATATGGGTGTCCCAGCTCTGCCAGCTCTGAAGTTTACGTGCTGAAAGCGCAGGGAGAGATCTCCATCCCGGCCGATTTTTATTGCAGTAGATCATGATGACTTTCACGGCGACCGCATCCAACGTGGCAGGGACCACCGGCCATTTCACTCTGCTGAATACTTCAGGGGAAGTCGGTGCCAGGCCTTACCGACAATCACAACAACACTGCAAAAGTGGATCCCGGAGTTTTACCGGGCGGGAGTTTCACGATCCTGTATCAGTATGTGCAGATGGAAACCACCCTCTCCCTTTCGAAATCATTTCGCGTCGAGGCGGTGAATCAAAGCCGGATATCCTGGTTCCCGATCGCATCAATTACTGCAGGAATGATGCCTCCTTTCAGCTCGTCAGCAGCATCACCACGGCGGTTTTTTCAGGAAACGGTGTCACGGGTAGCGTCAGCCAGGGATTCACCTTCACGCCTTCTTCAGTATCAGCGGGAAACACGGTGATCACGTGCACGAATACCTCTACCGGTGGCTGTGTGGCCTCTGCCTCCAAAACTCTGACTATTCACGAGGTACCGAAGGCGGATTTCACTACCGACAATACATGCATCAATGCCGCTGATGCCGTTCAGTTCACCAATTCGACGCCGGATAAATCGATTGTTTCGTCCTGGAACTGGAATTTCGGTGATCCTCCAAGCGGCTCTGAAAACCAGAGCGGCCAGGAAACACCGCTTCACGTTTATACCTCGGCCGGATCAAAGAACATAAGCCTTACGGCGATCACAAACGCAGGCTGCGCCGATTCGGTTCGGAAGACCGTGGATTTCAGCCCCCGCCCGTCAGGCAGCTTTTATGTGGCGAACGACTGTTTCAGGGGAGGCGATTCCACCGTACTGATCAGCAACATGCAACCGGCTTCATCCATATCCACCTACACCTGGAGGCTCCTGCTCTCAAACGGTCAGTCAGAGGTCATCGGCGACGGGCCGACGGTCAAATACCTCCTCGGGGCGACGGGCGGATACAACATCCAGCTCTATGCCGAAAGTAAACCGGGATGCTCGATAACGTCGCAACAGACCATTTATCTCAAACCCACCTTATTGCTGGCAGAGACAGGGTATGACCAGGATTTTGAAAATTCCGGGGGACAATGGATCCCGTCGACGGCGGGCGCGACCGGTTCCCGGGAAATGGGAATACGGAACACCAGCCTTCGAAGGCCTTTCACCGTCCGCTGCATGGTATATCCGCGACAGCCTCAACACCGTCACGGGCCCTTCGTATCTTTATTCCCCATGCTTTGATTTCACCGGCGTCGATAAACCGATGCTCCGGATGGATATTTTCGCGGATATGCCAAGGGATCATGAAGGCGCTGTCCTGCAGGCTTCCTGTAACAACAAGGACTGGACGACCATCGGACAAACGGATGAGGGGATCAACTGGTACAATTCGGACAGGATCGCCCCACTGTCGCCGGGCAATGGGACGGGCTGGACCGGCGATACCCTCCGGTCAACGGAATGGGTGGAAGCCAGACACGACCTGGACCTCGTGGCCGATTCCTCGCGGGTCAGGCTCAGAATCGTTTTTTCAGCTGACCAGGCCACACCGGGCGGCGGTGGTTTTGCCTTCGACAATGTCCGGATAGGCCCGCGCACACGCATCGCCCTCCTCGAGCATTTCACCAATGGATCCGATGACAGCTGCAAAGCCGTGGATGCCTACGTGAACACAGTGCTTAAGAACAATTACAAAGATATGGTCAAGCTGGAATACCATACGGATTTCCCGGGCTTTGACCCGTTCAACCAGCAGAACCCAGCCCCGCCCGCTACCCGCTCACTCTATTACGGAATCACCTCTGTTCCCTATTCTGTTCTTGAGGGCGGGGGAAACGCATTGCAGTTTGACTACCAGACATCCTCACTGTCTGGTAAGGCAGTCGACCGGATCGCACTCACCGATCCAAAATTCAGGATCATCCTCACTTCGCACGATGATGGAGGGATGATGACGGTGAATGTCACCCTTATTGCCCTGGAGAACCTCGTTGCCGATGAACGGATATTGCAGGTCGCCGTGTACGAAAAACTCATCTCAGACGTACCGACGCAGAACGGGGAATCCCGGTTTCAGAATGTGATCAGGGACTTACTGCCAAATGCGGCCGGAACCGCCATATTCGACAGCTGGATGAAGGGTGAAACCCGGAACTACTCCTTCACCTGGAATGAACAGAATGTCTATGATCCGGAGATGGTCCGCGTGGCAGCTTTCATCCAGAATGACAACACCCGCGAAATATACCAGGTGGCATCGAATGAAACCGGAGGTCCCGCCACCGGCGATGCCGGGCCGTTCACCAGGCTTCCCGGAGTGGCCATGTATCCGAACCCTGCCAGTGACATCCTGAATATCAGCTTGTCACAGGAGTATGCCACCGGTTTGCGTATTGAATTTTATGACCAGCTTGGAAGGATGGTCCGGAACATGCCATGGCACCAGGCGGGGCCGGTGACAACGGCTGACGTCTCGGATCTGAAGCCCGGCCTCTATTACGTCAGGCTAGTGGACCGCAAGGGAAAAGTCAGGGCGTACCACAAAGTGGTCATCATGCGGTAAAGGTCACTCTTTGACCTGCTTTTCAAGAAGAAGTTTTCCAAAGGCCTTTCCGAAGGCGAAAAATTTCTCGCTCTTCCCGTTAAAAGGATAGAATTTTTCGCTCAGTCCGTCCATGGCGATGGTCAGCTTCAGGTTTTTCAGATGGTCTTCGATGAGCTTCACCGCTTCACCGCTCCACCCGTAAGATCCAAAAGCAGCTGCGAGCTTGCCCTTGTCCCGGATCGGGTTGATCACGGAAAATATCCGGTAGACAGGAAGCAGGGTGTTCTGGTTGATGGTGGGTGACCCGATAATGATGGCATCGCAGCGGGCGATCCTTTCTTCAATATCGCCGAGAAGGGCATTCTCAATATCCATCATGTCGACATGGACATCGCCGGCAGCCTTCAGTCCTTCTTCAATTTTCACAGCCATTTCCCGGGTATAACCGTAAGCGGAGATGTAAGCCAGGAAGACCCGGTTGTTGGACGGACGGGTTTCTTCCAGATAAGCCCTGGCGTATTCTTCAGAGAGATCGACATATTTTTTCCAGTTCGTTCGCAGGATCGGACCATGCCCGGGGCAGATGACGGAGATATCGAGGGGACGGATCTTCTCGATGGCCTTCAGCATGAATTTGCTGAACGGTTTGAGAATGACATCGAAATAATAGTGAAAAGCCTTGTCATAATTTCCCACCAGGTCATCGTACATCCCGGCATTACAGAAGTGAGCGCCGAAGGAATCACAGGTGAACAGGACGCGGTCCTCTTCCAGGTAAGTGTAGATCGTGTCGGGCCAGTGCAGATTGGGAGCGCCGATAACCCTGAGTTTTTTATTCCCCAGATCGAGCACGTCGCCGCCTTTAACCTGCAAAGACTTGAAGGGCCTCCCGACGATTTCACCGAGGTAGTTGAGTGCCTGACCGCTGCCGACCACCGTGGCATGGGGAGCCAGATCGAGAAGGTGCCTGACATTCCCCGAATGGTCGGGTTCGGTATGATTGCAGACGATATATTCGATCTCCTCCGGGTTGCAGACCTGCTTTACTTTCGCAAGATAAACATCCCTGAAGGTCTCCTTCGACGTCTCAATAATCGTCTTTTTTTCGGCATTGATGAAATAGGAATTGTAGGTCGTTCCGTATTCAGTGGTCATCACGATGTCAAAGGTCACGATGTCTTTGTCCAGGACACCGATCCATTTGACGTCATCGGTAACGGGAAGGATGCTGTTATCGTTCATTTCTGGTCGGCGGATTATGTATGGATGCAAAAATAGAAAATAACCGGCATCGGTCAATAAGAAATTCAGCAGCGTACGGAAATTCTGGTGATCGTTCCCTTCGCCGTCAGCCTTTGTTCAGGGCAACAGAATGGCTACCGGGGTGAGGTTACCCCTGACTTTCTGACCGATTTTCACAGGCACTTCGGTTCCGGGAGGGAGAAAGAGATCGACCCGGGAACCAAATTTGATGAATCCCAGTTCATCCCCTGTGCGGACCTTCTGTTTTTCACGGGCATAACAGACGACGCGACGGGCCACGTAACCGGCGATCTGTCTGACGAGCACTTCCTTCTTCCCCTGAAGTTCCAGAACGACCGATGTCCTTTCATTCAGGACGGATGATTTCGGATGGCGGGCAACCAGATATTTGCCCGGGTGGTATCGGTAATAGCTGATGGTTCCGGCCGCGGGGTACCAGTTCATATGAACATCCCATACCGACATGAAAATGGATACCTGCAGTCTCTTATCCTCGAAATATTCATCCTCAGAGGTTTCTTCAATGGCCACCACCGTTCCGTCGGCGGGTGCATAAAGGACGCCTTCGTCGTGCGCCACCTTCCTTGAAGGCTTCCGGAAGAAGCGAAGGACAAAGAGCAGGAACAGGACACTGGCCGTGAGCAGGATCCAGAAGATCGCACTCCACCAACCCCAAAGGTACCAGCTAAGCAGGTTCAGGACAGCCAGAAAGAGGGTGAGGGTCATGATGATCCTGTACCCTTCATGATGAATCCGAATAGTCATGATTTACAAAATAACAGAAAGGTAAAGATAAACAAATGGAATGGAAAACAGAACCGAGTCAAACCGGTCAAGGATCCCCCCGTGACCCGGGAGAAATTTGCCGGAATCTTTCACCCCGGCATTCCGTTTCATGGCCGACTCCATAAAATCGCCAATGGTGCCTGTCACCACGATGATCAGCGCCATTCCCGCCCACTGCCCAAACGACATAACGGGGAAAAGGCGGGAAACGGGCCAGGACATCCCCAGAGCGAAGAGTGTTCCTCCGGCAAAGCCTTCCCATGACTTTTTTGGTGAAACAGCAGGGAAGATCCGGTGTTTCCCGGTGAGCATCCCAATGATGTAGGCAAAGGAATCATAGGTCCAGAGCAGGATAAAAAAACCGAACATGAGCCGGTAATCATACCTTCCGCCATTGAAACAGATAAACGGTACGAGTGACAAGGGCAGGAGAATATAGAAAAGCCCGGATGATGCGGATACGACGGTTTCCATAAATTTCCCGGGGACGAGAAAGAGGATAAAAGCCTGGAGGATCAGGATGACGGCGACATCGGCCAGCATATACTTCAGACCGATCACTCCCGCTGCCGCGAGAAAATTGATCACGAGGATCAGAGCCCCGCCGAAGATTGCGGTGATCTTCAGCGGGAGTCTGCCTGTGTAGGGGTTCAGATTGAAGAATTCAGCAAGCCCGAGAACCATGACGAAGAGGATCAGGGCCAGCAGGGTATAGGCATGATACCAAATGGCGGCCAGCATCACCGCGACAAATAGCCCTCCGCTGAGAGTGCGTTGGATGAATTCTTTCAACTTTCAAATTTCTTAATCAGAATTTTAGCTTTGATCACATCATCCCTGTTCACATACACTTCAATGCTCCCGAATAAGTAGTTTGAATCCTGCTTATTAATGGAGAAAGCGGCAATTCCGTTATCAGATAAAAATTGCTTCAGCATTTCTGCATGGAAAACCTGGTTTGTCGAATAAACCATGACCAAGTCGTCCCTCATCGTTATGCGTTAAATTCGTCCTTTGGATCATCCGAAGGAGCAGGTGCGGCCGGTTTTTTGCCATTTTTTGCCGTCAGTGTGACGGCCTCATCGGAAATGGCCGTGTCGGAGGTTGCTACGTCACCCGTCTTTTTGGATTTTCTGGCAGCGCTCTTCCGTTCAACGGCGGCTTTTTCCTTTTCTTCCGGTGACCCCCCGATCCGGGGGCCGAAAATCTTCTCAAGGTCCTCACTGAAGATCACCTCCTTATCCAGGAGTTTTTCTGCCAGCTCCGTCAGTCCTTTCTTGTTATCCTGGAGCACCTTTTTTGCGCGTTCATACTGGATGTCCACAAGCTGCTTGACTTCCTTGTCGATTAACTCAGAGGTTTTCTCAGAATAGGGCTTGGTGAAGGCATAGTCACCCTGTCCGCTTGAATCATAATAACTGAGATTCCCCACGAGCTTGCTCATTCCGAAATAGGTGATCATGGCATAGGCTTGCTTGGTAACCCGTTCGAGGTCGTTCAGCGCTCCGGTGGAGACCTTTGCGAAATTCACTTCTTCCGAAGCCCGTCCGCCAAGGATGGCGCACATCTCATCGAGCATTTGCTCGGTGGTGGTAATTTGACGTTCCTCCGGGAGATACCATGCAGCACCGAGGGCGCGGCCGCGGGGGATGATGGTCACTTTGACCAGCGGATTGGCATATTTGAGCAGCCAGCTGATAGTGGCATGACCGGCTTCATGGTAGGCAATGGTTTTCTTTTCCTCAGCGGAAATGATCTTGTTCTTCTTCTCCAGCCCGCCGATGATCCGGTCGATGGCATCGAGAAAGTCCTGTCGTCCGATTTTCTTCTTGTTCTTCCGGGCGGCGATAAGGGCCGATTCGTTACAGACATTGGCGATATCGGCTCCGGAGAACCCCGGGGTTTGTTTGGCCAAGAAATGCACATCGATGTCTTTGTCCAGCTTCAGGGGCCGCATATGGACCTTGAAGATCTCCTTCCGTTCGTTCAGGTCGGGAAGTTCGACGAGAATCTGGCGGTCAAAACGACCGGCTCTCAGGAGGGCGCGGTCGAGCACGTCGGCACGGTTGGTGGCAGCCAGGATGATGACCCCGCTGTTGGTTCCGAAACCGTCCATTTCAGTCAACAGCTGGTTCAACGTATTTTCGCGTTCATCGTTCGAACCGAAATTCGGATTCCGTCCACGGGCGCGGCCCACGGCATCGATCTCATCGATAAAGACGATGCACGGCGCTTTTTCCTTGGCCTGCTTGAAAAGGTCACGGACCCTTGATGCACCGACACCGACAAACATTTCCACAAAATCGGAGCCTGAAATGGAAAAGAAGGGAACATGGGCTTCACCGGCAACGGCTTTGGCCAGAAGGGTTTTTCCTGTTCCCGGAGGACCCACAAGCAAGGCGCCTTTGGGGATCTTCCCGCCGAGGTCGGTATATTTTTTGGGATTTTTCAGGAAATCGACGATCTCCTTGACTTCCATCTTGGCTTCTTCAAGACCGGCAACATCCTTGAAGTCAGATTTTGACATTCGTGTTCTTATCGAAAATCTGGGCCCTGGATTTCCCCACATTGAATATACTGCCGGCGGCACCTCCGGCTCCGGCACTCATCCTCCGGAATATGACCATCCAGATCACCACCAGGAGGATGATCGGAATGAGCCAGCTCAGGATCTCCCCGAAGTAATTATTCCGCGTTTCCGTTTTAACAGTCCGGCCAACGGTCCGGCCCGACTTCCTTCTGAAGATCGGTGAGCGTCTGTGCAAACTGATCCTGTGAAAAAATGTTGTAGACATACTTCGGGACTCTCCTGTCCGAAATTGCCAAAACCCTTTATGGGCATTGTTCTGCCGTGGAATCATTCTTGAGAAAAACTTCCACCGTTTCCTTGTTCACCACAATCAATTTGGAGACCTTATCCTGCTTGATCAGTGATTCAAGTTTTAACAGATCAATTTCCTCGGGCTTGCTTCCGAAATTAAGAAACTGCAAGACTGAGAAATGCCACAGCTATAAGAATATAAATCCAGTAGCCTCCGAATTTCGGTTTCTGAGGCCCGCCCGGGAGTAGAACTCTTGTTACGAGCTGTTATTCATTTTATTATTTTCATTCATTGTGTTGTAATCCTTATTCTCATTTAGTTATCTTCATGCTTTGTGATCACGCCGTCAGCCCATAAATCTTCGAGATGGTAGAACAGGCGTTGTTCCCTGAGAAAAATATGAACGACAATGCCAGAAAAATCCATCAGCACCCATGAGCTGTTTTGCTCCCCTTCGATGTGATCAACGGAAATATTCAGAATTTCCTTTGTTTTTTTCCTGACCTCATCGGTGATAGCCCCAACCTGAGTGGTAGAATCTCCATGGCAAATGACAAAATAATCACAAACTGAATTATTTATTTTTGTCAGATCTATACTAACAATTTCCTTGCCTTTTTTACTTTTCATAGTTTCAATAATGACATCGAGAAGTTGTTCTTCCTGTTCGCTATCCTTTTTTTTCATTCAAAAATTTTTATCTCCTTTGCAAAGGTAATCATTTTATCCGTTCAGGGCTCAGCTCATCCGGTATCAATCATCTGGATCAGATGGACATTAATGGCAAGAACAATGATATGAAAATCCCGGACTTAGAGTAACATTAGCAGAAGAAATTTGTTTTAAAATAAACATAACGGAAATGGCCACAGATAAGTATGATATCATTTATCTCCCCGAAACGGATTCGACAAATTTACAGGCCATCTGCCCTTTTGTCAGAAGACAGGGATAAAAGATCCTTTTGTGGTCAGAACAGATTTCCAGGAGAAGGGCAGGGGCCAGTCGGATAATATCTGGATCTCGGAAAAGGGAAAGAACCTCCTGTGCAGTATTGCCGTTTACCCCGACTTACCTTGATGTCTCCAATCATTTTTACCTGTCGAAAATAGCCGCCCTTGCCCTCCGTGATACGCTCAGCGATTATTTCGCCGGGGCTCAGATCAAATGGCCCAATGATATTCTTGTCAATGAACGGAAGATCGCCGGGATCCTCATTGAAAACACCCTGCAGAATCAAAAAGTCCTGAGCAGCGTGATGGGGATCGGTCTAAATGTGAACCAGACGTCTTTCCCGGAATTTTCACCGGAAGCAACAAGCATGCTTCTCGAAACAGGTTCGGCACAGGATGTAGATGAAGTGATGCAAATCCTGATCGACCGGTTCGATCACTGGTATGGCGTTCTCGCTGAAAAACGATGGCAGACGATCGATTCCGGCTTATCTCGCCGGCATGTACAGGTACAACAGCTACGCCACTTACCGGGTCGGGCGAATATGAATTCAGGGCAAAGATCGCCGGTGTGGAATCCGACGGCCACCTGTTGCTCGAAACCGAGAATAAAGAAGTGCTGAAGTTCGAATTCAAAGAGGTGAACTTCGTGTAGCCCCGGGCTCTTTAGGGAAGAAGGGGACGAAACCGGTCTGAGGCAAATTGTCAGAACGGGATCTTCTCCAGGTGATCCACAATGGTATCGACAAACTCTTGCAGGGGTTTCCTGACCATCCCCATCATGAGCTTGTTGACATTGGGCTCGACGGTAATTTTTACCCGCGTATCATAATCGGCCATGCCTTTCAGCTGGATCCAGAGGGTGAAACCCACCGGTGTCCCCGATTCGGAAACGATCTTGATCAGTTTGTAGGGTTCCTTCTCGGTGATCCTCAGCCCGGCTTTCCCAATGCCCTCCACACTGAACGAACAGGAGTCTCCTTCGGATGAAAAATTTTTCACCTTGTCCTCCGGCACCAGTTGTTTATAATTATCAAAGTCGGAAAGAAATCCGAATACCCTCTCGTCACAATGCTCTATTTTTCCAATTCTGCTTTCGATTTTACTCATGGCATGTATTTTTTCATCCAGTTTTCGGGATCTTTCCTCCACATTTCCAGGACCTGCACCTGGTTCCTGGTAATGGATCCGGTTTTCAGGGCGAGGTCGAGAAGGGCCGTATAGTCACTCAACGTATAGAGTTCACAGCCAGCCTCGTGGAAATTTTTCGCGGCCACGGGGAACCCGTAGGTGAAGATGGCGACCATCCCGGTCACGACGGCTCCGGCTCCGCGCATGGCATTCAGTGCTTTCAGACTGCTTCCGCCGGTAGACACAAGGTCCTCCAAAATGACCGCTTTCTGCCCGGCCCTCAGTTCACCTTCGATGAGATTTTCCATCCCGTGATTTTTTGCAGCCGAGCGGATATACACGAAAGGAAGTTTCATGGCATCCGCCACGAGCGCTCCCTGGGCAATGGCCCCGGTGGCAACACCGGCAATCACATCGGGTTTTCCGAATTTCTCCCCGATGAGCTCCACGAAGGCGTCCCTGATGTAGCCCCGGATTTCAGGATACGAAAGTGTCTTCCGGTTATCGCAGTAGATGGGCGATTTCCAGCCTGAAGCCCAGGTAAAGGGATTTGCAGGTTCTAATTTTATTGCGTTACTTTGCAGCAGGTAGCTGGCAATCTTTTCTTTCTGATTCATAACGCGGCAAATGTATAAAGTTTTTTTCAGGGATCGAATTGTTTTTTTCCCCAACGATTTCCCGGATGCCTTCAAAAAACATACCGGCTTATTTTATCGTTACGGGAACAGGGACGAATTGAAGGCCCTTATTGATGCCTTTTTCGACCTTGAAAAGATCCCGCGTCCTCTACATCACCCACCCTGATCCCGGGTTCATCCGTGAAGAATTCAAATCCTGTTTCAGGCTGATCCGGGCTGCCGGAGGGGTGGTCAGAAACATCCGGGGCGAGATCATGATCATCAAACGCCACGGCCTTTGGGACCTTCCCAAGGGAAAAATGGAACCGGATGAAATCGCCTGAAGAGACTGCCCTCCGTGAAGTACAAGAAGAATGCAGCATCGAGGGACTGAAACTCGGCGAACCCATCACCCTCACCTACCATACCTACATCCTTGACGGTGAACCCGTGCTGAAAGAAATCACCTGGTTTGACATGGCCACCGCCGACGATAGGCACACCGGAACCCCAAAGGAAAGAAGATATCACTGAAGCTGTCTGGTTCAAACCCCGTGATGTCGCCACGATCACCGACAATACCTACCCGTCCATCATCGAAGTCCTGACCGCCTTCGGCATCCTTTGATCAGATCTCTCCCCTCTCCTTCATCACCCTGAACAGGACCTGGTCAAGCCCTTCAGAAGGATTTGCGGCCGGCGATCTGACCATTTTGCCTTCCCTGTCGATCAGGTAAAATACCGGGAAGGCCCTGACATCATATTCCCGGAGTACATCATCCCCATCTCCGGCCAGCAGTACGGTCCAGTTGATCTGGTTTTCTTCCATGAACCGCTTCACGTCTTCCGGGTTGCCCGAGGGAATGATGGTGACCACCGTAAGGTAAGCCTTGTACCTTGCGGCCATCACCTTCAGGTATTCGAATTCCTTTAAACAGCCCATGCTCTGAGTGTCGCAGAAGCCAAGACAGACATATTTCCCGCGGTAGTCAGACAGGGCATGGCTGACACCATCCGGATCCCGGAGGCGAAATCCGGGTGCCGGGCTGCCGGGCTGCAGACTTGTGAACTTCCGGATCATGAACCCGGCCATATCTTCGATAACCGGTATCTTCGTCCGGCTTCTGACCGTATCGGCAAAGGCGATCATCTTCTCCCGGGGAAAATCACCGGCATAGAACGACTGGTAAATCTCTTCGAGAAGAACTGTTTCAAAAAGGGTATCGTTTTGCATCACGACATCGGGATGGAGGTAGGCTTTCAGACTATCGTAAGACAGGCGGCCAAAAACCCTGTAGATCCCATGAAATCTGTTTTCCATGGAGAGATGCTGGTAATAATCGTTGAAAACCAACCGGAAAAGCCCGGCATAGGGTGGAAGTCCGAAATCCACCTTTTTTCCGAGGAAATAGCCGGCAATGAGGGAGTCCGTGTTATAGGCGTTAACCGTAAATTCCAATACACCCAGTTTGTAGGACCTGTACCGGCGATAGTACGACGGGTCACTCAGATCCGGAGGAACAGGGTTGGCCCTGATGAATGAATCAAGTTTGGCCCTGCTGTATGCCGGTGAATAATACCGGAGGACCTGCTTGTCGTGAAAAGGCTCATATTGCAGGTTGAAATCCCGTATGGCCTGGTTCAAACCCTTGCCGGTGCAGCCGGTGCATGTCACCGAAAGGAGGTAGAGGGCTTTCCGGTAATACGGGTTGGTCTTCCATTCCCCGGAAATACCGGAGACCGCGGGAAGAGTCAGTTCATAGGATTTACCGGGTTCGACAAAAAAATACGCCAGGTAAGGACCGAGCTCGGCATAGAGACATTCCGTCGTTTTTGTCGCGATGGAGAAACGGAAGCTGCCGTCGGATGCCACGTATGCCCGGGCTTCGGGATACCGGATGGTGAAGAGGGGCTCACGGTACCGGAAAAAGGCAATGGAGTCGCCGGCGAAATCCTTCCCTGTTCCGGAGATCGTCGTGAGCTGGGCTGACAGAGACCAGCCGGGTGTCATCACCAGGATCAACAGGATAATAGCCCTCAGCATTTCAAATGTAGTTTTTAATGTTGATGCCCTGGGGAAGGAATTTGCTGGCATCCCCGCCATGGATCAGAATGTCCCTGACAATTGTCGAATTGACGGGAGTATATTCCGGGGCAGTCAGGAGAAAAACCGACTCAATTTCGGGCCTCATTGCCTTGTTGACCTGTCCGATGGCCCGCTCATATTCGAAATCCGCAGCTGTACGAAGCCCCCGAAGGAGATACCGGGCCCCCGTATTGAAACAATAATCGACGGTCAGCCCTTCGTAATGCTCCACTTCGATTTTGGGGTTGCCGCTGAATACATCCCTGATCAACCGGAGCCTGTTCTCCAGGGTGAGATATGATTTTTTGGCTGTGTTGTGGCCCACCGCAATGATGATCCGGTCGAACAAGGGGGCCGCGCGGTTCACAATCGACTGATGACCAATGGTGAAAGGGTCGAAGGAACCCGGGAAGACAGCTACCTTTTCCATAACGGTTGTTTTAGCAAAGGTAGTAATCATTTCACGAATTAATAAACCGTTGAGGGGCGGAAGGCGAAAAAGCCCCGGCAAACATGTCACGTCGGCCAGGAAAACCCTGACGGTAACCCGTTGAAATCCACCCCCTGGCGATGGCGTCACGAAAGGGAAATCCGGCTGCCTGATCAGGCAATGCTTAGTAGAGCTTGACATCCACGCCCCCGAAAACCACATCGACTTTGATGTCGAGGAAGGGGGCGGCGGGATCGAAACCGGGACTTTCGTAAGTGGTGTTCCCGAAGACTGCCGAGTTGCCGTTGGGGAGATTGGCACCGGCAAAGGCGGCATCCACCCTGATCCGCACAGGAATGTCGCGGGACAGCCTGATTTCAGCCCCTCCGAACACCGTGTTCAGCCTGACTTTCTTAACTGATCCGTCGAGCCTGAAATCCCTGAAATCATAAACCCCCCGGCCGAAAATGACATTGTATTCCTTGCCGTTCTCGAAAGCCTCATATCTCTTCTCACCAAAGAGCACGTCATGTTCCCCGGTGTGCATGTGCCGGACCCCGATGCCGCCGAAGAGGAGCCTGAAACCGATAAAAATGAAGATGAAAGCCACGACGATCTTCAGCAACGGGAAATCAATATTGAAGATGATGCGGAAGACCAGGCTTAATCCGAGGATGATGAGCAACAATCCCCAAAAAAGTGCAGGACCCATTTTCATAGTGTTTAGTTATTAAGTGAACCAAAGGTACTTAAAAAGAGATTGCAACAGAAAAAGGGCGAAAAAAAATCGCCCTTTCATGTTCATCTTTCCCGGGTGTGATCCGCATGATCTTTCCCCCGCGTCCCCGTCAACCGATTTTCAGCGGTTTTTTCACTTTTTCTTTAAGAAGTGCCTGCTCCAGGACTTCGAGTACCGTATCGACATAATGGAATGTAAGTCCTTTCCGGTAAATATCCTTGATTTCGAGGATATCCTTTTCATTTTCCCGCGACATGATGATGTCGGTGATCCCGGCACGTTTGGCGGCCAGGATTTTTTCCTTGATGCCCCCGACCGGAAGGACCTTACCCCTGAGGGTGATTTCACCGGTCATGGCCAGGTTTTTCCTCACTTTTCTCTGCGTAAAGGCTGAAGCCATGGAAGTGAGCATGGTAATACCTGCTGATGGGCCGTCTTTGGGGATGGCTCCCTCAGGGATATGCACATGGACATTCCAGTTTTCAAAAACATCCGGATCGATGCCGATGATATCGGAATGGGCTTTCAGGTATTCCAGGGCGATGACAGCCGATTCCTTCATGACGTCGCCAAGGTTTCCCGTAAGGGTCAGATTGCCTTTTCCTTTGCTCAGGCTCGTTTCAACAAAGAGGATTTCACCTCCCACAGCCGTCCAGGCCAGACCCGTGACCACACCGGCAAATTCGTTGTTCTCATACCTGTCTTTAAGATACTGGGGCGGACCGAGAATTTCTTCGATATCCCCTGCATGAAGGATTTTCTTGTATTCACTGCCGAAAGCTTCCTTCCTGGCAATAACCCTCATGATTTTCGCGATCTGCTTATCAAGCTGCCGTACACCGGATTCCCGGGTGTAAAATTCGATGACATGCTCGATGGCTTTTTTGTCGAATTTTGACGTCGTTTTTTTTCAGCCCGTGTGCCGAGAGCTGTTTGGGAATGAGATGTCTGCGGGCGATCTCGACCTTTTCTTCCACAAGATAACCGGACACTTCGATGATCTCCATCCTGTCGAGGAGAGCCGGGTTGATCGTGCTGGTCGTATTGGCCGTGGCAATGAACATCACCTTCGACAGATCGAAATCGATCTCAAGGTAATTGTCATGGAAAGCCGAATTTTGTTCAGGGTCGAGCACTTCCAGCAGCGAAGAGGCCGGATCGCCGTGAAAATCATGGCCGACCTTATCGATCTCATCGAGGACAAACACAGGGTTTGAAGACTTGGTTTTCTTCAGGTTCTGGATGATGCGCCCGGGCATGGCGCCGATATAGGTTTTCCGGTGCCCCCTGATTTCCGCTTCATCATGCAGCCCGCCCAGTGAGATCCTCACGTATTTCCGTCCGAGCGCACTGGCAATGGATTTCCCGAGGGAAGTTTTTCCGACCCCCGGGGGGCCGACAAGGCAGATGATGGGTGATTTCAGGTCGCCTTTCAGCTTCAGCACCGCCAGGTGTTCCAGTATCCGTTCCTTAACCTTTTCAAGTCCGAAATGGTCCCGTTCAAGGATCTTTTCTGCTCTCTGAAGGTTGAAATTATCTTTGGTATAAACATTCCAGGGAAGGTCGAGAAGCGTCTGGACATAGTTCACCTGGACCGAATATTCTCCGGAAGCCGGATTCAGCCGGTGAAGTTTATCCGCTTCCTTCATGAAATATTCCTTGACTTCCTTGTCCCATTTTTTCTTCTTGGCCTTCTCCTTCAGCTCGGCAATTTCCTGTTCGAGAGGATTGCCGCCCAGTTCATCCTGGATGGTCTTCATCTGCTGCTGCAAGCAGATATTCCCGCTGCTGCTGGTCAAGATCATGCTTAACCTTGGTCTGGATATCATTTTTGAGTTCAAGCATCTGCACTTCCCGTGTCAGGTATTCAAGCAGGCGGATTCCCCTTCTGCCGGAGATCATTGAGTTCGAGCAGCCCCTGCTTATCCTTGAGATCCATGTCGTTGTTGGAGGACAGGAAATTGATCAGGAAGGTGGTGCTTTCGATATTTTTAACGGCGAAGGTGGCTTCAGGGGGAATATTGGATGACAGCTTAATGATCTTCAGCGACAATTCCTTCAGGGAAGCAATGATCGCCTTGAGTTCGTCCTGGTTTTCCGATTTCCGGTCCTCCTGCACAGCAACCCTGGCAACCAGATATGGCTTGTCGGATACGACATCCAGCATCCGGAAGCTTTTCTTCCCCTGGATGATGATCGAGGTGGAACCGTCGGGCATTTCCAGGATCTTCAGGATCTGAGCTACCGTCCCCACCTCATAGAGATCGACAGGCTTTGGTTCTTCGACATCGGCGTCCCGTCTGGGCGATCGTGCCCAGAATCTTGTTTTTCTGATATACATCCTGGACGAGTTTCAGGGATTTGGACCTTCCCACCGTGATCGGGATGACCACACCCGGAAAAAGAACCGTATTGCTGAAGTGGAAGAATGGGAAGAACATCGGGGACATTCAGTTTCGTGACTTCCTGTTCTTCTTCCTCCGATATGATGGGTATGAATTCTGCATCCTCGTCAAAACTATCCTGAGACAGAAAATTATTATAGTTCAAGTCTGAGAGTTTCTTCATAAAAACGTTATCTCCTTTCTTCTGACAAATCGTCCGATTCACTGTACTTATTTACCGGCTTCAACCGGCTGGGTCAATATGGCAACTCCTATGCCAAAGCTTATGCTGCCTGCTGTTTTATTTTCTGTACCTGGCTGTCAGATTGAAGACCTCACTCAGTATTTCCTTATCAGCATCGCCGAGTGTGAGATTGCCTCCTGGCCATCACCTGTTCTGCAACTTCAAACGCTTTCGGCAGGGAAAAGGTTGAGAATCCATGAGCCCCTCCCCAGCTGAACGAAGGAATGAATGCGCGGGGAAACCCGGAGCCGAAAATATTGGCACTCACGCCCACAACGGTGCCGGTATTGAACATGGTATTGATGCCGCATTTGGAATGATCGCCCATAATGAGCCCGCAGAACAGCAGACCGGTATCGGTGAACGATTCGGTTTCATAATTCCAGACCCTGACCTTAGCATAATTGTTCTTCAGGTTTGAATTATTGGTGTCGGCGCCGATATTACACCATTCCCCGATAACGGAATTGCCGAGGAAGCCATCGTGGGCTTTGTTGGAATAACCCTGGATGACGCAGTTATTCACCTCTCCACCCACTTTTGAATGTGGCCCGATGGTGGTCGGACCATAGATCTTGGCCCAGAGCTTGACCGTGGAATGCTCGCCGAGTGCAAAAGGCCCGCGGATGACGCTGCCTTCCATGATCTCGCTTCCCCTGCCCAGATAGACGGGCCCCGTCGTGGCATTGATCGTCGCAAATTCCGCCTGCACACCTTCTTCAACGAAAATATGATCTTCACCCAGGATCTGGTTACGGGTATTGAGGATCAGGGAATGACGGCCTGACGTCAGCAATTCGAAATCCCGCCGGATGGCCTCACCATTCCAGCTGAAAATATTCCAGGGATGATCGAGGATCAACAGCCCGCCAGTATATTGCTGACCTGTAGCGGCAGAAAGCCCGCCTGGGGCGAAGTTCCCCGCCTTCTCCCCTTTTACACGGCAGGCCAGTAAACGCTTATCCCTGAAAAGAGCACCCCCTTCAGGCAGTCCCATAACCGCTTCGGCAAAGGGCCAGTCGGGAATAACAGCTCCGTTGATGAACAGGTTATCGTCGGCGAGGGTGCATGGAAATTTGGCCGACAGGTAGGGTTCTGTCTGGTAACTGACAGGGAACCCGGTTAATTTTTCCCACTTCTCCGAGATGGTGAGGATGCCGATCCGAATCCGGGCGACAGGCCGGGTGAAGGTCAGAGGCAGAAGGGTCCTTCTGCTGAGATCGTCGAAGAAAACAATATTCATGGCTGGGATTGCATTTATTGTGAATAACGAGGGATGCCTCAAAAAGGTTTAGATTCCTGCCGATGACCGGCAGGATTGACGACGTTTCCCCGGTAGATCCGCCACAGACCTGTCCCCTTTATCGTCACCTTCCTGAGGGTGTGGCTCCGGATGGGGCCAGGCGGATTTTCCTGAATGATACAGCAACCTGTCTCCCACCTTTCCCCCTGCATTCCCGGTGGCACCGCACAAAAAACTCCGGTTGACGGCCGGAGTTGGAATACTATTTTTAACAGATAGGGGAGTTTACTCTTTGTTCCTTTTTTCGTAATGCGATTTATACCTGCTCATGAATTTATCCACACGGCCTGCCGTATCGACAAGTTTCATCTTACCGGTATAAAAAGGATGGGACTGGGAGGAAATCTCCAGCTTGATCAGAGGGTATTCCTTACCGTCTTCCAGCTTGATGGTTTCCCTGGAGTTTGCTGTAGACCGGGTCAAAAAAGTATGTCCGTTCGACATGTCTTTAAATGCGACCAGTCTGTAATTCTTAGGATGAATGTCTTTTTTCATACGTATCACGTTTTTTCCAACTTCCGGGTTTTGCCGGAATCAGCGGACGTTCACATTTCGCGGCAGAGGCTTAAAAATGTTCCGGTCCCGTTATTATTTCAATCTCGTTATTTCGACTTCAGTGAAAATGGATTGCAAAATTAGATAACTATCTGAAAAAAACAAAAAAACGACCAACATTTTTCCGGTTGGCGCATCCGGAATACCCGGAATTCATCACCGGGTTTCTGTCGCTTTGACTTTTCGGTTCAGCGAACTTTTTTCCTTCCCCGGCATGAAGCGTTCAAAGGGAATGGAAGGATCGAGCATAGCCGGTAGGTATGGTGGGTTTTTGCCCTCACGGCACCCACGGCTTCATAGAGGGCGATCATCTTGGGATTGAAATCGCCCACCCAGGAAAGTTCGATCTCCGTATACTGGGGTTTATGTTTCATTTTTTCGTTGAGGTGCCAGAAGATGCCCGATTCCACTCCGGAATTCTGGAATTTTGGCACAACACCGGCGATCTGGGCCCGGATCCGGGTAATGGCTGCCTGTTTTTTTATAGTAGAGAAACCGGAGTTTATTGACCAGGTGCATCCGTCCGTCGAGTTTTTTCAGGATCTGGTTGATATCCGGGAACATGATGAAAAATCCGATCGGCTCGTCACTGATAGTAGGCAAACCAGATCATATCGGGATCGAGGATGGGTTTCGCTTTTTTCATCCCGGCCCTGACATCCTCCGGTTTAAGGGGGGTGAAATTTTCTTTGAAATCCTTCCAGGCTTCATTGTAGATCGGCACCATGTCTGAAATAAATTTATCCGCTATCCTTGTAGGAAAAAGGCCGGAAGGTGAAGTCAGGCTTTTTCCCGATCCATTCCGCGATTTTCCAGAACCGTTCCGGGAAAGTCTTTTTTCAGATCGAGATGGTAGCTGAATTGGCGGAAATAGATCCTGAAGCCATAATTTTCGAAAAGGCTGCGGTAATACGGGAAATTATAGGGCATTCCGAAACCCGGGTGGGTAAATCCGTCGACCAGGAGCCCCCAGTTGTTGTCGTTCTCCCCGAAATTCACCGGCGCATCCATGGCTTTCAGCCCTTTGGTACGAAGCCAGTTTTTCGCGGCATCGAAAAGCATGAAGGCGGCATCCTGGTCGTTGATGCATTCGAAATGACCCAGCCCCCCTGACGGGATTTTTTCCGCCCCGGCTTTTTCCCTGCTGTAGAAGGCGGCTACCCGCCCGATGAGGGTTCCCCTGGTCATCTTTCAGGATCCAGCGGATCGCTTCACCATCGGCGAAGATGGGGATTGAGTCTGGCATTGTACTGGGCCATGACATCACTGTCCATGGGACAAACCCAGCAGGGATCATTCCGGTAAAGAATCTTCGGGACGTTAATGAATTCCCTCTCCAGGTTCCTATTGTTGACTTCAATCAGATTCATCCGTTCTCCGGTTTTTCAGAGTGAGAACCATTGATCGACTGCCTTGTCCTGCACCGACCCATTCACTTCACCTTTATGGGCATATTCATTCTTTCGATTTAAATATACATAATCTTTTTGCCAATCATCGATATTTTTAACAATTAACGATAGCGCTTCGGCAAATTCATATACCTCGTTGTCCGTCATCACGGGGTGAAGCGACCATCTCACCCATCCGGGTTTTTCCGACAGGTCGCCGTGGTTAATCTTATCGGTGATTTCCTGCGATTTTTCGTAGCTCACCTGCAGCAGGTAATGTCCGTAGGTTCCGGCACAGGCACATCCTCCCCTGACCTGGATGCCGAACCGGTCGTTAAGCAGCTTGACCAGCAGGTTGAAATGGATGGACTCATGGTAGAACGAGATGATGCCGAGCCGGTCCTCGATGTTATCGGCAAGGATCTTGATGCCAGGCACGGCTCTCAGCAGGGGGAAGGCCAGGGCAAGTAACTCTTTTTCCCTGGCTCGCATGGGTTCCACTCCCATTTTCTCTTTCAGACCGAATGGCCAGGGCGGCTTTGATCGATTCGAGAAAGCCGGGGGTTCCTCCATCTTCCCGCGCTTCGATATCGTCCACATATTTATACTTGCCCCATGGATTTGTCCAGTCAACGGTTCCTCCGCCCGGATTATCGGGAACATCGGCTTTGTACATGGACGAATCGAAGATCAGCACGCCGCTTGAGCCGGGACCACCCAGAAACTTGTGGGGTGAGAAATAAATGGCATCGAGCTTTTCCAGCGGATCGTCCGGATTCATGTCGATGTCCTCATAAGGGGCTGAAGCGGCAAAATCGATGAAACACAGACCGCCGTATTCGTGCATGATGGCAGCGAGCTGATGATAGGGCGTCCTGATGCCCGTGACATTGGAACAGGCGGTGAACGAACCGATCTTGAATTCCCTGTCCCTGTAGAGTTCGAGCTGGGCCTCAGTTCCCCGGGATCGACCAGGAGGTTTGGATCCGGTCTGAGTTGGACAACGTCGGCAATGGTCTCATACCAGGAGGTATGATTGGAGTGATGTTCCATATGTGTGACAAAGACCACCGGCCGGTTCTTCATTTTCGGGCAGTCGTTCCGGTACCGGCTGCCGCAACCTTTGAGGCTGAGGATCCGCTGGAGCTTGTTCACCACCGAAGTCATGCCGAAACCCGCGGTGATGATGACATCCCCGGATGAGGCATTCACATGATCCTTGATGATACGGTGTGCATGCTGGTAACTTTTGGTCATCAGTGTCCCGGTGGTATTGGTCTCGGTATGGGTATTGGCCACATAAGGTCCGAAATCCCGGAGAAGTTTCCGTTCGATGGGTTCGTACAACCGGCCGCTGGCGATCCAGTCGGCATAAAGGATCTTTTTCCGGCCATAAGGCGAGTCAAACTCCTGGTCAATGCCCACGATATTCTGCCTGAAGGCGTCGAAATACTTCTCGAGATTCTGCATTTACATGCTTTTAGTTCCTGCTGGAAAACCGCGCCAGCAGACGCAGGAATTCGATGTATAACCAGACGAGCGTGACAATGAGGCCGAATGCCCCGTACCATTCCATGAATTTTGGTGCACCTGCAGCCGAAGCATTCTCGATAAAATCAAAATCGAGGACCAGGTTCAGGGCTGCCACCGTGATGACCACCAGGCTGATGATGATCCCGAAGGTTCCGCCGCCAAAAGAAAGAAATCCGATATCGATGCCGAAAAAACCCAGGATCATGGAGAGGAGGTACGCCACGGCAATTCCGCCTGTGGCGGCAACCACGCCCGTCCTGAACTTGTTGGTGACCTTGATGATCCCTGACCGGTAAACGAACAACATGGCAAACAGGGTCCCGAAAGTCAGGATGACAGCGTTCAGAACGATGTTATGAAATTGGGGCTGCGCATTTAAAACGGCAGAGATGCCGCCAAGGAAAAGCCCTTCAAGAACAGCATATACCGGCGCCGTAAAAGGCGACCAGTTTGGTTTGAAAACAGTGATGAGCGCCGTGATGAATCCACCGATCACCCCGACCCACATGTAGGTCATGAGCGAGGAAAGGTTTCCGGCCTGCATAAACTTCCAGGTGTAACCTGCCCCGAGAACAACCAGCAAGGTCATGATGAAAATCTTGTTGACAGTGCCCCTGACCGTCATGACCTCGCCTTTGTCTGCTGCAATTCCCGATTTCCTGAAGATACTCTCCGTGAGAACCGGGTTTGATGTTCTGTTCAAATTCATTTTCTATTCTCCTGAATTGGTTTCAAAGATATTATTTTTAGCAAAAACAAAACATGTCAAAGGATATGCCAAATGGGGGAACCTTCCTTTCTGTCATTTCGGGCCGGAAAAACCGGCAATTTTGACTTCTTTTTGCCAGGATTCATCTGACCTTCGGGTCATCTTCCTGCCGGCATCGAAGGTCATGTGGCAGGATATTCGTAAATTTGTACCGGCCACGGTAACGCTGCACTGGCGGTTTAAAACGTTGGCTTTGACCGGGCAGGGGAGCCGCCGGTGGAATTATTCTGGTCAATATGCCCGGAAAACTGATTTGGTGTATATCTTTGTCGGTTCGAGCCGGCATGATTCCGGGAGAGGAACATTGCGGGAAAAGATGAACTCGAAACCCTTGGAATGAACAAATTAGCAAAGGCTCTCAAGGCCACCGGACAACTCATCAGGAACCCCTGGTTATTAAACAGGGTTTTGCAGGAACCGGAGCTCTGGAAGGACCGGGTGATCCGGCAATACCGGCTGCCCGAATGGACTGCCCCTCATCTCCCCGCACCAGTTGTTTGGCGAAAACGCCGGAGGTGAACTCAACCTGTTCACCTTCCTCGACGGAGGCTCCCTGCCCACCGACATTCTCCTGTTGAAAAAACTGGCCGGGAAATTTGAAAAATGTTCCTATTTTGAAATCGGCACCTGGCGGGGCGAAAGCGTGGCAAATGTTGCTGCGGCGGCCGCTGAATGTTTTACCTTGAACCTTTCGGCTGAAGAACTCCGGTCAATGCATGTGGATGAAAAATATATTGCCCTGCAGGGATTCTTTTCAAAGTCCCTGAAAAATGTCGTTCATCTCGAGGGCAACTCCCGGACATTCGATTTCGGTTCGCTTCAGCGCCGTTTCGATGTTATTTTTATCGATGGGGATCATCATTACGACATGGTGAAGCATGATACGCAGCAGGTCTTCCGCCACCTCGTCCATCCCGCATCGGTGGTGGTGTGGCACGATTACGGGAATACCCCGGAAAATGTCCGCTTCGAAGTTCTGGCCGGTATCCTGGATGGCACACCCGGGGAATTGCACCGGTATCTCTACCATGTTGGCGGCACAAAATCCGCCGTGATGATCCGGGAAGAAATCCCGTCGGCCGTCCTTTCAGAGCCGGTCAGGCCCACCTTTCATTATCAGGTAAAGCTCCATTATATCAAAACCCGTTAAGTTGAAAAACGAAAAGAAAATTCTGATTTTGCCTTCCTGGTATCTGCCCGATGGAGGCGGTTTTTTCAAGGACCATGCGGAGGCCTTGCATCACGGTGATTTCAGGGTCGATGTCCTGGTCAACCGGGTGCTCGGACTGACCAGCCACACCATCAATCAGATCATCCGGTCGCAGGGAACAACGGTGAACATCGAGGGTCCGTTGAAAGTGATCCGTTCGGGTTATCTCCGGTGGCCGAAGATGGAAAAGAGGAATGTCCGCGGATGGGTGAATAAATACCTCAGGCTGTTTGAGGAATATGTGGAAAGGTTCGGTGAACCGGATATTATCATCGCCCACAGCACGATCTGGGCAGGTTATGTCGCCTCTCTCATCAAGGAACAGTATAAGATCCCCTATATCCTGGTTGAACACCGCAGCCGTTTTGCCCGCGATATCGAATCGACCCAGAAGATGATCCGCGAATGGTATTTCCCCTTCATCCGGAGCAGCCTGTCTCATGCCGACAGGATCGTGACGGTCAGCCAGGTCATCGACTCACAGCTGATCAGTATTTCTCCCGGAATACGGAATAAGATCCTGACCATTCCCAATCTGATCGATGTCAATTTCTTTGTCCCGCCATCCATGAGAAGGGATAAGGAACCCTTTATCTTCCTGGGATTCGGCATTCTTGAATATGTCAAGGGATTCGATATCCTGATCCAGGCTTTTGCCCGGTTTGTCGAGAATCATGAAGGCGAATTTCTCTCTGAGGATCGGCGGGAGAGGCGGCAAATACCGGAAATTGAATCATCTGGCCAGGCGCTTCGGGGTGGCCGACAAAGTGACCCTGCACGGATATGTTCCCCGGGAAGAGGTGAAACGCGAAATGCAGATGGCAAACCTGTTCATCCTCCCGAGCCGGTTTGAAGCTTTCGGCGTCGTCCTGCTGGAAGCCATGTCTACCGGCTGCCCTGTGATATCAACCTATTCGGGAGGACCTGAATTTATCGTCAAGGAAACCGACGGACTGCTGGTTGAACCCGACAGTGTCGATGACCTCACCCGGGCCATGGAGAAGATCTATGACAATTATGAAAAATACGATCCTGAGAAAATCCGGAAAGATGTCGTTGACAATTATGCTGTTGAAGTGATCAGGGACCGCTATTACACCCTCATTAACGAGATCCTGGATGGAAAAAATCTGGCTTTGTAAAAACAGTGGCTTCACCTGGTACGACAAGGAAAATATCCATGTCAAAGGGTATCTTTTCGACCGTGCCGACACCCTGTATGCGGGGGAAAACCTCCTGCGTTATTTTGAAGGAATCGAATCTTCAACCGATTTTGAAGAACGGGTAACTTTTGCCAACGGCCTTTTCAGTGTCATCATCGAAACCGGCGACGAATGCCTGGTGGCCACGGATCCCTGCAGGACCTTTCCGCTGTTCTTTATCCGGCAACATGGAAAGTGGAGTTTATCCGATGATCCATACGTTCTGGCCAGGGAACTCGATCATCCGCGACTCGACCATCCCTCGGTCACCGAATTCCTCGCCACCGGATATGTGACAGGTGACAATACCCTCATCGAGGAGATCCGGCAGATCCAGGCCGGCGAAATGATCCGGTTCAAAAACGACACTCTGAGTTCCCACTTTTATGCCACCTTCCGCTGCCAGACCGTCAGGGAGGACCCTTACCCCGAACTAAGGCAGGATGCCAGGACTATTTTTGACGGCGCATTCAAACGGCTCATTGCATCCCTCCAGGGCAGGCCGGCGATTGTCCCGCTCAGCGGAGGATATGATTCCCGGTTTATTGCGACCATGCTCAGGCATTATGAATATGATCCGGTCATCACCTTTACCTATGGGAGAAAAGGCAGCCAGGAGGTCCATATTTCGGAGAAGGTTGCCAAAAAACTTGACTTTCCCTGGATATTCGTCGAGTATACGCCCGAGTTGATCCGGGACTTTATCAATGATGAATCTTTCATGGACTTTGTCGCCGGATCGGGCAATATGACCTCAGCATTTTCCCTGCAGGAATACTTTGCGGTCAGGCACCTAAGACAGGAAGGACTAATTCCCGACAATAGTGTCTTTGTGCCCGGGATTTACGGAAATTTCCTCGCCGGAGGAATGCTTTATACCCACGGGAACCTCAGCCTCGAAGAGTCCGTTTCACAGATCGCCGAAAGGATCTACCGGGTGAAATATACCTTCAAAACGCCCCGCAAAAAAGACATCCCCCTGATACTGGACCGGATTGAGAAATGCATCCAGGAAAAGTATGTCAAAGATTCGGACCTGGCTTACAGCATTCACGAAGACTATGATTTCAAGGAACGGTATGCCAAATTCATCACGAATCTGACTTCCACCTATGCCTTTTTCGGATATGAATTCCGGTTGCCTTTCTCGGACCGTCCGCTGGTCGATTTTTTCAGGAAACTACCCCTTCAGGCCAAGATCAACAAATACCTCTACGACGATATTCTTTACAATGATTTTTTCGTGCCTTACGGGATCCATTTCGCTCATGAATTACGCCCCCCCGAACCCGATGAGGAGCTGATCCGCCGTTCCCGGGAAAAGAACCGGATCAATTCGCGCCTGCCCGAATGGATCCGGCGCCTGTTTATCCGGAAACACGACGACCTGTTCTTTCGCGAGATCACCCGCTATTTTAAGGATGATCTGAACCGGAAAGGCACGAAAATCAGGATCTATGGGAATTCTTACCGCTCATTGATCATCCAGTGGTATACCCATTCCGTTGAACAATTCCTGAAAGATCAAAAGAAGTCATAATTTTTTTCCGATAATTCTGCCGGGAACAAAAAAATATTTAAATTTGCAAGCCCAAACGGTGGATGTAGCTCAGTCGGTCAGAGCGCTGGATTGTGGTTCCAGAGGTCGTGGGTTCGAGCCCCATCTTCCACCCAAAACATACAAATCCCGTCTTTGCATGAATGCAAAGACGGGATTTTCTTATTCCAATACTCAGCGAAAAAGGCAATCGGAATTCGCTCTTCCGGTATTCTTTTCTTTTCTTAAATAATTCATAATAAAATATTCCCCGAACATTCTGTTTTTCAAAGTGTTTTTTTGTTGGAGGAAAAAATCAATTCCCGGCCTTTTAAAATTTTCTGATTCCTTTTATTTTACTTTGCTTTTTCGCTAATTTTATCCACGGCATCGTCGTTTTTGGGTATTATTTAAAGGGAAGAATAAATTCCATGACAAAGAAAACAGACCTCAGAGTTCAAGCCAGAAAAAGAAGATCATATGACGATTGTGGGCATAGGCGCTTCAGCGGGCGGGCTTACCGCCCTGAAAAAATTCTTCTCCACTATGCCGGAGGATTCCGGGATGGCCTTTGTCGTTGTGGTCCATCTCTCACCCAAGCATGAGAGTGTCCTGGCTGAATTGCTTCAACCCCACATCAAAATGCCCGTGCACCAGGTGAACCGGACTTTGGAATTAAAACCCAACACCGTCTATATTATCCCGCCAAACGCCAATCTCAACAGCATTGACACCCACCTGAGGCTCACAGAGTTGGAGAACGGGCCTGGCGCCCGGTCCCCTATTGATCACTTTTTCCGTACCCTGGCCAAGACGCATGATGGGAACGCCATCGGGATCATCCTCACCGGTACAGGATCCGATGGGACCATTGGATTGAAAGAGATCAAGGAAAAAGGGGGCTTCGTCTTTGTTCAGGATCCGAACGAAGCGGAATATGACGGGATGCCCCTGAGCGCGATATCGACCGGTCTGGTCGACCGCGTCCTCCCCCTGAAAGACATCCCTGCATATATTCACCGGTTCATCTCAGCTCGGCCCCGGATCAAATCCCTGGAGCCCGGGGCGGAACCTGAACCGGAAGAATACCAGATCCTTCAGAAAATATATGCCGTGATCCGTTCCCGTACCGGACGCGACTTCTCCAATTACAAAATTTCCACGATCATGCGGCGCATGCAACGGCGTATGCAACTCATGTCGGTCAGGACGCTGGTTGAATATCTGGAAATCCTCCGAAAGAACCCTGATGAAACCGATGCGCTTGCCAATGACTTCCTGATCAATGTCACCGTATTCTTCAGAGACCCTGAAGTATTCATGCATCTCAGGAATGAAGTGATCCCCCGGCTTTTTGAAGGTAAGAACCGGAACGACCGGATCAGGGTCTGGTCCGTTGGCTGCGCCACGGGTGAGGAAGCCTACTCCATTGCCATCCTGCTGCTCGAAGAATCGGGTCGCCATGACTCTCCTCCCCAAATCCAGATCTTTGCATCCGATCTGCATGAAGATTCTCTCAAAAAAGCCCGCGAGGGAAGTTATCCCGCCGATATCGTTGTCGATGTAACCACCCCGCGCCTCAGTCGATTTTTCACCATGGAAAAAGCCGGCTACCGTGTAAACAGGGATTTGCGCGAATGTGTGATCTTCACCCAGCATAACCTGATGGCCGATCCGCCGTTCTCTCAAATCGACCTTCTCCTTTGCCGGAACCTCGTGATCTACCTCAAACGGGAAGTGCAGAAAGATATCTTTGAGTTGTTCCACTATTCACTCCGTACCAACGGATTCCTTGTTTTGGGTGCTTCAGAAAATATTGAAAGCCGCGATCTCTTTGCCGTTGAAAACAAAGCACTTTCCGTTTATTCCCGGCGGAATATTTCAAGAACCGAACCCAAACTCCCGGTTTTCCCGAAATTACTTCTGCATGGAAAGCCTTTGTTCCACCCTAGAGAAGAACCGGTATTGTCGCCGGGAGAACTCCACATGAAAGCGGTGGAACGTTTCGCTCCTCCCAGCATTCTGCTCAGCCCGGATTACCAGGTGGTCCATGTATCAGAAAATGCGGGAAAGTTCCTGTCGGTCCGGGGTGGCGAGCCCGTTCGTGACATATTCCAGCTGATCCGTAAAGAATTGCAGTTCGAACTCCGTTCCATCATCTATGCCTCCAGGGAGAAAAAGGAAATCGTCCGTTCCAGGCCTTTGGTGCTTTCCGGCGGGCGAAACAAACGCCGGCTGATCATGTCGGTGCGCAACATCGATGATTCGCAGCTGGATGGTACGATCCTGCTGATGTTTGAAGAGTATGCCTCATTGAATCCGGCTGACCAGGCTCCGGATCCCGTGAATGAAAAAAAACAGGAAACAGCCCGGATCAAAGAACTTGAAGAAGAAAGGGAAGAATACCGACGGCACCTTCAGGCGGTCATCGAAGAATATGAGACCAGCAAGGAAGAAATGAAAGCCTCGAACGAGGAACTTCAGTCGGCCAATGAAGAATTGCGCTCCACACTTGAAGAACTGGAGACCAGTAAAGAAGAACTCCAGTCGATCAACGAGGAACTGACCACGGTAAATCAGGAAAACCGGCATAAGGTCGAAGAACTCAGTCAGCTCTCCGACGATCTCCAGAATCTTCTGACATCGACCGATATCGCCACCCTGTTCCTCGACAGGGAATTCCGGATACTGCGCTTCACACCCCGGCTCGGTGACCTGTTCAATGTCAGAAAAGAAGACCAGGGCAGACCCATCTCCGATCAAACGAATAAGGTCATTTATGATGACATGATCGCCGATGCGGAAAAGGTATTAAAATCTTTGCAGCCCATTGAACATGAAATCAGGAACAAAAACGGGAACACTTTCCTGGCCAGGGTATTGCCCTATCGCAGTGGAGAGGATAAGATCGAGGGCGTTGTGATCACCTTTATTGATATCTCCGCCCAAAAGAAAATGATACAGGAACTGTCTGAGTCGAAAGTCTATGCTGAAAGCATTTTCCAGACCCTTCACGATCCCTTGCTGGTGTTGACGCCGGATCTGAAGATCAAATCTGCCAACACGGCTTTTTACGACCAGTTCCATACCGATGAACGAAAAACATCCGGTCGGTTCATCCGTGAGATGGACAATGGACAATGGAATATTCCTGACCTGATCGACCTGTTGAACACGGTGCAGGCTGAAAATACCGTCATTACGAATTTTGAACTCAAACACACTTTTGAAACCCTCGGTGAAAGGTTCGTTTCGCTGAATGTCCGGCAATTGGGAGAACAAAACCTGATGATGGTCGGGATCCGCGACATTACAGAAATGAAACAGGCCGAGCAGGCCCTGCGCCGGAGTGAGGAGCGCTTGCGGAGGATGCTCAATATTGAACGCGTCGGTGTCCTGAGCCTGAATAGCAAGGGTACCATCATCGATGCCAACGATGCTTTTCTCAATATCATCGGTTACAGCAGGAAAGAAATCGAATCGGGATCGCTGAGCTGGAAAAGCCTGACACCGTCTGAATACATGGAAATTTCCCGCAGACAATTCCAGCAACTCCGGAAAACGGGCCGTATCGGGCCATACGAGAAGGAATACCTGAAAAAGGATGGATCCAGGATCTGGATGTTTTTTGTCGGATCGAGCCTGGATGATCATACGGTGATCGAGTATGGGATCGATATCACCGACCGGAAGAAGGCACAGATGGCGGTCCAGATTTCCGAGGAACGTTTCCGGGTTATCGTCGATCTCGTGCCCGATCTCCTCTGGAGCAATGATAAACATGGCAGAACAGACTGGTATAACTGGCAATTGCTGAAATACACCGGTTTGAATTCTGACCATACCAGTATGCAAAGGTGGCAGGAAGTCATTCATCCCGACGATTATGATCAGGTGATCCGCGCATTCAACAGTTCCTTCAATGCCGGCGAGCGTTTTAGGATGGAGATGAGGATCCGTCGTCACGATGGCGAATATCGTTGGTTCCTGACACAGATCGTGCCGTTCAGAAACAAGGAAGGAAAAATCATAAAATGGTATGGTTCAGCCACCGATATCCACGAAGAACGCGTTGCCATGGAAGCAATCCGGCAGGCAAAGGAAGAGGCAGAAAAAGCGGCACGGGCCAAAGAAGAATTCCTTGCCCATATGAGCCATGAGATCCGGACCCCACTGAATGCCATCGTTGGCATTAGTCACCTGCTCATCCAGGAAAAACCAAGGAAAGACCAGATCGAAAATCTGCATAATCTTAAATATTCGGCCGAGAACCTGCATGTGCTCATCAATGATATCCTCGATCTGAGCAAAGTCCAGGCGGGAAAGATGCCGGTGGTCTGCGATGAATTCAGCACTGAGGAATTCATTAACAAAATCATGAACATCCATCAGAACACTGCCAGAGAAAAAGAGCTCGGTCTGGAAATGAAGATCGGCCGGAACGTTCCACATTATATCATCACCGATCAGCTGAAACTTTCACAAATTCTGAATAACCTGATAAGTAATGCTCTCAAATTCACTGCTGAAGGAAAAATTGAACTGGAGATAAAATTTAACCGGCAACAGGA
Source organism: uncultured Bacteroidales bacterium (assembly GCA_963763215.1). Classification (GTDB taxonomy): domain Bacteria; phylum Bacteroidota; class Bacteroidia; order Bacteroidales; genus DASQZK01. The sequence goes on from CAVXNX010000025.1 coordinate 70,754, forward strand.
TGACGGGATCTGGCTCGATTTCTCGGTAAGAGATACCGGAATAGGCATTTCAGAGGATAAAATGCAACGGATTTTCGACGAATTCAGCCAGGGCGACAGCTCTACGGTCCGCAAATATGGCGGTACGGGCCTCGGTCTTACCCTGTGCCGGCTATACCTTGAAATGCTGGGAAGCAGCATTAATGTTGAAAGTACGGAAGGGGAAGGTTCACGGTTTTTCTTCACCCTTCCCGTGAAAGCCGGGGATGGGAAAACAATCACGAACGCTCCTGATAAAGATGCGAAGGTCCCGGATGACCTTCAGGATGTTCATATTTTACTTGTGGAAGATGCGGAAGTCAACCGGATGGTGATGGAACAGTTCCTGAAAAAGTGGTGGCACCTCAGTTGCGACGAAGCCATTGACGGCAGGCAGGCAATCGAACTGGCACGTAAAAAAGTGTACCAGCTTATCCTGATGGATGTCAGAATGCCGGTGATGGATGGTTATGAAGCCACCCGTCAGATCCGCCAGCTACCCGGCTATGAAAATGTTAAAGTCATCGCCCTCACCGCGGATGTCTCCAAACAGGTTAATCAGGAAATGGAAAAGGGCTTGTTTGACGATATCATCATCAAACCCATTCAGCCTGAAGAACTCCTGAGAAAAATTGAAAAATATGCAGGAGGTGCGGGAAATCCCAATCCGGTGAAAGGGAATGATCCCGGCCTACCGGAAGGCGAATGGCTCTCTCTGAAAAAGGTTCATGAATTCATGGAAAATGATGCTCCGGCCATTCATATGTTTCTGCATCAAACGGTGGAAGAACTCGAAGGTATCAAAGATCAGTATGTCACCGCCATGAAAAACAGGGAACCTGAAGCGCTCGGTGACCTGAAGCATAAGTATAAATGGGTCTTCGATCTGCTCGAGATCAATGAAATAAACGAATTATTGCTGAAGTCCCATAATATGCTGAAAGAAAATTCTCATGATGAGGAACAACTCCGGCAGGTTATGGATGAATGTGAAGGATCGCTGTCAAAACTGAAAACCGTCCTCAGCGAAAAACTGGTGAAGGAGGGGATATAAGTATCACATTATCAAAACATCCCCTCAATAAACTCATCGATCGTGATGTTCCTGAAATAATCATCAAACCGGAACCCTGACAGTGTCTGCCGTACGGCCTCCGGATCATGCCGGATGCCGATCAGGGATTTTTCGACCACCCCGATGTCGTGCTTATGGAAAAAATCGCCATAGATCCGGATATCGTTGATCAACCCGCGTTCAACATTCAGATGAAATTCAATGTTCCCCCCATTCTCCGTCCTCACCAGCTTTTCAAAATCGTATTTGGGCGAATACCCGAAGTTCCACTCCCACTTTGAAAACTTTTCATCCCTGAGCTTTTCAATATTTTTCATATCCTCTGCGGAGAATTCATACAACCGGGAGTCGGGATATTTTTCCATGATATGTTTCATGATCTGGTCCCGGAATTCGAGGACGTCCATTTTTTCCGTGAGGTGTTCACTGATATTGGTCACTCGGCTCCGAACCGATTTAATGGCTTTATCCTTGAATTTCAGAGGGTTTACCCGAAGAGCGCCGGAAAGGTCGCTCATGACCGATGAAAAGAGCAGGGTGCCATGGTGCAAGGTCCTGTTTCGCCAGACATGCTCGGCATTGCCGGAGAACTTTTTCCCTTCGATGGTCAGATCATTCCGGCCTTCAAATCGTGCATTCACCCTCATATTTTGCAGCACTTCGAGAATGGGAAGGGTAAATTTCCGGAAATCAACCAGGTTCCCGTCCTCACCAGTCATGACAAAGGAAAAGTTCAGGTTACCCAGATCGTGAAACACGGCGCCGCCACCGGAGATCCGGCGCACCACCCTGATGTTTTTCTCCTTCACATAATCGACGTTGATCTCTGAAAGCGTATTCTGGTGCTTGCCGATGATGATGGCATTCTCATTCCTCCAGAGCATAAAACAGTCTTCGGTAAAATGTTTCAGGAGGTATTCATCGGTGGCAAGGTTAAAATAGGGGTCCGTACTTTCAAGATTGATACACAGCATGGGTTATCACAGTTTAAAAGGCAAAAATAGAGATTCTGTGGAGAATGGCCTAATATTTTATGGATCCGGATGACCCTCACTCTTCCTTCATCCGCCCAGAGAGTCAACCAATGGCTTCAGAAGCAGGGCGGTCGGGCATGACGGCAACGTAAAGCCGGCTCATGCCCCATCCCAGCAGGGCGCCCCAGAGCCCACCGACAAGAACATCACCAAAATAGTGAACCCCCAGGTAGATGCGGCTGTAACAGACCAATACCGCCCAGGCGAAGAGCAGGATAGTGATCCAGCGGGTTCTGAAAACGGACCGGAGAAAGACAGCCACGGCGAACGTATTGGACGCATGCGAGGAGATGAAACCGTACTTCCCCCCGCAATGTCCCCTGACCAGGTGGACCATCCCTTCCAGGGAAGGGTTGTGACAGGGTCGAAGGCGATGAAAAACCTCTTTGAAGAGGTGCACCGAACTCTGGTCCGATGCGGTGATCAGGGCAGCGACGAAGAGCAGGGTGAGGGCGGCGCGCCATTTCTGACGAACAGCCAAAAGGACGATCAGCAGGAGGTAAAGGGGCAGCCAGCTCAGCCTGCCGCTCGCAAACCACATCAGGTTATCGAAAAGCAGGGAATGATGACCATTGATGAATAGAAAAATCGATTGATCGAGGTTTTGCAGCCAATTAAGCATAGGGTCAGGAGTTTAGCATTTCCCAGAGTTTGTCTTTCAGAGGCGTGATTCCCGAACCGGTCATGGCCGATATGAAGAGCCATGGCACAGGAGGAAGGTTTTTGCTGATCTCATCCCTGAGCTCCTCATCAAGGAGGTCCGATTTGGTGATGGCCAGCAGTCGTTTTTTATCGAGCAGTTCAGGGTTGTACATCCTGAGTTCGTTGATCAGGATGTCATATTCCCTGTTGATGTCGTCACTGTCGGCAGGGACCATGAACAGCAGCATGGCGTTTCGTTCGATATGGCGGAGGAAGCGGGTACCGATGCCCTTGCCTTCACTGGCCCCTTCGATGATCCCGGGGATGTCGGCCATCACGAACGACCGTTCATCCCGGTAGGAGACGATCCCGAGGTTGGGAACGAGGGTGGTGAAGGGATAGTCGGCGATCTTGGGTTTGGCGGCGGAGACCACCGAGAGCAGTGTAGACTTCCCGGCATTGGGAAATCCGACGAGGCCGACATCGGCCAGGAGCTTCAGCTCGAGGATCATCCATCCTTCCTGGCCCGGCTCTCCGGGCTGGGCATAACGGGGGGTCTGGTTCGTTGCCGATTTGAAATGCTCATTGCCCAGCCCTCCCCTGCCACCTTGCATGAGGATCCTGGTTTCCCCATGTTGGGTGATCTCAAAGAGAAAATTTCCCGGTTTCCGCATCCCTGGCCACCGTGCCCAACGGCACTTCAATCACGGCGTCCTCGCCGTCGGCCCCTGTCATCTGGGCTCCGGCACCCGCCTGGCCGTGACTGGCGAAAATGTGCTTCTGGAATTTCAGATGCAGAAGGGTCCAAAGCTGCTCATTTCCCCTAACGAGGACATGACCTCCCCGGCCACCATCACCCCCGTCGGGACCGCCTTTGGGGATGAATTTCTCCCTCCGCAGATGGGCGGATCCGCCTCCGCCGTTCCCTGAACGGCAGAAGATTTTTACATAGTCGACAAAATTTGAACCCGCCATAAGCTTGCGGAGTGAGAAAGGGGGAGAACCCGATTTTCGACCGTCTCCTCCCCTTTGTTTAGGAATGATCAGATAACTTTTTTAATGACGGTGGCGATCCTTTCAAAGATCTGGTCAATGGTTCCCATGCCGTCGATCCCCTCATACTTACCCACTGCCTTGTAGTGGTTCATCACCGGGGCTGTCTGCTCATGGTACACGTTGATCCGGTTCTCAATGGTCTCCAGGTTATCGTCAGACCTGCCCGATTCTTTGCCCCGTTTGAGCAGGCGGTCGATGAGCTCTTCCTTCTTCACTTCCAGCCCGATCATCAGCGTGATGGCCTGCCCGTGCGAAGCCAGCAGATGATCGAGTGCCTGCGCCTGCTTCACCGTTCTCGGGAAACCGTCAAAAATAAATCCCCTGGCATCCTGGTTGCCATCGATCCTTTTTTCGATCATCGAGATGACGATCTCATCCGACACCAGTTCCCCCTTGTCCATGATTTCCCTGGCCTTCAGTCCGAGTTCCGTCTTGTTGGCTAATTCATTACGTAAAATATCACCCGTGGAAAGATGCACCAGTCCGTACCTGTCGATGATCTTTTCCGACTGTGTTCCCTTTCCCGATCCCGGAGGGCCAAAAAGAATAAGATTAAGCATGTTTAAATGTTTTATGTTTTCAACAAAAATGAAGTTGCAAATATACGAACTCTGACGGTTCCGCACCCGAACCGGGAAAGAAAGACCATTTCCCGCCGGCTTCTTTCAAGAAACAACGATCAGCCGCAGCCGGTTCGGAATGACCCCGGGCTTTGAAGGGGACGTCCTTTCCGGCATTTCCTCTTCCCGACTGATCACCGCTCGAAAAAAGATTACAGCGCCATACGGACTCCGGGTGAAGCAGAAACCGCCCGTCCGGCTGCAGGAAAAGAAAGCAGCCTAGCGGACGACTGTGTAGATATCGCTGTATCCCCGCCCGTACCCGTTATAATCGAGCCCGTAGCCGACGATAAAATCATTGGGAATGGTGAAACCGACATAATCGAGTTTCACATCTTTTTTAAAGGATTCGGGTTTGAAAAGAAGGGTGACAATTTTGATCGATGCCGGCTGGAATCCGTCGAGCTGCCGCATGATGTTTTCAAGGGTGATCCCGGTATCCACGATGTCCTCCAGGATAACCACATGCTGGTTTTTGAGGTCCTGGTTAAGACCGATCAGTTGTTTGACGCTGCCTGTCGTGGTGGTGCCCTGGTAGGATGCCAGTTTCAGGAAGGTGATCTGGGCATCGAATTCAATCGTTTTGAAAAGATCGGCGGCAAACATGAAGGAGCCATTGAGGATCCCGATGAAAACAGGATTTTTGTCGCCCATATCCCGGGTGAGCTGCCGGGCGAGCTCCGATATCCGGGCCTGGATTTTCTCCGACGGGATGGAGATCTCGAACTCCTTGTCAAGAACTTTTATTTTTTTCATTCACGGTGTCATTAAGGCCCCGAATTTAATACATATTCAACCATATGACAAATCCCGGTGTTATCCTGAGAGCAAACTTTAGCGCCTTCCGTGAAAATTTTCGTAATATAGTAGCTGATTTTTGCGGAAAAATCTGATTAATCCTTAAACGAACAGAAAAAAATGAATCCGAAAGTAAGCATCATTATGGGCAGCACCTCCGATTTACCGGTGATGGAGAAAGCTGCAAAAATCCTCGACGAGTTTGAGATCCCTTTTGAGATCAATGCTCTCTCGGCGCACCGCACGCCTGAGCAGGCCGCCGATTTTGCAAAAAACGCATGGGGACGCGGCATTCGCGTTGTCATTGCCGGCGCCGGCGGGGCAGCGCATCTGCCCGGTGTGATCGCCGCCATGACCCCTGTACCGGTCATCGGCGTCCCGGTAAAAGCTTCCATTTCACTCGACGGCTGGGACAGCCTGTTATCCATTGTCCAGATGCCTCCGGGAATCCCCGTGGCCACCGTTGGCCTCGACGGTGCCATGAATGCCGGTATCCTTGCCGTGCAGATCCTCGCTGTGGGTGATCCCGACCTGATGAAAAAAGTGGTGGCTTACAAGGAAAAACTCAAGTCGAAGATCATCAAAGCCAATGAGGAGTTGAAAGCGGTGAAATTCAAATTTAAAACCAACTGAATTGAACACCTTCCCGGGATATGCCATCACCCGGACCGTGAGATCACTCCTTCTCCCGGCACTGCTGCTGTGCATCGCCAACCCGCTGTCGGCGCAGATGCAGATCCGGAATTTCCCCATCGGGTCGAGAGCCGCTGCCCTGGCCAATGCCTACGTGATGGAATCGGACATCTGGTCCGTGTACCACAACCAGGCCGGGCTCGGCTTTTATCCCCATTTTGCCATCGGCTTCCATCATGAAAACAAGTTCGTCATAAAGGAGTATGCGCTGCATGCCCTGGCAATTACGTTACCCACAAAACCCGGAACCATCGGCCTGTCCTACCGCTATTTCGGATATGCGAAATACAACGAGAGCAAGGTCGGCCTGGGTTTCGGCCGCCAGTTCGGAAATGGCTTCGCCGCAGGGCTCCAGCTTAACCTTCATCATACCTACCTCGAAGGGGAATTTGGTAACCGGAACGCCCTCACCGTCGAAGGAGGTATCCAGTACAAGCCCGCCAACAACCTGGTGATCGGAGCCCATGTCTTCAATCCGACCCGGTCGAAGATCTCGCCCTTACGATCAGGATACCATCGAGACAACCTTCAGCGTCGGGGCCGGTTACCGTCCATTCGACCGGTTCTTTATGGCCTTCGAGACACAGAAAACCCTTGACAGGAACCTTTCGCTCAAGGGCGGCCTGGAGTATGAACTTTATGAAAACCTTTTCATCCGGGCGGGCTTGTCGACCGCTCCCTTTGAAAGCACCTTCGGACTGGGATACATCATTAAGAAAGTGAGTGTTGACATTGCCTTCACCCACAATGAGATCCTGGGCTTCACCCCCCATTTTTCCATCCAGATCCGCTTTGACTAAACGCCAGGTCCTGACCGATATGCCCGCCGGCCATCATTTTTTTCCTTCACCTGAAAAATTTTCCGTTTTCACCGGCTGATTTTTCGCCTGTTTTCCGATTAAGGTTAAAACGACGATGGAAACAGGTGCCAAACGGTGGATCATCCTCCTGGCCTTGACCGGCGTTTCGCGCCTTCCCGTTACCCTGGCCCAGGCCGGCGGGACCGGTGAAATGCCACAGCCCGACATTTCCCTGGAGGAGATCATTTCCGAGACGGAAGACGAGACTTATGCTACGGCGGTCTATGAGGATCTGGTCAGCCTGGCCTCAAATCCGCTGGATCTGAATGCCGCAACGGCTGAAGATCTTGCAAGACTGTATTTCCTGAACGACTTCCAGATTTTCAGCATCCTGGACTACCGTCACAAATACGGAGCCATGCTCAGTCTGAGCGAGCTCCGGCTGATACCCGGGCTCAGGGAAGATCTGATCGCACATATCCTGCCCTATGTGACCATCGGTAACCCTTCCCTGGCCCCGGTTTCCCCTACCCTCCGTTTCAGGCCGCGGCAGACCCTCCTGCTCAGAACGCGTTCCTCCCTTCCGCTCCGGGAAGGATTCAGCAGCGAATGCGACACGGCCCTGAAATTCCGGGGACCTCCACTGTCACGGCTGATGAAATATGAAATCAGGCAAGATAAAGATCTTCGTGCAGGGTTCACTTTTGAAAGTGACGCCGGCGAAAGGATCCCGATGGATATCAGATACGGTCTGTTCGACTTTAACTCGGCATTCGTCGAGCTGAGTCATAAAGGACCGGTCCGTGAGGCAGTCATCGGCGATTTCCGGTACGAGACCGGATGTGGCCTGGTGAACGGGACGGGACGGCGGGGCAAATCGTCGCAGGTCATTCTCAAACAGAAAAACGCAGGGATCAGCCGGTACGCTTCAACTTCCGAAGCGGGTTTCAATCGTGGAGCCGCCGTCATGCTCGCCCTCGACCACTGGATCATCCGGGGCATGCTTTCACGCACCAAAATATCGGCCAGCGTTTTACCGGATACCGATAGCACCACCGTCTTCACCTCGACCGATCTCGCGGGTCTCCACCGGAACGCGAGGGAGGAACCCGCCAGGAACAATCTGCTCTTCCAACAGCTCGGCGGGGGAATGGGATATTCTTCCGGAAGGTTGTCGGCAAACTACAATGTCCTTCTGCAGCATTTCAGCAAGGCCTACCGTTACCGGATAATTCCCAGCCGGCTTTCTCCGGTCCGCGAACAGGACAGGTTTACCTTCCATTCCCTGGACTTCAGCTACCGGGATAACCGGTTTTTGATCAATGGCGAAGTGGCTGCCGGGGACAGGCGGCATCCGGCCATTCTCAGCACGGTGACCGCCTGGCTTCACCCGTTATTGACCCTCAATATGAGTTACCGTTACTACGACCCGGAGTATTTCTGTTTGAATGCATCCGCCTTTGCTGAATCGGATGTGCGCAATGAAGAAGGTCTCTATGCCGGGCTGGAAGCGGCGCCTTTTCCTTTCCTGAATGTCAGCGCTTACATCGACGGCTACCGGTTCCCTTTGCTGAGATACTTCGGCGTTGCGCCCGAGAGAGGGCGCGACATTCTGCTGAAAACCGAATTCCGGACGAAACCCGATGTCGTTGTGACCACCGTTCTGAAGTATGAAAAAAAATTGACCGGCGCCGTACGGGATCAACCCGGGATCGCCAAACCGGGCACCCAGGCTGATTTCCGGGCAATGGCGGAAATGTTGCTGCCGCCTGGATGCCGCACTGACCGTTAAGACGAAGTTCGAGTACCGGCACTCCGCCATGCCCGGCGACAGCACCCGCCACCGGGGCCTCTTCCTCAGCCAGGATATCAGCTATCACTCACCAGGCGAACGGTTCACCCTGAATGCCCGCTATGCCGTTTTTGATTCACCCGATTGGTCGACGCGTATTTACGCTTATGAAAATGACCTGCTCTACAGTTTTTCGATCCCTGCTTTTTACAGGCAGGGAAGCCGGATCAGCCTCTCCGGAAAAGTCGGCGTTTTAAGGCATGCCGATCTCTGGTTCAAGTATGCCGTGACCCGCTATACCTCACCATACCTCTCGGGCTCGGGACCCGACAGGAGGGAGAGCTCCGTATACCGGGATTTTGGATTGGAACTGGTGGTCAGGATGGGAGGCGGGAAAGCGATGAAACATCCCCGTCTGAATCGTCCCGGGAATGTCTCCGGGGCAACCGGACAGAATAAATCGGCAGATGGTACCGTAAACCGGTTAAGCACATTATGAATGGGGAAGAGGCCTGGTTGAAGGTATAAAGCTGACGGTCTTCCTAGTCGGTCTTGATGTCCCTGACATTAAGCTGGAGATTTGCTTCCCCCCGGAAGACATTCTCCTCAATGGAGTAACAGATGTCGAAAGCGTGACCACTGGCGATGGCGGGATATTTGTCAGCCTGCTGAAAAGCGATGGCGGGAAAGACCCGGAAGGGATCCTCTTCCTGGACGAGAGCAAGCTTGAGGTGTTCCCCGTTTGTCCCGACCACCTTCCCTTCGCCATTATCCGAAACATTTTCCGTCAGGAAAATCGGCGCCAGATTTTCCGGACCGAAGGGCATAAATTGTTTGAGCACCCGGTAAAACCGGCTGGTGATTTCGGAAAGCTGAATTTCCGTATCGATTTCGACCACGGGGATGAGTTGGTCGGGGAGGATATTCTCATTCACCACTTCTTCGAATCTCTTGCGGAACCGGGTCACATTGCCGAGCTCCATGGTCAGTCCGGCAGCGTACTTGTGCCCGCCGAAATTCTCCAGCAGGTCGCTGCACTCCTCGATCGCCTGGTAGAGGTCGAAACCGATGACCGAACGGGCGGAACCGGTGGCAAAGCCATTGGATTTGGTCAGGATGACCGTGGGCCGGTAGTAGTGTTCGAGAAGGCGGGAAGCAACGATGCCGATCACCCCTTTGTGCCACTTTGGATTATACAGCACGGTCGATTTCATGTCTTTGAGTTCCGGATCGCCACTGAGCATATTGAGGGCTTCCTGGGTGATATTGGTGTCGATGAAACGCCGGTCGGAGTTGAACACATTGATCTTCTCACTCATCGTGAGCGCCTCGGCTATGTCGTCGGAAATCAGCAGATCGACACTTTTCCTGCCCGATTCCATCCTTCCTGCAGCGTTGATCCGCGGGCCGATCCGGAAAACGATGTCCTCGACCGTGATTTCTTTCGTGCCGATATTGGCGATGTTGATGATGGCTTTCATACCGGTGGACGGGCTGTGATTGATCCTGTCGAGACCGAAAAAGGCCAGGACCCGGTTTTCGCCGGTAATGGGAACAATATCGGAGGCAATGCTCACGGCAACGAGGTCGAGGTATTTCAGCAGTTCCTCGAAGGGTTTGTTCTGCACAGCCTGGAAGGCCTGAACGAGCTTGAATCCGACACCGCAGCCGCTGAGTTCCTTATAGGGATAAGGGCAATCGGGCCGTTTGGCATCCAGGACCGCCACTGCATCCGGGATGACTGTCCCCGGGGTGTGGTGATCGCAGATGATCAGATCGACACCCTTGCTTTTGGCATACCTGACTTTTTCATTGGCCTTGATGCCGCAGTCGAGGGCGATGACCAGGCGGTATCCCTTTTCGGCGGCATAATCCATGCCGGTAAAGGAAATGCCGTACCCTTCCTTGTACCTGTCGGGAATATAATAGTCGATGTTCCGGAAATAGTCTTTAAAATAGCTGTAAACCAGGGCCACTGCCGTGGTGCCGTCCACGTCATAATCGCCGTAAATCAGGAGGTTCTCGTTCTGCTCGAGAGCCTGCCGGATCCGGTCGATGGCCTTATCCATATCCTTCATGAGAAACGGATCGTGCAGGTGGGAAAGATTGGGCCGGAAAAAGGCTTTGGCATCGTCAAAAGTATGAATGCCCCGCTGAACCAACATGTTGGCAATCGGGCGATCCACCTTCAGCACGTCCTGAAGATGATTAACGTCTGCATCGCTGCCCTGCTCCCTGATGACCCAGTTCCTGTACATGTCTGTTCCGGTTAATCCTTGTCGGAGGATTTTGTTAACACAAAAGTATAAATATCCTGACAATTTTTATTGTTAAACAGAATCATTCCGGTAAGCCTTTTTCAACGTGCTTTAATCCAGATCTTAATGTCGTCATCCGGCCCCCCTTTTTACCCCTTAATCGCTTTTAAGCCAAAAAATCAGCGTGGGAAATGAAAAAAAATTCTGAAGAAGGGATGACGAGGCAGGGAAAAGAGAGAAAGAGGGGGCGATGCACCCGGAGGATCAGAAAAGTCAGGCCAGGGATATCCAAAGGTAAAGTTTAAGACCAGTAGCGGGTTTCAAAGCGATTACCTTTCCGCTACCACTAAAGTACATCAAATGCACAAAACTTGATTTTACCTCATCACCAGCTATTGCTCTTATACAATGTGGGGCAATCGTGCTTTTTTTCTGTCCATGGCTGGGCTCAGACACACGTATTGACAAGTTTTTTATTGTACGTTAGGCTTGTGTGGCTTGGGACTGAGTGTGGCTGTGATGGGTCGGCATAGTTTAATGGTGCTTACTTCATTTTTTTTCAAGTCTTGGAATTATGACTTTGAATTGTTCGCCTTCTATGTCATTAATTAATTCAATATTTGGCTGTTCGGCTAAAGACCTTTTAACTCCTGAACCCAACCCGCTAAATGGTAATGTGTGAGTGCTGAAAGAAACAAGTTGGTTATTTCTAATTACAGGGTTTCCATACTTTATATCCTCTACCGTTAAATTGTTTGGTAACTTTCCGGGACTGATAATCTCAATACGATTGTCAAATATAACCAGCCTTATGGGTGAATTTTTAAAATAATCTCTGTGAACCAAGGCATTCTGAAGTAATTCTTCAAGTGCAATACTTGATACTTCAAGTTGACCTTGAGCATTGAAACTTTCGCCAGACTGAATAAAGTCCAAGTTGCTTTTCAAGAAATCTATACCTTTTTCAAATAGGTCAGGAATTGTACCCGTCAAATCTTTAGGCTTACTTCGATATTGATTGCCTTCAATATCATTGCCGAAAAAAGAAACTGCTTTTATTGTAAATGCGGGTTTAACAGACTGTGGTTCTTTCCCGAAAAATAATAGACCTGCAAGTGTCAATTGATTATTTCGAAATACTCTTTTTGCCCTTAGAGCTTGCTCGTATGAAAGTCCTCTCTCCTGATAAGTTTTCCCAAACTCCTTTTTGAAATATTCAGAAAACTTCTTTTCATCCACATCATCAAGAGAAGTTCCATACACTTCCATTTCGTCCGCAAGTAAATTTCCGCTATGTTGGAACAGCCGCATAATTTCAGCATTATCGGTTAAAAGGCGTTTGTTTGAACCTTGTTTCACATAAATTTCACCTTGTGCTGTTTTATATGGCTTGTTTATTCCCTCATTAATATGAAGGATTAATACATTCTTAGAGTCATTGTCCTCTTGAATTTTCACAACCTCTGTTGCAAGGTAAATTGGTGGTTTCAGATTGTCCGCAAATTCAGCGACCTTTTGGGTGCGCTTGGAATGGGCAAACTCTTTTGATTTTTTCAGTGTAGGCATTCGTGGGTCGGCAAAAAAAACAAATGTGCTTGAAGGTGAGAAGGGTCTTTCAGCATGTTGCCCAACATTCGGCCATGCCGGATATCCCCAAGGGACCAGTGACATTGTCTTCCGCGACATCGCGTTACCGGTTGACACAGTTGGAAGGGCAATCCGTAGTCAGGAAATATTTATCCGGCTATGCCGCAGATCAGACTCGCGGGATCGTCAGGGTGAGATTCCGGGAACAAATCCCCCGGCGCCGTTTTTTCATTTCCCTCACCGCTTCACATGGCTTCATTCCCCGATGTTGCCAAGCCATTCGGCCACCGTTTCAGGGCTCAGACCTGGCAAATCCAGCTTGTTTTTCTTCTTAAACCCATTGAGATCGTTCGCCAGTTTGCCGGGTTTCCCGGCGGCTTTCAGCTTTTCGATACTGGTGAACCCAAGTTTCTGAAGGGTCTCGACCCATTCTTCGGGTATGCCGAGTTCAGTGTACTTGCCCGGGTCGTCGGTGAGGAGCTGCTGTTTCTTTTCCGGTTTCATCTGGGGAAAGAAGATCACATCCTGAATGGAGGTACTGTTGGTCATGATCATGGCCAGCCGGTCGATCCCGATGCCAAGACCGGCGGTGGGGGGCATACCGTATTCCAGGGCGCGGAGGAAATCTTCATCGAGGACCATGGCTTCCTCATCGCCCCGTTTTCCGAGCTGGATCTGCATCTCAAAACGTTCCCGCTGGTCGATGGGATCGTTCAGTTCGGAGAAGGCATTGCAGAGTTCTTTGCCGTTGCAGATGGCCTCGAATCGTTCGACAAGCCCCTGGAGTGAACGGTGTTTCTTTGCCAGCGGTGACATTTCGATAGGGTAATCGGTGATAAACACCGGCTGGATGAGGTTCGGTTCGCATTTCTCCCCGAAGATCTCATCGATGATCTTGCCTTTGCCCATGGTATCATCAAGCTCCACTCCCAGCATGCCGGCGGTTTTACGGAGCTCTTCCTCTTCCATGCCGGAAATATCGATTCCGGTGTATTCCCTGATGGCTTCGAACATGGTAAACCTTTTCCAGGGGCGTTTGAAATCGATGAGGTGCCCGCCGACCTTTACCCGGGTCGTGCCATGAAGTGCGAGGGCGACACGTTCAACCATCTCTTCCACCAGCTCCATCATCCAGACATAATCATGGTAGGCCACATAGAGTTCCATCTGGGTGAATTCAGGATTGTGAAAGCGATCCATCCCTTCGTTCCTGAAATCCTTTGAAAATTCATAGACCCCTTCATAGCCGCCGACAATGAGCCTTTTCAGGTACAGTTCATTGGCGATCCGGAGATACAACGTCTGGTCCAGGGTATTGTGATGGGTCTTGAATGGCCGGGCGGCGGCACCACCATAAAGAGGCTGAAGGACGGGGGTTTCAACCTCGATGTAATTTTTCTCGTTCAGGAAATTCCGCATGGTATTCACGAGCATCGTCCTTTTGATGAAGGTCTTTCTCACCGAAGGATTCACGATAAGGTCAACATAACGTTGCCGGTAACGTTGTTCCGGGTCGGTGAATGCGTCGAAGGTATGGCCTTCCTTCTCCTTTACCACGGGCAGGGGCCGGAGCGATTTGCTGAGAATCCGGAAACCTTCCACATTGACCGTGATCTCGCCCATCTGTGTTCTGAACACATTCCCATGAACGCCGATGATATCGCCAATGTCGAGAAGCTTTTTAAACAGCGTGTTGTAAAGCGTTTTATCTTCGCCGGGACAGATGGTATCCCGCTGAAGGTAAATCTGTATCCTTCCCGAGGCATCCTGCAATTCAGCGAAAGAGGCACTTCCCATGATCCGCCGCGACATGATCCGGCCGGCAAGGTAGACTTCTCCGAATGAGGTGGAGTCGTCCCTGAATTCGTTTTTGATCTTTGATGCCGTGACATTCACGGGGTATCCCTCTGCCGGGTAAGGTTCAATGCCCATTTTCCGGATCTCTTCAAGGGAATGTCTCCTGATCTGCTCCTGCTCGCTAAGGTTCTGTAGACTCATACTGGTAGGATAAAATTTTCTGCAAAGATAAAAAAAAAAAAAAAAAAAAAAAAAAAAAAAAAAAAAAAAAAAAAAAAAAAAAAAAAAAAAAAAAAAAAAAAAAAAAAAAAAAAAAAAAAAAAAAAAAAAAAAAAAAAAAAAAAAAAAAAAAAAAAAAAAAAAAAAAAAAGATAAATAATAAAAAGAAGCCGTCCCCGGGACACACGCTGTTTTGCGGCTCCCGGGTATTTTTCATTTTCAGATGCCGGCATCTTCCCGTCATGGTCCGAAATTAAATTGACTTTCTCCTGAAAAGGCCGTATTTTAATCCTTTATTCAAAACCTGATTCAATGAAAATAAAACACATCATGCTGATTGTGACCGCAGCGGTGCTTTCGATCACCGGACTCTACGGTCAGGGGCTGAAGAAGGGCAATCTCATTTGCATCCACGACATGGATGTCGTTCTCAGGGAGAACGCGACCGGAAGCCAGTTCGAAGAGTTCATGCTGAACCAATACATCCCTGCATTCGAGAAGAATGTTAAAGGGGTGAAGGTATACCTTCTCAAGGGGAATTCTTCCTCAGCCGCCGGACGTTACGCCGTGGTAATGAAATTTAAAAATCAGGCCGCCTGGAGTGCCTTCTCTCCCCATGAAGGTGAACTGAGTGAAGCCGGGAAGGCCTGCCTGGAGAAAATGATGCCCATGGAAAGCGAGTTATACAAGATCGCTGAAACGGGATTCACGAGCGCACAATGGACGGTCCTTTAACCTGCGGTGACCTCCGTCAAGGACCCGTCTGTTGAACGTGCCTGACCGAAAAGCCGGACGGATGCGCCGGGAATGCAATAACCCCGGCCAAAAGACGTTATGAATTATTAAGGAATGAAGCCAGGTCATTTACCGGGTAAATGGGTTTTTCAATCCTGTTCCTGATTTTGGCCATACCCGGGAGCATTCCACGGAGGCGCTGTCATTCACGGCATCACAATACGTCACCCTGATCGGTAACTGATATGCGGGTTCTCAACAGACTTATCGGATTATATCTTCTCTGCACTCTCGGGATTCCTGCGGCAACAGCGCAGCAAATTCCCTGGAAACCTGTTTCATACCGGGTTTTTTACCCCTTTGTCCTCAACCCGGCCGTCGCCGGAAGCAAGGACTTTTCTTCCCTCAGGTTGACTGCTTCCTTCCAGGGCGATTCAAAGGCCCAGATGGCCGCCTTTGATACGCGGCTGACCCGGACAGAACCAGGGTATTTTTCTTCCCCACCCCTGGTCACGTTCAGGAAAACGGCGATCGGTGGATATGTGTTCCAGGAAAAGAACCCAGTCTTTCACAATGCAGGAGCCGCCGCAACGTTAGCCTGGCATATTCCCCTGAACCATGAGAACTTTTCTTTTCTCTCCTTCGGGACGGCGCTCAAAGGCTACTTCAGCTCACCCGGGATTTCCGGGGGACTCGAGAAACCTGATGCCGAAACGAAAGGACTTCATGCCAACCTGGATCTGGGCGCCTATTATTACGGTCCGCATGCCTATGCCGGCATATCCGGGGTGAATCTTTTTGACACCGGCCAGGATTCCGTCATGGCTGGCACGTTCCGGATTCCTGTTTCGCGCCGCTACTTCCTGATGGCCGGGTATAAGCTCCTCCTGCTCCGCAGGCTGGATATCATCCTTGAACCCTCACTGATCGCCCGATTTGGCGATCTGGAAACAGGGGAGAGCGAAAGACAGGTGCAGCCGGTGATCAGGCTTTACATGCAGAACTTCTGCCTGGGTGCCTACTTTCACAACACGGAAAAAAATGCATTTTTCTTTGAATACAGATACCCACGCTTTTACCTGGGCGGATATTTCGAACTTCCCAAAGAATCGCCCTACTATCCGAAAGATGTGATCGTGGAAATAACAGCGGGAATCAACTTTTCGAAAGACCGGTCAAGATTCTCCGGTCACGGTCACTGGTGAGATGCATCCGAATTTTTTTGTCATGATGAAAATAATGATTACAGCACTGATGATCGTCACTTTTCTCGCCGGGATAATGGCACAGAACCCGGCGGGCGAAATGAAAGCGAGCGATTCGGTTTCACGGGCCATTCCGCCGGAAGCCTCAGGGGATCAGGTCCGTGTCGATTCCTTCCACCTTCGCCTCATTCCGCCTTCTTTGGGCGTGAGATTTTACGGGAACGACCTGGTCTTTCTTTCTCTCTCGAAAGATGAACGCCGGATGTCGTCCTCCCACCTCACCTTTGGAACCCTCCAGGCCTATATCGCCCCCGTGGAAGACACCGTGACCGGTCTGCACCACGAATTCTCCCCTTTCTCCTCCACCGTGTTTTCTTTTCCATGCGATGGTCTGACATTCACTCCCGACGGAAAAACCATGTATTTCACCCGCCTGTCCAAAAACGACGGCAAAGAGAAAATTTACGAAGCCGATCGATACAGCACCGGGAAACGCGTGGGATGGTCCTGGACGAATGCGCCGCTCAGTTTCTGCAAGGATACGTTCCGGTATTCTCACCCTGCCCTTTCCAAAGACGGCGGTCTCCTGGTTTTTGCATCCGACAAAGCCGGTCCGGCGCGAGGAATGGACCTCTACATCAGCAGGAAAGAGGGCAACGACTGGACCTCACCCGTGAATGCCGGAACGACGGTTAATACACGGGGCAATGAAATGTTCCCGTTCCTCGACAGGGATAACAACCTGTACTTTTCGTCAGACGGATTTAAAGGTCTCGGCGGTTATGACATCTACGTGAGTCGCTATAACGGTGAAGGTTGGGATCAACCGGAAAACCTGGGTGCAAAGATCAACACGGCAGGTGATGACATTGCCTTCACCCTTGACCCCAGGGCCGATACCCTTGGCTTTTATACCGTACGTCAGCCAATGGGGAGGAAATCCATGCAACTCTACAAGGTGACAACGGGAAGCAGGGAGCCCTCCGCATTGTCTGCGGCCCTGATCAGTGCCGCGGAACCTGCCTCGCCTTAACAGGCCTCTGCTGTCAATGCCGGTGCTGCTGACACGTTACCCCCGAAGACACCAACAGCTGCTGTGGCCGAAACACCGCAAAATAAGGAATTAAACCCGCCTTCCGGCGGGAAAACCGCCTCGCCGAATCAGCCTCCGGCTGCCTTACCTCCCGCCGGAAACAAACCGGCAGGCAAGGAGAGTGCCAATGCCACGGCAAAACCCGTTCAAAAGACTGCCGGGCCGGAAAAGGAAAAGGTTGTTTACCGCGTCCAGATCTCTGCCAGCACAAAATCCAAAGGAAGCTACACGGTCAGGGTGAACGGAAAAGACTGGAAAACCTACGAGTACAGGTATAAAGGAGCATACCGGCAATGCATCGGGAACTTCAGCAGCCTTGAACCGGCCAAGGAATTACAGGATGCCGGTCGCCGCTCCGGTTATCCGCAGGCTTTCGTGGTGGTATTCGTCAATGGCACCCGGTCGATCGACCCGAAGTATTTCAGGTAAGGCTTCACCGGTTACAATTCATATCCCTGCCGGTAAAAAGGCTTGATGAGTTTATTGGCCTCTTCCGAGTCGGTTTTCATGCTCGACGGTTCGTAACGGAGTTTCTTCCGCGTCCGCATGGCGATAACGGCCAGGTTCAGGGCTTCGGTCACCGGATCGGCAAATTCAAAATGGGAACGGCCGGGTTTTCCCCCTTTGCAGGCAGCGATCCAGTCGCCGATGTGATCTTTGGAGCGTTCGATGAAAGGTGCGGGAGCCTGGTAAGCCATATTGGCCGTTTCGGGGATCAGGCGTGGATTGCCGCCGTGAAATTCCGCAAGGATCTTCCCTTTGTCGCCGATAAACAACATGCCTTCAGCAGGAAGACCCTTTCCGTCTTTCTCCAGTTCTTCGGGCACCAACGGCCGCATCCCGCCATCGTACCAGAAAAGTTCGACCGGCGGCATGCCTTCACGTTCCGGAAAGGTGAAGTGGGCCGTCATGGCCCGCGGATGAGCAATGCTATTGTCGAGATGCGTCGGGATGCTGTTGATGACATCACAGTAAGTACTTCCGCTGGCCTGTATGGTATCGGGGAATCCGAGCTTCAGCGCCCGGAAGATGACATCGAAGGCATAGCAGCCCATATCTCCGATGGCCCCGGTGCCGAAATCGTACCAGCTCCGGAAAATCGTATGGGCATACTGGTAGCTGAATGGCCGGTAATCCCTCGGGCCCAGCCAGAGATCCCAGTTAAATCCATTGGGCACCGGTTCTTCTGCCGGCAGGGAGGTGAACCCTGAAGGCCAGACGGGCCGGGTCGACCAGTTATGCACCTGCCGTACCGGCCCGATGGCGCCTGTCCAGATCATTTCACAGAGCTTGTCGGTTGAAGGGGCGGATGCGTTCGCGGTCAGGACCTGGGTGGCCACTCCGGTTCGCCTGGCAGTTTCGGCCATCACCCTGGCTTCATGGACCGAGTTGGTCATCGGTTTCTGGCACATCACATGTTTGCCCTTTTCCATCGCCCTGACCGATGCCTGGGCGTGCTGGTGATCGGTGGTGCCCACCATCACCGCATCCAGTTCGGGCATCTTTTCCAGCATCTCACGGTAATCCTCGAAACTCCGGCATCCCTTGTACGCCGGGGATCCCTTCTGTTTTCCGTACCAGGTCTCCACAATGCGCTTTGCCGGTTCCCGTCCGGCACGGCAGCCTTCAACACCCTCATCCCATGCCGGCTCCTGGATCGCTTCCCGGATCCGGTTGCGCAGTTCGTATTTGCCCCAGTTCAGGTAGCGGTCGTCCTGCCTGACCGGATCGGCCACCGCAATGATTTGCAACTGGGGATATTTCAGCAGGTCAAGCATGACCCGCGTGCCCTGGGTGCCGTTCCCGATACAGGCGATGTTCAGCTTATCACTCGGTGCAATGCGCCCCCTGCCCCCGAGAACATATCCCGGGACAATGGAGAACGCAGCGGCTTTGGCCGTGGTTCCGACAAATTGACGTCGGTTAATTTTTGTCATAACGCTTCGTATTATTTCGGATTTTCTTAAAAAATAAGTGGAAGACAACCGTCTACTTAGTGTCAGAAAGAAAACTCATGTTTTTTAGCCGTGCTTGATAAGAAAACGTCAAGAGCAAGGCTTGCGATGACTGAAAAACAGGAGTTTACTATTCGTAAATGACTGTTTTGAAGTCGAGCATAACGCAGCTATTGGCGTTTTCTTGCAAGCACTACTTACAGTTCTTTGATGTAGATATTCCTGAACTGCACCAGTGCCGGCGGGCTTACCCATTCACCATTCATCTTGTCGCCATGATGTTGCAGGCCGATGGGCCCTGATTCCGGGATACCGGGCAATTCGGCATTTTCAATGACCACATGACCGTTCAGTTCCACCGTGAGCCGGTCTCCCCGGAGGGTGATCTTAAAGGTGTTCCATTCGCCGATATTATGATCGGCATTGTATGTGGGGGTCACGGCCCTTCTCACTTCAGCCGGCATACTCTCATCCATGCGGTACCCGTAAACCTCGCCTGAGCCCGTGGGCCAGCACCAGATGTTCACCTGCGATTTGCCCTGGCCCCGGAGGAGGATCCCGGAATCGGAGTCGGGAACAACCATCTGTATTTCCTTGCCGTTCTCATCCAGCTTATGAAGCCCGCTGGGAAGAATGATCGGAACGCGCGGGTTTTTATACGGGGTTTCCTTGATCCGCCAGTCGACATACAGTACAAAATCCTTGTAGGGCCTCGATGTCCAAAGACTCTTATCCCGCACAGCCTCGGACATGGCATCATAGTCGATCACCCGGTCAAGGATTTTCCAGTGGCCGTTATCACCGTCGGGCACAATCCAGTTGGTGAAATTTTTACCATTGAACAGGGAGACAAAACCGGAGGGGATCTGCTGCTTATCCTGCGTAACCTGAGAAAAGGCAGGCAGGCAGACTGTCAGCACAGCCAGCAATGAAAGAAGATTCAGCTTTTTCATGAAGAGTTGGGTTTTCGTTTAGTCGTCGGGAACTTTGGAACATAAGTTAGGGGATATCCGGGCAAAATGCAAGAAGGATCCCGGTTATCATTCCGATTGTCCAACCATGCCCCAAAACAGCTTTTCCGGCCCGTGATTTAAAGCCGACCGTTTGCCATGATCCGGCAAATTCAGTAATTTGCCTGAGACATCAGGTGTTTTTCATCAATTCACGAAAACCATGAAAACAACGGCCAGGGCATTTTCTCTCATTCTCCTCGTCTTTACTTCAGTCTCTGCATGTTTCGGCGGATATATGCTCATTTCCGCACCCGATGGTAGCAGACTCCAGATGCCGGTTGAATGGCTGGCACACGCACCATTCCCAAATTACCTCATCCCGGGGATCATCCTTTTGGTGGTGAATGGATTATTCAGTTTTTTCACCGCGATCATGGTCGTTTTGAGTCACAGGATCTACCCCATGCTCGTGATTTCTCAGGGAATCATCCTGTGTGGCTGGATCATGACCCAGATTTCACTGATCCGGATGCTGAGCTGGCTGCAACTCATCTATGGCCTCACCGGCATTTTTATCTGTCTTACCGGCCTTCTGTTGGTCCGCCTGGAGAAGGAGGGCCGTTTGACCGCCGGTGCGGCTTAACGAAACGGGCAGACATTTCCACGCGGATGTTTTCCGGAGCTCCCCGGATAAAGATGAGGTCCGTGAAGGAGGATGACAAGGCCGAGGGTCCCCCTCTTCCCGAATACCTTTACCGGGTGAGAAACAAAGCCTTCACTGGGTTGTTTATTTATTACGGAAGACCGGCCTGACCGCGGGATCTTCTGTTCTGCAAGCTTTCCCGCGGTATCGCGCCCACCTTCCCTCCATCTGTAACCACTTAAATTGAGAAATTATGGTCAGAAATGATTATGAAACACTTTCCCAGGCCATGAACGGTCTCCGGGAAAGAGGCTACGAGAAGGACCTGACGGAAGCCATCCTCAATGACGAGGAGGGCAAATATGTCATCGTTGAATCGTACCGCTTTGAAGGCATGACGAATCCGGGCGACGCCTCGGTGCTTTACGCCATTGAATCGGAAAACGGTGAAAAGGGAATTATCGTCGATGCCTACAGTGCCGGCGACGATATCCGAAAAACCCGGGCCCTGCGAAAAATGAAGGTCAGGTCCTGACCTGCCCGGGCCCTTCCATGGTTTGAATTGTTTGAATTTCCATTCCGGTTTTGTAACTTAACCACTAAACGACAGAATGTTATGGAAAGCGCATCGATTATCGAAACCCGTGGAATTATCGTCAAGGAAGAAAATGTCCAGACGATAAAGTATAACATCCTCCGAAATACTTTTGTACTGGAAAGTACCGACCCGATGCCGGGTTATTACGGGACCAACACTCCCGACATTGAAAAACCCAGGTCCATTTACCTTATCCTCGACAAAAAATACGACCATCTCTTCCTGGCCAGGAAGCTAAAGGAAGTCAGCAAGACACGTGATTACAGGTGCTATTGCGGCTATGGCAACCTGAAGATCGGTCAACGTACATTTTACTGTGTCCGGATCAAAAACCTGGAATTTTTTTCGTCCATTCCTTCCATCCAGTCCCAGCTTGAAGATTCTGGCGTGGGGCTGATGAAAACCCAGGAGGTGAATGACAATGCCCTGATCCAGATCCATAAGAGTTTCCTGATTTCTCCCCTCACGGAAGGCATTTACAGGGACCGTTTCGATCCCGACAGGTATTATGTCACGCTGCCTTCCGAAATGAGCTGGGAACAATTCAGGGAACTGACCAGGACCGTCAAACTCAACATGGAGAACAACCTCTTCGATGCTGCCCTGGGCATCCTGTTCCTCATGAAAGGCCCTGAGGATGTGATCCGGATCTATGACAGGAACAACGACATTTCACGGATGGAGAACATCCGGCATCTTTACCTGGAAAGGATGATGGTTTCTCCCGTTTAAGGGACAGTGCCGAAAAACCGGAACGCGCGAACGGGAGGAATGAGGGGATCGCGTGAATTAATCTTTTATGCCATGCACACGGAGTTCACCCACGATCCCGCGGTCGTTGCCCTGACCAAAACATCCCTTCAAATCGGGGAATCCGGGAAAAAATTCTCCGATGTCATCGACGGCCTGGGTCTTCAGTATGTCGACCTTGTCCAGGAAGGCGGAGCGGTCCTGGGCATTGCGCTTGTCGGTTACACCTATATTCTCGAACAGGCAGGAATCCGATTTTTCAGCCTGGCCGGGACTTCGGCAGGGGCGATCAACACCATGCTGATGGCCGGTCTTGCCCGCATCGGTGAACCGGTTTCGGAAAAGATCATCGATGCGGTCACCAGCGTCAACCTTTTTGATTTCGTGGACGGCAATCCGAAGATCCGGAGGCTCATCCAGCGAATCATCGAGAAGAAGGGGAATACGGCCCTGGAGCTTGCTTCCAAAGCCATCCGGATCTACCTTACCCTGAAACGCTCTCTCGGCATCAACCCGGGCCAGGCGTTCGAAAAATGGGTCACAGGCCTGCTGACGGACGAAGGCATAACCACTCTCGGACAGCTCCTTGAACGCCGGGAAAAACTTCCCGCCGGACTCCATTTCACCGGAAAAGATGATAACCAATTCGCCCCGGAACTGGCCATCATCAGTTCCGAGATCACCACCCATACCAAGGTTGAGTTTCCCAGGATGGCCGGCCTTTACTGGAAAGATCCCCTGCACGTCCCCCCCGCCCTTTTCGTCAGGGCTTCGATGTCCATTCCTTTCTTTTACCGTCCGCTGGTTGTCACCGACCTGCCAAATGCCGGGCAGACCCTCGACCCGCAATGGGATCGCTTTGCCAAATATTCGGGTGAAGTTCCCCCTCTGGTCCGGTTTGTCGATGGCGGCCTGCTTTCCAACTTCCCCATCAACGTTTTCCACAGGACCTCCAATAAACCGCCCCGGAAGCCCACCTTCGGTGTGCGCCTCAGCACCTACCGGCAGGACTTCAGCCGCACTTCAACCCTGTTTGGCTTCAGTGGCGCGATGATCAGCACGATGAGGCAGATCTATGATTACGACTTCCTGTTGAGAAACCCGGATTTCAGCCGGCTGATCTGCAGAATTGACGCCGACAAAAAATTCAACTGGCTGAATTTCAACATCTCACGCGAGGATCAGATCGGACTCTTCCGCCTGGGAGCGGCTAAAGCCGTTGAATTTCTTCAAAAATTTGACTGGGAAGAATACAAGACCGTAAGGCAGAAGATGAACCAGGCCATGACCGGTGATGCGTGAAGGAAGAATTTTGTATCTTCAGCCTCTGGTTTTGCAGACAGAAAAGGCTTTGGTTGCAAAATCTTCACTGATAAAGATGAGCATCATGAGATCCTTTTCCCTCATTTCCCTCCTACTGTTATTGGTTTGTTCCTGCCATTCCCGGAAGGACAGTTCGGGGGCCGTGCCGGTAAAAATCCTCCGCACCGGCGACGGTTTTCAACTTTACCGGGATGGCAAGCCGTACTTCATCAAGGGCGCCCGGACCCTCGGGACACCCTACATGGACCTCGTCGCTTCCATTGGGGGCAACTCGGTCCGGATCGGGGGAACCGGAGATGTTGAATCCACGCTGGATACCGCACAGAAATACGGGCTCACCGTTTTGTTTGGTCTACCCTTTGGCTCCGAACGAAACGGGTTTGACTACGACGATGTACCTTCGGTCATCAGTCAGTACGACAGGGTGATGAAGATCGTCAACACCTACAAGAACCATCCCGCCATCCTCATGTGGGCCATCGGCAACGAGATGGACTTTGTTCCCGATCATCCCGCTTATAATCTCAAGCTCTGGGATGCCGTAAATGATGTTGCCCACGCCATCCATATCGCCGATCCGGCGCATCCGGTCATCACCGTGACAGGCACCGGCAGGAAATATAAGATGGCGGATATTGTCAGGCTTCTGCCGGACATCGATGCCCTGGGGATCAACAGCTATGCCGATATCGGGGAAATCCCGGCCTGGACGAGAAAATATCACCTCGATAAGCCCTACATCATTACCGAATGGGGTCCCGACGGCCATTGGCAGGTCCATACGAATAAATGGGGGTTACCGGTGGAAGAAACCAGTACGGAAAAAGCCCGGGATTACGATAGGCGGTACAAGGAGGTTCTTGCCGGTGATTCCCGCTGCCTGGGCGGTTATTCCTTCCTGTGGACCCAGGGAAGGCAGGAGCGCACGCATACCTGGTACAACATGTTTTACGACAACGGCGAACCCACCGGGGCCGTAGATGTCATGCAACACCTCTGGTCGGGTTCATGGCCCCGGAACCGGGCCCCGGAAATCGACAGCCTGAACCTTAACGGCATGGCCGATACCTGCAATATCCTTATCGTACCGGGATCGTCGAATACGGCTGCCGTCACGGCGCACGATCCGGAAAACGGGGTGATCGGTTATGAATGGGAAATCTATCCCGAAAATACAGGCTTCGGGTACGCCGGGCAGGGGGAAAAGCGACCCGCACCGATGAATGCACTGATCCGTGACCGACACAAAAGGTCGATCATTTTTTCAGCCCCGAGAAAAGAAGGTGATTACCGGCTTTTTGTCTACGTCAGGGATCAGGGTCAGAAAATCGCTCTGGCCAATATCCCCTTTCATACCGGCCAGCCGGATCAGAAATGAAAAACAGGTTGATATCGAGCCGGGGTATTTTATTTTTTCTTTCCCGTTAACAGTTCTTCGGCTCTCAGCCAGTCTTGTTCTGCCGTTCCGTCTTCGCCACTGGCAAGCCGCTCCTGGTAAATTTCCCCGGCTTTTTTCCGTATTTCTTCCGGAGTCGGTTGTTTTGCCGTGGAACCTGCACCGGATGTTGCCCTGGGTTCGGGAGTGGCCTTCGGTTTAGCGGCTGTTTTGGGCCTGGTCGTGCCTGTTGCTGATGTTGTTTTCTTTGTTGCCATATTCGTGTCTGATATCAGGTTTGAAAAATTTTTCTCTATTCCCATAACTGTTATCTCCAGCAAAGAGTTCAATCCAACTCATCTTTCCCGGCATCGAAATTTATGACAAACCGGGGAGCTTGTCAATGGTTTGCCGGGAACTTTCACCCAGAAACGCACCCTTCCCTGCAGCCGGAAAGACAATTGGCCACGGAATTCTGAAATTCAGCCCAAATTCATGTATCTTTGGCACCGGATAAAATCAAAAACACCGTTATGCTCATCGTCCTTGAACATCCCCTGATCACACATAAGCTCAGCCAGATGCGGCGAAAGGAAACCGGTACCAAGGATTTCCGGCAGAACCTCAATGAGGTGGCCGGCCTGATGGCCTTTGAGATCACCCGTAACCTCCCCATGAAGGATATCGAGATCGAGACTCCCGTGGGCATGTGCCATACGCGGGAACTCGCCCGGGAAATCGTCCTGATCCCGATCCTGCGGGCCGGACTCGGCATGGTCGACGGGATCACCAGCCTGATTCCTACTGCCAAAGTGGGGCATATTGGCATGTACCGTGACCAGGAAACACTCAGGCCCATGACCTACTTCTCCAAGTTTCCCCCCAGCCTTCCCGAGTCGATCGTCATGGTCCTGGATCCCATGCTCGCCACCGGAGGAAGCGCCAGCGCGGCGATCCGCGAAGTGAAGAATCACGGCGCCGCCATCATCAGGCTGGTCTGCGTGGTGGGAGCTCCGGAAGGTGTACAGCGCATCACACACGATCACCCCGATGTGGATATCTACCTGGCAGCCCTCGATGAAAAACTCAACGACCATGGCTATATCGTACCCGGGCTGGGTGACGCCGGCGACCGCCTGTTCGGTACGAAATAACCGCCGGCGACCCGGATTTCCCGCTTCACCTAGACCGCGATCACACCCCGAACACTTTCCTCAAACACTTCCCAAAATTTGACTTTGGGTGGATGATGAATTACCTTTATCATTCATTCGGTTGCTTGAGACCACGCCCGTCTGCCAACACAGACCACCCTCTGTTCTTTCATTTATCCGGAAAGCATACCTGAAATTTTGACGAATTTTAAATCAGGACATTATGAAAAAGTCCTTCGGAGTGCCAGTCTTTTCAGCAGTCCTGCTGTTGACTTCCCTACAGATCTTTTCACAGGATCTTCCCCAGGTTCTCGCCATCAGGGAACTCCAGCTCAGACCCGGAATCAACGAGATCACTTTTCAGAACTATTACAATAAGTGGTGCAAAAACATCAGAAAGTCGACCAAAGGAGTCAATGCCTGGATCATGAAGGGGGACCGCGGCAGCCGGGTGGATAAATACGACATGGTCTGGGGTTTTAATTATACGGAAACCCGCGATTACTATTTCCCGGTGTCCGACAGTCAGAATTACCCCAAATGGAACGCCGCTCTCGAACGCTTCCAGTTCCAGGCACCCGCTGAACCCCTCGTGGAAGACATGAATGATTATACCGATTTTATCGTTGTTGGTTACGATGCGATGCTGAATCCCCAGATAGGCGAAGTGATCTCTCTCATCTATCCGGCGGTGAAACAGGGAATGGAAAAAGAACTCGAAAATTTCGTGACCACTAAACTGAACAATGCCCTTCAGAAGAACATTGACGGTTATTACATTTATCTCCTGAAAGGCGACAGGGGGGAATTTAAAGGCAAGTACGTGATCCTCAGAGTATTCGACACTTACAACAGGCGGAAACTCTATTTCCCGGAAGATTCGGATGTTCCTTCCCCGGACTTCACAAAGGCCGGGAAAAAAGTAACCAACGATCTCCAAGAATTTAAAACCTTTTTCGAATCCTCCCCTGCCGTCAAAAGCAGCGATTTTGTGATTTTGTATTAGGTCGAAGGCATCGCTCTTCTATTGCTGATCTTTCGCGTCATTCTGGAGGAGCTCAATCACAACGCCCAGTTTTTCACCGGCATCGATATAGCTGTATTCACCACCGTCCCATCCGCCATTCTGGACTTCGGGCATGCCATTGTCCTTGAAAAGTTTCACGTGTTTCTGCATACCCTCGACCCAGAAGGCGATATGATGCAAACCTTCGCCGTGCTCCTCGAGAAAATCGTTCCAGGTGCTGGGCTTTCCCACAGGCTGGATCAGTTCGACCTGGATATTTTCCAGGTTGAAAAATGCCAGTTTTGCTTTTGCTGCAGTATGCCGGCCCTCGTACAGGGTTGGCTTATTGGCTGGTTCTTCCGTAACAGAGACTTCCGGAACAGGCATGTTGAAAAGCTTTGCATAGGCTGCCGCCGATTTCTCAATGTCGTTGACCACGATGGCCACCTGTGCCATCTTCGTGTTATCCAGTAAATTCATGCTCTTTTTCGTTTTAAAAATAATTCCCGTGGTAAATGCACCGCACATAAAAAAAACCACGGCCAGGGCAATTGTCAGGATATTGCGTTTCATAAGGAGCTGGTTTTAAGTAAGATAATGTTCACTTAGATGAACCGAACCGGGATGAGGATCTGCTCTCAGGTCAATTCCCGGTCAGCCATTTGTGCCTCCCGATCAAGCGGGGGGACCATTTGTTCATTCCGGCTTTCAAAGTCTTTCATGTACCGTTTAGCCATCCGCCTGGTGTTCAGGGCTGTGATCATGAAGACCACCGCCAGAACGGCCAGGATTCCCGTCAGGATCCGTGAGGTACTTTCTTTTCCCTTTAGGGTCCTGCTGAGGGCATAATAGATCATCAGGATGCCATAGAGGTTGATGATCAGGCTGACGAGGGCTCCGAGGACATGATTGATTCCGGAGAAAAATCCGAAAAATGCGCTGACGGGCATCAGGACCATCAAAGCGGCGCTGACACGGGCATTGGCCTCAAAATCGGTATTGCCGCCGGCTATGGACGAAAGAATGAGGAGAATGATCGCTCCGATCACCAGGGCGATCAGGGCTCCGATCACCGACCAGATAAAGGCCGCAATGCCAATGGATCCCCCGAACAGACCGCCGGTCATAGCGCCGATGTGAAGGATGCTCCAAAAAAAGGCGAACACTCCGGCCACGGCGCCATAGATGACCGATTTGATCAGCGGTTCCGAAAATCCGCCATCGGTTTTCATGGTCGCAAAATAGGTAGACGGGTTCAGGAGGGTTTGTTTTGATTCCTCAACAAAAGCTTTAAAATCAAAAGATGCGTTGCTCATATTTACGAACTTTAGGGTTATGAATAAGCTGAAAAAGACTATTTCTTATTTTTGAAGGCATCATCGAAGGATTGAACGGAAGGTTCAAAATCGATTTTCCGGACAAATTCGCAGGCTTCCCTGGCGCCGTGATCGCGGTCCATGCCGCTGTCTTCCCATTCCACGGAAAGAGGCCCGTGGTAACCGATCCTGTTCAGAGCCCTGATGATTTCCCCGAACCGGATGTTTCCCCGCCCCGGGCTTACGAAATCCCAGTAACGCCGGGGATCGCCGAATTCGGTATGTCCGCCGAAAACACCGGCCTCACAGGGTTTGTCCGACCAGCTCGCATCCTTGATATGGACATGAAAGATTCGTTCGCGGAAGCGGTAGATAAATTCGATATAATTCACCCCCTGGTATCCGAGATGGCTGGGGTCGTAATTGAAGCCAAAGGCGGGATGGTGTTCCACTGCCTCAAGGGCTCGTTGTGCCGTTACGATGTCGAAGGCGATTTCCGTCGGATGGACTTCGAGCGCAAATTTCACCCCAGGTCGTTGTAGGCATCCAGAATCGGCATAAAGCGACGGGCAAACTCTTCATAACCGTTGTCGATCATTTCACGCGTCACCGGAGGAAACGCATATAGCAGATGCCAGACCGGGCTACCGGTAAACCCGACGACGGTATTGACTCCCAGGCGGACTGCGGCTTCGCCCGTGCTGATCAGCTCCGCCGCTGCCCGCTGCCTGACGCCCTCCGGGTCGCCATCACCCCAGAATATGCGGGCAGAACAGCCTTGTGCCGTTCATCGATAGGATCACAGACCGCCTGGCCCACGAGATGAGTGGAAATCGTGAATAACCGTCATGCCGTATTTGGCGAGGTTTTCTTTTTCGCATCACAATACGCCCGATCGGCCTTATCAACTTCAAAATGATCGCCCCAGCAGGCCAGTTCAACGCCATCGAAGCCAAAGGATAATGCTTTTTCGCAGACTTTCTCAAGGGGCAGGTCGGCCCATTGTCCTGTAAATAATGTTACAGGTCGGCCCATCGTATTCATGTTTTAATATGTCGGGTAAAGCAATCGTCTTTAAATACGTCCATTTGTCGGAACTTTCGTTGGAATCGATCAGGGCATCGATGAAACGCATTCCTCTCAGTCCGGCCTCAACATCCGGAAAATCGGTCGCTTCCGGCGGGGGTTCCGTCCCTTCCAGACGGCATTGGATGCAGGTGGCCACATTCCTGTAGATATTGGCAAAAGCTTCGATCAGTCCTTCGGGATGACCCGCCGGCAAGCGGGTATTGAAAGCGGCAGCCCGACCGGTCCATGGAGTCCCGGTGCGCCGGATCTCCACGGGACGGTCAGCCCACCGGATGATCAGCGTATTGGGTTCCATCTGGCGCCATTCCAGCCCGCCTTTCTCACCGTATACGCGGATGGCCAGGCTGTTTTCCTCCCCGGCCGAGATCTGGCTGGCATACAGGACACCCCGGGCCCCGTTATCAAAATGCAGTAGGACATTGCCATCATCGTCAAGCTGCCGTCCCGGAACGAAGGTGGTCAGATCGGCGCACAGTTCCGTTACCTTCAGTCCCGTAATGTATTCGGCCAGGTTCAGGGCATGGGTCCCGATGTCGCCCATGCAGCCCGATTTTCCCGATCTGCCCGGATCGGTGCGCCAGGAAGCCTGGATATTTCCCGTTCGCTCCACCGGCTCACTGAGCCATCCCTGCGGATATTCAGCGACGACCTTGCGGATCTTTCCGAGTTACCGCCGGACCATATCCCGGGCTTCCTTCACCATGGGATATCCGGTATAGGCATGAGTGACGGCAAAAATCAGTCCTGTCGATTCCACCAGGCGGGCCAGATCTTCGGCTTCTTCAGCGGTGTAGGTCAGCGGTTTGTCGATGATCACATGAAAACCGTTTTCCAGGGCAAGCATGGCGGGTTCAAAATGAAGATGATTGGGTGTGACGATACAGACGAGATCCATGCGTTCATCCGGAGACAATGTCTTTTCTTTTTCCATCATCTCCTTGTAATGCCGTATACCCTGCGGGGATCAAGGTAATATTGCTGCCCGGCGATCCGTGATTTTTCCGGATCGGAGCTGAATGCCCCGCAAACCAGCTCGATCTGACCGTCAAGAACGGCTGCATTGAAATGCACAATGCCGATAAAGGAGCCCGGACCTCCGCCCACCATTCCCATTTTGATTTTCCGTTTTGTCATCGTGTGAATTTTGAATTGGCGCCAGCTACAAAGCCGGTGATCTTTTCAGGCACCGTTCAAATTAGAGAAATTTTTGTAAATGGCAATGCGGCATGCCATGGTTTTTTCAATCGGATATCGAAAGTGACCCCGAATGTCTCTTCATGATATAAAAACCATCCAAACCTATAACCTTCTTATCCCCTGCACCGTAAAACCACCCGGTTCCCCGAAGACGGGAATGAACCTTCATCTAAAACCTGTATCATGAATACACGCTTTAAAACCATAATCCTGGGCATCGTGGTCTTTATGACCTGTGGGGCGCCCACCATCTCTTTCGATGCGCTCTACCCGGCTGAGCTCAGCATTCCGCCCGCCATCAAGTCGCTGGCCCTGATCGACCGGAGCCAGACGAGCAACAAGAAACTGAACGTCATCGAAGCCGGACTGACCGGTGAAGGCCTCAAGCAGGACAAGCTTGCCTCGCAGATCTGCCTCGACGGCCTTTACACCCGACTGAACAATTCCCGCCGCTTCACCGCCATCCGCACCATGAAAGTCTATAAAAACCAGGGTGCCGGTATCGAATTCCCGGATCCCCTCGACTGGGAAGAGATCGAGGCCCTGTGCCGTGAATTCAAGACCGACGCCGTCATCTCCCTCGACATTTTCGACTCCGATTTCCTGGTCGACTACGCCCAGGTCAAAGCGGGATTCCGGCTTTACGATCCGGCAACACGCACCGTCATCGACCAGATTCGGTTTTCCCAGAAAATGAAATGGGACCGTCCGGCCCCCACGGTCGATGGCATTATCGGCAGGCTGCTGGATAAAAATGATGCCATCAGGGACGCCTCATACCAGGCAGGAACACGCTATGGTCAGCGGATTTCGCCAACATGGTTCAGGGTGACCCGCGACTACTACAAGCGCGGAAAAGGTAACCGTGACCTGAAAGAGGGAGCCCGGATGATGGAAGTCAATGACTGGAATGCCGCCATCGAATCGATGAACCGTGCGATGGATGACCGGCACAGGAAAGTCAAGGGCCGTTCGGCACATAATCTTGCCGTGATCTATGAAATTCTCGGCGACTATGAACAGGCCCGCGACTGGGCCCAGGCAGCCTGGGGAAAATACCGGGATAAGGATTCCAAAAATTACAGCTATATCCTCGGACAACGCATCGATGAGATCAATATGCTGAAACTGCAAATGGAGGGGGACGAATAGATCTTTCAAATCCCCGGCTGAGGTTCCGGCACCAAAAGTCAGGACTGAAATTCAGAAAGCTTTGTCATGGCCCTCATCAGGCTCCACCTGGACCCGGATCCGCATCATATCCTAATGAATATCTTCCTCTTATACAGCCAGTAACAGATGTACCATAAAGCCGTCCAGACCAGGATATCGCTGATGATCCGTACGGCCATCTCACCGCTGAAGGAGAACACGGCCGCGACAAAGGGATCGAACATGTGGTGGATGAACTCGGCCCCGCCGACGTGCGCGAATATGTAGATGAACAGAGGATTCATCCCGACAATGACGAACATCGTCGCCCACTTGCTGATGTGCCTGACGTCGATGAGCCAGTAGGAGAAGCACAGGGCCAGCACACTCCATCCGCCCGTGACGAGGACGAATGAGCTGGTAGCAATGCGCTTGATGATCGGTGTGACCGGATTAAGGGCATAGCCCGCCAGAACCAGGATCACCCCGGCGATCAGCATGATGCGGATCTTCTGTGCCGGAGTCCTCTTGCTCATGATCAGCTGTCCGGCCAGAACACCCCATACCGTATGGGCAATTGTCGGAATGGCATTCAGGGAGACCCAGTGGCCACCCGAGAGCTCACCGGAAATCTTAAGATCGACCCAGGCGCCCAGGTTTTGATCCGGAACAAAAGGATGGTTAAACCCGGGCACGGGAAAGAACCTGTAGGCTAAATCGGCCAGAAGAAGGATACCCAGGGTGATAAGGATCTGCACATGGGGAGGTTTGCGCATGATCAGGTAAGCGACAAAATAGGTCACCGAAAGCTGGGCCAAAACATTCTGGAACCGCCAGGTGATCCTTCCCGGTCCGATGCAGTATAATGCCCAGCCAAAGAGCAGCAGCAACAACGACCTCCGGAGAACATGCCGGAATATGGATGACCGGGTTGCCCCCTTTTTCAGCCGGTTATTCACCGAAAACGGCAGGGAGACCCCCACGATGAACATGAAAAAAGGCTGGATCAGGTCCCAGAAATGCAATCCGTGCCATTCATGATGATCCAGTTGCTGACCGATAAACCCCAGCAGCGTATGATCGAAAACCGGTGCCCGAAGGTTGGCGTAAAGACCGGTAAATTCACCGATGAGCAAAAACATCGTGATACCCCGGAAGAAATCGACCGATACGAGCCGGACACTTCCGGCCGGGGATGGGGTGGAACGTTCCATAGTTAGGGATATGGGTAAATGAAAATGATACGGCTAAAATAATCATTCTCCGCAAAAAATAGCCACTACCCCTTCCGTTATCCCAACCAGCCGGCCGGTGATGCTTATTTTTCGCCGCAGGCATCAATCTTTCCGGGGGATTTCTAAATTTGTATTTTTTTGCCTGGATCGCACAAATCTGAACCTTGTCGGTTATTCAACCGAGGAAATATAAACACTAAAACACATTTGCAATGAGTACGTTAAAGTTAGACATCAGCAGGGTCTATGAATTCGTTAAGAAGGATGAGATCGATCACCTGGAAAATGAAGTGATGGCCCAGCAGCAAAAACTTCATAAAGGAAATGGTGAAGGCAGCGATTTTCTCGGCTGGCTGAATCTCCCCTCTTCCATCACTGAAGAGCAGCTTATCGATATCGAGAGGACGGCCAAAAACCTGGCAGGCAAAGTCGACACCGTGGTGGTGATTGGCATCGGCGGATCGTACCTGGGGGCAAAAGCCGTGATCGAGGCTCTCGGAAGCAGTTTCGAATGGCTGAAACCCAGGCCCGGATTTCCCACCGTTATTTTTGCCGGTCAGAACCTTGTTGAAGATTACCTCGCCGAACTCATCGCCCTCCTTGAAGATAAGATCTACGGCATCGTGGTGATCTCCAAATCGGGGACGACGACCGAACCGGCACTGGCTTTCCGTCTTTTGCGCGACCATCTCGAAAACAAGGTCGGGAAGGAAAGAGCCAGGGAACTGATCGTCGCCATCACCGACAAGGAAAAAGGCGCCCTGAGGAAGCTGGCCACCGACGAGGGTTATAAGACCTATGTCATCCCCGACGATATTGGGCGGTCGCTATTCCGTGCTCACGCCCGTGGGACTGGTTCCCATCGCCATCGCCGGCCACTCGGTGAGAGAACTCGTCAAAGGCGCGGCCGACATGGAAAAAGAAACGGCCGAAAGCGTTCCCTACCACGAAAACATCAGCGCCCTCTACGCTGCAGCCCGGAATGCGTTGTACCGCACCGGGAAAAAAATCGAGATCCTCGCCAATTTCCACGACAAACTGGTCTATTTTTCTGAATGGTGGAAACAGTTGTTCGGGGAAAGCGAAGGCAAGGACAACAAAGGCATTTACCCGGCCAGTGTGTATTTTACCGCCGACCTCCATTCCATGGGGCAGTATATCCAGCAGGGTGAGCGGGAAATCTTCGAGACCGTGATCTCGGTCCGGCAACCCAACCACCATCTCGTCGTTCCTTCCGACAAGGACAATCTCGACCAGCTCAATTACCTTTCAGGGAAACGGGTGGATGCGGTCAATAAAATGGCGGAACTCGGAACGATGCTCGCCCATGTCGATGGCGGTGTCCCGAATATCAAACTCGAGATTGGGAAGATCGACGAGTACAACCTCGGCCAGATGATCTATTTCTTCGAGAAAGCCTGTGGCATCAGTGGTTACATGCTCAAGGTCAACCCATTCAATCAGCCTGGGGTTGAAGCCTACAAAACGAATATGTTCGCCCTGCTCGAAAAGCCGGGTTACGAGGCAGAGACGAAGAAGATCATGAAGAAACTAAACGGCTGAAATCTGCCGGGCAACGGATCGGCAACCCGGTTCACCGGTTGTACTCCGAACTCACCCGGACGGGATAGAGGACGGGACCCCAAGGGGAAAAGGAGCGGGGGAAAGCGCCTCAATAACACTGTTGCAGGGTCATACAAAATCCCGGGCCAGCTGTTGGGTTTAAACAGCCCGGCCCGGGATGAAATCCATGTTTAAGTCCGTGTCTGAACCCGCCTATTTCAGATGGTGCTCCCGGATAAAGGCATCGAGCACCTGGTGCAGATCGGGTTCACCGATCTCCTGGAGATCGTAGTAAACCCGGGTATTGGGTTTTTTGATTTTAACCACCCGGTTCAGATCGATCGGCGTACCGATAATCACCGAGTCGCAGTCGGTATTGTTGATGGTGGCTTCGAGGTCCCTGAGTTGTTGTTCGCCGTATCCCATGGCCGGGAGAAGTGTCCCGATGCCCGGGTAGATCATGAAGGTTTCGGTCAGTTTTCCCACTGTGTAGGGCCTTGGGTCGATCAATTCGGAAGCGCCGTATTTTCTGGCGGCCACCACGCCGGCACCGATCTTCATTTCCCCGTGTGTCAGGGTCGGACCGTCTTCCACGACAAGGACGCGTTTTCCCTTGATGATGTCCGGGTTATCGACACGGATCGGTGATGCAGCGTCGATCACCACCGCTTTCGGATTGACTTTCTCGATGCTGTTCCTGACGATCTGGATGGATTCAGGGTCGGCACTGTCCATTTTATTGATGATGACCACATCGGCAAGGCGGAGGGTGACTTCACCCGGGTAATATCTCAGCTCATGGCCGGCACGGTGGGGATCCGTCACGGTGATCATCAGGTCGGGAACATAGAAGGGGAAGTCGTTATTGCCGCCATCCCAAAGGATGACATCGCACCCGTCGGGATCCTTCTCGGCTTCCTTCAGTATCGCCCCGTAGTCGACACCGGCATAGATGACGTTTCCGCGGACGATATGGGGCTCATATTCCTCCATCTCCTCGATGGTGCATTTGTGTTTTTCGAGGTCGGATATTTTGGCAAACCGCTGAACTTTCTGATCGGCCAGGTTTCCATAAGGCATGGGATGCCGGATGGCCACCACCTTCAGTCCTTTTTCCATTAAAAGCTCGATGATCCGGCGCGACGTCTGGCTCTTTCCGCAACCCGTCCGCACCGCTCCAACGGCAATCACCGGTTTGGAGCTCCGGATCATGGTCCCTTTCCAGCCCGGGGATCACAAAACCTGCCCCGGCGGCATTGACCAGTGCGCTCAGATTCATCACCCGCTGATAGGGCACATCACTGTAGGAGAAAATGCATTCGTCCACATCGTTTTCCCTGATCAGTGAAGCCAGCTTATCTTCGGAATAGATGGGAATGCCGTCAGGATACAATTGACCCGATAACTCGGGTGGGTACCGTCTGCCGTCAATATCCGGGATCTGGGCAGCGGTAAATGCCACCACATTGTAATCCGCGTTGTCGCGGAAATACGTGTTGAAATTATGAAAATCTCTTCCTGCTGCGCCAATGATGATGATGTTCTTTCGGGCCATAACGTCGTTGTTTAGTTTATGATGCTGTTTGAGTGATAACAAATTTGAGAAACATTTAAGAGAATTAAAATCTATTAAAAAACATACACCGGTCGAAATGCCGGGAGGCGTTCGAAAAAAAAGAACCACTTCTGCTGAATCCTGCCCCGCCCGCTTCAGGACGGTCGAAAAACTGCCGGAAAATATCCGTCAACATTTCCTGAAAAGCCCGTCATTACTAGAATAATTCAGTTTTATTTTATAACTTTTGATGAGTTTCAGCGTTATTTTAAAAGTCATCAAACTGAATGAGATGAACTTCCTGGCCCATATATATCTGTCGGGGACGGACGAGGAGACCATTGTGGGAAATTTCGTTGGCGATTATGTGAAAGGCAATGCCTATCTCAATTTCCCCACCGGAATCCGCAAAGGAATACTCCTTCATCGTGAAATTGACTTTTTCACCGACAATCATCCCATGGTCAGGCAGAGCAAAAAAAGGGTGGAGGAGTGTTACCGCAAATACGCGGGCATCGTGATCGATATTTTCTATGATTATCTTCTTGCCAGCAACTGGTCCGATTACAGCACCATTCCCCTCCCCGTCTTCATTTCGGAAGTTCATGAGCTGCTCAGGAAATATTATGATATTTTCCCGCAGGAGATCCGGAACTGGTTCCCGGATTTCATCAGTGAAAACTGGTTACTTTCCTATTCGACCGTCGAGGGGATCGAGAGCGTGCTTCACAGGATGTCGGGGCGGACGTCACTGCCGGAGCATACCGATTTTGCCATCCGGGTGATGAGGGAGGATGAGAAGGGTTTTCTTCGCGAATTCAATGCCTTTTTCCCGGTGATCCGGAGCTATATGGCCGAAAAATTCGGGATCAAGACCGGCTTCCCCTTCGAGGCGGCATGAACCTTCTCCCGGAATCAGGCGACTGTTATTTTCCAACTGCCAGACGGACGGGACAGCACTTTTTCCCGTTCACTTCCCCGATGATCTGTCAGAACGTCTCTTCAGGAAAGCATACTTCCGTACCCGGAAGCGGTTTTACTGGTCGTCGCGTCACGGGAATGGCTTATCATCTCTGCTGAAAAACGGTTAAATAGTGCTTGCAAGAAAACGCCAATAGCTGCGTTATGCTCGACTTCAAAACAGTCATTTACGAATAGTAAACTCCTGTTTTCAGTCATCGCAAGCCTCGCTCTTGACGTTTTCTTATCAAGCACGACTAAAAAACATGAGTTTTCTTTCTGACACTAATAGTATCCGAAAGAAAACTCGATGACCCTTCGGCTCAGGGACCGGTCAATTCGATGAACGAAGAAGCTTGGCACCCGGCCTTTTCAGTTACGCTTTTGCAAACGAAAAACTGCCGGGCCGGGCTTCTATCGGATATATTCCATCCGTGCCGCATCGAGGCGGAGGAAGACGAAAAGCAGGAAGGTGAATGCCCACAGGGAGGAACCTCCATAGCTGAAAAAGGGCAAAGGAATCCCAATGACCGGGAAGAGCCCGATCGTCATGGCAATATTGATGGTAAAGTGGAAAAATAACACCGAGAAAACGCCATATCCGAATACCCGGGCAAAGACGCTGCGTTGCCGTTCGGCCAGGAAAATCAGGCGGATCAGCAGGGTCACGAAAAGCCCGACCACAGCCAGGGAACCCAGGAAACCCCATTCTTCACCCACGGTACAGAAGATGAAATCCGTGCTCTGTTCGGGGACGAAATGGAGCTTCGTCTGTGTGCCATTCAGGAATCCCTTCCCGTTGAACCCGCCGGAACCGATGGCGATCTTCGATTGGTTGACGTTGTAGCCGGCACCTTTGGGATCGGACTGAACCCCAAGCAGGATGTTGATCCTGTTTTGCTGATAATCGCTCAGCACATGGTGAAAGGCATAATCGACCGAAAAGGTATAGGCGATGCCCGCGATGACGATGGCGAAAACATAGAACGCTTTCCGCAGCCTTTGTTTGAAGATCTTCACGAGGAAGAACACCGTCGACGGCACCAGTGCCATCAGGCCGGTGTAATAAAGATTGGGCTGCCTGGCGAGCAGGTATACGATCCCGTAAACTGCCCCGAAAGAGAGGACATAAACGGCTGTCACCTTCAGAAAATTCCGGAAGCTCCGCGTCATGAAGCCCCAAACAATAAATCCCCCGGCCATAATGATCAGCAACACGATAAAATTGCTCAGGATAAGGATCAAAAAAAACAGGATCCCCAGGGTGATCATCACCGCCAGAATCACCGGGGGGAAGCCCTGACGGTATACAGGAAGGATGAACGCAAAGAACACCAGGGCAGAACCGGTGTCCGGCTGCATAAGGATCAGGGCTGCCGGCAGGAAAATGATGAGACCCGCCTTGATATAGGTTCGTAAATGCGTGACATTGATGTTGAAGTCTGACATGTACTTGGCCAGGGCCAGCGCCACTCCGGCCTTGGCGAATTCAGAAGGCTGGATCTGGAACCCGCCGATCACAAACCAGCTTTTCGACCCGTTGATCTCCTTCCCCGCCACCAACACTGCCAGAAGCATCAACAACACGGCCCCGTAGATGAAGTACGCAAAAAACTCGTAAAACCGGTGATCAATGGTCATCACCACGATGGCGATCAGCATCGCCGCACAAATCCACAGGAACTGTTTTCCATACCGTTGGTTCAGGTCGAGGATACTGGGATGCTGCTCAGAATAGACGGCTGAAAATATGTTCAGCCATCCCAGAGTGACCATCACCAGGAAGAGAATAACCGTAAACCAGTCGATGTTTGCTATCACGTTGCCTCTTTTCACCGGGTTGCGACCTCCTCGTGTTTGGTTTGGGTACTCTGCTTTCCTTTCAGGATGTAATTTTCAAGCCATGTCCGTTCCACCTTGCCTTTCAGGTATTTTTCGATCATCAGGCTGGCGATGGGAGCGGCCCAGGTTGCGCCGAAACCTACGTTTTCCACGTAAACGGCAACGGCGATCCGGGGATTTTCCTTCGGGGCGAAGGCGATGAAGATGGAATGGTCGGCGCCGAATGGGTTTTGCGCCGTTCCGGTCTTGCCGCAGATCACCACGTCGTTCATCCTGGCGATCCTGGCTGTGCTTCCATCTCCGCCATTGACCACCCTCTCCATGCCGTCGACGATGAGGTTAAATTGGGAACTGTCGATATCGGTGAAGTGCCGCCTGGTGAACGCCGGATCGACGGGCTCGTCATCATGGATCCCCTTGAGAACATGAGGCACGAAATAGCTTCCCCGGTTGGCAATGGTAGCTGCCATATTGGCCATCTGCAACGGGGTGATCCCCAGCTCGCCCTGACCAATAGCCAGTGAGATGATGGTCAGGAAGCTCCAGTGGCCGGCCCCGTAATATTTATTGTAGTAGCTGGATTGCGGGACAAATCCCCTCAGTTCCCCCGGGATATCCGATCCGAGCCTCTCTCCGAAACCAAACGAAGTAACATGGCGGCGCCAGTTATTAAAGGCTGAATCGGTGCGTGGATACCTGGGGTTTTCCATGATCCGTCGCAGCACATTGCAAAAATAAGCATTGCAGGAAATCTGGATGCCCTGGAGCAGGTCGAGAGGCGACATGTGGCTGTGGCATCCCACATGAACACCGCGGTAATAATATCCCCGGTTACAGGAAAACTCATCGGAGGGTTGAAGGACATTTTCCTGCAGCCCGATAAGGCCGTTAACAAGTTTGAAGGTGGAGCCGGGCGGGTAACTGGCGGCAACCGCACGGTTAAACAGCGGGTTAAGCGTGTCGGAACTGAGGGTGACGAAATTATCGCTCAGTCCGCGACCCACGAGGAGGCTGGGATCAAAGGACGGGGCGCTGACCAGGGCCAGGATTTCACCCGTGGACGGTTCCAGGGCCACGATGCTGCCGGTGAATTTTCCCATCAGCTTCTCGCCGTACTCCTGGAGATCGGCATCCAGCGTCAGGGTAATGTCGGTACCGAGTTTCGCCGGCTCATCGTATTTTCCATCTTCCCAGGTGCCGGTGACCCGGTTGTGGACATCAACCATGTAATTCTTCTTCCCCTTCACGCCCCGGAGAACATTCTCGTATGTCTTTTCAACCCCGCTGATACCAATGTAATCGCCCATCTGGTAATAGCTGTCATCCTCGATGGTTTTCCGGTCCACTTCACCGACATATCCCAGGACATGCGCCCCGATCGTTCGCGAATATCGCCGCAGGGTACGCGTCTGGACGAAAAAACCCGGGTACTTGTAAAGCTTCTCCTGCAATACCGCGCTGATCTCGGCAGACACCTGCTTCATAAAGATCGAAGGGGCATAACGGTTATATGTGATGGCTCTGTCTGATCCGCTGGACAAGTTCCTCACGGGTAATCCCGAGGATGGAACAGAAATCGGCCGTGTCAAAAGGTTCAAGCTGTGCCGGGTTGACCATGACATCGTACGCTGCCTGGTTGGAAACGATCAGTTTACCGTTACGGTCGTAAATCAAACCGCGGGCCGGGTACTGGATAACCTCCCTCCGGGAATTGTTTTCAGCCGAAAGCTTGTAGGACGGATCCATCACCTGCATGTGGAAGAGCCTGGCCAGAATGACCAGGGCAGCCAGAATCAACAGCGCCCCAATGATGTATTTCCTCTCCGCGAACTGATTCATTATCTGCGATAGATAAAAAACTGGCTAATGAGAATTAACAGTGTCGTAAGTATTGAACTGAGAATTGTCCGTAATAGTATTTGTGGAAGATCACTAAACCGAAACATTTCCACAAGAAAAAGAAAGAGATGATGCGCCAGCACAAGCAGGAAGGCGTATTTCGCAAACCAGAAGATTCCATAATAGTGCACACGCGGGAAGGTTCCCGTCTCGTAGCCTTCCCGGGGTGAAATATTCTTCAGGACAAAAGGCCTGAGGAAAGCCATGAACACCGTGGCTGACGCATGGATGCCGGGTGTCGACATGAACATATCGATGGTCAGGCCGAGGACGAATGCCATGGTCAGCAGCAGCCAGCCGGGAACTTCAAAGGGCATCAGCAAAATGAAAATAACATAGAAATACGGGACCAGGTAACCGTTGACCTCAATATTGTTGATGATCAGAACCTGGAGAAGGACCACCGTAACGAAGCGGACAATATTTTTGAGATAAATGCTAATCATTTCCCTGCTGGTCCTCCAGACTTTTTCCTCTCCTGCCTGTAAAAATTACTGATCACGTTTACGTGATAGATATTGCGAAAGTTCGTGGAAAGGCTGACAATGATATCATAAAAATTACCTTCACCGGGTTTTACCGATTTCACCTGCCCGATCAGGATGTTCGGAGGAAAAATGGCAGAATAACCGCTGGTGACGACGGTATCTCCCGGTGCTACTCTGACATGGGACGGGATTTCACGCAGCCTGACCAGTTCAGGACTCCTGCCGTCCCATTCGATGATACCGAAATAACTGTTCCGGAGGATGCGGGCGCTCAGCCTGAAATTCCGGTTAAGCACCGGAATGACCGTCGCATAATTGGCCGACACATCCGTGACAACGCCCACAATCCCCCCTTCAGAAATCACTCCCATATCCTTCTTCACTCCCTCTTCGGAGCCTTTGTCAATCATGATGTAATTGTACTGCTTGTTTACCGAATTATTCACCACCCGGGCAGGCAGGAAAAAATACGAGCGCCCCGTGCTTTTCTACTTCCAGCGTATCGAGCCATGACGAATCGTTGCGGGAGACGTAAATCACCTCGGCATCCTTGTCGAGCTCGTTTCGAAGCCGGGCATTTTCGGCCACCAGGGCCTCATTTTCCGTTTTCAGATGGAGGTATTCGCGAAAACCCTGGAGATCGGCGTAGACAGAACCGGTCACAGTCCTGGAAAGGCCCATGAAGCGTGATTTCTGGAAACCGTTGAACTGAACGATCAATACAAAGCATATCCCTTCAAAGAGAAGAAACAGGATAAAGAAATAGTTCTTAACGATGAATCGCAGAAGATCTCTCATTCCGTCGCAATGCCATTTTTATCTCATTAAGAATGAAAACCTGTCCACATTTTTCAAAGCGATCCCGGTACCCCGGGCAACAGCCTGGAGCGGATCCTCGGCCACATGGAACGGGATGTTGATTTTATCGGTGAACCGTTTGTCGAGACCTCTGAGAAGCGCACCTCCGCCGGCAAGGTAGATGCCACTCTGCACGATATCGGCATACAGTTCCGGGGGGGTTTGTTCGAGAACCGATAGAATAGCCGTCTCGATCTTCGAGATGGACTTATCCAGACAGTGGGCAATTTCCTGGTATGAGATGGGTATTTCGATGGGCATGGCCGTCATCAGGTTCGGTCCCCTGACATTGAAATCGGCAGG
Organism: uncultured Bacteroidales bacterium; assembly: GCA_963763215.1. Lineage (GTDB taxonomy): Bacteria > Bacteroidota > Bacteroidia > Bacteroidales > DASQZK01. Next base: position 113,390 of record CAVXNX010000025.1, read on the forward strand.
CGGGCTGTCGAGTTCCGGAAGTGCAGAGCCGACGCTGATCTTGATCTCCTCAGCCGTTCTTTCCCCGATCTTGATATTATGCTGATGCCGCATGTAGGTCTGAATATCGGCGGTAAAACCGTCTCCGGCAACACGGAGGGACTGGTTACAGACAATGCCGCCCAGGGCGATCACCGCGATCTCGGTGGTGCCCCCGCCGATATCAACAACCATGCATCCCGAAGGAGCTTCGACGTCGATCCCGATCCCGATGGCAGCGGCCATGGGCTCGTAAATCATATAGACATCACGGCCACCGGCATGTTCGGATGAATCTCTCACAGCCCGGCGTTCCACCTCGGTGCATCCGGAAGGGATGCAAATCACCATCTTCAGCGAAGGCGTGAACAGGCGGTTCCCCTTATTGATCAGTTTGATCATTCCCCTGATCATCTGCTCCGCCGCATCAAAGTCTGCGATGACTCCATCTCTCAGGGGCCTGATGGTTTTGATGTTCTCATGCGTCTTGCCATGCATCTGCCTGGCTTTTTCACCGATGGCGATGAGCTTTTGCGTACGTTGATCGATCGCTACGATGGAGGGTTCATTCACAACCACCTTGTCGTTGTAAATGATAATGGTATTCGCTGTACCCAGGTCAATAGCTAGTTCCTGCTGAAAAGAAAACAATCCCATATGTAAAATTATCAGTGTTTAAAATGTCGTATTCCAGTAAATACCATACTCATGCCGTTTTGGTTACAAAAATCCACGGAATCCTCATCCCTGACCGAACCTCCCGGCTGAATAACGGCCGTCACTCCCGCTTTGTGAGCGATTTCGACGGAATCGGCGAAAGGGAAAAAGGCGTCGGATGCCATCACGGCTCCGTGAAGGTCGAAATTGAAATTCCCGGCCTTCTCAATGGCCTGCCGGAGTGCATCCACCCTGGAGGTCTGACCGACGCCGCTGGCGCAAAGCTGCTTGTTTTTGGCAAGAACGATGGCGTTGGATTTGGTGTGTTTGACGATCTTGTTGGCAAAGATAAGATCTTCAATCTGAGCGGCGGTGGGTTCCGAATTGGTCACCGTCCGCAGGTCGGAAGGCCCTTCAATATTCACATCCCTGTCCTGCACCAGCACGCCGTTCAGCACCGAACGGGCAGTCGTCTTCTGAAGAGCCCCTGATTTTTGCACCAGAATAATACGATTTTTTTTCTGTTTAAGTATGTCGAGGGCGTTTTCTTCATATGAAGGGGCAATGACCACTTCGAAAAAGATCTTGTTCATCTCCTCCGCCGTAGCCGCATCGATTTCACTGTTGGTGATCAGGATGCCGCCGTATGCTGAAACCGGATCTCCGGCAAGAGCGGCTTTCCAGGCATCAAGAAGTACAGGGCGCGAAGCCAGCCCGCAGGCGTTGTTATGTTTCAAAACGGCAAATGTCGTTTCGTTGAAATCGGCAATCAGTCCCACCGCGGCATCGATGTCAAGAAGATTGTTGTAGGAGATCTCCTTCCCGTGAAGCTGCTCGAACATCTCTTCAAAATGCCCGAAGAAATACCCTTCCTGGTGCGGGTTTTCCCCGTAACGCAAGGTTTTCCCCGGTCCGGCGCTCAACCGGAACTCCTGGTGGGCATCCTTGTCGAACCAGCTGAATATCATGCTGTCGTAATGGGAAGATATGGCGAACGCCCGGGAGGCAAAAGCTTTCCGGTCGTCAAGACTTGTCTCTCCCTTTGTACTCTCCAGGAGATCGGAAAGGGCACTGTACTGATCACGCGATGAAACGACCAGGACATCCCTGAAATTTTTTGCTGCCGCCCGGATCAGTGAAATCCCGCCGATATCGATCTTCTCGATCACCGTTTGCTCATCGGCACCCGATCGCACGGTTTCTTCAAACGGGTAAAGGTCCACGATGACCAGGTCGATCTCCGGGATCCCGTATTCACCGAGCTGCTGAAGATCAGAATCGATGTGTCGCCGGGCGAGGATGCCTCCGAAAACTTTTGGATGCAACGTTTTGACCCGTCCACCCAGGATAGACGGATACGTGGTCAATTCTTCAACCGGAGTCACCGGAATCCCATGATCCTCGATAAAGGTCTTCGTTCCCCCGGTTGAAAAGATCCTGACACCAAGCTCGTTGAGTTTTTTGACGATGATGTCGAGATTTTCCTTGTAATAAACCGAAATGAGGGCGGTTTTAATTTTTTTCAAATCGCTCATTGACAACCTGTTGATTTATACCGTTAAAAATATCGCTATCTGCTAAAATTATGGTATTTTAGGCAGGAAAATACCTGCCTTTAAAATTATACAAAGGAAACAGTTTCAACCGAATTAAAGAAAGTTTTCAACAGTTATTTACAAATTATGCTGAAAGTCCTAAAGCTCATCACCGAGAGTTTCAATTTTTCGCTGAAGTCGGTGTTTGTCAATAAATTAAGAACCTCCCTTTCACTCCTTGGCATCACCATCGGGATTTTTGCCATCATTTCGGTGTTCACCATCTTCGATTCACTGGAAATGAACATCCGGGAAAGCTTTTCGACGATGGGAAGCGACGTGATCTACATCGGGAAATGGCCATGGACCAGCGAGGAAGGGCAGGATTACCCCTGGTGGAAATACATGAACCGCCCTGTACCCACCATCCAGGAGTACAGGGAGCTCAAGGACAGGATCAGGAATGCTGAGGCGGTGAGCTTTCTCATCACCCCAAAAACATCGGTCCATTACAAAAACAATGAGGTGGAAGACGCCAGCATCTACGGGGTCACTGAAGGTTTTGAGGACATCCGGGATTTTGACATCAGCACCGGCCGGTATTTTTCCCCCTTTGAACTGAAAGCCGGCCGCAACGAGACCGTCATCGGGGCCACCGTTGCCAGTTCGCTGTTCCCCAATGTCAGCGCACTGGGGAAAACCATCGTGGTCAGGCGGAACAAGCTCAGGGTGATCGGTATCCTGACCAGGGAAGGAAAAAGCGCTTTTGAAAATTCGCTGGATGATGCCATCATTGTCCCGGTGAATTACATCCGCAATGTGGTGAACATCCGGGATGAAGGGATGCAGCCCACCATCATTGTCAAAGCGATGCCGGGACTTCCACTCGAAGATCTGCGCGATGAGATCCGGATGACACTGCGATCGATACGGCGGCTGAAACCGGCCGAAGAAGATAATTTTGCCCTGAACCAAATGAGCATGATCAGCAACCAGCTCGACCGTGTTTTCGGCACCCTCGATATCGCCGGATGGTTTATCGGCCTCTTCTCACTGCTGGTGGGCGGTTTCGGGATCGCCAACATCATGTTCGTCTCCGTCCGGGAACGGACGACGATCATCGGGATCCAGAAAGCGCTTGGGGCAAAACGGTATTTCATCCTTCTGCAGTTCATTTTCGAATCGATGCTGCTGGCCGTCGCCGGGGGAATCATCGGGTTGCTGCTGGTATTTGCCGGAGCGTTGGCCATCAGCCTCTCCACCGATTTCACCATCACGCTGACCATTGGCAACATCATCCTCGGACTGCTCATCTCGTCGGTGATCGGGCTGGTATCCGGGATGGCCCCGGCATACGCGGCTGCCCGGCTCAACCCGGTGAACGCCATCAATACGAGTTTTTAGAAGAGACCGTACATAATTCTCCCCATGACAAAATAAATCACCAGTCCCATGAGGTCGTTCATCGTGGTGATGAACGGACCGGTGGCCAGGGCGGGGTCGAGCTTGATCTTGTTGAGGGCCAGCGGGATGAAGGTCCCGAAAAGAGAGGAAAAGATGATGACCACCAGCAGTGAAAGACTCACCGTGAAGGTCAGTGCCAGCGAATCGGCCGTCAGGAAGTTGTAAACAAAGATGAGCCCGGAGAGGATCGCCCCGTTCATCAGCCCGACGAGAAATTCCTTAGCCAGTTTCTTTGCTGTCCGGTCGATGCCCGGCGTATTGGCGGCGATGCTCTGGACGATGATGGCCGAAGACTGGATGCCCACATTGCCGGCCATGGCGCCGATAAGCGGGATAAAAAAGGCCACCTGAGGGTTGATCTTGATATCCCCTTCAAAACGGCTGATCACCAGGGCCACCAGGATACCGCCGAGCAGGCCGATCAGAAGCCACGGAAGCCTCACACGCGTCAGCGTCCAGGGGGAATCACCCGGTTCGACGTCGCCAGAAAGACCTGAAGCCATCTGGTAATCCCGGCCCGCCTCCTCCTGGATCACATCGACCACGTCATCGATGGTGATGCGCCCCATCAGCCTTCCGATCGAATCGACCACGGGGAGAACCACGAGATCGTATTTGCTCATGATGGCCGCCACTTCCTCCGACGGGGTGTTTGTCCTGACCGAGATCGCATCGGGCCTGTAGAGGGTCCTGATCTTTTGGTGAGGTTCGGAGAGAAGAAGCTTTTTCAGGCTCAGGGTGCCTTTCAGGATACCGTCGTCATCGACAACATGGACATAATACACTTCGTCCACCTCGGCTGCCTGCTGGCGCATCTCCTTCAGTGCAACACTGATGTTCCAGTTCTCGTTCACCCGGATCATTTCCTTGGCCATCAGTCCGCCCGCAGTGTCTTCATCATAACTGAGCAGGTCGACGATGTCGCCCGCCTGATCAACATCCTTGAGATACTGGAGAACCTCTTCCTTCTTTTCTTCGGAGAGGTCCGCGATCACGTCGGCAGCATCATCCGAATCCATGTGATGGATGAATTGCTCGGCAATGACCTCCGATGGCAGGGCACGGAGAAATTTTTCGCGGTCGTCTTCCTCCAGCTCGGCCAAAACGTCGGAGGCCTTCTCCCCTTCCAGCAGAAGGTAGAGAAACTTCGCCTCTTCAATGGTCAGGCTGATGTAGATCTCGGCAATATCGGCCGCATGAAGTTCACGCATCATCGTCATTGCCGTTGCCTCATCACGAGCCTCGATCACTTCCCGGAGCCTTTCAATGTATTCCCTGGTCAGTTCAAAATTCATGACTATAAGTGTTAAGTTAAGATCTTTGCCCTTCGATCCGGGCCGTGAGTTCGAGGAAGGCTTCCACACCGAGCTCCTCAGGCCTTTTTTTCAGGACAGGATCTTCGCGGTCCAAATTTACAAAAAATGAAGACAATGAATTCCTCAGCATCTTCCTTCGCTGGTTAAAAGCGGTTTTCACCACTTTCCTGAACATCTCTTCACTGCAGCCGATCTCCATGCGATTGTTGCGTTCGAGACGGATCACCGCGGATCTCACGCGGGGCGGCGGGAAAAAAGAACCGGGATTCACCGTGAAAAGATAAGAAATAGTGTACCAGGTCTGAAGAAAAACCGACAAAATGCCATACTGACGTGAACCGGGTGGCGAGGCAATCCGCTCGGCCACTTCTTTCTGGATCATACAGACCACCTCAGGAACGATCTCCCGGTTGTCGAGGATCTTGAAAAAAATCTGGCTGGAAATGTTATACGGGAAATTGCCGATGATCGCGATGCGGTTGCCGAAACGGGTGAGGTCCTGCCTGAGAAAATCGCCCTCGATGAGCCGTTCCCGAAGCCGGGGATATTCACCGTGAAGGTACTCCACCGCCTCCCTGTCGATTTCGACCAGGTAAAGATCGACATCCTGCATCTCAACGAGCGTCCGGGTAAGCACACCCTTACCGGGGCCTACCTCGATGACCGTCCCTGTATTCCCCGGTCTCAGGCTCCCGGTGATCCGCGCGGCAATGCCGGGATCTGTCAGGAAATGCTGACCGAGATGTTTCTTGGGTCTGACCATGGTTTTGTCCTGTCGTGCCTGTCCCCCATCCTGATCTTCCGCCCGTCAATCCGGCAACGGAAATCCTGAAATGGGACAGGTATAGATAATTTTGGGTGAAATTACTACTTTTGGGCGGAGCTGCCGTCACGCAACGGCCACTTTTATTAAAAACATACAAATGAACAGGGTTCCCGTCTCCCCCGGCATGTTGCACTATTCATATCCGGGGAAGAAGGAAATGACCCTTCAGGATCAATACCCATCCCGATGAAAAAAATTAACAATCCTTTCCTGGACCGCCCAGGTTACCGTTGTTTCGGATGTTCCCCTGCAAACGCCATCGGTCTGCACATGCATTTTTATGAAGAAGGGGACATGGTGGTATCAGAATGGGAGCCGCGACCTGAATTCCAGGGTTACGACAATGTATTGCACGGCGGGATCCAGGCCACACTGATGGATGAGATCGCCAGCTGGACCATTTACGTAAAAGCCTCCACCGGCGGGGTGACGCGCAGGCTGGAAACAAAATACAGGCACCCCGTGTTCACCGACCGTGGGAGCCTGACGCTCAAAGCCAGGGTGACCTCCTCCGCACGGCGCATCGTGACCGTGGCGGTGCAACTCTTCGACCATGAGGGCAAGCTCTGCTCGGAAGGAGAAGTGGATTATTTCACCTTTCCCGAAGACATGGCCAGGGACAAACTCAATTACCCCGGAAGGGACGCCTTCCTCTCGTAAAAAAGGACAGACATGCAGTACAATTTTGACGAAATCATAGACCGGGAGAACACCTCCTCGGTCAAGTACGACCTCCGCAAAGATGTTTTTGGTGAACCCGGATGTACGGCCGATGTGGGTTGCCGACATGGACTTTGCCGTTCCTCCGTTTATCGTGGATGCCATCATCTCGCGGGCCCGGCATCCCGTATACGGATATACTTTCAGGCCCCAGGCTTTCTTCGACAGCATCATCTCGTGGATGTCGCGCCGGCATGGCTGGGAGGTGAAGAAGCCATGGATCTCCTTCAGCCCGGGAATCGTCCCGGCCCTCAACATGGCCGTGCTGGCCTACACCGAACCCGGCGACCGGATCATCGTGCAGCCGCCGGTGTATTTTCCCTTTTTCACGGCGGTCAGAAATCACGGACGTGAGATTGTCCATAACGGGCTCATTAACCGCAATGGCACCTACGTCATGGACTTCGATGATCTCGAAGAGAAAGCCCGGACGGCAAAGATGCTGATCCTCTGCCATCCCCATAACCCGGTGGGCCGGGCCTGGACCCGGGAGGAACTGGAGACCCTGGCCGGCATTTGCCGAAAACATGAGGTGCTGATCCTTTCCGATGAGATCCATTCCGACCTCATCTATAACGAAGGGCACCACATCCCTCTGCTGAGCCTCCCCGAAACTGCGAATCATACCGTATCATTCTATGCACCGAGTAAAACCTTCAACCTGGCCGGGCTTTCCACGTCAGTCCTGATCATCCCCGACCCCGTCCTGAGACAGAAATACGAGAAAACACTCGACAACCTGCATATCGGCATGGGTAATATTTTCGGAAGCGAGGCCCTCATGGCCGCCTATAACCAGGGTGAGGACTGGTTGCGGCAACTGCTCCAATACCTGGAAGGGAATTACCGCTATCTCGAAGAATTCATCGGCGAACGCCTCCCGGAAGTCGGCGTAACCCAAACCCGGGCCACCTACCTGATCTGGCTTGATTTCAGGAAACTGGGGATGGATGACGCGAAAACTGAAGAATTTCATGATCTCGGAAGCCGGTCTCGGTCTTAACGACGGACCGGCCTTCGGTCCCGGTGGAAGCGGGTTCCAGAGAATGAACATCGCCCTGCCCCGCCAAAAGCTGGATGAGGCCCTCCAGGCGCTGGAAGCCGCTATCAGGAAAATAAGATAATTAATGTCAGAAAGAAAACTCATGTTTTTTAGCCGTGCTTGATAAGAAAACGTCAGGAGCAAGGCTTGCGATGACTGAAAAACAGGAGTTTACTATCCGTAAATGACTGTTTTGAAGTCGAGCATAACGCAGCTATTGGCGTTTTCTTGCAAGCACTTAATTAATCGTCTTTTTCCCGGGAAAAGAACACCTTACAATGCCAGTGCCGGACAGGAAGGTCTGCCGGACTGACAGGCCGAGGGACACCAACCCAAAAGTCCCCGGGAAGAAACCGGTTACCGGTCAAAACCAACGCGTCATCGTGCTCCCGACCCGGCCCGGCCCGGACTCTTTCCTTAGAAAATATGTCATTTTGTCATGTTCTATTTAACTACATGCCATTTTGTCATATTATTTGGTTGATTTTCAGGATGGTATAGGATTTGAAAAAGAGTAAAGCGATGATTAACTGATGTTGAACCAAAAAAAGGAGGACAGAGCCATGTTACCAACAACAAACAAAAGATTCAGGTTGCCGGGTTTACTGGACGACTTTTTCAGCAGTGACTGGTTAAGTGACAGGTCAAACTGGGATGATTCGAACAGTCTTCCGGCCGTAAACATTTCGGAAACGAAAGATTCCTATGAAATTGATCTTGCCGCTCCCGGCATTGACAAGAAAGATTTGAAGCTGGATCTTCAGAACAATGTGCTGACGGTATCGTGTGAGAAGAGAGAACAGCATGAGCAGAATGAAGACAACTTCATGAGAAAGGAGTTCAACTATTCCTCTTTCAGCCGTTCATTCACCCTGCCTGAAACGGTAAATGCCGATAAAATCAAGGCAGATCATACGAACGGTGTATTAAAAATCCATATCCCCAAAAAACCGGAAGCCGTTGAAAGAGGTCCGCGCCAGATTTCAATTTCGTAAGGGAATTCCCGGTAAAGGTCGCGGTGAACGCGATCATTTACCCCGGTAAAACTTTTAAAAATGGAAGTGACCCAGAGGATCGCTTCCATTTTTTTCTTTTCCGGTACACGGGGATGGTCTACCGCAGGAATTTTTCCATAGCCGACATCAGTTGGGGGGACCAGATGGGTTTGATCAGATAATCGTCAAAATTCACCGCTTCCGCCTTATCCCGTTCGCTTTCCAGGCTGTAAGCGGTTTGGGCGATGACAGGAAGTTGCGGCCGGAGGGATTTGATGATCCGGGTGGCCTCATAACCGTCCATTTCGGGCATCAGGATATCCATCAGGACAAGGTCAATGGTTTTGATTTTCTTCACCAGGTCGACCGCCTCCTGCCCATTTTTGGCCCATTGCAATTTTAATCCGGTGGGACGCAGCAATTCCTGAAGGTAAATAAAATTTGACTCGACATCTTCGGCGATCAGGACCGTCTTGCCCGACCATTCCCTGTCACGGGGCCTCATGGTCCCGGCTCCCTGTTGTCGGGGTTCGCCGTGGTATTCCACTTCTTTGAAAGGCAGGATGAACGAGAATGTTGCTCCCTGCCCTGATTTGGATTCGGCCCGGAAATCACCTCCGAGGAGCTTGACCAGGTTCCGGGTGATCATCAGGATCAGGGCCGCACTGTCGAACGGATGATTTTCATGGCCGGTGAGTTTCTCATTCCGGCTGAGGAGAACTTCCAGCCTCTCTTTGGAATAACCGGTCCCCGTATCTTTAACGAATAGTTCAAGCGTTTGGTCATCCGTCATCCGGTAACCGAATTCCACCATGCCTTCCTCAGTTTGTTTGATGGCATTCTCAATGAGATTGCTCATGATTTGCCGCAAGCGGTCCTTATCGGTGAGAATCGAGAAATGTTCATCCTTCACCGACTTTTTCAGAACCAGGGCGATATCGGCACGGCCCATCTCCTTTTTCTGCTCTTCGAAATGCCGGAAGAGCTCCTCGAGCAGGAGATTGAGGGCCGTTTCTTCTTTCCGGACGGCCAACTGGCCCGTCTCGATCCGGGCGATATCCGACAGATTGCTGATCAGCTGCAGGAGGTAATTCCCGCTGGAGTGGATATGATTGATATAGGTCTGTTTCGACTGGATGGAAAGGTTGGGGTCTTTGAGAAGTTCTGAGAATCCGACGATGGCATTGAGCGGGGTACGGATCTGGTAAGAAAGGCTGGAGATGAAACTGATCTCGGGTTTGGCTTCTTTACCCGCGGATGTCCGGCGTTTGAGAAAGTCGACCTCAAATGACATATCGTTGATGACCCCGGTCATGATAAAGGCCAGGATCATCACCGCGGCAAAGAGCAGGACCCTGCTATAGAGTTCGTTCAGCGGAACAGCGGTGATGAGGATCTGGAGAAACGTCCTGTCGACCGAAAAAAGGGAATAGGAGATCAGGGCCTCAATAATATAACCTAAGACGCCGATGATCAGGCCATACAACAGCACCTTGTTCTTCGCATTCATAACCACGTTTATTAATGGACCCCTCAAAGTTACATGTTTGGCGGCGTTTATGCAAGATCAGGGATATCGGTGATATCCATGGTCAATCGTTCTTAACAAAACAAATATAGGCAAAATTACCCGGCCCTGCATGTCGCACTGCGCAATCAGTCCATGGCCATGGTCAGGGCAAATTGCAGGCTGCTGAATACGTAATGGGTCCGGCCGGCCACGCTTACCGGTGCGGCGAGGACGATAATGAATTTCCGTCCCGTTTCGATGGTGACCCCGGGATAAACATTGAGCTTATAAACAACGTAACCGTCTCATTTTTTTTTATAATTTTATGACCGTCAGGAACGTTCCGATCTTCCTGGTAAACTCCGGTTTTTCCCATGATGAAAAAAAAGAGAGAAAAGTCAATGGATGAAGCGGCATTCCTGAGGCAGGGAGGCCCGGGAAACTTTCATGACAAGCTCCCCGAAGGGACAAGCACCCTTGAGGCCATCATCCAGGCATCTCCCCTTGCCATTATCCATCTGAGCCCGGAAGGAGAGGTCCGGTTATGGAACCATGCTGCCGAACGGATCTTCGGTTGGACCGCCAGTGAGGTGACCGGCCGGTTTCTTCCCATCGTCCAGAAGGAAAAACTCGATGAGTTCAGGAATATCCTCGCAGCAGGTCCTTGCCGGGAAACAGTTACACTTCAGCTGAGTTGGTCCGCCGGCATAAAGACGGTCATACGATTTTTGTCAGCCTGTCTACGGCAGCGCTCTACGGTGAGGACGGAAAAATCAGCGGCATTATCGAGTTGCTCGAGGATATCACCTCACGGAAGAACGATGAAAAAAAGCTGAAGGAGAGTGAATCGAGTTACCGCTACCTCTTCCAGAACAATCCGCATCCGATGATGGTATACGACCGATCAACCCTTGCCATCCTGGAAGTTAACGATTCCGCCGTGGTCAAATACGGGTACAGCCGGGATGAGTTTAAATCCATGAAGGTGACCGATATCCGTCCTCAGGAGGATGTCGAACGGTTCGTCAGCTTTTTGCCCATCGTAAGGAAGCGATCAGCCATTCCGGCACCTGGAAGCATGTTCTCAGGGACGGGACAGTCATCGATGTCGAAATCACCTCACACCTCTTCGATTACGAAGGTCATGATGCGGTAATGGTGCTCGCCCAGGATGTCACCGAACGGAAAAAATGGGAAAATGAACTGATCAGTGCCCGGGATGATGCTGAAAAATCAAACAGGCTCAAGGACGCCTTCGTGGCCAATATCTCCCATGAGATCCGGACACCCCTCAATTCCATCCTCGGATTTTCCGAACTGATCCGTGAATACCTGGAGGGCGGAATTGATGATGAACTGGAACGGTACTTCGATAATATCACCCGGTCGAGCCATCGCCTGATGCGCACCGTTGACATGATCCTCAACTTTTCCAGGCTTCAGGTCGGCGCCTTCAACATTCATCCCCGCCTGCTCGATCTGACCGACCTCATCGAAAAGGCTGTTGAAGAAAATGAGCCAAATGCCCGCACCAAAGCCATCAACCTTGGATTTGTCAATAAAGCCGGTGAATCCCGGATCGTTATAGACGAATACTGCATTTTCCAGTCTGTGGCCAATTTAATCGACAATGCGATAAAATATACCAATGAGGGCGATGTCAGGCTGACCCTCTTTACCGATGAAAAAGGATTCCTCACTCTCGATGTGGCCGACAGCGGTATCGGAATGTCGGAGGACTTTTTGGGTCAATTATTCAGTCCCTACTCCCAGGAGGATATCGGCTACACCCGCCGCTATGAGGGAATCGGGCTCGGCTTGTCCATCGTCAAGCAATACCTCGAGTTGAACGGAGCATCGATTACCTTTAAGAGTGTCAGGCATGAAGGATCGGTCTTTACCATCCATTTCAATCAGCCTCCGGCAACCGGAGGGGCAGACAAGGCCCGTGCCGGCGGGGAACGGACGGAAGGCATTCACAAATCGAATGTCCTTGTGGTGGAAGATGACCCGTTCAGCCAGGATTACATGGAAACGATCCTCGGGAAGAGTTACCGCGTGCTGATCGCTGAAGGTGCTGAAGAAGCATTGAAGATTCTCTCAAAAAACAGCGTGTCCATGATCCTCATGGACATTTCCCTCAAAGGGGAGACCGACGGTCTGACGCTGACCCGTCATCTGAAGGAAGATCCCGGGTACAAAACGATTCCCGTGGTGGTCCTCACGGCTCATGCTTTTGCCGAGGACAGGAAAAAATCGATGGAAGCCGGTTGTGATGCCTACTTTTCGAAACCGTTCAATCCTGCTGAACTGCTCCAAAAAATGAATCAGCTTGCCACCGGTTTTGCATGACACGACCGGTTTTTTGATTTTTTTTATCTTTGCACACCAGACCATCTTTGAATGTCATGATGAATTGCAGGCCAGGCTGCGGCGCATGCTGCATCGCCATTTCCATTTCTTCGCCCATCCCCCGCATGCCTGAAGGCAAGCCGGCGGGGGTCCCTTGCATCCATCTCACCACCGATTTCCGTTGCGGAATTTTTGACCGGCCCGACCGGCCGGAGGTCTGCCGGCGGTTTATGGCTGAAGAAGGCATCTGCGGGAATTCCCGGGGGGAAGCCCTTGCCATTCTGAACCGGCTGGAACATGAATGCAGCTGAGCCATTCACTGGAGGTGAACGCGGATGCCCACTTCCAATACCTGATCCTGGGGGATCTTGAAAAATTCAACAGGGCTGGCAGCATTCCGCGCCATAAAAGAAAACACTTTGGCGATGAACTTCTTGCGGCCCCACTTCCCTCCATAAACGATCTTCGGGTATTCAATGTAGTAAATCACCTTCTCCAGATCGATGGGCTTTCCGAGCACCTCGGTGGTTTTCAGAATGTTCGGGATGTTTGGATTTTCCATAAAGCCGAAACGGACAACCAGCTGGATGATCCCTTTGCCGAGATCCTTGATCTCATTCCGCTTATCGGGAGGGAATCTGGGGGAGTCCATAATTTCTGGCGAAAGCAGGATGATCTTCTCGTTGAGCATCCCAAACGTCTCCAGTTGTCGCATCAATAACAGTGAAACCAGCTGGATATCATCGGTCAGAAAGACAGCTGTTCCAGGCACCCGGCTGGGTGAGCGTTTTTTGATGTTATTGAGAAACGTCGTGGTGGATCTCTGTTTCTTCCCTTCCACAGGTGTCATCCTGGCCTGGCCAGTCCGCCACACGTTCATCAGCATGAAGACGAGGCCGGCAATGATCAGCGGGAAATAACCTCCCTGCAGGATCTTGAACATATTCGACCCCATAAAGGCCAGGTCAATGAGCAGGAAAAACAGGGTGATCGGGATAACGATCCACATGGGCCATTTCCATTTTTCCCTGGCCACGATGTACATCAGGATGGTGGTGATCACCATGGTTGTACTCACGGCCACACCATAGGCACCGGCCAGGTTCACAGAGGTTTGAAAGCCCAGAACCAGTCCTATGGTGGCGATCATCAGGATCCAGTTAATGCCCCCGATATAGATCTGTCCAGGCTGGTCCTCGGAGGTCTGAACCATCTTCAGCTGGGGAAGATAACCGAGGAGGACGGCCTGCCTTGTCAGGGAGAAAGAGGCCGAGATGATGGCCTGCGAGGCAATGATGGTGGCCATGGTCGACAAGACGACCATGGGATAAAGCGTCCAGTGGGGCCCCAGGTAGTAGAACACCTGCTTACCGGCCATCTCAGGCTGCTTCAGCAACAAGGCACCCTGTCCGAAATAATTGGCCAAAAGGGCCGGCATGACCAGCGAAAACCAGGTCATGCGGATCGGCTTCCTGCCAAAATGCCCGATGTCGGCATAGAGGGCCTCTCCTCCCGTAACCACCAGGAAAACAGCTCCGAGGACCAGGAACCCTTTGAAACCCGCCTGGGGAAAAAATTTTATGGCATAGACCGGATTGACTGCCTTCAAAATTTCCGGTTCGCGGACGATCCCGATGATGCCGGTCACCATGAGAACGATGAACCAGACCATCATGACCGGGCCGAAAACGCGACCCACCCCCTGAGTGCCCTGCTTCTGAAAAATGAACAATAAGATCAGGATTCCCACCGTGATGGGAATGACGAAATTGCCAAATCCCGGATCCGCAATCTTGATCCCTTCAATGGCTGAAAGGACGGAGATCGCCGGGGTGATCATCCCATCGCCATACAAAAGGGCCGCGCCGAAGATCCCAAGCAGGATCAGCCACTGCCTCCGGCTCCTGTCATCGGGATGCGCCGGCTCAATGAGGGCCATCAGGGCCAGGATGCCCCCTTCGTTCTCATTGGACGCCCTCATCACATAAGCGATGTACTTGACGGCAATGACGATAACCAGGGCCCAGAAGATCAGGGATAACAAGCCGAGGATCTGCTGACGGCCGGCGGATATTGAATCTGAACCGGAAAGACATTTCTGGAGCGCATATAACGGGCTGGTCCCGATATCTCCGTAAACCACACCCAGTACGGCAAGTCCCGCCACCAAAAGGGATGATCCTTTGGGTTCCTCGTTTGCCGATTTCTTGCCCCGCAGTTTCCCCGTATTTTCAGATTCGATCTGTTGAGTCTGCTGTTGTTTCTTCGGCATGGAATAAATCGTTTTAACGCTTACCGGCAGAAAAGAGCCGGTTCACCACATTCGACATCAAAGTTCTCTTTCGTTGCCAGGCACCGTGTTTCCCTTCATTTCAAAATGATTTAACCGTCATATCTGGCCCTGGAAGGATGAAACTTCATCCAAACCTCCTTCTCTCCGTGCCGGGTAACAAAGACTAAAACAAAAAACCCGAATAAAAAGTTAGTTCTGGCGAAAAGTATAGCCGTGAACCTGTGCGGGGCAGACGAATGCGGTAACGGAAACTGATAGTCAACAGGCTGATTCGCAGAAAATTCCAACGACGGGGTCCGTATTCCCCTCTCCGGCTGAATTGTATATGTTACCTCACTGCGGGTAGCCGTGTTAATTTATCATTAAATTGACCCTATATGATCAAATACAAAAATTATGACCGCCTTTTTTCTTAAAGATTGTTAAATTTGCTGGCTGATTTTCACACCCGAAAAACCCCCATCAGAAATGACAGATTTATGGAGTACCCTGAAGGATAAAAAGATCATCCTCCCCGAAGCCATCGTCGATATTCTTTCGCACTGCCAGGGCTTCACTGTTTTCAACACCTCGGAAGAGCTTGCCGAAGCATCGACAGCGGGAAAGACGCGTTTCGAGGTATCCTATCAGGTCGAAGGGAAAGGACTTTACACAGAAGCCATTGTCCATAAGGTGAAAAACGGGATTTCGGCCAACTACACCGAAGCCTATATGCGGCGGCGTGATCCGGACACCATGGTGATTGCCGACAACCAACCGACCGACAAGCCCAGGTTTACCGATCGTTTCGGCTATGATTTTGAGAAACTGAGAACAGAGACCTTCGACTGGTTAAAACAGCAGGATCTGGGGATCTTCTTCTATTTTGCCGGGCAAAAGGGCATCGGAAGCACCGGAATGGCCATTGCCCCGGTCAATGCCGCTTTTTTCTCCATGGGTTTGTCGATGCTTCAGAAAATCGTCCCGGTGGATGAACTCCCTTCCGGGTACCATCTGGAATCGGTCATTTATGTGGCCCCTCCGTTCCGTCATACCCATTTTGAAGGAAAGCAGATCGTGGTGCACAACAGGCTTCCCGGGCTTCATGAAATGTATGCCTATAACCTTTACCCGGGGCCGAGTGCGAAAAAGGGACTTTATGGGGTATTGCTGACCAAGGGGGAAGAGGAAAACTGGGTCACGGCACATTGTTCCACGGTGCAGGTGATCAGCCCGTACGACAACATCACCACCTATATGCATGAAGGAGCCAGCGGGGGCGGGAAAAGCGAGATGCTCCAGCACATCGTTCGCGAACCGGAAGGCCAGGTTCTTCTCGGGGAAAACATGATCAATGGTGAACGGAGGCTCATTTCCATACCGACGTTCTGCAAGTTCAATCCCGTCACCGACGACATGGCCCTGTGCCACCCGTCGATACAAAGGAACAGCGGCAAGCTGTCGGTCCTTGATGCGGAAAACGCCTGGTTCATCCGGGTTGACGGCATCCGCAACTACGGTGATGATCCCTTCCTGGAGAAGATCACCATCAATGCCACCAAGCCGCTTCTTTTCCTGAACCTCGACACGATGCCCGATTGCACGGCCCTGGTCTGGGATCATACCGAAGATGCCCCCGGCAAGAGATGTCCCAATCCCCGGGTTGTCCTCCCAAGGGATATCGTTCCGGGGGTCGTGAACGAACCCGTCTCGGTTGATGTGCGGAGCTTCGGTGTCCGGACCCCGCCATTCGCCCCTGACAAACCCTCCTATGCCATCGTCGGGCTATTCCATATCCTCCCTCCTGCCCTGGCCTGGCTCTGGAGACTCGTCTCCCCGAGAGGCTATGCCAATCCCAGCATCATCAGTTCCGAAGGACTGGAAAGTGAAGGCGTGGGGTCGTACTGGCCCTTCGCCACCGGGAAACAGGTGAAACACGCCAACCTGCTACTCGAACAGATCATCCAGACGCCCACGGGTACGGTACACCTTAACACCTAACCAGCATATCGGGGTATGGAAAGTGGGATTCAAACCGCAGCTGATGATGAGAGAATACCTGACGCGGCGGGGAAATGCCAAACTGAGAACCGACCAGTACCAGCCGGCCCGATGCAGCCTCCTGGGTTTTGAGCTGAACTATGTCACTATCGAAGGGGCCAAGATTCCTTCCAGGTTCCTGAAAGTTTACCGTCAGCCGGAAGTGGGAGAGGAAGGCTACGATGCCGGGGCTGCGATCCTGAATGAATTTTTCAGGAAGGAACTGCCCCAGTACCTGACGACGGATCTCTCGGAGACCGGCCACAAAATCATCGAAGCCTGCATGGATGGTGCACAAATCAAAGATTATCTCGGGATCCTGCCGATGGACTACCAGTATTCGTTTTTTACCCCGGAGGAAATGCACCGGGAAAATTCGCACTGAATCACAAGTGATTTAACACCGCCTCGCCGCTGCTGATGCGGTCGGCCAGGCTTTTTACCGTTTCGGCGCTCACCAGATCGAAATAGCCATCGCGGATCCGGGCATAACGGTCGTGCATCGGACAGGGGTTTGCATTGCTGCATTGCCGGAGACCGAAACCGCAACTGGTGAAAAAGCTGTCCCCTTCCATAACCTTGATGATATCTAACAGGGTGATCTGCCCGGGATCCTTCTCCAGGAAAAACCCGCCGCCCCGTCCCCTGACCGATCCCAGGATCCGGTTCCGGCCGAGGTTCTGGAGTACCTTCGCTGTATACTGCTCCGGCGCCTCGATCTCACGGGCGATCTCACGGTAGCCCGGTCGAACGCTTTCCCGGTTTTTTATTTCAATGTAGACCATGGCCCTGATGGCATACTCTGTTCCCTTTGATATCATCGTTTTTATTTCAAAGATACTTATTTTCTCAGGAGCATGGTTTCCATTTCCTTCGCTTCCGGAAACAAAATGTTGTTTTCGAGATGGATATGGTGGTGCAGGTCCTCCTCAAACTCGCGAAGCATCTTGTAGGTCACACGAAAGGTATCACAGGCGCCTTCGGGCAAAGAATACCCGCCCGTGATTTCATTCAGCTCACCGAACAGGCTGCCCTCGGTTTCATGTTCGGTCACCATCACCTGCAAGGGATTAACCACCGAACCGAAAGACGGCGCTTTCAGTGTGACATTGTTCCGGCCGCAAAACGCCATATGCTTGATGTAGGGGAAGAGGATCATCTCTTCTTTCTGCATATGCTGCACAAGATCGGATGAAGCCACCTGGAACAATTCCTTCACCCTCACCAGGATGGGATGCTCTTTGCCGTGAACATTCCAGAGTTTCTCGATACTCAAGCTCAGTACAGGGATTTTTTCCCTGACATACCCGTGATGCCTTTTGACGATATAGTCGCATAACGCATCCGGAGGCATACTCTGCACATGGCCCGTTTCATGATCCCTCGTCTTCATCACCTGGTCAAGCTTCCGGAGAACCTTATCCATGTCAGCGCCGGCCGTCTGACATGCTGTGGCCAGTGTGCGGTTACCGCCGCAACAATAGTCAATTTTCATCCGGGTGAGGACGGAGGCCGCATTGAAATTCTCTCTGACAATATCACCCACCCGGGTTTCGGATGTGATGTTCATGATTGCTGTGATTTTATTTCAAAAATAAACATTTTTTTGTGGATATATAGTATCCACATATACATAATATTTTTTAAGTTTGACCGACGAACTCTAAAACTTTTTATCTGATGAATACAAAACGATTATGGACCGGTTTTATTCTTGTCATGCTGGTATCTTTCGGCGTGCTTGGATTTTTTGGAAAAGAGATCTACCGGAAGGCGCCGCCGGTACCTTCGAAAGTGGTTACGGAGAGCGGGGAGGTTATCATGACAGGCGCTGAAATCAAGGACGGGCAGAATGTCTGGCAATCCATCGGCGGGCAGGAGCTCGGGACGGTCTGGGGCCACGGGGCATACAAGGCACCGGACTGGACGGCCGACTGGCTCCACCGCGAGGCGATGTACATGCTGGATAGCTGGGCGAAGGAAGATTATTCTCAGGATTACGACCAGCTGACCAATGAACAGCAGGCGGGTCTTCAGGAGAGGCTGCAGGAGAGGGTCAGGGAAAACACGTACGACCCGGCTTCGGGCGTTCTGCGCATCTCGGCCCTCAGGGCAGATGCCTACCGGGTGGTGAGCCGGCATTATAGCGGGCTTTTCAGGGATGACGCCTGCACTGGCGGACCTCCGGGAGGCTTACAGCATTCCGCCGAACACGATCAAGGATGCGGATCGCATGAGCCGGATGAACGCCTTTCTCTGGTGGGCGACCTGGGCAACATCTACCGACCGTCCGGGAAAAAAGATCACCTACACCAACAACTGGCCTGCCGAGAAGCTCATCGGGAATATCCCTCCCAGTTCGCTGATCCTGTGGACCGGCTTTTCGGTGATCATCCTGCTGGCGGGAATCGGCCTGCTGGCCTGGTATTATGCCTCCAACAAGGATGAAGACCGACGTCCTCTCCGGCATCCCGGAATTCAATCCTCTTTCGTGCACGCACGATCACACCGTCGATGAAAGCGACGCTGAAATATTTCTGGGTGGTTTCACTCCTGATCCTGGTCCAGATCCTGATGGGGATCATCACCGCCCATTATGGCGTGGAAGGGCTGGACTTTTACGGGCTTGCCCCTGGCGAAGATCCTCCCCTATTCTGTGACACGGACCTACCACATTCAGCTGGCCATTTTCTGGATCGCCACCTCATGGCTGGCCACCGGACTCTTCTTCGCCCCGGCCGTTTCGGGATACGAGCCGAAGTACCAGAAGGCAGGGGTCAATTTTCTCTTCATCGCGCTTTTGGTCATTGTCGCCGGATCGATGATCGGACAATGGATGGGGATCATGCAGAAACTCGGCCTTGGTTGAAAATTTCTGGCTCGGTCACCAGGGATACGAATATGTGGACCTGGGGCGTTTCTGGCAGATCTTCCTTTTTGCCGGACTCTTCATCTGGCTCTTCCTGATGGGGCGGGCGTTGCTTCCGGCTCTCCGGCAGCGCTCGGAGAACAGGCACCTGCTGATCATGTTCCTGATTTCCTCGATCGCCATCGCCGCCTTTTACGGGGCCGGCCTGATGTGGGGACGGCAGACCAACCTGGCCATTGCGGAATACTGGCGCTGGTGGGTCGTTCATCTCTGGGTGGAGGGCTTTTTTGAAGTCTTCGCCACGGTGGTCATCGCCTTCCTTTTTGTCAGGATGCAGCTCATCAGGCCCCGGATCGCCACGGCCACCGTGCTTTTCTCGACCATCATTTTCCTGTCGGGCGGGATCATCGGCACCTTCCACCACCTTTATTTTGCCGGCACCCCGATCTCTGTGCTGGCTTTGGGGGCAACGTTCAGCGCCCTTGAAGTGGTCCCGCTCGTCCTGATCGGTTTCGAGGCCTACCATAACCTCCGGCTGAGCCAGGTCGCGGCCATGGATCAAAGCCTATAAATGGCCGATCAATATGTTCATCGCCGTGGCGTTCTGGAATTTCCTGGGTGCCGGTATCTTCGGCTTCCTGATCAACCCGCCCATTGCGCTCTACTATATGCAGGGACTGAATACGACGCCCGTCCACGGACATACCGCCCTCTTCGGTGTATACGGCATGCTGGGTATCGGACTGATGCTGTTCGTCCTGCGGGATATGGACATGAAGGCGGAATGGAAAGAGAAGCCCCTCAAATTTTCGTTCTGGGCCATCAATATCGGGCTGCATCCTGATGGTGCTGATCAGCATCCTCCCGGTCGGTCTTGCCCAGACCTGGGCCAGCGTGAAATACGGTCTCTGGTATGCCCGGTCGGCTGAGTTCCTCAACACCCCACCGCTGCAAACCATGCGCTGGCTCAGGGTGATCGGCGATACCATTTTCGCAGTGGGCGCCTTTGTGCTGGTATGGTTTGTATTCGGACTGAAGACGGGGTGGTCGGTGGTGAAGAAACGATGAGAGCAACGGAGGGACATGGGTACGGAGGGACGCAGGGACGGCGGGTAAGTGGGTACGTGGGTACGTGGGAACGGGAAGGCGAAGTGAGGATCGTCGTCAGTTCTTTGTCTATCTAGTGTCAGAAAGAAAACTCATATTTTTTAGCCGTGCTTGATAAGAAAACGTCAAGAGCAAGGCTTGCGATGACTGAAAAACAGGAGTTTACTATTCGTAAATGACTGTTTTGAGGTCGAGCATAACGCAGCTATTGGCGTTTTCTTGCAAGCACTATCGAAAAGTTATGAGGTTATGAGGTTATGAGGTTATGAGGTTATGAAGGACGTGAGCGTTGTTCAGCGTCAAGCCAATATCCCCAATAATTTTTACATTTCGAATTCTGTGGAAGTATGCCTTCCGCTCCTTCCACCTTCCACCTTCCAGCTGCTGACATTCCAATAATTTTAAAAACAATAGGTAAATCATCAGGATTTTTTTATTTTTGTGACCGCATTGCCGGAGCTTAAGGCTCTGTGATGTCTGATTGAGAGTTTGGGTCACCTACGCTAAAGCTTCGGTGACCAATGCGGGGTGTGGCGCAGTTGGCAGCGCGCGTCGTTCGGGACGACGAGGTCGGAAGTTCGAGTCTTCTCACCCCGACAAAAGAAAAGTAAGCCCTTGCCGGAGGAAACGACGGCAGGGCTTTTTTGCATCCGGTCCCGCCAAAAGACCTCTTTTGAGCGGGACCGGATGCAAAAAAGACCAAAGCCCGCGGCAACGAGGGCAAGGGCTTGCCTTTTCTTTTGAAATCACCCTCCCGCCGTGGAAGTCCGCGACCGAACCTTGTCCTGCGCAGCTTTAGCGAAGCAAGAGGAAGCAATCTTCTCACCCATAATTAATCTGAATCCAAACCCGCCAAAAGACCTCTTTTAAGCGGGGGCGGATGCAAAAAAGACCAAAGCCCGGGGCAACGAGGGCAAGGGCTT
>CAVXNX010000026.1:0-16886 GCA_963763215.1 uncultured Bacteroidales bacterium
GTTTTCCCCGCCAACGGTTTCAATAATGTGCACACTGAAAGGCAACGGAAAGGCATTTCTCCGCAAGCAAAGTGCCTACCGGATGCTGCCACACGGGTTTTTCTGCATGTCAGGTGATTTTGCCAGCCTCTTCACCCTGTTTTGCAACCTGATCATGATGCATCTTAAAAATATTCGTTTATATTAGCTTTGATGAATGCCGGTCCCATGGGATTGGCCTTCATCGGGATTCTCAAATTCAAAACTAAAACGACCGTTTATGAAAAAATGGGTACCCCTTTTCGGACTGGCCCTGTTTTCCTTCGTTTCCTGCCAGATGACCAGGCCAGCAGGCCAGGATTTTGTTCTCCACCGCGGCGTGAATATCAGCCACTGGCTCTCCCAAAGCGACCGGAGAGGCGAGGACCGGAAGTCCTTCTTCACGGAGGAGGATGTGAAGTTTATCGCTGGCACGGGTTACGACCATATCCGGCTGCCCATCGACGAGGTGCAGATGTGGGATGAAAACGGGCAGAAACATGATGAGGCCTTTACCCTCCTTCACGATGCCATCGGATGGTGCGCCAGTCATGGTCTTCGCGTGGTGGTGGATCTTCACATCATCAGGTCGCATTATTTCAACAGCAAGGTCAGACCACTCTGGAGCGATCCTAAAGAACAGGATAAATTCATCCGGCTGTGGCAGGATCTCTCGGGAGAACTGCATGCATACCCCGACAGTCTAGTAGCCTATGAGCTGATGAACGAAGCTGTGGCCGACAATCCCGATGACTGGAACAACCTGATCACCCGGACGGTCAGTGTCCTCAGGGAAACCGAACCCCGAAGGAAGATCGTGGTTGGATCCAATATGTGGCAATCGGCAAGCACTTTCGATGACCTCAGGATCCCCGATGACCGCAACCTCATCCTCAGCTTCCATTTCTACCACCCAATGGTCATTACCCATTACCATGCCTCATGGACCATGGTGGGTGAATATACCGGCCCCCTCAATTACCCGGGGAAAGTTGTCCCTGATGAGGAAATTGAAAAGCTGTCCGGTGATCTTAAAAAGGAAGTGGAGTACTGGGGCCAAAACTATAATATCGATTCAATGCGCGTTGAGGTCAGCAAACCGCTCAACTACGCCAGGGAGCACCATCTCCCGCTCTATTGCGGTGAATTTGGCTGCCTGTCCACTGTCCCTGAAGACATCCGCCTGCGGTGGTATCACGATTTCGTCACCGTTCTCGAAGATGACGGGATCGGTTGGGCGAACTGGGATTACCGGGGAGGTTTCGGCATCATTGGTGACCAGGGAAAACCCAACCAGGCGCTCATCGATGTCCTCCTGAGCAGGTAGATTCCAGGGCAGAACCTGATCCTTGCCTTTGGTCCTTGTACCCTGAGGCCGGGTTTCCAAGGTGTTTCCTTAACACCGGCGCGGATCCGGTTCCTGTTGATTAAATTGGCGGGCATTTAAACCATTTTATTTAACTTAGCGGGCGCATGCTACCCTGAAAACCATACCGGCTGCCGGCCGGAATGGATCCTAGGCCGGGCGACAGATCAGCAGCTTACCCGGCTTGTGGTACTGATTAATTGCCCCAGGAATTCAGGGACATATGACGGGAACGGAACACGTTTTTATTATTCCCCGGCTGAATGTACTGATGATTGAACCATCCTGCTTCGAAAGGCAGGGAAAAAAGGAGAGAGAGATGAAATTCAGATCTGCCCTGGCGGTTTCGCTCGGAGTGGTGTCCCTGTCCGGATGTGGAGGAGGCCATGAGAAAACAGCATCTGCAACGGTCAAACCGAACATAATCCTTATTCTTGCCGATGATATGGGATACTCCGATCTCGGATGCTTCGGATCGGAGATCCATACGCCTGTCCTGGACAGCCTGGCCGCCAATGGATTGGTGATGACCCGGTTTTACAACGCCGCCCGGTGTTGTCCGACACGGGCATCGCTGCTCACCGGCCTGTACCAGACCCAGGCCGGCGTCGGGCATATGATCTTCGATCTCGGCGATCCCGGTTACCAGGGGTATTTGAACAAACACTGCATCACCCTTGGTGAAGCGATGCGGATGAACGGATATACCACCCTGATGTCGGGAAAATGGCATGTCGGCACCCAAAAAGGACATTGGCCGCTCGACCGCGGCTTCGACCATTATTTCGGGCTGATTGACGGCGCCAGCAGTTATTTTGATATCCATCCGTACCGGCCCGGGATGGATAGTCTTACGATGCTCGATGATTCAACGAAATATTACCCCCCGGATTCCGGATTTTACATGACGGATGCATTCACCGACCGGGCTGTCGGGTTCATCGCCGGTCAGGAGAAGGCGAAGAAACCGTATTTTCTCTACCTGGCCTATACCGCACCCCACTGGCCTCTCCACGCCCTGCCCGAAGACATCGCCAAATACAAAGGGGTGTACGATGAAGGCTGGCAAAAGATCCGGGAACAGCGTTTTGAGCAGATGACGAGGCTGGGGATCATTGATCCCCGATGGGGCCTTTCACCCCGCGATCCCCATGTTCCCGACTGGAACACCCTTTCAGCGCAGGAGAAAAAGACATGGTCCCTGAAGATGCAGGTCTATGCCGCGATGGTCGACCGGATGGACCAGGGTATCGGCCGGGTCCTCAAGGCGGTCAATGAAGCCGGGCAGTCCCGGAATACCCTCGTGGTTTTTCTTTCCGACAACGGCGGGTGTCATGTGAAGATCCAGCCCGATCCGAACTATTATCCGAACCGCGGACCCATTGGCACGCGTGAGTCGTTCGATGCTTATGAGTACCCATGGGCCAATGTGAGCAATACCCCGTTCCGGCTTTTCAAACAATACACCCACGAAGGCGGGATCTCGACGCCTTTTATTGCCTATTGGCCAGGGGTGATCAAGGGAGGAACGGTGAACAGCCAGCCGGCACACATTATCGATATCATGCCGACGTTTACCGAACTGGCCGGCGGCATCTATCCCGATTCGGTCGACGGTTATGCCATTCATCCCCCGGAAGGATTGTCACTTGCCGGTCTTTTCCGGGGAAAAACCTGGAAAGGGCATGACTGGCTGATCTGGGAGCACCAGGGGAGTCGCGCTTTATACCGGCACGGATGGAAACTGGTTTCGAGCCGTGACGATTACCGGTGGGAGCTTTACCGCCTCGACGAGGACCGGGACGAGCTCCATGACCTGTCGGGACAGGAACCGGAAGTCCTCAATGACATGATCGCATTTTACAACCAGCAGGCCGGTCGTCTTGGTATCCGTGACTGGCGTGAGCTGACTAAACAACAGAAATGATGAGAGCAGCAATGATTAATCAGTACGGGCATATCGGGCCGGCAGAGGTCAGTGAGCCCGAGGTGGGTGACAACCAGGTCCTTGTCCGGGTTAACTATGCCAGCATCTGTGGCTCCGACCAGCATATTTTCAAGGGCGAATTCCATCCGCGCACACGTTTACCGTTGATACCCGGGCATGAATTTGCCGGCGTGGTAGCCGGTATGGGAAAGCTTGTCGAAGGTTTTTCCGCTGGCGATAAGGTTACCGTCGATCCCATCGTGTGGTGCGGGCAGTGCGCCGCATGCCGTGCGGGGCATTATCCGGCCTGCACTTCCCTGAAACTGATCGGCATCGATATGGACGGTGGTTTTGCCGAGTATGTCGTGGCCGACCCATCGATGATCTACCGGATTCCCGATCATGTGCCCGACCAGCATGCCGCCCTCATTGAGATCCTTTCCATCGGGTTTCATGCCGCCGCACGGGCTGAAGTCGGCGCCACGGATGACGTGGCGATCTGGGGCGCCGGCAAAGTCGGCCATTCCATCCTGCAGGCCGTGAAAACCATCACCAGCGGGAAGGTATTCATCGTCGACATCGTGCCCGAAAGGCTCGAGCTGGTGAAAACGGGATATCCTGACGTGATGCTCATCAATGCCCGGGAACAGGACCCGGTTGAGGTGATCCGCGAGTCCACCTCCGGGCGGGGCGTCGATGTCGCTTTCGAAGCCATTGGTCACGCCGTGCACCTTCCGGGTCATAATCCCGTGAGGTCCTGTATTAACGTCATCCGGGGAGCCGGGAAGGTCTGTGTGCTGGGCCTTTCCGATGAGCCCGCCGAAATCCTCATGAAGGAGCTGATCTGGAAAGAGGCGAGGATCATCGCTTCCCGTGTCAGCCACGGTGAATTTGCCAAAGCGGTCGATGCGCTCAGCCGCGGCCTTCTCCGGCCGGAAATCATGGTGACCGATATCCTCCCCCTGGAAGAGGCGATGCGCGGTTTCGAAATGCTCGAATCG
Source organism: uncultured Bacteroidales bacterium (assembly GCA_963763215.1). Classification (GTDB taxonomy): domain Bacteria; phylum Bacteroidota; class Bacteroidia; order Bacteroidales; genus DASQZK01. The sequence goes on from CAVXNX010000026.1 coordinate 4,313, forward strand.
GATCCCGCCAGACACCTGAAGATCCTCCTCAAAATCTGATTGTCGTAGTAAACGTGTGAGCCGGTCCTGTTCATCTCCGGACCAACGGACAATTCCGGCGTTATTCCGTGTTGTTAACCCTGAACTCAGCCTGGTGCAGGTGCCGGGAATCCGGTCCGGTGAGGACCCTGAATTTTCCCGGTTGCCACCCTCTTCATGTCGATGTTGCAGAAGTTGAGCTTAGAGGGGTGATCAATGCAAAAGTGGATCAGTTCCCTGCCCGGATGATCTTCACTACCGACACTTCCCCTGAAACGGAAACGATCCTCAGGATATAGACTCCCAGGGCAAGACCGGACACGTCGAGGGTGTATTCCATGCTTGCGGGGTTGACTCTTGCCAGTGGCCGCAGACTGAGGTCGAACAGGGTGATCTCCTGCATGGGCAGGGGTGAGGCAACCGTAATGCGTGAGGTGGCGGGAACAGGATAGACGGTGACCCCCTTCGTTGGTACTTTACCCGGATTTGCCTTAGTCGGGAGGTCGGGTGTATGGAGCGCACGTGTGGTGTAGATGTGGTATTCACCAGGTTCCAGATCCACCGGGGCATGGGTATCCCCGATCTGGAGGCTGTCGCCGGTAAAGAAATCGTACCAGGTGCCGGCACGGCTGAATGCCGGATCGCCCTGTTGGGTCACCACATCGAAATTACCAATAATGCGGACATCCATGTCGGGTCCATTCAATTCGATCCGTTTGAAAGCGCCCGACACATCGAGGGAGAAATCCCGCGTATCAAACACCGCTTCTTCACTGCGTAAGCCGATGAGCGACCGGAAAACCTGGAAAACCCGGTTCCTCGAATGAAGATAATCCCAACGGATGGGTTTATTCCCGACCCGGCCGTTGAAATCGATGGAATAATCGTAGCCCATTTCCTCAAACTGCCATAACATCTTGGGTCCGGGGACGGTGAAGAAAAAAGCCGCCGCTTCTTCGACTCTCCTGAGGGCGGTGGAGAGCTGCCTGATGTCATAGGAACCGGATGAATTGCCATAGGTGAGGTTTTTGTACATGAGTCTCTCCTCATCATGGCTTTCCATATAAGCGACCAGGCGGGGATTGCTCCATTCCCGTGTGGTGTAAGCCACCCCACTGATGTCCCATGTGCAGGGGCCCGTCGGATAACCCATGGTGCACTGGTTGTACTGGCAGTTTTCATTTCCCCACAGCATCATACCGGCATTGCTCAGGACGATTTCTTCTGTGTTGGCGGTAAAATGCTCGAGAATGACATACTGGCCGGGTTTGACTGCCCATATCGAATCGGCCATACGTTTCAGGATGGCGATCCTCGAGGCGTCATAGGCATATCCGTCACCCGGTGTATTGGTGAATCCTTTGGTGAAGTCGAAACGGTACCCGTCGATGTGGTACTTCTGCATCCAGTGCCGGTTCACCCTGTCGATGAATGCCTTTGTCGCCGGGCTTTCCTGGTTGAAATCGTAACCGAATGAAAATACCGGGTTGGGGGAGGTCTGATTATACCATGGATTGTCGGCTGCGGGGCGGTTGGTGGCCGAATCGAAATACAGCTGCACCAGGGGAGACTGGCCATAGGAGTGGTTCAGGACCATATCCTGGATCACGGCGATATGGCGCCTGTGACAGGAATCCACAAACGCCTTCAGATCGTGCTCCGGTCCATAGTATTTATCGGGTGCGAAATAGAAGGATGGATTATAACCCCAGCTTTCATTTCCCTCAAATTCATTGAAGGGCATCACCTCAATGGCATTAATACCAAGGCGGGTGAAGTAGTCGAGTGTATCGGTGAGGTTCTTCCAGTCATGTGCCGCCAGGAAATCCCGCAGCAGGAGTTCATAAATGACCAGATCTTTCGCCGTGGGCGGCGTATAGCTCGTATCGGACCAGTGATAGGGTTGTTGATCCGTCTGGAGGACGGATACGATGCCGGTTGTCAGCCCGTAAGGATAGGGTTTCAGATTGGGGTACACCGAGTCGGGGATCCACCGGTCATTCACCGGGTCGAGCACTTTTTCGGTGTACGGATCCGCGATATTCAGCTTCCCGTCAACCAGGTACTGGTAGGCATATTCCTGTCCGGGGACCAGGCCGCCGAATGCCAGCCAGAACCTGTCGCCGTCGCGGTTTGTCCGGTATGCCCCATAGGGGATCCACCCGTTAAAATCTCCCATCAAAAAGACGTTATCTTTTCCCGGGGCATAGAGAACGAGACAGACAGAATCCGGCGAAATGTAGTTGATGCCGTCTTTCATCCCTTGCGGAAGGGGGACGAGGTCCTGGCTTCCTGTGACGCCCACAAAGACCGAATCTTCGGCAGATTCCTCACCGGTGGTGGCCGTTATTTTAATCCAGTTATCGCCTGGACCGGAAAAGGTGATCGTCTGTGACAGGCTCGTCCCCGTGACCGTTTTGACCGGTATCGAATTTTTGAACAGGCTGAGGGTTGCCTGCTTTGAACAGGAGGCCTCAAAGAGGACGGATGATCCGGGGGAGGTGATGGTTTTTTGGGGGGGACTGCTGACTGAGATGCTCAGCCCCGCTTCATAAACCGAATAGAATATGTCCTTATTGCCAACATCTTTCCCCTCATAGTAGGAAGTGCCGGAATAAGGGCTCGCCGATCTGAAGACAAAAGCAAGGGCGGTCACCGTTTCTCCTTCGGCAATGCCGTAATATTCGCGGATGCTCGGAACGATATCGAGGCGGTAGCGATGATCGGCGATCTTCGTCAGGCGGGTTTCCGGGGTGTTAACACCCCAGGAAGTTTTCACATGTTTCCAGTCGGAGCTCTGTGCGCTCTGGGTGGTCAGGACGCCCGTGTGGGCGTAGACATCTCCCGTATAGGAGGCGAGACCGGCATTCCCGAGCGTGGCGTCAAAGACGATGGAAACTGAATCAGCGACCGTGGGAAATGCCGGGGTGGCTACGATGAGTTGGGCATGGACGTTGACCAGCCATGGGGTCAAAAGCAGCCATCCGGTAATGACCTTTTTCATCATTTGTCAGTTGAGTTCCAGGATCAGTGGTGTGCGGGGTGGGAGATCGAGCGGGCCGGTAAGATCATAGCTTTTGCCGGTCAGGACATCCTGTCCGCGCCGTGACCCGTTGATTCCCTGGCCGTATCTCCCCAGATCCAGGCGTTTTAAGTCCGTGTTCTTATTCAGGATGACCATCACGCGGCCGGAATCGTTATAACGGAAATAGACATAGATTCCGCCTTCAGGCACATAATGCAACAGCTTGCCGGAATGGATCACTTTGCTGGATTTTCGCCAGTTGATCAACTTCATCAGTTTTTTCTGCATGGCCAGCTGCCCGGGTCCTAATCCCTGACCGGTAAATGCGTTCACCGTATCGCCGTGCCAGCCTCCGGGAAAATCCTTGCGGATATTGCCGTGCTGATTGGTTCCGGGATGGGTCATGAGGATCTCGGTCCCATAGAATATCTGGGGAATTCCCCGCATCGTCAGGATATAGGCCATGCCCAGGTTGAAAAGTCCGGTATCTTTTTTCACCTGCATGAAAAAGCGGGCCATATCATGGTTATCGGCAAAAATCACCAGGTTGTCCGGGTCGGGATAGAGGAAGTCCTGGGCAAGAACGTCATACAGTCTTCTCAGACCAAGTTCGAATGAGTCGGGCTCATTCAGACCCTTAACCAGGGCAGACTGATTGGGAAAGTCCATCAGGGATGGAAGGTCGGGCTTAAAGCCTTCGCGGGTGACCTGGCCTCTCTGCCAGTATGAAACGACAGAAGGGTTTGTATCCCATTCCTCCCCGACATTGTTGAAACGGGGATATTCCTTCAGGACGCGCCGGTTCCATTCAGCCATCATTTCCTTATCGTTGTATGGATAGGTATCCATTCGTATTCCGGCAAGTCCTGCGTATTCAATCCACCATATACTATTCTGGATCAGGTATTTGGCAAGAAATGGATTGCGTTCGTTCAAATCGGGCATCGTCGGGACGAACCATCCGCGCGTGAGCCTGTCCACATCATAGACTGAGGCATACGGGTCTTCATTGGCAATGTGAATGTGACTTGTCAGGAAAAAGTTTGGGTAGTCGTTGATCCATGTCGAATCGGGGAGATCTTTCATCCACCAGTGTTCCGATCCGCAATGGTTGAACACCATGTCCATGATGAGCTTGATGCCCCTGCTGTTGAGTTCGTTCGACAGGTTGGCATACTGTTCATTTGTGCCCAGGCGGGGATCGACCCTGTAAAAATCGGTGATGGCGTAACCATGGTATGACTCCGTTTTCTGATTGTTTTCAAGCACGGGGTTAAGCCATAGTGCGGTAAATCCCATATTTTTGATGTACTGCAGATGGTCTGAGATCCCTTTGAGATCACCTCCGTGACGGCCATAGATATCGTTCATATTCAGGCCCTGCAGCATACCGGGAACTTCATCGTTGGAGGTGTCACCGTTGGCAAACCGGTCGGGCATCAGGAGGTAGATCACATCGGATGCATTGAATCCTTCGCGATTAGCGGAGCCGGGCTCCCTTTGTTTCAGTTCATAGCCGACCGTGTATTTTTTTCTGCCTTCGGTCAGCCGGAGGTCGAAGGAACCCGCTTTTGCGGAAGGGGAAATCACCAGGTCGACGAAGAGATAGTCCCTGTTCACCGGCCGGTGGACGTTCTTCACTTCCACGCCGGGGAAGGAAAGACTGATCTCGCTTTGACTGATATCCGTTCCATGGATCATCAGCTGGAGGGATGAATCGCGCATTCCCGTCCACCAGAATGGCGGTTCCACCCTTTCGACCTGGGCAGAAAGACCGGCGACCAGGCCGAAGGCGATGAACCAAACCAGGATAAACGGCCCGGTCTTCCTCCCGGGATGACAGCATGTTTTTGGATTCATAAGACAGTGACTTTTGAGGTGAATGCCATAAGCAGGATGATGGGGTCCTCCTCATCATCCTGCATTGGATCATTTCGGATTATCAGGCCGGAAAACAGGCCGCCTAATTTTTGATAATCTGGTAAGTCAGCGCATCGGTGTCGAGACGGATGGTATAATTTCCATCTTCGGGCAGTGGGATGTTATCGCCGCCGGCTGTCAGAGTGCCGTCGGCATTGGGGCTGCCATAGTTCAGATCCCAGGCATCATTAGCCCTGAATTTGAACTCGCCCGCCTTGAAATCACCGGTGATTTCCCACATCTTCCTCTGGCCGTCGTAGAACATGTTCACGTCGACACTCCAGTCGTATGGTGGGATGGAACTACCGATGATCCCCCAGTCGTCGGTCGCGGTCAGCTTGATGGTGAGTGCGGAGACATCGACGTCGAAGCTATATGTTCCCGGTTCGATGCTGTAGTTTCCGCCCGAAGGATCGAGGGTTCCGGAACCATTGGTCAGTGTACCTCCCCAGGCAAGATCCCAGTTTGGAGCCGGGGTTACTTTGAATTCGACGATATTGTCACCATTTGTATCCATCATCCGGATAATTCCCTGGTACTTATTGTCGAAATTATAGGAAAACAGCCGTCCCGTGTCAAGCCCCGGCGACCAGCCCTGGTATTCGCCCGGGACGTAGATGACCGGGTAGTCGACGAGCGATTCGAATGGCGTTACCGTGTAGGCTTTTGCCTGGGAGTAGGCAGTGTCGGCATGGGCACTCACGGTGGCAAAAACCCGGCACCAGACGGTGTCGGTGGAGCCGGGTTGGAGGTTCCAGCTGACGAGCACATTGTTGATGTCGTTGATCTTGGCCGATCCCGATTCACCCTGACTCGTCAGGATGGTTGCTTTGGTCAGGAAATCAGAGGTTTTCGCCATCTGGACCCCATAGGTGACAGAGGCCTGGAAGCCGAAATCGGAAGCGCTCCATGAAAAGTCGATGGTACTATCTGCTTCGTCTTTCGTGAAGATCAGGCCGCCTGGTGCCTGGGGGCCGGAGAGCACAGGCGTTGTTGGGTTCGCGCTGATATAGGTCTTTTCCGTTTCCTTGTTACACGAAAAAAGTGTCAAAAGACCGATAGCGCCGGCAAGAGTTATGATCGTGTTTCTCATGGTATTACATTTTAATTTCGGTGGATAAAAAGGATCCGGGATCCAAGATGGATGTTCCCGGATCCGTCTCATTCATTAATACCCTTCGTTTTGTTTCAGTTTAGGGTTGGCCGTGAGGTCATTGGTGGGAATAGGATAAAGGTTCCTGAAAGAGGCCGTCCCCGTTCCGGATTCGATATTTCCTTTCCATTCCCAGACATAGTTGTTTCCGGTGAATTTGCCAAAACGGATCAGGTCGGTCCTGCGCTGGCATTCCCAGTAAAGTTCCCTGCCTCTTTCATCCAGGATGAAATTGAGGGTCAGATCGGCATCGGAAATATTTCCCGAGGAATTACCATAACCCCTTTGCCGGAGGTCGTTGATATAACCCAGGGCCGTGGCCCTGTCTCCGCCACCTCCCCTGAGCACGAGCTCAGCGTACATCAGGTATGCGTCGGCGAGCCGGAATACGGGAAAATCGGTACTGACGAAGGCGGGGTGAACATCGGGAGCCGGACCTCCGTCGGAGGAAATATTCTTGAACTTGGTCACACCGATACCCTGGGTGAAAGTCCCCACATTGGTGATGTCCCATTGCCAGGCATCCGGGCTGAAATAGAACATCCCTCTTTTGTCGGGAATGGCATTGAATTCCGGATCGGAGACGGAAAAATCGGATTCGGTGACATCGAACAATCCCGTTACGAAATCCTTGATGGTCCGGATACCGCCCCAACCGCCGTCAATGCCATTGAGGGGCATATTCCCGCCGTTGGCGGCGTGGATGATAAAGGTCATGCCTCCGTATTGCTGGGTATTCTGACCATCGAACGTGATGGGGAAGATCATCTCGGGGCTGGTGTTGTTATCGGCCATGAACATGGCTTCATAGCTGGGATCCAGGGAATATCCGGCATCCAGGACTTTTTGAACATAGGTCATCGCATCGGCGTAACGTGCCGTGCCGGTATATACCTCTGCATTCAGGTAGAGATGGGCCAGGAGCATCCAGTCGGCGGCCTGGTCGGCTCTCGCATATTGCCATCTGGGAGGCCCCAATGTACTCTCGATATCCTTGAGTTCGGATTCAATATAATTGAAGAGATCTGCCCGGTTGATCTGCGGGGGCAGGAATTTACCCGGTTTGTCAGCTTCCGTGACGAAAGGGACATTTCCGAACATATCGATGGCATGATAATACGAAAAGGCCCTGAGAAATCTGGCTTCTGCCCGCATCCGGGCTATGTTTCCGTTAGGATCGTTGGCCCCTTCGGAAGTGCGGATGAATTCATTGGCAATGGCGATGGTGTAAAATATCCTGGAATACAGGGCGGCGATAAAGACGTCGTTGGACGACCAGGTTTGCCAGTGGAAATTTTTGATGGTGGCATCATCCCAGGCCATGATGGCTTCATCGGTCGAAAGCTCCTGCAGATCCCATAACTGGCGCAGGTAGTTACCGAAATTCTCATCGATTCCCTTGATATCAGGATCTCCACCGCCCCCTCCGGTCTGTCCGCTGATGGCGTAGGAAGCATAAATTTTGGCCAGGGCCTCCAGGTAGGCTTTTTCATCTTTAAAGACCCTGTTGGCCGTGGCTTTGCTCGGATCTATAGGTTCCACATTCAGGTCCTTAACACAGGAAGAAAAGGCGAGAGCAAGACCTGAAATAATCAGTATTGATGTTATGAATTTTTTCATCGTGTCCTGTTTTTTTTGTTAGAATGTCAGGTTAACACCAAGCATGAAGGTGCGCGGCCGGGGATAGATGTTATTGTCAATCCCGTCGGTGACTTCCGGGTCGAGGCCGGAATATTTGGTGATGACAAACACATTCTGAACCGTCAGGTTGATCCTGGCATCGAGTTTTCCCTGCATCAGCCCGGGGAAATTATATCCCAGGGTGATATTATCCATGCGGAAGAAGGAAGCTTCTTCATAATAGAAATCCGACCAGTACTGAGCAGTCATGAAACGGGTCTTGTTCACATCTGTCAGGATATTGGCCGTGTAACCCGCCTGGTTGTAAATATTCTGGTAGATGGCCATGTTGGCCGCATTGTTATTGTAATTGTAATTGCCGAGATTGGCCCTTCCGGCAAAGGAAAAATCAAGATTTTTATAGTTGAAGTACGAAGACAGACCGATCACATAATCGGGCGCCGGGTTCTGAAGATAGTATTTGTTGGCGTTGTTCCCGGAAACTTCTCCGCCCTGGCCGCTCTTGTCTACGTATAATCCTTCAATGGGCATTCCATCCTGGGCGTAAACCTGCCTGAACATGAAGAAGGTTTTGGCCGGGTGACCGATATTGTTGATCTGGATCTTATTTCCCACACCTCCTGCAATATCGCCCACGTCATAGCCGGTATAATTGGGGTCGTTGACGAGGGTCATCTTCGTGATCTCGTTCTTATTGTAAGTCAGGTTGGTGAGGATCCTCCAGCTGACATTCTTTTTGGCAATGACCCTGGCGGTTAATTGTGCTTCAAATCCCGTGTTTTGTAAGGATCCGACATTCGTGGTCAGGAAGTTCGAGAAGTTTGTACCAACCGCAATGGGAATTTCATTCAGCAGGTCATTGGTTACCCTCTTGTATACATCGAAACTTCCGGTCAGGCGCTGATCAAAGAAACCGAAATCGAGCCCGATGTTTTGTGTCGTTGTTTCCTCCCATTTCAGATTTACATCGTAGGGATCCGGCCTCAGCGTAGGATAGAAGGTATCCCCGAACTGGTAGTAAGCGCCTTGCTGGCTGATCGTGTAGATGGGAATATAGGGATAAAAAAGATCATCCCCGATGTCCTGCTGCCCGGTAATTCCCCATCCGGCCCTTAATTTCAGATCCGAGACGACATCCGAACTTTTCAGGAAGTTCTCCTGGTTGATTTTCCAGGCAACGGCTACAGCCGGGAAGGTACCCCACCGGTTTGCTTTGGAAAACCGTGAAGATCCGTCGAAGCGAAGAGTGGCTGTCAGGAGGTACTTGTTCATCAGCGAATAATTCGCCCTGCCAAAGAAGGAGATCAGGAAATATTCCTTTTTATACGGCACATTCTTGGCATTCAGGTATTCGCCGTCTGTCATGGTCCAGGGCCTGTTGGCGTTGAAGCCTTCGCGGTAATAGTGCTGGTAGGAATACCCGGCTGTTACATTCAGGGCGTGAATGCCACCCAGGGTATTGCTGTAATTCATATAAATGTCCAGCATATTGTCTTTCCGGGTATTTTCGTAGGTCTTCACATTGTTTTCCGGCTCACGGTAGCTCCAGGCGGCGAGTGTATCGATATAATCATGTCCGTTGCTGTCGTAATAGTCATAGCCGCCGTTAACCGTGGCCTTTAATTGCGGGGCAAAAGGCAGGGTATAGTCGAGTTTGAGGTTACCCATATACCGGTTCACCTTTGAGGTATTATCCCTGAATTTGATCTGGGCCACCGGGTTTCGGGTGGCAATGTTGATGGGATCTCCATTGGGTGTGCCGTCGAGCGTCCAGGAGGTGTATCCCCCATAGCGGGTATTACCGTTCATGACCGGCTGGGTGGGATCCATAAAAATGGCAGCCCCGATGGCATCGGTATTTGAAAAATTATTGTCGGTCAATGTCCCCAGGAAGTTTAAATTAACGGCCAGGTTATCGTTGAGAAATACCGGATCCATCGAGAGATTGACGGTACCGCGGTTCATGCTTGATTCTTTCAGGATCCCGTTCTGATCGGTATAGCCGAGGGAGAGCCGGTACGGGATGGTTTTGTCGATGGCTCCGCTGAAGCTCAGGTTCTGATCATGGGAGAAGGCATTCCTGTAAATTTCATCCTGCCAGTCGGTGTTGGCATCTCCCAGTTTGGTGAGAGCCACAGCGGCGAGACCGTGATTATCCACCTGGTCCTGGATAAGCGAAGTGAAATCGGGACCATTAAAAACATTGAGATATTTGATCGGAACGCCGAGCGAATATTTGCCGTCGTAACTGACGGTAAATTTTCCGGCTTTGCCTTTTTTGGTCGTGATGATGATCACACCATTGGAGGCCCTGGAGCCATAAATGGCGGTTGCCGAGGCATCTTTCAGCACCGATACCTGTTCGATATCATTGGGATTGATGGTCGAAAGGGGGTTTGTCATATCCGCCCAGGGAGGAATTATCAATGGGGAAACCATCAATGACGATCAGCGGATCATTGCTTGCTTTCATGGATGAACCGCCCCGGATCCTGATGGTGGCATTGCTTCCGGGAGCCCCTCCGGCATCGGTGATCACCACACCGGCGATCTTACCGGTGAGCAATTGCTGGGGAGTGGTGATATTCCCGTCATTGAAATCTTTTGCCGTCACGGCGGCAACTGAGCCCGTGGCGTCCTGTTTTTTGGTTGTTCCGTATCCGATGAAAACAACCTCTTCCACCCCAATTGCTGACGGCTCAAGTGCAACATCGATCTTCGACTGGTTGCCGACGGTGATTTCCTGGGAAGTAAATCCCACAAAGGAGAAAACCAGGATATTTCCGGGTGAAACAGTCAGTTCATAGTTGCCGTTCAACATCCGTGGCGGTACCCATGGTGGTGCCTTTGATCACAACCGTTGCTCCGGGAAGCGGAGTTTTATCCTTGGAATTGGTAACGGTTCCGGTGATCTTCCGCTCTTGTGCATAAATGGCTGAGACAACGAAAAGGCCACATAGAAGCAGTAGCAGTTTAGTTAAAATCGGTTTCCTTTTCATAAATCAATGTTTTAAAATCGGTTTGACAGAATAGATATTGAGTGAGCGTAATGATCTCTGAACCCTTTCCCGATAAGTTCCAGATGAACAAGTTATGCAATCCGGAAGGTCGGCAACATCAGGAAAGGGGGAGACAGGCCAGAATTTTACGCAATCGTCACCGCAAACGTTTGAAATGCCCTTCCAGGGATTTATGTTTGAAAACACATGACTTTCGGAAAAACTCAAAAAGGTTTCGGAAGGACAAACTGTTTCCCGGCTGTGAAAAGAGCCGCCGAATCAACGGGGTTGGGTTGGATCACGGGATGCATCTTTTGTTCCGGGCGACCGGTTATGTGAAAATCAGCGACGGGCTTTCAAACAAAGTTGAATTTTCGCGCGTTTCAATACTTTCCAGAATGATTCCAAATCCGTAACTTTCATATTCAAAAGTCTTAAGCGGACACAGATGAAAGGCCACCAGGTAACCATCAAGGACATTGCCAGAGAATTGGGAATTTCAGCTTCAACCGTTTCCCGGGCTTTAAGGACCATCCGGATATCAGCCCCCAGACGAAAAAGATGGTGCGGGAACTGGTGGACAAGCTCAAATATAAGCCCAATCCCATTGCCTTGAGTCTGCGGAGCCAGAAGACGAATATCATCGGGGTCATCGTGCCTGAGATGGTTCATCATTTCTTTTCCTCGGTCATTTCCGGCATCGAGGAAGAATCGATCAATGCGGGTTACAATGTGATGATTTTCCAGTCGAATGAGCTGGGTGAACGCGAAGTTCTCAATACCCAGGCACTTTTGGCAAGCCGGGTTGACGGGGTTCTTATGTCCATTTCAAAAACCACCCATACCTTTGGGCATATCCGCGAACTGCTCGAAAACGACGTCCCCGTTGTCTTTTTCGACCGGGCTCCCGATGAAGTGGAGACCGACAAGGTGATCATCGATGATTTCTCCGGAGCCCTCGAAGCTGTCGAATACCTCATCAATACGGGATGCCGCCGCATTGCCCATTTCGCCGCTCCGCAACATTTGCAGATCGGTTACCAAAGGCAACGGGGGTACATCACGGCCCTGGAGAAAAACCTGGTGACCGTGGACGATGAGTTGATCATCAAATGTGACACCTATGAAGAGGCCCTGGCCATCACTCCGAAGCTTATGTCGCTCCCCAACCTCCCGATGCCATTTTTGCTGTCAACGATATGACGGCAACGGGAGTCCTGAAGGCAACTTAAGAAGATGGGATTGCGTGTTCCCGACGATGTGTCGGTTATCGGCTTTACCGACGGCCTGGTGGCAACCGTAACTGATCCACCGCTGACGTCGGTCAGTCAGCATGGTAATACCATGGGTCAGCAGGCGGCGCAGCATCCTCCTTCGACGGATGGCCTTGGGAATGGATCTGAAAAATCCCATAACGGAAATCATAAAAACCGACCTGATCATCAGGGAATCCACAAAAAAAATGGATTCTCCCGCAACATCTTCGCAAACGATTGAAATAGGCAGTCTGTGAAGAATGACCGTCTTACCTTCACGGTGAGGGATAAAAAAAAATTTGCATTTAATGCGTGTTTTTTCATATTTTTGATTCCGGAATTAATTTTCTTTCCCGATAACGAAATACCAGATCTCTGTAACCGTTAATTCCAACGGAAGGGTATTTATGTGAAAAATCCAACCTGAATTTTCCGGGTAAAACTGTATTCTATGAGAAAACCAAAATTATCCTTTTGGCAAATCTGGAATATGAGTTTTGGGTTCCTGGGCATCCAGTTTGGCTTCGGCCTTCAAAACGGGAATGTAAGCCGGATTTTCCAG
>CAVXNX010000027.1:0-50642 GCA_963763215.1 uncultured Bacteroidales bacterium
CAACTACTTAACGATTGAACAAAATCATTAAACCATGAGATCGAAAGCCGCTTTAAAGATTTGTCCGTTTTTCATGGGTCTGGCGTTTGTTTCATTATTTTCCTGTACCCCGGGGACTTCATACAACAAGGATTTAAAACTATGGTATGAGCAGCCGGCTTCCCTTGACGATCCATTCAGCAACAAAAATGACCGCGGCTGGTTAAGCGCACTTCCGCTCGTTTGTGGCAAATTGATCAGAAAATTCCGCCGAAGCTTCGATAAAATGGTATCCATTCATCGAAATCCGGCTAAAATTTAAATTTAAATGAGATACTTAAAAATGCACACTTCGCGCCGTTTCATCGTGTTTGGTCTTCTTTTATTTATGGTTTCTTCCCATGTCCGTTCTCAGGTTGATGAAAATGTTTTCCGGGACGAGAACAAAAAGAGCAAGCAGACGGCAGACAATCCGGACCAGATCATGGATATGCACCTGAATTTTAACGCCGACTGGCGTTTTCATTTAGGTGAAACGCCGGGATTTCAGGATCCGGATTTCGATGACGCTGACTGGCGGGTATTGAATCTTCCCCATGACTGGTCGATCGAAGGTGAATTTTCGGAAGACAATCCCAATGGCCCTTCAGAAGCTTACCTGCCCACCGGAACAGGATGTTACCGGAAGTATTTTGTTTTACCTGAAGGCTCAAAAGGGAAACGGATAAAGATCCGGTTTGACGGCGTCTACATGAACTCTTCCGTTTACCTGAACGGTGTTTTTCTCGGCAACAGGCCTTATGGGTTCAGCACGTTTGAATATGATTTAACACCCTCGTTGAAATATGACGGAAAAAAGAATGTGATCGCCGTGAAAGTGGATAATTCACGGTTACATGACAGCCGGTGGTATGCCGGATCAGGGATTAACAGGAATGTTCATCTCTCGATTTCCGAACAACAGCATTTTAAATCCTTCTCCACATTTTTCAGGACCATTTCAACTGAGGGCAACATGGCCCGGATGAAGGTAGATTGTGAAGTGATCTCAAATAATTACCCTGAGAGTGCGTCTGTCAGCTTTCAGCGTTATCCTGAGGACTGGCATAAAGTGGTGAAAGATGCCCGGATCATCGTCCTCATGAAAGACCGAAACGACAGTATCTTTGCCCGCGCCATCGATTCCGTTAAGCTGAGTGATTATACCTCCGTCAAATCTTCCCTGAACCTGGAGGGTCTCCATCCGGTCCTTTGGTCCGATAAAAATCCCTTTCTCTATGACCTGGAGCTTCAGTTATGGATTGGAGACCGCCTTGTCAATACCCAAAAGCGAAAAGTGGGTATCCGCATGATCGATTTCAACAAGGATCAGGGCATGCTGGTGAATGGTAAAAAAGTGATTGTTAAAGGCGTTTGCCTTCACAAAGACGCTGGCTCATTTGGAACGGCCGTCCCAAAGGATGTATGGCGCTACCGGCTGGAAAAGCTGAAAAAGATGGGCTGTAATGCCATTCGTACCCATGGACCGGTTGACCCTGCTTTCCTTGATGTCTGCGACGAAAAGGGTTTTTATGTCATGGCTGAAGCCTTTGACGAATGGAATAAAACCTGGCACTACGGCCGCACGGAAGATCCGGCAGGAAAAAAAGCCAATACCTACCATATTTTCTTTGACCAATGGGCGGAAACCGATTTAAAGGATATGGTCAGGCGCGATCGGAATCATGCTTCTGTTTTCATGTATTCGGTAGGTAATGAGGTGCCTGAGCAGCGGTATGCCGATGGCGCAAAAACATTGAAGATGCTCATGAATTGGGTAAGAGAGGAAGATGATACACGGATGATCACTTCTGCATGCGACTGGGCCCCATGGGCAAATGCAAACGGATTTCTGGATGCCATGGATATTGCTTCCTATAACTACCCGGACCGCTATTTTAAAGAACTTTATCGTGAAGAACACGCCCGCTATCCCGACCGGATCCTGTTAGGAAGTGAAAATTATGAAAACCTGGAAAACTGGCTCGCTGTGCGCGATAATCCCTACGTTGCCGGACTCTTCCTGTGGGTGGGCATTGATTATCTGGGCGAATCACTGGCTTGGCCCCGGCGTGGCTGGGAATGGGGACTGATCGATATCGGCGGTTTTGAGAAACCTTTGTATTACTACTGGCAGGCATTCTGGTCGGATAAACCCATGGTCCATATTGCCGTTAACCTGAAGAAAAAAGATCCCTTTGAATGGCGCTGCTACAACATCGCCTCGCACTGGAATTTTAATCCGGAGGATGTGGATACGGTTTTCGTTTACAGCAACACGGAAAAAGTGGAACTGTTTCAAAACGGCAGGAGTCTCGGAAAAAAGAATGTGGATCCCGATACTTATCAGGCCATCTATCATGTCAACTATAAAAAAGGAGAATTGAAGGCCTATGCTTACAATGGCCGTAAGATGGTGGCGACTCACACGCTTGAAACAGCCGGTGATCCGGAAAAACTGGTCCTGAAAAATGAACGGGAGCAGGAGGCAGGCAATGAAGACCAGCTTATTTTCCTGACCCTGGAGGTCCAGGATAAAAAGGGAACACGCTGCCCGTTTGCCGATAATGAAATCACTGTGGACGTGAGCGGGGCGGGAGAACTGATCGGATTGGACTCGGGAGACCAATTCAGCCATGAATTATACAAACAAAACACACGAAGAGCTTACCAGGGGAGATTGCTGCTGACCATCCGGCCAAAAGGGAAGGGAACGATATCGGTGGATTGCCGGGCGAAGGATCTGCAACCCGGTGAAATTGCCATTATTCCCGACTCGAACCCATGAAACCAATGATTGCAAGGAATTACATGTAAAAAAGGTTGAAAACCGAAATCTGTGAAGGCCGGATAAATGATGATATCGGGGTATCCTTCACCATTTAAAAAAACGTTAAAATTTAATTTTGAATCGTATGTTACGATCTTCATTGCTTGCCACTTCTGCACTAATTGTTTGTTCCCTTTCTTCTTGCAGTGACAAAGAATCCGGGAATGAACGTCCGAATATTGTATTGATCATGTCCGATGACATGGGTTATTCCGATATCGGGTGTTATGGAAGTGAAATAAAAACGCCCCAACTTGACAAGCTGGCTGCCAATGGTGTTCGTTTTTCCCGGTTTTACAATACGTCCAGATGTTGCCCTACCACCGTACCGAAACCCGTGATCTGTCGGCTCAATATCCCGAAAGGGTAAAAGAAATGGCTGAAAAGTGGCAACGGTGGGCTGAAAGAACCCATACCGTGCCCAAACCATAATTTTAAAAACATTTATATGTTCTTAACAGACTGCGTAAGGAATTTGATGAAGTGTGGTTTCCGGGTGAAAAAGGATTTTAATCATTTAAAGCTTCATAGATATGAAAATAGGGTTTATCGGAACGGGGAAAATTGCATCTGCCGTTGTTGAAGCCATTTGCACCAGTGAACTTCAAGAAGTTGAAATTCTGCTTTCTCCAAGAAATGAGAAAAATTCAAAATCACTTGCGGACAAATACATGAATGTTCACAGGGCAGATTCGAACCAGCAGGTGCTTGATCAGTCGCAGATTATCTTCATTTCCCTGAAAACGGATGTATATAAAGATGTGCTAAGTGACCTGGTATTCCGGGAGGATCATCAGGTTGTATCACTGGTTCCTTATTCTTCAATCTCCATACTGAAGGAGCTGGTGAGACCGGCCATAAAAATCAGCAGGGCCACTCCGCTTCCCACCGTGGTGCATCATGTCTGTCCGATTCAGGTATTTCATGCCGGCAATGAGGTGAAAAAAATATTCAGCAGCATTGGGCAGTTGCTGGAAGTGAAAACCGAAAAGCAATTTCATGCCATCTGGACACTGACAGGCTTGATATCGCCCTATTATGATCTGATGGCAGCGATAAGCGACTGGGCAGTGGAAAATGAAGTGGAGAAATCCATGGCCGACAAATATATTGCAGATATGTTTCATTCATTGTCCCTGGCGGCCAGTAAATCAGAGCATCCGGATTTCAAGGCATTGTCAGCCCATGCCGCAACTCCGGGGGGGCTGAATGAATGGGCGGCTGGATTTGTGAAATCTGCCGGCTCGCATGAAGCCTATAAAAAAGCAGCGGATCATCTGCTAAAAAAATTTGAAGCTTTTTAAGTTGGAAATGCGCAGCTTTTAGTGGCCAACCGCCCCTTGGTTGATTTCAATTCCTTAAACGGTGTTGGTGGAGAAGGGCGCTGGAAAACCGTATTCACGATTCAATCGGATTCACCTGATAAGGAACTGACAACTACCATCGTCCCCCGCCTTAATTACATATAGAAAATAAAAATAAATCATACCTTTAAGTGGCGAAAAATGAGGATAATATATCCATAATGAATAAATATAATTCGAGAATAGTAAAAATTGATTTTCACGATTACGAATATATTTTTATCTTGCAATTAATGCAAGATGTTTTCTCCGTTTCCGTCGATCTCTTTCTAAATGCTCTGAAAAGGGCACCAGTTGCCGTTTCGGCCGTGAAAAGGATTGATACTCCCACTGGAGAAATGTCACTGAAGATAATAGAACGGATCAGACAACGAAAAATGGGGGATAGCGTTCAGTATGCCACCGGGACGAAAAAAACGTAATGGAAGAATTGAAAAAAGTGGGTTGAACAGGTCGACAGGGGCTATTCGAAGGGACAATCCTGGGTCGATCCTTATCAAACAGACCGGAATCTTAAAGAAGGACCAAAAACTAAGGAAATGGTTTCTCCCAATCAGATATGGATCGCCGGTCTCCTGCTGGCTTGTCTGCCGGGTAATACCGGTTGCAGACGTGGGACAGCCGGAGGGACAAACGGTCAGGCCGGACTTCCGAACATTCTGATCGTCACTGCCGACGATCTGGCCTACAATTCGGTCGGTGTTTTCGGTTGTAAGGTTCGTGATATCACGCCGAATATTGACCGGCTCGCCAGTCAGGGCATGCGCTTTACCCACGCGTATGTCAATACGGCTGTCTGCCAGCCCTGCCGGCAAAGCCTGCTGACGGGAAGGTTACCGCACAACAATGGTGCAGAGGGTTTCGAACCGATCAATGACAATGTCCCCACCCTGACCGAACAACTCAAAAAAGCCGGTTATATCAATGGCATTTTGGGTAAGGAAACGCATCATCAACCCGTTGAAAAATTCTATTGGGATTTTATCCCCTTCAAGACTGAAACGGATTCGATATGGAGAAAAGGAAATTCAAGAACGCCTGCTCTTTTCCGCAAGTACTCGGCTAAATTTTTCGCCATGGCGAAAGAACAAAACAAACCTTTTTTCCTGGAAGCCAACTCTCATGATCCGCATCGGCCTTTTGCCGGCAGTGCGAATGATACCGCCACATGGGGCAATGACCTTCCGCCGATTGAACGGCTCTATAAACCAGAAGAGATCGAGATGCTGGGTTATCTGCCCGACATCCCCAAAGTCCGTAAAGAGGTGACCCAATACTATAATTCCGTTTACCGGTGTGATCAAAACATTGGAGCAGTACTCAAATCTCTGGAAGAGAGCGGGCTTGCGGAGAACACTCTCGTCATTTTCATGAGCGATCATGGAGCATCTTTTCCGTTTTCAAAATCTCAGTGCTACCTGAACAGCGATAAGACGCCGCTGATCGTGAAATGGCCAGGCAAGATCACGCCGGGAGCCTTAGATACCACTCATTATATTTCCGGTATCGATCTGATGCCCACCATTATGGAGGCAACCGGCATCTCCCTGATCCCGGGTCTCGATGGCAGGAGCTTTCTTCCCTTGCTTTTTAACAAGGATCAGGAAAACCGGGATTATGTTTATTCCTCCTTCTATCAGATTTTTGCAAAAATACGCTACCCGATGAGGACGATCCAGGACGGAAATTTCGGATACATCTATAATTTCTGGTCGGATGGAAAACTGGGCATGACAGGCGATGCTACCGGCGGCCTCACCTGGAAGGCGATGAAGGAAGCCGCTAAAACCGACCCCCGTATTGCCGCAAGGGTGGAACTCTACCTGCACCGGGTGCCGGAAGAATTCTATGATTACAGGAATGATCCCAACGGGCTGCATAATCTGATCAACGATCCAGAATACGCCGCTGAGATTCAAACCTACAGGAACAGGATGATCGAAGCCATGAAAAAATACCACGACCCGGCTCTTGAGGCTTTTACGAACAGGAACAAAACAGGGGCTATACAGGAATTTATGAAGGAACAAAGAGTCGAAGCGACTCAGACGGGTCATGATGCGAAATTCTGATTTAGGATCAGGATATCCAGAGCATCACGCAACGTCGCTTAGAAGTCCAAATGGAGGATGGGGATTTGAATCGTCCAAAAGCTACCGGATGGCTCTTCCAAGCAATGAATTGACATTGAATGAAAATCTGAAACAGAATTCTGGCTGGTCATCGAAAGGATTATTCTGATAATGCATATTTTGGCGAGTACGATCCTTACCGGGGAATCATAAGGCCGACTGGTTTTCTGGATTATGGCAGGGACCATCTTACCGGTGAAGTATATGATTGGGGCTGTCGAAAGTGTTACCTTGCATCATCATAAACAAAATTTTAAACCATGGATAATATGATCCGGATAAGTATGAGATGCTTCAATTTACTAATCTTTACTGTTTTTCTCTTTTCCACCGTCTCTTGTTCTCAGAGTTCAGGAGAAGCAGCTGAAAAGAAAGAGCAGGAATCCCCGCGTATCGTTAACATCGTCAATTTCATCAGGGAGTGTGAGCCGCGTATCGACTGGATCACTGAAGATGTGTTGTATCAGACGGTCGTCAGTCAGATCGCTGAGATCCAAAAATACGATCTGCCGGCCACTTTTCTTCTGCAGTACGATGCGCTCATTGATCCGAGGTATCAGAAGCTGCTCAGGGCATTGCCGGCCGCTCAGTTCGAGATCGGCGCCTGGTGGGAAATACCTCAGCCGCTGGTGGAGAACAGTGGCATGAAATGGCGGGGAAGATATCCGTGGGACTGGAATGCGGATGTCGGTTTTTCAACCGGGTATACCCCTGAAGAGCGGGAGAAGCTGGTGGATACCTACATGAAGGATTTTAAAAAAGTATTTGGACATTATCCGAAGTCCGTTGGTTCCTGGTTTATTGACGCACATACCCTTGAGTATATGGTGGAAAAATATGGCATCGTTGCTTCCTGCAACTGCAAAGACCAGGTCGGGACGGACGGTTATACGCTCTGGGGAGGGTATTGGAATCAGGCCTATTACCCGAGCAGGAAAAACGCCTATATGCCAGCGCAGCATCAGGAAAATCAAATCCAGGTCCCGGTGTTCCGGATGCTGGGCAGTGATCCGATCCATCAATACGATAGCGGACTGGGCACTGAAAACCAGCATGTGGTCTCCCTGGAACCTGTCTATACCCATGGAGGTGGCGACTCAACCTGGGTGAACTGGTATTTCGAGCAGTTTTTGAAGGGCCCGTCAATGGCCTTTGGCTATGTTCAGGCCGGGCAGGAAAATTCATTTACGTGGAAAAGAATGAAAAAAGGATTCGAAATCCAATTACCCTTGATCGCCAAATTGAAAAATGAAGGGAAAATTGAGGTGGAGAACCTGGGGGAAACCGGCGAGTGGTTTCAGAAAAACTTCAAGGTAACCCCGGCAACTTCAGTGACGGCATTGCAGGACTATTCGGATAAAAACCAGAAAACCGTCTGGTTTAATTCGCGGTTTTACCGGGCAAATCTCCTTTGGGAAAAAGGGACGTTACGTTTCAGGGATATCCATATGTTTGATGAAAACGTTCAGTCTGATTACCTGAATGAAAAAGGAACCACGACCAGCTGCTATTTTTATACCCTTCCCGTTGTGGATGGTTTTATGTGGAGTTCAGCCAATACCGTCGCCGGATTGCGGTTTGTCTTCAGCAAGAATGACAGTCTCGTTCAGGTCGCCGGTGACGATCCGGTGGTTGACGACAGCCAACGGGGGAAACTGAACATCACCTGGCCGGTGCATTCACCCGAAGGAAAAATTATCATGAACCTGGATGAGTCATCGATTATGATTCACTTCAAAGGAGGTGATCTGCAGCATTGCTTTCTAAAGCTGAACTATGACCACGATATAAAAATACCACTAGAATCAACAGATCCTGAATCAATTAACTATAATTACCGGGGTCATCCTTATTCGGTTCATGCAATCAAAGGGAAGATCGTTGAGGACCCTTCCGGTTTAAAGATCATTCCGGATGGCAACAGGATCATATTGGATCTCGCAAAGGGAGAAAAAACGGCAGCAGAATAGAAGTGCGTACGATTTGTGTTTTACGGGCATGGCGCGACGGCCGCCAACCGAACCGCCGGGAGCACTTACCGCATCATTGGCATTTTTTCAACCGGACACCAGTGAAATAGCATAATTATGGAGATGACAAGTTTCGAAAGAGTAAAAACGACCCTGGAGCACGGCGAACCGGATAAAATCCCCTTTGATTTGGGGGGAACGATGGTTTCCGGTATCAACGTCAAAGCCTTGACAGAGCTCAGAAAATATTTGGGAATGGAAGGACCGGCCAATGTGAAAGATACCATTACCCAAATGGCCGATACCGGAGAAGATGTCATTGATTATTTGAAAGTGGATGTGAAAAATGTTGGACCCCAGGTCCCTCCTGAAAGCAGGTTAAAAGATCTGGGTTATGATAATGGAAGTCATTTTATTGAAGATGAATGGGGTATGCATTGGAGAATGCCTCCAAACGGACATTATTACGATTTGCATATAAGCCCTCTTGCCCACGTTGAAACCATTTCAGATGTGGAAAAATATCCATGGCCAAACGCCCTGAATTCTGTAAGGTATGAAAAAATGAAAGAGGACGCTGACAGGATTGTTTTTACTGAAAAACAGGCATATGTCCTGGGCCGAATGAGTTCAGGCATGTGGGAACAC
This sequence comes from uncultured Bacteroidales bacterium, assembly GCA_963763215.1. Classification (GTDB taxonomy): domain Bacteria; phylum Bacteroidota; class Bacteroidia; order Bacteroidales; genus DASQZK01. The sequence continues at coordinate 8,963 of CAVXNX010000027.1, forward strand.
GCCATGTGGATGACAGGATATGAAAAATTCATGATGGATATGTATTTGAATCCCGGGGTTTGCGAGGCCATTATGGAAAAAATACTGGAAGTGAAAATGCAATACTGGGAACGCGCCCTGGAGGCAGTGGGTGAGAATGTTTTGGTCGCTTCCTGCGCTGATGATTTGGGAACTCAGGAAAGCCTGTTGGTTGATTTAAGCTTATACAAGGAATTGATTTGGCCTTACCACAAACGCCTCTTTGAGTTCATCAAAAAGAAAGCAAAATCAAAAATTTATATTTTTTTCCATAACGACGGAGCTGTCATGGAGACGTTCCCTTTACTTATTGAGGCCGGAGTTGATATTATTAATCCCTTTCAGGTGAATTGCAAAGGGATGGATACTCAAAAATTTAAAAGAGAATTTGGAAAGGATTTAACGGTTTGGGGAGGAAGTTGCGACACCCAATTTGTTCTTCCATATGGAACACCGCAGCAGGTTCGCAGCGAAACCAAAAGACGGATTGAAGACCTGGCACCTGGGGGAGGTTTCATTTTTGCGCCGGTTCATGTGATTCAATACGGCGTTCCTCCTGAAAACATTATGGCATGGTGGGAAACGTTGCAGGAGTATGGTTCTTACTGACTGACTGATATGGAAGAGTTTTACACGAATTAAACGATAGCGGCCATCGGGGGAACAGGTTTACGTGGATATTTTAATGCAACAAATCTGTGTCTGATCTTTTAACGCCGGTCCGTTTGAACATTTAATTCCCGGAAAAAATTAACCGATAGTTTTTCAAACCATGTCCCATTAATCCTGATCCCATGAAAAGTACCACACTTATTTTATCGCTGATCATCCTGTTTATCTCCGCAAGCGCGCAAAGACCCAATTCCGCTGTTATCCCTGCTCATCATCTCGATAACAAGGGCTGGCGCGAACGCCATGAGCATATTCTCGAAAAAGTCAGAACTTCTGATCCAAAGCTCATTTTGATCGGGAATTCCATCACCCATGCTCTGGATGATCCCGACCGGAAAATTTTATGGGATCTGTATCTTGATGATCTGGATGCAGTGAACATGGGAATTTCAGGTGACAGAACGGAAAACGTGATCTGGAGGTTGGAAAACGGTTGCCTGGAAGGTATACATCCCAAAGTGGCTGTCCTTCTTATTGGGACAAACAATACCGATGGAAACCATTATCTGGAGGTGAGCACTCCTGAAGAATTGTCTGACGGAATTTGGAAGATCTGTTCGATCATCAGGGAAAAATTACCGGAAACCGAAATCATCCTGCTGGGCATCCTGCCTTACGGATATAAGCCGAATCACAGGGATGAACTCAATAAGGCAACCAATAGGATCATCTCAGGGTTTCCGGAGAAAGACAGCAAAATTCACTATTTTGATCTGGGCTATTTATTCCTGGATGAAGAAGGTTCCGTTAGAGGAGATCTGATGCCCGATTACCTGCATCCGAACCTTGATGGGAGACGTTCTGATATTTAAGGCACTGGCTCCCGTTGTTTCCATGTATTTAGTGCCGGCAAAAAATTCAAAAAATTGAAAATTTATAACCACAAATCCCATACTCCCGGTGAGCTCCCCGATGCAATAGGTTGTTGGAAGGATAAATTGTGATCACCTGTTTATAAAAAAGCACTTTCTTGAAAGGATGAACATACAGATGAAAGATAAACCGATGATGCCGCCATTCAGCAGCAATCAGGCTTCTGACTCTTCTGACGGTCATGTCATTATTCATGATCCGGTGCAGGAAGGGTGAGGATAAAATTTCCGGAGATCTCTTTAAAAATCCTCCCACGGAATACCGCCCTATGGCTTTTTGGCCCTGGCTGAACGGCTTCGTGGATACCACGAAGATGATCTATGAGCTTGAACAAATGAAAGAAAAAGGTATGCGGGGAGCTTTCATTTGGGATGTCGGCGCCTTGTCGGATCCCTCAAAAATGATCCCGGCTGGTCCGGCCTTCCTGGGACCGGAGTCTCTTCATACCATTTCCATTGCCTAGGTAGTTCACCCTTTTGAAGGAGGGATCCTAAGGCAAATCTTTTATATAATTTCAAATAGAAAATAAAAAATAATATTTTTTGAATTTCAGGATATAATCTTCAAATTACTGAAGAACAGGATAAAATCAGATGCAGTCTAATTAAATTTAAAAATAAATGGAAACATCCTATTATAATTGCTAATATATTTTTATTTTGCAATTAATAAGACATGGGTTTTTAGGATACAGATTATCACCTTGTTCAGCCTGCATAAAACTGAAGTAAATCGTCTGAAGCGTATGAACAACACATCTGATTCTATCGGTATGAATCTATTTCATTCATTTCGAAGTCTGAAAACGCAGGTAATAAGCGTTGCTTTAGTATGTGCAGGTATGGAGTTATCGGCGCAGGATAAACCGAATGTCATCTTTGTTCTCACTGACCAGTGGCGTTCCAGTGCCTTTGGATATGCCGGTAACGATCAGGTTAAAACCCCCAATATAGATGAATTTTCCCGCGAGTCCGTGATCTTCCGGAATTGCATGTCGGTCTGTCCGGTATGCACCCCTTACCGGGCGTCCCTGATGACCGGCCGTTATCCTACCTCGACCGGCATGTTTTATAACGACCTGTACCTTCCCGAAAAGGAATTGTGCATGGCCGAGATTTATAAGGATGCCGGCTATACAACGGCTTATTACGGGAAATGGCACCTCGACGGGCATGGACGTCTCAATAACGTACAACCCTACCGCAGGCAGGGATTTGATTACTGGAAAGCTTCGGAATGTTCTCATGATTACAACAAAATGCCCTATTATGAGAACGACGATTTTACCATCAAATACTGGCCGGAGTATTCGCCCTTTGCCATTGAGAAAGATGTAGAGAAGTATCTCGATCAACGGTCGGAGAATAAAGATCCGTTTTTGCTGTTCATTTCGTTTGCGACCCCCCATTTTGCGAAAGATCAGGCACCTGAGAAATATCAGAACATGTATCCACAGTCCGGACTGGTGTTCAGGAAAAATGTACCCGACCCTGATATGCCCGGATTACGGCAGCAAATGCAATATTATTATGCACATTGTACCGCTACGGATGAAGCCGTGGGAAGATTGCTTGATAAAATCAGGGATCTTGGTCTTTTCGACAATTCCATCATCATTTTTACTTCTGATCACGGGGAGATGATGGGGTCCCACGGAGTTGTACCAAGGGAAAAACAAGTTGCGTGGGACGAAGCGGCCAACGTTCCTTTTCTCATCCGTTATCCCGGTATTGGTGATCACGCCGGCAAAGAAAACTTCACACCGTTCAACACGCCCGATATCCTGCCAACCATGCTGGCATTATCCAACATTGGGATCCCTGAATGTCTGGAAGGGGAGGATATTTCTTCCATTGTCCGCAATCCGGAAAACCAAAAAGACCGGGCGGTGATCTTCATGAGTGTTTACCCGAATGGACTGACAAAATTTTCTGAATACAGGGCCATAAAGACCATGAACTACACCTATGTTAAAACCCCTGAAAAAGCCATCAGGTTATTTGACGATACAGCAGATCCTTATCAGATGAACAACCTGATCGATAAGCCGGAGTCGGTGAAACTTCAGGGTAAGATGGACAGGCTCCTGGCAAAAAAATTAAAAGAGATCGGAGATCCCGTTATTCAACCAACGCAGTATTACCTCGATGAATTCGGACTGGATTTCGGGAAAAACGGTATCATGTATACGACAACTCCCGGTAACATTATACGGGTTTATACCCCGGAAAAAAAATACCATCACTGTTGTGAGTAGTGGAATAATGACCTTGAGAAAATGCAATATCATGAATGGCGAATCAATGTCTTTTTGTTATAAAAATGAGATTTCTCAGTCGGTTCTCTCCTTACTTATGACAACAAAGGATCCTTTTGATAGGTGCAGAGGGAAAGGGAGATGCATTCCATGGGCCTTGCCATCAAAAGACAAGTATTCTGCGTTATCATGGAGATTTCTCAGTCGCTCCCGCTCCTTCGAAATGACAGCATCGCATCTTTTTGAAGGGGGGTATCTGGAAGGGAGGATGTATTCCATGAGCCACGCCTTTCAGGACGCGGCTCATGGAATACATCCTCCCTTCCAGATACCCCCCCCGTTACAGCGACTATCGCCTGTCATTTCGAAGGAGAGAAACGACTGAGAAATCTCCCGGTACAATTACAATTTATTATTAATTGAGATAAACTAAACCACATTGAATGGTGAATAAAGGCTTTACGATGCCCACATGCCGGCACATCCTTAAAAGCAAAATAAAGATGCAGGCCTGTCCACATGAGATCTTATTATCATTGTAAAACTCAAAAGCTGTGAAAAGACGTAAATTTTTAAAGACAACCGGGCTGGTATCAGCAGCCGGAATCATTTCTTCCAGGTATCCCTTAATAGCGATGCCTGCAAGGAAAAGGATTGTGCCGGACCGGAATTCCGGGAAAGCAACCGTTTCTGCCTCCGGAAGCCTGGTAACCCTGGAAAACGAATACACGGCTCTTGTTTTTGACCGTTCAACCGGGACCTATTCCATAACCGCGAAATCATCGGGAAGGATATGCCTGGCTGAGGCGAAAATGAGAATCAATGACTGGAGTTCTGATGATCAGGATTTCCGGAGGACATGGAAAAATCATGAAATCAGCGATGCCCTCGGAGAGGGAATGGCTCTGGATATCACCCTTGAAAAGGAAAAGGGTCCCGTGATCTTCTTTTCTTTCATGCTTTACCACAATTATGGTTTTCTGAAAGTTGCTGGAGGTATTTCCAATACTTCGGATAAGAGCATACAGATTAAAGAGATATCAGCAGTTTCGGGCGGAAAATTGTATCCGGGAACGGATGTTTCGGAAAATTTTGCAATGATCGACGGATTTAGCGGCGGAGAACCCCTCGAATACGGCGAAAGGATGTATTCACCGCTGACCCGGAGCAATGCTCTCAAATCGCGAAATAATATCCTGCTTACCTTCACGAATCAAAACCAACGGGAAATTGCAGTTCTCGGGGGACTGACCTACACCGATTTCGATAAATTCGCCTTCATTGAACAAGCCAGAAGAACCGAGCTGGAGAAGGGATCGGACGGGAAAAGCAGTTTGCTTTGCTATCTTGATCTGCCCTCTGATAAATCCGACCAAAAAGATCATAAAGAGATCCTCCGGCTGGAAAAGGGCGAAGATATGCAGGAATGGCACTACCGCGAATTCCGGTGCGACGAATTGGCGACCTCCGTGAAATCCCCGGGGGAGATCATCATTGTCGCAGAAAATATGGATCCCCTGAAAAAATATACCCTTGGATTCTCATGGTGGAACGGATACTGGCATGGAGATCACGAGGATAATCACCAGTCAGTCCTGATTGAATATTCCTCCGGTGGCCGGCTTAACCGGATTCCGCTGATCACGGACCATGTTCTTCCCCGGTTCGACGGGAATAAGAAGGACGATGCCGAACAGGTTGAACTTACCCTGCCTGCTGAGGCAATCCGTGCAGGTTCTTTTAAAATTGTTGTTACAAAAGGAGCCGGGACTGAGAAAGATGAGAATGTATACCTGAGTGAAATCTGGTTAAGGGATGGTGCAGGGAAGGCTTTGCTTCCGGGAGTCCTGACCCAGGTAAAAGATTGCAAAAGGCCGAGGGTAAGCTATTCGGCCAATCTTTTCGCAAAGGATCCGGTGGGGAAGAGGGTGGATCCGGGAACGGAATACAGACCTTCGGATCATTTTTACATCGATATGGTGAGCAGGGATCCGTTTGTGGCGCTCGAAGATTACGGAATGAGGGTTAGCACCGCACAAGGCATTGAACTGAGTATGTATGATTTTCCTTCTGTCTGCCTTTGGTATGCTGAAAACACAGAGTACGGAAACAACGGTGCCGAGAATTCAACCCCGGGTGCGGTAAAGGAAATGCAAATAATTAAAGATTCCGGATTCCTGCGGTATTCCAGGGCTGCGGTTAGACTGGTTCCCGATTCCTATATGCCCGATAATCAGCAGGGATGGTGGGATGATGAACACTGGCAGCGGGAAGTGGCAAAACATGCCGTGGATAATGGTAAGCACGGAAGATATTTAGAACCCTATGAAACTTCCGAAAAATGGGGCAGGGCGGTAACCGAACTGGGCGGGATACCCCTCACGTATTTTCAGACCAGTTACCGTTCGGAGGATTATGCAAAAGAATTCCCCGGGCATATGCTGTTCAATAAAACATATGCCTGGAAAGACGGAGTAAAGGACATCCATGGTGAAATATTCACTTCATGGAAGAATACCTGGGTCCGCAACGGGTCCGTCGTTTGGGGGTACGACTACACCGATCCGGAATTTCTCGACCATTTGACTGAAGTATACCGGAACCTGAAAAAAGGGAATATCAAAGGTCTAATGTTCGATTACCCTTCCTCGGGATGGGCTGAAGATGGAGGTTTGGAGGATCACTACTCCACCACCGCAGCGGCATACCGGAACATCTTCAGTTATGCCGCTGATGGCCTGGGACCAGGCGCCTATGTCCATGAACGCAACATGATCCGGGGAAGTGACATTACGATCGGTCTTGTTGCCTCCATGCGGACGGAGAATGATACCGACGTGATGGACAATACCACGGTTACGCGGTGCGGACTTCGGTGGTATAAAAACCGCGTACTGATCAACCAGGACACGGATTCCAAAAATATCGCCCGCTTGCAGGATAACCGGGACATGGTGAGGGCGGTACTGACCATGGCTTATGTGGTTTCCGGACGATTGCTTCTGGCCAACAGCTTTTCCCAGTTTTCGCCCGAGACCATGTGGGATCTTTCCCGGACCTTTCCCTATCACACGGAAAAGAAAAGTGCAAGACCTGCGGATGCCTTTGTTTCACCTACGCCTATGGTTTATGATTTTGAAGTGGACCCTGAATGGCACCAGGTAACCTTCTATAATCCCGATGCGGATAAGGGAAGGAAAATCAGCATCCAGATCTCAGGTGAGCCCGTGGAAGGATCTCTGGGCCTGGATGACAAAAAAGCATATTATGCATACGATTTCTGGAACGATTCCTTCCTCGGGAAAATGAAAGGTACCGATCGACTTGTTCAGGAGTTGCGGCCGGGTGAGGCGCGTATGATATCGGTAAGAGAAGCCCTCGACATTCCGCAGGTCATCTCAACCGATCGCCATATCATGCAGGGATACCTGGACATGGGCGCCATACACTGGGATCCGCTGACCAAAACATTAACCGGGTCCAGTCAGGTCATTGGCGATGATCCGTATATCATCACTTTTGCAACCAACGGATATAAAGGACAGGATTGTTCCTGTGATGATCCGGATACAAAACGGAGTCTGTCCGGCGGAACGGACGGCTTGTTGCGACTCACCCTGGAACGTCCTGAAAACAAAGAAGTAAAATGGTCCGTGAGATTTGTCTGACAGGATCGCTTCTCGCGGCAACCCGGTAACATCCATTAAAGATAATCGACCGGTTAATCTGTAGAAGCTGTTTCATCGAATATGGAGTGATTGACCATGAAAGGAATTAAAATCATGATGAGGAGATATTTACCGCACCATCCATATGATCCTGGTTTGCTGATCCTGATCGTACTGCTGTGTCATTCATTCCAGCCTGTCCGCGGACAGGAAGACCGGTATAAAGGACAGCGGCCATACGAACTTGACTGGGCCGGCCGGTATGAAGATGACCATGTACCCCTGATCGATTTTGAGAGCCCCGCCAACTGGACCGTCGATGCAAGTGACGGTTCTTCTTCCATTAAGCGCTCCAACGAGGAAATCATTTGGGACAATATCCTACAAGCTTTCCTCCATATAAACCACATTACACATACAAAGCCAATAGAACCCGCTAACCAAACAGAAAGGAGAATTACTGGATGTTTCCGCTGCTGTTGCTACCATTGCCGTCCACCGTTCACAGTTAAAACTGGATTATGATAACGGACTTGAAATATGGGGTGAATGGAAGCAAAGAAGAATGCTGGAATACGCCAAATGCCGTTTTACCCCCTTCAGGGTATTATGCAAAATTACCGGACGGGAAGCTGGAAGTTTTCAGTGCGCTTCAAAAGGGGAAAAAGAAGGGATTTTGTGAAATCTCCTGCTTACGACTTTATTGACGGCAGAGGGGAGTGGTTCGAAACTTCCATGGGAGCAACCGACGGACAGCTGATCATTCTGAAAAACGATGATGGTTCACGTGAAATCATTCCATATCGTGCAGATCAATTTGCAGTGACGCTCAATAAAAAGCCTCGTTCTGTCATGGCCCTTGATATGGAACGCAAAGATTTGGGACCGGCGGGAGGAGAATTTAAGAAGGGAATGTATTTCATTCATCCGGTGCCGGGTGCAGTGAGCTATTTGGTTAAATTCATGGAATAGGTGCCCAATCAATTCAGCCTTCCATTCCCGGAATATGCAGATGACACGGAATTGCTCTGAAAATGATCCTGGGATGAAAGCTTAAGCTCTTATATAACAGATGTTTATATCCTAATTTACTTTTGATTTATGAAACCCTTTTTCCGAACGATCAAGATGCTTCTTTTCCTGTCTGTCATTTCAGGGATGATGATCCAATGCAAGACAGGTGAGACGGATTTATCTGACGATATTTTTTCAAATCCATCAAATGAATACCGGCCCCTTGCCTTATGGCCCTGGCTCAATGATTTTGTGGATACTTCCAGAATGGTTTATGAGCTGGAACAAATGAAGGATAAAGGGATGAGGGGCGCCATCATCTGGGATATCGGCGCACTGTCGGATCCGCATAAAATGATCCCGGCAGGACCTTCATTTCTCTCGGATACATCGTTGACTTACATCTCCCTTGCCTTAAAAACGAGCAAAAAACTGGGCCTGGATCTCGGAATGGTAGCCTCCAGCAGCTGGAATGCCGGAGGGTCATGGGTGGGAGAGACAGATGCCAGCAAGCAGCTGCTGAGTACCAGCCGGGTCGTGAAAGGGTCCGTTGAAGGCCACCATCACGATTGATGCCCCCGAAACCCAAAGTGGCGAGGTCAAAACATATTCATTACTAACGACCATCGCTGTTCCTTATCATAAAAACAAGAAGATCGATTATTCGGCAGATAAGGTGGTCCGCCTGGACGAATTCACCCCGGATAATAAGACAATAACCTGGAACGTACCTGAAGGGACATGGGAAGTCCTCTCTTTTTTCATGTGCAATACCGGTCAGAAACTGGCCTGTCCCAGCCCCAACTCCGATGGACTCATTATCGATCACCTGAGCAGGCAGGCAACCCGGGATGACTTTGATACCCTGTTTGCCAGGCTGAATGGAATAAACACGCCCGGAAAATCATCTGAAATTCATGATGCTTGACAGCTATGAAGTCTGGGAGGCCAAAGACTGGACCCCCGGTTTTATTCAGGCATTTAAAACCCGCTATGGATATGACCCTGTGCCTTATCTTCCTTTGCTGCAAGGGTATGCGAGTCTCGACACGATAAAGGATGAACGTTTCCGGGGCGACTACAGCCGGCTTGTGAGCGACATGATCATCGAAAATCATTATGCTCAGTCGGTGGATTTGGCAAACCCACATGGCATCGATATGTTCATTGAGGCGGGCCACGGCGGAGCTCCCCGGGTTGATCCGTTAAAGGCACTGGGGAATTCCAACGTTCCGATGGGCGAGTTCTGGAACAGGAAGCAGTTCTGGGTGACCAAAGAGGCCGCCAGCGCCGCCCATATCTATGGTAAAAAAATTGTGGCCGCCGAGTCGCTCACCGGGTGGCAGAACTGGCAGCAGGGCCCCACCGATTTTAAACAGTTGATCGATATCGCCTTTTGCGCCGGTCTGAACCAGGTGGTTTTCCATACCTTCGCCCATAACCCGGAGATCGCCGGCAAACCCGGTTTCTGCTATCATGCCGGTGAACATCTCAACGTTAACACAACCTGGTGGGAAATGGCCCGCCCGTTCATGGATTATATCAGCCGGTGCTCGTATATGCTCCGTCAGGGGAATTTCGTGGGTGATGTATGTCTGTATTATGGAGACCAGGCGCCGAACCTGGTTCCTCCCGACCGGATCGACCCGAACATCACGCCCCTGTATGATGATAACCACTGCCTGCATTGCGGACTGCCCAAACCGGTGAATCCCGGGAAATTGCCGGGTTACAAATACGATGACATGAATGAGGATATCATCACCTCCCGGCTCCGGGTTGAAAACGGTCAGTTCGTCCTGCCCTCGGGTCAGAGCTATAAAATGATGCTGATCCCCGACCGGGAAGACATCTCCCTGGCCGTATTAAAGCGGCTGGATACCCTGGTTTATCAGGGAGCCATCCTCATCGGTCCAAAACCCGAAAGGACCACCTCATTGAAAAATTATCCGGAATGCGACATCGAGGTCCGGAGCATTGCCGGGAAGATGTGGGGCGACTGCGACGGGAAGACGATCCTTTCCCACCGTTACGGAAAAGGGACCATCTACTGGGGAAAGACGGTCAGGCAGGTTCTGGACGAACTGAACATTCCTCCGGATATGGAAGTCGCCGGGACCGATAATTCCGATCAGCACATCGATTTTATCCATCGCAAGACGGCAGATGAAGACATCTATTTTGTCTCCAACAGCAAGCCTGAAGCGGAAAAAGTCAGCTGTGTCTTCAGGGTAGGCGAGGAAATGGTTCCGGAATTATGGGATGCCGGCACCGGGTTGATCCAGCGAAAGGTGAACTTCACCAGGGTTGGGAACGGAATAAAGATCGATTTTGTGATGGATCCTCTGTCTTCCAGATTTGTGGTGTTCAGCAACAAATCCGCAGGGAAGAATGATGCGGGTTTAAGTTACGACCTGCAATACGGATTCCATCGCCCTGAAGCCGGGGAGAAAGAGAAAACGGTAGATATCAGTTCCAATTGGGATGTGAAATTCGATACGGCCATGGGCGGACCTTCATCCTTCCATATGGACAGCCTGGTGAGCTGGACGGACGTCAGTAATGAGGGAATGAAATATTATTCCGGTCCGGCAACCTATGAAAAGGACTTTGCAATCGGCAGGGACGAAATGACAAAAGGGACCAACGCCTTTGTTGTTTTTGATGACATTCAGGAGATGGCCCGGGTTTTCGTGAATGGCCGGGATTGCGGGATCGTGTGGACTCCTCCCTATGAAGCCGATATTACCAAATACCTGAAAGCCGGATCAAATCATCTGACCGTCCGGGTCATCAATACATGGAACAACCGGATCGTGGGAGATCTGCAAAACCCTGAGGGAAAACAATATACTCATACCAATATCAAAAACAAGTTCAGGGCTGACGGTCCCTTGCTCAAATCGGGCTTGACGGGTAAAGCAAAATTGGTCTTTACAGAAAGAGGTGAATAAAACCGCATGGGGGTTGCCGGACTTGAGTTGAATGAACCGGCTTGACCAAAAAGGAGTCAGACCAGAGGATGAGCACATTGATATTGAATATTTTAAACCTGTGTAAACCGGAAATGATCAGGCAGTGCTATTTTGAATGGATTGAATGCTGTTTCCAGAATGAAAAAGAATATGATAAAAATAAAAATTGAATTTCTGATCGGTTTCCTTGTCATGTTTTCCTTTTCAGTGAATTACGGTCAGGCCCAGGACAACATCAATGCGTATTCGGGAAATGAAGTGGACGCGTTAAATGCCAGGCTTTGCCGGGGTTGGAATACCTGGGATACCAGAAGCGTTTTGTCACAGGTATTGCTGCCCGAAGGCTTTGCCATCCAACTGCAGCTGGTCAATCACGCATCCGGAGACACCCTGAAGGAAGCATTGATCGGCAGAAGTAATTACGGCTCCCGTGAGCACATCATTCCCGGACCACATGCCTACGATGGGTCCTATACAGAACTGAGCGTGGAGTGGCAGGGTATCAGCCTTCGGGTTCAGAGTGCTGCTAAAAATGATCAGCTGTATGTGTTAATCACACCGGTCCGGCATTCAACCGGCGATGAGCTTTTCGTTGAACCGGAAATGCTGTGGAACAGGAAAGGTGAAATTTCCATCAACGATAACAAGATCAGGGTGATCACACCAACCAGAGAGTTGATGATCCGGCCCGTTAAGGGGCGTTTCACGTCCTCGGGCGGGAAGATCAGGTCCTCGTTGAATAATGAAATAATTGCCTTGACTTCAGATGCATCCATATCGGTGTCGGGTCTCAAAAAAATGATCAATGATTCGAAAATAAGTTTCACATCCGTCAAGGCCAGGTATAAAGAAGATTCGGAACTGGACAATGCCATGCAGACGGTTCTGGCATGGGACAATATTTATGAACCCACCCATAACCGGGTCATCACCCCGGTAAGCCGGACCTGGAATGTTGGCTGGGAAGGCTGGGTGCTGTTCGAATGGGATACCTATTTTGCGGCCTATATGCTCTCCCTGGATAATAAAGATCTGGCCTATGCCAATGCCATTGCCATGACAAACGAGATCACCGGCAGGGGACTGGTTCCCAATTATGCTTCATCGCGCGGAACCAGCGAAGACCGTTCGGAACCACCCGTGGGAGCTTTCATCGTAAAAGAGATCTATAAGAAGTACAGGGAAAAATGGTTCCTTCAGGAAGAATTCGAAAAATTGCTGACCTGGAATCGATGGTGGGCGGCGAACCGCGACGAAGACGGTTACCTGTGCTGGGGCTCCGATCCCTATAAATATGGCAATATACCCGAGTTTTTGATCAGGGGGATCGGGACCAAAAAAGGTGCGAAATGGGAATCGGGCCTGGATAATTCACCGATGTGGGACAGTGCCGTCTTTGATTCAACGAAACATCTTTTGATGCAGGCCGATGTGGGTTTGATGAGCCTGTACATTTTCGATTGCCGGAGTCTGGCTGATATCGCTAAAGTACTTGGCAAAACTGCAATAGAGAAAGAACTCAACATCCGGGCAGACAAGTATTCGGAGAAACTTGAGACTCTCTGGAACGATGATTTTGGCCTTTATCTGAATAAGGATCTGATCAGCCGACAATTCAGTTACCGGTTATCCCCCACACTTTTCTACCCGCTCCTGACTAATGTGCCCGGTCAGGAGAAAGCCGAACGGATGATCAACGCGCATTTTTACAATCCTGAAGAATTCTGGGGTGATTTTATCATGCCTTCCATTGCCCGGAATGATCCGGCCTTTAAGGATAACACCTATTGGAGAGGAAGAATATGGGCGCCGATGGATTTCCTGGTCTACCTGGGGATCAGGAATTATGATCTGCCCGGTGCACAAAAAGACATGGTTGAAAAATCCAAAAACCTCCTTTTGAAATCCTGGATTGGAGAACGGCATATTTACGAAAACTACAATGCAGAAACGGGACAGGGTGATGATTCCGGAATGAGCGACAAATTTTATCACTGGGGCGCCTTGCTGGGATTCACGGCATTGATCGACGATGGTTTTGTTCCCCGGCCTGAATCCGGTTTGTAATACCCGGGATCTTTGCCTTCAGGCCGCGGTTGTATGCGTGGTGCATTTTCACCGAGGGTAAACATCCTGTGCAGGAGTAATGATGATGAAGAAATTAAAAAAGGACTTCTTCCTTTCGTATCCTGGTTAAAAGGAGATTTGAAGTCCACACATGAGAGGTATCAAAACGGTATTCCAGATAAAATAAAAAAAACATGAAACATCAACTGTTCGCAATTGCCTTGTTTTCATTGACGTTGAATATAACCGCTCAGGACACGGTTCTTTATTCATGGGACTTTGAGAAAACGGAAAACTCGCGGGTCTGGCAAACAGGAAGTTCATTAACCGACTCGGTGACAGGAAATTTTGAGCTGGTTGCGGGGGTCGATGGGGGCCATTCATTGAAATTAGACGGGTTCACAAGCTCAATTTTGGTCAACGGCGGTGAAAAATTCCCGGGATCATTCACCATTGAAGCCTGGGTCTCCCAGGCTGCTTATCCCTGGAACTGGGCCCCTTTGCTGACCAAATCTTCATCCGGTTCCCAATCAAGTTTGGGAAAGAGAGGATTTTATTTCGGGGTCGGACCAAGCGGTCAATTGGGCCTGGATATCTGGATTGAAGGTGAATTATACCGATGCATCACCGGATGATTTCTCCCTTAAACTTTTTCAATGGCAACAGGTTGCTGCTGTATTCAGGGCGAACGATGGTATCCATTTATACATTGATGGTAAAGAAAAGGGATTTACCGCGGTGCATAAGGCCTATGAGGACACACCGGAAACAGAAATGATCATCGGGATGAACACGGAAGCCGTAAAACCTTCCGATATCCACAGGCAATATGGTACCCTGCCTTATTTCTATTCCATCGATGGCGCCATCGACAGGATGAGGGTATATGGTTATGCCCTCGCCCCCGGAGATCTTGATTATGATGTCCCTTTTTCATTGCCCGAAAATGGTTCACTCACCAAACGCATTTACCTGTTGTTCCCGACCGCAATAGATTTGGTGCCTACTACACGAATCTCAAATATTATAAAGAATGGGATCAGCTATGGCCCGTGGGTGAGCATCCGGATATCGTGGTCACTTTTGAAAATTCTCCTTCCGGCTCGTGTTCTGGAGGGGTTCGAGGTATTCACCGGCATGGATATCCGAAAAGGATTTCTGGATGGCCGACCAGAGCGTGGAAGCCTGGAATGATGAAGAGGGATGTTACGAACACATGCAGGACAGGCATTGCCGGTATTCCCATGTAAGGATTCTTGAAAATACACCTGCAAGGATCGTGGTCCATTGGCGGTACGCACCGGTGAGCGCACATAATTCCCTTTGGAGGGAAGATCCCAAAACAGGATGGGCTTGCTGGGTGGATGAATATTATTATATCTATCCGGATGCCACCGCGGTGCGGCATGTGGAATGGAAAACGGGATCCCTCGGTCTTCCCCAGGCAATTCCAGGAATCGCTGGGTTTTACAGGACCCGGCCAGACGCGCGGAGATATTCTTGAAAACCAATGGTTAACCGTTGCCAATCAACAAGGGGAAAAAAAGGAATTTTACTTCCGCGAGAATCCGGACTTTTCCAAAAGCATCTGGACTCCTGAAGATTTTAATATTCAGCGGCATAACTTCAAATCAGTGTATGACCCGTTCATTGTCTTTGAAGAGGGGAATAAAATGAATGGACTGAGGGATAAGGATATCCGCGATTATACCAAGGCCCGGTAAATACAATCACTGGCCGGTTGGCCAGGCCCCTTGCGACGGAAGAAGCTGCGTTGCAACCGACCGCCCGGCTCACTTCATTACCTTCCCTGTTTCGGATCCGGTTATTCATGATAACGGATCCAGAAGCTGGTGGGACGGGATTTATGGTATGACCGATAAATCCATTGACGATTTGATCTTTCTCGCTGAATCATGGAATGAGCATCCCCTGGTCAGCCGGTATGACCATTCCGAATTGCGTTATGATAAATCACAGAGAGCTTATATTGAAGAGCGGGTGATTGCAAGGGTCAATATCAATACAGGGTCGAGGCAGGTAAATCAAATCCCGTGAAAAATATGGCGTTGGTTATTTCTGACTGGAGACATGAAACTCCGGTGATCAGGATCAACGGTAAAATACTGAAACCGGGATCATTCCGAAGTGGGATTGTTGATAACGGAAGTGAGCAAAGCCTGATAATCTGGCTTGACTATACCGCAACGAAGGAATTTACTCTGGAGATCGCAGGAACACAGAATTGATGGTGAAAACCAGCCTTGTTTCAATGTCTCAACTCGATTTATATACGGGAGGTGCACTCCTCCTGATTTTCGATTCTTTTACATTTAAATAAAGTCTGCAATGCGCATAATAAAATCTTCGCCGCGAACAGTAAATCTCCTATTGTCTCTGATCCTCATTATGAGCGGCTGTACAACCCGGAGCGACATTGCATCACTCAGAAAGATGAATTTTAACAGGGGATGGAAATTCATCAGGGTTGCCGATACCCTGACCCGTTGCCCTGGTGTGGATGATCCCGGTTGGAAAGCCGTTCAAATCCCGCACGACTGGAGTATTGAAGAACCCATTGCCAAAGACAATCCCTCGGGTTCGTCGGGAGGTTATTATACCTGCGGAACAGCATTTTACAACAAGGATTTCCGCTACGAGAGCGGATGGAAGGGCAAATGGGTCGGGATCACCTTCGATGGGATCTATATGAATTCGGAGGTATGGATCAACGGCCATTACCTTGGGAAACGCCCTTACGGCTACATCGGGTTTACCTATGACTTAACGCCGTATTTAAAAAAAGGAAGCAACGAGCTGCAGGTTCGCATCGATAATTCGGAGCAGCCCAACAGTAGATGGTATACCGGCAGCGGCATATACCGGAATGTGTGGCTGGAGGTCAAAAACAAAACCTCCGTGATCGAAAACGGGACCTTCGTGTTCGCACAAAATGTTTCGCCGGGTTCTACCGCGATAACCATTGAGTCCCGCATCGGGCATCCTGCTTTCCAAAGCGGGAAAAAGGTCAGATTAATTTCCGGGATCTACGATCCATCAGGTAAAAAAGTGGCTGAAGCTACCGATGAAACCCTTTTGAATAAGGCTGACACCCTTACGATCCGCCAGGAGATCACCATCCAGAATCCGGCCTTGTGGTCGCCGGTTTCTCCAAACCAGTATACCCTGGTCTCTGAAATACATGAAGACAATGAGCTCCTGGATCAGTATTCCACCCGGTTTGGCATTCGCAGTACCCGTTTTGATTCGGAGACCGGGTTTTGGCTCAATGGCAAAAGACTTAAGATCAAAGGGGTGAATATGCATCACGACGGAGGGCCCGTCGGCGCTGCCGTACCGGATGATGTGCTTCACCGGCGGCTTGTCATCCTGAAGAAAATGGGATGCAACGCCATACGAACTTCGCATAACCCGTTCTCTCCTGAATTTTACAATATGTGTGACAGTATGGGTTTTTTAGTCATGGATGAAGCATTCGACGAATGGATAGCCTCCTGGCCCTGGCAAAAAACCAAAAACAAAGGCAAGGCTAAATACGGCTACCATCTTTATTTTGAAGACTGGGCAAGAAAAGACTTGCATGATTTTATTCTGAGGGACCGGAATCATCCCTCTGTTTTCCTGTGGAGTGTGGGAAATGAAATTCCCGACCAGTGTTATCCGGAGGGTGTGGAAAGGCTCAGGCCGCTGCTTGAATTGGTCCATTCCCTGGATCCATCCCGTGAAGTAACGGCCGGCTGTTGCTTTATGAACCTGGCCAATGAGACTGGTTTTTCGGACTTGCTGGATGTCGCCGGATACAATGGGGGAGGAGGTTCCATTTTTTATGAAAAGGATAAAGCCGTTTATCCAAATCGTAAATTCATCGCCACCGAAGTGCCGCATACGTTCCAGACCCGCGGTGTGTACCGGACGAAATCCTGGATGCGGGCTCTGCGGCAGGGGATACCCGTTCCGGATCTAACCGCGGAAGAAGTCTTCCCGGAGTTTTCACCCTATTATTCATCTTCTTACGATAATTGCAGTGTCCGTTTAAGTGCCCGCGACTCATGGAGAAGGACCGACAGCCTGGATTTTGTATCGGGAGAATTCCGCTGGACCGGCTTCGATTACCTGGGGGAATCAAACAATGGATGGCCTGCCCGTTTTTGGAACTTCGGCGTCATTGATGTATGTGGTTTCCCGAAAGACACCTATTACTTTTACCAAAGCCGGTGGACCAAAGATCCGATGGTCCACGTTTTGCCCCATTGGACGTGGCCCGGCAAAGAAGGCATGGTCATTCCTGTTTGGTGTTATTCCAACTGCGATGACGTTGAACTTTTTCTGAATGGAACCTCTTTGGGGCAACAATCAATGAAAGACAGGATGCATTTGGCATGGAATGTTCCGTATTCACCGGGAGAACTCAAGGCTATTGGAAAAATAAAAGGTAAGGCGGTGGCGGAACAGATCGTGAGAACGGCCTCAGAACCCGCAAAAATACAGGTCATTGCCGATAAAAGCCAAATCCTGGCCGATGGTGTGAGCTGTGCTCATCTTGAAATTAACATTTTGGATCAGGACGAGAATTTTGTTCCCTGGGCAAACAACATGGTCTCTTTCAGGATCGATGGACCGGTAAAAAATATCGGTTTGGATAACGGAGATCCCCTGGACTTATCATCCACAAAGATCGACAGTCGAAAGGCTTTTAACGGAAAATGTTTGTTGATCCTTCAAAGCACCGGGAAAACAGGAACGGTGAAAGTGGAAGTCTCTTCTCCCGGACTAAAATCGGGGGTTCAGGAAATTGCCGCAGTCAAAAAAGATTAAATCCATTTGAAGCGCCTTCGCTATTGGTATTTCTGTTGTTTTCCGGAGTAGCCCAAAACCGGGGCATCAAACCCCGCACCGGGTTCTCCTGTGTTTATCTGTGATCCGGATTCACCGCACCTGAAGAATTATCCGACCGACCGGCGTCAAATGGAATCCCGTTTTTCATTCCGGATGAATTTTCACCATCCAGCTCGCGAACGTATCCTGCTTTTACTGATTTAATTTCATTTGTAAAATTAATGGGATTCCTTTATTTTGTCTTTCGCTAATGAAGTCAAATTGGATACGGGTCTTCCTGCCTTTAAGCCAAAGGTTTGGAAGTTAGGCATAATGCATAAGATGAAGGAAACGATTGAACTTCCTTCCTAAACAATGATCCGATGAAAAGATATCCGTTTTACCTGGCATTTCTTTTTAGTGCATGTTCTTTATTCGGGCAGCCCTTGCCATCCATAGATCATATGGTTACTGAGAAGGGTGCTCCGGATGACTTTTCCTTGGTTGAAGATGGATCTGTAGCCGATGTGCTGGTTGATGCCAAAGACAATAAAACGGTAGTGCTTGTGACGGGGTTGTTTTCTGACGATGTTCAGCGGGTAACCGGGTTAAGGCCCGAGGTAAAAAATGACGCTGGTTCTGTTTCACGGTATTGTGTCATTGCCGGAACCATTGAAGAGAGCCGGTTTATAAAGGAACTGGTGGCAAAACATAAAATTGATGTTTCGGGAATGAAAGGTCAATGGGAAAGCTGCCTGATCCAGGTGGTCGATAAACCTTTCAAAGGGATTGACCGCGCCCTGGTCGTTGCCGGAAGTGACCGGCGGGGAACCTCATACGGACTGCTGGAAATTTCAAAACAGATCGGGGTCTCTCCGTGGTATTACTTTGCCGATGTGCCTGTCAGGAAACATGATCAGTTGATCATCAAATCGGGACGGTTTCTCATGAAATCCCCCTCGGTGCAATACAGGGGAATCTTTATCAATGATGAGATGTGGGGAATAAGGCCATGGGCCGAGAATACCCTGGCGCCCCGGGAAGGTGAAGGACTGGGACCAACCACCTATGGAAAGATATTTGAACTGTTGTTACGGCTGAAGGCAAACCTCCTGTGGCCGGCCATGCATCTCGATACCAAACCGTTCAATTCCTACGAAAACAACAAGCTGGTTGCCGATTCATTCGCGATTGTCATGGGCTCATCGCATATCGAGCCCATGCTCCGTAACAATATGAGACATGCTGAATGGGATGCGGAATATCCCGGCGAGCCCTTTAATTACGTCACCAACAGGGATCATATTTATAAGTATTGGGAAAAAAGAGCCAAAGAAAACGGCAGCTTTGAAAATATGTATACCCTTGGTAAAAGGGGCCAGGATGACGAACCCGGAAAAGAGATCACCGTGCCGGTTCTGGAGCAGGTTATTTCCGATCAGCGCGAGATATTACAGGAATGGGTCAACAAAGATGTTACGAAAGTACCCCAGGTTGTACGCCTTCTTTGCCCATTAATAAGAATTACGGCAGTCGGATCGCCGTTGCCTTTGATCATGAAACACCTCAGATCCTTAGCGTCCAGCCCGGCGACAGGGATGTCATGGCCAACCTGATGACCATGAAGGCAAAGCACTTCATTCAGACGGAGGGACCGCATGTTTTTAAAGTATGGATGGTTGATCCGGGAGTCGTGATCGACAAGATCGTCATCGATACCGGCGGGGTCCGGGATTCCTACCTTGGTCCGCCCGAATCGTTTTTTCGTGACCGGAAAGAAAAGGATTTATGAAATAAAATCGCGTGATCATTCGAATTTGCAGTCGTAAATAAAGGTCGGGAGTTCTGTGCTTACACATCAGAAGGAGATGTCCACAGGGGATCAGGACGTCAAAAATATTTTTTAATTACATTTTGGAAATATTTATTTAATTACGGCCATTATTTTGTAAATTGGTCCTATAAATTTATCTGAAAGCCTGTTTTAAGCTAAAATCATGAAAAGACTTTGCCTTCTGCTTACATCTTCATTGATGTTTTTATCATGTTTATTCTCCCAGACTTCCGATCCCGGTCTACTGTCACTTTCCAGGGAAAAGGTGGAGGCCCCCCTGGAATTTTTATCATCAGACTGGACCGAAGGGCGGGAAGCGGGGACCAAAGGAGCATACCTTGCTTCCGATTACATTGCCGGGTTATTTAAATTATACGGCATCCGGCCCATGGGAGATATGGCCATGGAAAAAATGAGCAGGGAAAGGCGGATGAAGGGCGGGCAACCAGAATCCTACCGCGGTTATTTTCAGAATTTCGATATGTTGACCGGTAAGAGGAAGCCGGGCTGTGAACTTTCATTTGTCCGGACGACCTCCTTTTCCAGTGTGGAAAAACAACTCGTTGAGGGTGTGGATTACCGGATCAGGGGGATCTCAGGAACGTCGGAAACAGATGCCCCTGTCGTATTCCTCGGGTATGGTCTGAAAAATGAAAAGCTGAAAACGGATCCTTACCTGAAGACAAATGTAAAGGGTAAAATTGTCTTTATCGTGGCTGGTTTTCCGGGAGCAACGGATACACTTTCTGAAAACTATCGAACCCTGGTTACAGCCGGCAGCGGTTCACCCGGTCGGCTTGAAAAGGAGAAAATCGAAACCGCCGGTCGCAATGGGGCATTAGCCGTCGTACGGTACGACCCCGCCATGGAAACGCTCGTCAGCACCGATCCTTCCAATCTGCCTTTCTTCTATGATCAGGATTATTATGAGGGAGATGCCAGGCAAGACGATTATTATCTGAAAAAGCTCACGCTCCCGGATCAGGATGAAGAATCATCCCTGCCGGTCATACAGATAAACCGGTCACTTGCCGCCTTACTCCTGGGGGATGTTCTGGATGACATGGTGAATCCGGATTTCAGACTGGGTTCATTTAAGCCGGAGGAGTTGAATGGTTTTCGTTTTCATCTCAAAGTCCTCAATGATCAGCAAGTTATCAAAGTCCGGAATGTTCTGGGATATATCGAAGGGGAAAATCCCACTGAAGCTGTTCTGATCGGCGCGCATTATGACCATGTGGGGAAATACAACGGATTTATTTTCAACGGTGCCGACGATAATGCCTCCGGAACGGCTGGCATGCTGGCACTGGCCCGGGCCTTTAAAGAAAAGGGGGTCAAACCTGCCAAAACGATCATCTTCGCTGCATGGACAGGGGAGGAGCAGGGATTATGGGGATCGAAATATTTCGTGAAAAACCTGCCCGACAGCCTGCATATTGTTCTCAATGTGAACCTGGATATGATCAGCCGGACGAGCATAAAGGACAGCACCGGGCACTACCTGTCTTTTGTCTATACCCGGGGACATGAAGATTTTGAGAAAATTTTCACCGAACTCAATTCCCAAAACCATTTCAATCTTCAGTTGACCTGTAAATCGGAAGAAAGGCCCCGGGGTGGAAGTGATTTCACGCCTTTTGCCGAGCAGGATATTCCTGTCATATCCCTGTTCACCGGATTGCACAAAGATTACCATATGCCTGACGATGAATTCGAATTCGTCGATATGGATAAAATGGTGGAGATCGTAAGGTTGACCTACCTGGGAGTTAACCGGATTTTAGATGAGAATACCCTCTGACCCATACCGGTGAAAACCGGTTGAATCAAATAATGACAGAGATCTGAATTATTACAAAAACCTGAAAAAATGAAGACCTATTTATGGCTTATTGCAGCCACCGTTTTCTTCTCCTATTCCTGCCATCGGGGAATCGCCGGTGATTCCAATTCTGCAGGACAAGACACTGGGATCACCCAGGAATCAAAAGGGCTTCACGGATACATTAGTTATTCGGCCCCCAAACCTCCGGATGAATACCGGTACGGCATGAGTTTCTATTCAGCCGTCTGGCCCTTAATAGACAAACCTTTGGCGGACTTTCAGATCGGACTTCCCGGTTGCTGGATCCTGCCCGACAACAAGGATGTCGACTTTCCCCTTTGCCCGGAAGGAACCCTGGCACGAAGCTGGGAGAAAAGGGGCCCCTCATGGTCGAGCGTTTTTCAGACCATTGAAGGGGGTCTGGGTTACTGGCAGGGAAACCATTTTCGCTACGCCTCGCCTAAATTCAGTATGAACGGCGTGCCCAGCTGCTACGACTATGAAGTCGCCTCTCCGGGCTGGTCATTTTTTTATCACAGCAGACCTCTTCCCGATGATAAAATGGGAATCGCACAGATCAGTAACCGGATCCTGGTTCCACCCGATGGGCTGACCTTCCAGGGAAAGCCCAACGGACAGTTCCTGGGGTATGCCTGGATGGCTCTTCCGTTAATGGATGAGCATTACGATGGAAAGATCCCCGTGGGAGATCAAAGCTGGACCCTGTTTCTGAATTCCGGAAATTTCAAAGGACCGGTCGCGTATTACATACCCGAGACCTGGATCAAGGTGGCAAAGAATTATTCCCCCGATATCGGGCATACCATGGATTGCCGGCCGGGTACCATGGGAGGAGGGGCCATGGAGATCAATACGGTCCCCAAACTGGAATACAAAAAGTCGGAAGATTCGGTCTATACCAAGATCCCCGCTTTACGCTTTCCGGTTGATGAACAGGACAGAACTTACCTGGTTCAGAACGTGACGTATTATTCCAAAAATGCGCTGTTCAACGACTTCAAAAAGTGGCGCAACCAAAGCGGCGCGTGTGATGGTTCTTTCAACACAAACGGCTCCTGGAACCCGTCCGAACTGAAAACGAGAATGCCTGATTTCGATCAGGATAATAAAAAAATGGAAAACATCGAAAGTGCTTTTTCCATGCAGATCTACCCCGATAATATTTTTGGAATGAAATGGAATGAAACCAAAAATGGGTTCGGAACTTTCCCCCAATATTACCTGACCACCAATGGCGGGAACCCGGTTTCCGTATCTGAAAAGGATGTGCCCGCTGAATTGGTTAAGCATGAATTTAAACTGGCAGAAAAAGGAGAACCTTACACATCGCCCGATTCCGGGGCATGGGTGAGTCCCGGCCCGGCATCAGACCCGGTAACCGTCACCCTGGCCGACGGTTCACAGGTCACTTACGCCTGGTATCGTTTTATTGACCAGCCTTCGCTGCAACAGTATAACTGGTCGCCGGAACAAAAGAAAAAGCTTCAGGCTATTGTCGAAAAGATTCAGACCAACTGGACAACCGACCGGGAATATATGGCACCGCAAAGCAAGGGTGAACTGGCCACCTTTGATGAAGCCCTGCTTGTCAGCCCTCCTGAAAAATACAAAATAGGTTATGTTCCGATTGTCATAGGTCAGAAATAAACTCTACGGATGCTGCTTCAGCTGTAAATCAAATGCCTTATTGCAGGATTTCCCCGAGATGGGGATCCTGCAATGAGGGCATTTAAATAAACCCAATCACATGAAACATTCAGTGGATAAAAAGGCTATTCTTCTTTTCCTGGCGTTCCTCCTGTTTTATGGCGGAAAATCATATGCGTCAGGTTCATCAAGCCGGCCCTTTTACACAATTTCCCAACCGGTTGCAATGGGAAGATGAAGGAGAAATCTACTGGATTGAACCGTTTGGAGAAAATACACTCCGTTTCCGGGGAACCAGAAGCTTAAGGATATCCGATCAAAACTGGAATCTGCTAACACAACCTGATGTGCCTCTCGAAATTTCAATCACCAACGACAGCGCTACGGTTCGAAACGGAAAAATTCATGCTAAGATTGAAGCCCGAAGGGGAAGGATCACCTATTATAACGATAGAAACCAGGTCCTGCTGCGTGAAGCCACCCATCCGCACCATCCCCATTTTGCAAGGCAATACACGAGCAAGGGCAGCGATCGCTTTGAAGTGAAACTGACTTTCGACGCCGATAAGGATGAACGTCTTTACGGCATGGGACAATATCCCAACGACTGCCTCAACCTGAAAGGATGTGTGCTTGAACTGGCACAAAAGAATACCCAGATATCCATCCCGTTTCTCCTGTCGAGCAAGGGATACGGGTTAATCTGGAACAACCCGGCCATTGGCAGAGCTGAACTTGCCATGACCCACACCAGCTTTTTTGCCGAATATACCAAACAGATCGATTATCTGATCTTTCCGGGAGACAAGCCCGGTGAGATCGTCCGGCATTATTCAACGCTTACCGGTACGGCACCTGAAATACCGTATTATGCCACAGGCTTCTGGCAGTCGAAGCTCCGTTACCAGACCCAGGACGAGCTACTGTCGGTCGCACGGGAATACAAGAAAAGAAATTTGCCCATCTCGGTCATCGTTATCGATTTTCACCACTGGCCGGAAACGGGTGACTTTAGGTTTGATGAAAAATACTGGCCTGACGTTCCGGCGATGATAAAAGAACTGGATAGCCTGGGTATAAAACTTCTCGTCTCCGTCTGGCCGACGCTCTCTCCGAAAAGTGAGAACTACCGGTATTTTGTTAAGAATAATTATACGATTCGCCCTGAACTTGGAAATAATTTTTTCCTGGATGATCTCACCTATGTCGACGCCACCTATCCGGCAGCACGGGAAGCATTCTGGTCCAAACTGAAGGAGAATTATTACGATAAGGGCGTCCGGATGTTTTGGCTCGATGAATCCGAACCTGAAATTGAACCTCTGCAGTATGAAAACATCAGGTACTACATCGGCAACGGGCTGGAAGTTTCAAGCATCTACCCATATTACCTGGCGAAAGCGGTGTACGACGGCCAGGTTGAAGCCGGCCAGAAAGAAATCATCAACCTGACACGCAGCGGCTGGATCGGAACACAAACGCTGGGAACGGTCCTGTGGTCAGGCGATATAAACGGCGATTTTGTGACACTGAGGAAACAGGTGAAGGCCGGATTAAATATTTCCCTCTGTGGCATTCCATGGTGGACGACCGATATCGGAGGCTTTTGGGGCCGTCCTGAGGAAGCGGGATACCGTGAGTTGATCACCCGGTGGTTTCAGTTTGGGACCTTTTGTCCTGTGATGCGACTCCACGGGGTGCGTTTTCCAGGTCAGAAGGGGCAACCGAACCTCGGGAATGAAGTCTGGAGTTACGGAGATACAACCCTCTCGATCATGACGCATTACCTGAAAATCAGGGAACAGCTCAGACCGTATATTAAGATTCAGATGGACAAGGCCTCCCAAGACGGTACGCCGGTTATGCGTCCGCTCTTCTACGATTTTCCTCAGGATAGTGCCTGCTGGAAAATTGAGGATCAGTTTATGTTTGGCCCCGATATCCTTGTGGCCCCTGTTTTGGACCGCAACGTGTCTTCGAGAAATGTCTACCTCCCGGCAGGTGCCGTGTGGACAAATGCATTGACCGGAAAAAAATCCCAGGGCGGACATACCGTCGATGTAAAGGTGACCCTGGAAAATATTCCGGTTTTTACCAGGAACGGCCTGGACTTTAGAATGAAAAACTGACCACGTTCTTCCCGCCACGTGAAGCCTTTTGAGCAGTGACATGTGGGAACCCGGCGGGTCATACGCCGAACGGAATAGTTCATCGTATATCCGTCAATTCTGTCAATTCCGTAATGTCTGGGATGCCGGAAGACATGTATTTAATTTTGTCATGTAATTAAAATTTGTAAATTGCTCAACATTCAGTCGATATCCTCTGCCCGGATTCGTTTCAAAAAATGCATTTCTTCGGCGTTTCCGGCTGTCAAAGCAGAATGATGAGTTCATTTTTCTCCTGATTATTATTTCACGAGCACAAATATGTTAATACCATGAACCCTTTTCTCAAGCTATCGTTCTGCCTGGTCATCATTTCCATGATGACCGGCTGTGGAAGCCCCACCCCGGAGAGCAATACCCGGAATGCCGTATCTCCTCAGACCGTCGAAAATATACAGCGGGATCTGACGAAAAAATTCGGGGAGAAATATCACGAACGCATACAAACAGGAACCTCACTGGTGGCGAAAAACTGGCGGGAAGCTGACGGTTCAGAAGAGGATTATGGAAAATTCTGTCTTGAAAACTTCCTGGAAGATTCGCTGCTGACTGAAAATTTTGAAAGGATACAGGGAAATCTGGAAACGGAGAATGGTTATCTTTCAAAGATCAGGTCTAAATTTAACGAGGGACATGATTTCACGGACATGAAAGAGGAAGCCGTTGACCGGTTCTTCCGGAAAAGTGTTCCGAAATTTGATCCTTTTAAGGAAAAGCTCGCTTTTTTTATCCAGCTGAATTTTCCCCATTATTCCCTTTCAGAAAAAAGAGAGCAGGGAAAGAACTGGGACCGGAAAAAATGGGCCATGGTTCGTCTCGGGGATCTATATGACGAAAATACCGATCCCGATTTTAAACCGGAAGCTGCCGATGACGTTGAAGCCTTCCAGGAATACATCAACCATTACTTCTTCCGTATGGACCATATCTCTTCGCCGGATGGGACTTACCCCTTCCCGCAAGGGACCGTGCTGCATTGCCATTTTGGATTAAGGGACAACCTGAAACAGGAATACACGCTACAGGGAGGATTGGCCCGCCAGGAAATAACCGGTAAGGTCATTGACCATATCATCGGTGGAACCGTTCCCGTCGAATTTCTCAATGATACGTCCACCCGATGGGATCCATGGAAAAATAAGCTCTACAGGATGGGATCTTCCGGGCCTGAAGAAATTGAATTTCAGACCGAAGGACTGAAAAGATATGCCGGACTTCTGGCCGAGTTCAAAAATAAGAGTTCCCGGGATCAGCTGTACGATGATGGCTCGACCGTTCTGCAGCGAAACTTCAGGGATTCAAAGTTCACCCCGGATGAGATTGAAAACCTCATTCGTCAGTTCCTTTCCGATCCGGTCATTACCAGGGTGGGCAAACTGATCTCTCAACGCCTTGGCCGGCCACTTCAGCCGTTTGATATCTGGTATAGCGGTTTTCAGAGCCAGGCTGCCTTTAGGGCCGATAAGCTTGATGCAATGACCAGGCTGAAGTATCCTGATCCGGCTGCCCTGCATAAAGATATTCCGGCAATCCTGATGAGGATGGGATTTCCCGGTCCCGATGCAGCGTATATCGGAAGCCATACAATCGTACGTCCCATTCCCTCCGGGGGATATTCAGATCAGCCGCCAATGAGAGGAGATACGGCTCTGCTGACGACGGTGTTCAATGCCGATGGTCTCGATTACAAAGCGTTCCGGATTTCCATGCATGAATTGGGACATGTGGTTTGTGGCGTCTATACAACGAAAAATATAGATCATTTCATCCTTGCCGACGTTCCCACTGCCGGGATCACTGAGGGCATGGCCGAGTTGCTCGCCCAAATGAATACGGTGGGCCTTGGCCTGCCACAGGCTGGTTTTGAAGAACAAAAACAACAGCTTTCACTGGCCACCGTCTGGTACCTCGTCGATCTGGGCGGCCAGGCACTTACCGATATTGAAACCTGGAAGTGGATGTATGGTCATCCGGATGCGACGCCTGAAGAATTGAAGAGGGCTGTACTCGAGATCAGCAGCGGAATATGGAATGAATATTATGCTGAAGCGTTCGGCGGCGTCAGGGATCAGCATATCCTCTCCATCTACGACCATTTCATAACCGGAAGTTTATACCTCTATAATTATTTCATCGGTGAAATGGTGATGTTTCAGCTCTATGATGCCTTCATGCCCGGGAGGCTTGCCGAGGGACTGAAGGACGCATGCCTGGAGGGCAACACCCTTCCGGATCTGTGGATGGAACATGCGGTGGGTCAAAAGATATCGCCGGATCCCCTGTTGAAAACCGCCAGGAAGGCAGTGGATACATTGACTTCCCTTTAAAAAACTTTTTGCCGCTGATGAAAGGGGATTTCAAATACCAGGTCACATGATCATTCGGGAATCCGACGAAATAAGTTCGGGTTGTTCCTGATCTTGTTATATGCCAGCTGGTATGACAGATATGAGGAAAAAGGAAGGTGGCTGATCTGCACACCGGAGTCGGTCAGGAATTTTTCAGCCCTGGGATATATCTTCGGTCGTCGGTTGTTCATGGCAAACCGGGAAACCAAAAATGTGGGTTATGTATGCGCCTATGATCAACAGGTCGATTGGTATCAACCGCAGAAAAAAGTGGATATCGGTGAACGCATCGCCCGCTGTCCGCTGGGAAACCTGGTCAACAATGCCCTTCCTGAAAGGACCATTCCGGTTCCGCTTTTCCGGTCAGATCAGTGGGATTACCCTGAAGCCCCTTTTGAGAATGACAGTATGGACATGCCTATAAAAAAGCTTCGGGAACTCCGGGAGGAGGCCAAAAGGCGGGATGAATCGAGACAGACCGGTTGCCTGTTTTAACTTTGGGATCCTGATGGTGCCGGCTTTCGCCTTAAATCCGGATAATCGTCATTCTGAGTTTAATGGCGGAAAGAGAACGTTGGACTTCATAATGATCAGAATATTAATAAATGAGATGAAGAGTGGATGAATGCATCAGTCGAATAATCCGACGGAAAGGGAAAAATAAAAATCAGTTGGAAAGAAAATCCGTCATTTACACGTGAATTGCCCGGGTTTTTATAAGGGGAAAGGAATGAAAGATGTCGGGCCTGTTAGATCTTATGGGCCTATTCCCGCTCATTGAAGGGTTTCTTTTTCGTAAGACCTGGCTGGGCGCCATCACGTCATCCGATTTTGGCAACTGAAAAAAAATTGAAAAAAATATTAATTTTCGTGATGGAATTAAATAAAATTGTTGTAAGCTTGTATTGTTATGCATATCAGAGTATTTCACAGTCGTGCATGGTTGCTTTTTCGCTCAATGAGAAGAAGAAAAAGGAACTGAAAAGTTCCTGGTGTTTATGGGAAGTTTTTTGCAGAATCAGTAATGAAGAAATGCCCATGGAATTGGTTAACCAAAATCATGAAATATCTGTTCGCTGCCAGATGAAAACCTCTGTCCCTTCAGTTTTTCAAAATACTAATGATGAACTTCATTCATTAACCAACCCTAAATCATTTAATTATGAAAAAAAAATCTAATCCTGTCTTCCAGACATTATTCAGGATGCTTTCTTTAAAGGCATGGAAAAGTCCTTTAATAGCACTTATTATGTCTGTGGCATTCTCTCTTCCGGTATTGCCGGCAGCAGATCGCGGATCCGATGCCTACCAGGGCGTCACGATTTCGGGTACAGTGAAGGATGCCGATGGAAATCCTCTGGTTGGAGTGACCATCGTGGTCAAAGGAACAAACCAGGGTGTCATTACGGATATAAACGGACAATACACTATTAACGTTCCTTCTTCCCAGTCAATTCTGGTTTTTTCCTTCGTCGGGATGGAATCCGTTGAAGTTCCTGTCGGTAATAAGACTCAGGTCGATGTGGTCATGAAGGAAGGCGTTAGTTCAATCGACGAAGTGGTTATCACGGCTCTTGGTGTTTCCCGGGCTAAAAAAACACTTGGGTATGCCGTACAGGACTTGAATAGTGATGAGGTGACCCAGGCCAGAGATAACAATATCGTTAATTCTCTCTCAGGGAAAATCGCTGGCGCACAGATCACGAGCGGAGGAAGTACCGTAGGTGCATCATCCAGGATCGTCATCCGGGGAAATGCCTCCTTTGCTGGAAACCAGCCTCTCTTCGTCGTTGATGGTACACCCATCGATAATACAACCACAAATCTTGGTGGAGGCGGAGGTGTCGACTGGGGAAATACTGCCGCTGACCTTGATCCGAATGACATCGAATCCATAACCGTTCTTAAAGGCGCTAATGCCGCTGCCCTGTATGGAAACCGTGCAACCAACGGCGTGATCCTGATCACCACAAAAAAGGGCACCTCGGGACGGAATATGGGGGTTGAAATAAACTCATCGGTCCTTTTGGATAAACCGGGATACTTTCCAAAGTATCAGAATGAATACGGTGGAGGTTGGGATGGTTCGGAATACATCTACCATAAATTCCTGCAAAACAATCCCGGCTCTAACCTCTCCTATAATGAATATGCAAAGCAGTACTCCTATAATTATGTTGACGGAAACGGCGGTGGTGTGAATGATGCATGGCCGATCAACTGGGGACCCCGCCTCGACGCCGGGCTAAAACTGGATCAGTGGTCCACCGGACCTAACAGCCCGTGGGTCTCCCGCCCCAATAATTACAAGGAATTTTACAATAACGGGGTGACCTATCAAAACAACATTTCATTCACCGGACACAGTGATAAGGCTTCCGGAAGACTTTCCTATACCAATCTGAATACCTCAGGGATCATTTACAATACCGATCAGGATCAGAATACGGTTAATGGAAGCTTTACCATTACGCCCGACGACCGGCTTACCGTTAATGGAAATATTACCTATCTCGTGAAGCATAGCAATAATATCCCGGTTAACGGATATTCAGGGGCCGGTGTCGATTTCGCATGGACGGAAAGGGATTTCGATACCCAGTACCTGTATAAGCAATTCAAGGAACATGGGAATGAGTCGATGTGGCCAACTGTCGACAACTATTATTATTATTATGAGAACCTGAACGGATTCAACAGGGAAAGAGCCTTCGGAAATGTGAGTGCTGAATATAAAATTACCGATTGGCTTTCGCTTCTGGCCCGCGGTGGGATCGACTTTTATACTGAAAAAAGGAAGTCCATAACCCAGTCGGGAACCAAGGGAAATATCAGAAAAGACAGGGGCGGCCAGTTTAATCAGACCGATATCTTCAGCAAGGAAGAAAACCTGGACCTGCTTCTGAATTTTGACAAGACATTTGGGGACGTCAGGCTGGACGGACTGGTCGGGGGCAACTACCGTGATAACCGGTACTACAATATGTACATGGCTGCCAGTGATCTGACGGTACCGGATCTCTACACTATAGGCAACGTTAAGGGGACACCTTCCAATTCGATGTACGACAGTGAGAAGAGGACCAACAGTGTCTTTGCTGCCGCTAACGCATCTTACAAGGATTTCCTGTTCCTTGGGGTTACCGGTCGTAATGACTGGAGTTCCACATTACCGGCCAGTAACAGATCCTATTTTTACCCATCAGTCAGCTTAGGTTTCGTCCTTACCGAGGCCTTTGGCATCGAGTCAGATGTTCTTTCTTTTGCAAAGATCAGGGCCAGTTGGGCCCAGGTTGGGGGCGATACCGATCCGTATCAATTGAGCCGCACCTATTCGGCCGGTTCCTTTAACGCGATCTCTCTCTTTACACCCACAGGGACCATGCCTCCGTTAAATTTGCAGCCCGAAAAAACAACATCTTATGAAGTGGGCGCTAATCTGAGATTTATCCAGAACAGGATCAATCTCGATTTAACCTATTACGACCAGACGACGGTTAACCAGATCTTAAGCGTCGCAACTTCAAGGACGACAGGCTACGGCGCAATGAAACTCAATGCCGGGGAGATTGAGAACAAAGGCGTTGAACTGATGATTACCGGACAGGCCCTACGTAACCCCAAGGGATTGAACTGGGATATCAGCATCAACTGGGCCAAAAACAAAAACATGGTCAATAAACTCTACGGAGACCTTGAATCATACCAGATTTCCGGTGGATTCGGCGGATGTAAAACACTCGGCATACCGGGTCAGGAATGGGGTATCCTCTGGGGGCTGCCTTTTGTCCGCAATGATGCCGGTAAAGTGGTGGTCGGAAGCGACGGGGTACCGTTGACGACCAACGATGCCATCGGTTTTGGGTCGGTAACCCCTGACTGGGTTGGCGGGATCAACAACTCCTTCAGATATAAGAATGTCAACCTGAGCTTCCTGGTTGATATGAGGAAAGGAGGGAAATTCTTTAGCTGTACCGCCTGGCACTCTTATCCGACCGGAAGTTATACCGTTACCACGGCAGAATAATGTGAGAGAGACCGGTATGATCGTCGACGGGGTGAAGGAAGATGGTACACCAAACGACATCAGGGTTTCTGCCCAGGATTATTACGGCGGCGCCTGGGTCTGGAATAATCACGAATATTCCATTCTCGATGGTACCTATGTCAAACTCCGTGAAGTGATTTTGGGATATGATTTTAATGTCAAAGGCAACAAATGGTTGCAAAAAGTCAATCTTTCGGCCTATGGCCGTAACCTTGCCATCCTTTACCGGGATAAGAGCACAGCTGAGTTTGGGCTGGATCCCGAGGTTGGACTGGGCGGTGGCGACAACGGTGTGGGATTCGAGAACTTTCAGGTTCCAACCACCCGGAATTTTGGCTTTAAAGTCACGGTAGGGTTTTAATCATTTTTCCCGGATGAAAAAATCTGAAAGAATTAAAATCAGAAACAAATTAAAGTCATTGATCATGAAAAATATATCTGTAAAAAAATCGCTTTTTCTGACCGTTATGGTATGGATACTGGTCGGGGGATGCACCAAGGATTTCAATGATATCAACACCAATCCGAACGCGGCGACCACAGTTCCGGCAACGAACGTGTTCGCCCGCGGAATTCTCTCCTCTGCCGGCACACTCTTCGGAGAAAGGCTCGATATTTATTACACGGGTTCTTATGCAGGACAGACCGCTGCCATCGGTCTGGGCGACTATGAATACCGGGTAGACATCAACAACAGCATGTGGAATGGAATGTATGCCGCCATGACTTACCTTGTTGATGCCGCCAGTGTCGCAAAAACAGAAGAGAACATGAACCTTTACGCCGCCGCACTGACGCTGAAAGCCTATGATGCGCAGAAGACGACGGATATGTGGGGCAGTATTCCCTACACGGAAGCCTTCAAACTTCAGTCGGACGGCATCCTGTATCCGAAATACGATGATCAGAAAACCGTCTACACGACCATTCTTTCCGAACTGAAGGAAGCGGCTGATATTTTCAAAGACGGAACGGGCGAGACGGGAGTGGGAGATCTCATCTTCAAAGGTGACGTCGCGAAATGGAGAACGTTTTGCAATTCCCTGAGGCTTCGGGCCGCCATACGCATTTCCAATGTGGATGAAGCCATGGCGAAATCCGTGATCACCGAAGTTCTCGGAAATCCGACCGATTACCCGGTCATGGAGAGCAATGACGCCAATGCTTACCTGTGGTTTCCCGGTGTTCCGCCCGATCAGGAGTACTGGTACCAGCGACTTGGAACTTCCGGGCAATATACCGATCAGTACAGGATGAACGATGTTCTGGTCTCTGAACTGAAGGCAACGAATGATCCCCGTCTCCCGGTTTACGCCAGGCTGAACAAGTACGGGGAATACCGCGGATACAAGTTCGGGCCCACCCAGCTGAGTGATACTCTGAACAACGGGAACAATGTGTCGGGGATCGGCGAGAGGTTCGCTAATAACCCGGCAGGATTTTCTCCCTTCATGAATGCAGCGGAAGTAAGCTTTATCAAGGCTGAGGTGTACCAGCGCGGACTGGCATCGGGAGATGCAAAAGCCGCCTATGAGAATGGGGTCACCCTGTCGTGCCAGGAAAACGGGATCGATGCCGCCGGTATAACCACTCTTCTGGCCCAGCCTGAAGTGGCATGGGACGGAGGCAGTACATCGAACCTGGATAAGATCTACATGCAGAAATGGATCAGCCTGTTCAAACAAAGTGAAGAAGCCTGGTCGGAAGCCAGGAGAACGGACGTTCCGCTGATGACCAATATCTCGAAGGACTATGCCTCCAAACATAACCGGCCGCCGTTCCGGATGGCTTATGCCGATGAAGAAAAATCATTGAATGTCAATTTCCCGGTCGACGTCAAGGAAACGGACATTTTCTGGGGGACCCAGGTTTGGTGGGATACCCGGACCAATGTTCATTGATTCTTTGATCAAAAGAGAATTTTAAAACAGTGTGGTTCTGAGCTTTTTTAAGGGTAGTTTCATAGATAGTAGTTAGCTTTTGATTTAGGGAAAGGAAGGGCCCGCCCACGGGGCCCTTCTTATCTCATTGATGCCTTCCACGGATAAAAACCGGGGATCCTGATCCTCATACCTGTTTGCCGTTTCATTCACCTTGAAATCGTTTAAAATATGAAAAGATATGCGGTCATTCTTGCCCTGATGGTGACCATGCCAGGTTATTTTGCCTACACTCAGGAATTCATCACTCCTGAAAATATTGATAACCATAATTTTAATCCGTCAACCTTGTTATGGTACAAATCCCCTGCCTCTGCCTGGGAGGAAGCCTTGCCAGTGGGTAACGGAAGGCTCGGGGCAATGGTCTTTGGGAATTTTGGTGAAGAACGGATTCAGCTGAATGAAGATACTTACTGGACCGGAGGACCTTATTCCACCGTCGTTAAGGGCGGGTTTAAAGAACTGCCCGAAATTCAAAAAGATATTTTTGAAGGTCATCCGATCGAGGCTCACCGGCTTTTCGGGAGATACCTGATGGGATATCCTGTCGAACAGCAAAAATACCAGGCACTGGCCAACCTTGTGATTACATTTGATGACCAGAAAGATACATCCGGCTACAAACGCTGGCTCGATCTGAATACCGGAGTAACTTGCGTTTCGTACAAAGTCGGGGGAACGACCTATACCCGCGAAGTGTTTTCATCAGTACCCGATCAGATCATTGCCGTTCGACTCACCGCCGACAAACCGGGAAGCATTTCTTTCAAAGCCGAATTGCGGGGTGTCAGAAACAGTTCCATGTCAAATTATGCCACCGATTACTTCAGGATGGATGGCGAAGGCGACGATGAGTTGCGACTCACCGGGAAGAGCGCAGATTACCTGGGCATTGAAGGAAAACTGCGGTATGAGGCAAAAATAAAAGCCATCGCTGAAGGTGGCCATACACGTGTGGACGGCATCGATCTTATCGTTGAAAAGGCCGATGCGGTAACGCTGTATTTCACCGCTGCAACGAATTTTATTAATTATAAGGACGTGAGCGGCGATTGCCATGCCCGGGTCGAAAATGACCTGAAAAACATTGAAGGGAAATCGTATGCGAATATAAGAGCTTCTGCCATAAAGGATTATCAGTCCTTGTTCAACCGGGTCGACATCTCCCTGCCGGTGACAGATGCTTCCTTTTTGCCTACCCGTGAACGAATAAAAAATTTCCCCGAAGGTTCCGATCCTCAGCTGGCGGCTCTCAGTTACCAGTTTGGAAGGTATATTCTGATCTCGTCCTCCCGCCCGGGAACCCAGCCCGCCAACTTGCAGGGGATCTGGAATGCCTACCAAAACCCGTCCTGGGATTCCAAATACACGACGAATATCAATACCGAAATGAATTACTGGCCGGTGGAAACGGCTAATTTATCGGAACTCGCCGAGCCTCTGGTCAGATTGGTGGAAGATGTTACGGATCAGGGAAATGAGGTAGCCCGGGAACATTACGGCGCCAGCGGATGGGTTCTGCATCAGAATACGGATATATGGCGGGTTGCAGCGCCGATGGACGGACCAACCTGGGGAACTTTTACAACCGGCGGTGCCTGGCTGACCACCCAGCTGTGGGAACATTATCTGTTTACACAGGATAAAAAATTCCTCCAGGATATCTATCCGGTCATAAAAGGTTCGGTGGATTTTTTCATGGATTTCCTTGTCGAATATCCAAATAATGATAAAAACTGGCTGATCACCTGTCCCTCCACTTCTCCCGAAAACCCGCCCAAAGGTCCCGGGTATAAATATTTTTTCGATGAGGTCACCGGCATGTACTATTTCACCACCATCTGTGCGGGCTCCTCCATCGATATGCAGATCCTGACGGATCTTTTTTCAGATTACATACAGGCAACTGAAATCCTCGACCGTGACAGGGATTATGCCGGAAAGGTTGAAAAAGCAAGGTCGCGCTTGGTTCCCCCCCAGGTCGGCTCGAATGGAATGTTACAGGAATGGGCGGAAGATTATGCCCAGATGGAAGAAAAACACCGTCATGTCTCGTTGCTGTACGGCCTGTACCCGGGGAACGTCATCTCGGTCAAAAGAACCCCTGCACTTATCGAGCCGGTGAAAAAGGTGCTCGAACAGCGGGGTAACGGCGGCGCCGGTTTTTCAAGAGCCTGGAAAGTGTGTTTATGGGCACGTTTGTACGACGGAAACCGGGCTTATAAGGTATTTAAGGAATACATCAGGGATCAGTGTTATCCCCAGCTTTTTGCAAAATGCTTTACACCTCTTCAGGTCGACGGCAGTTTGGGTGTGACGGCCGGAATAACGGAAATGCTTATCCAGTCGCACGAAGGGGTGATCGACCTTCTGCCTTCCCTGCCGGATGAATGGCCCTCTGGTTCGTTCCACGGCGTATGCGCCAGGGGAGCCTTTGAACTGAATTTTGACTGGCACGACCGCCAGTTGACAAAGCTTGAGATCCTGTCGAAGGCGGGAAACTTTTGCCGGGTGCACGCCACAAACTTCACGGTGGTGACCAGCGACGGTAAAAAGGTGAAAACGAAGAAATTTCCGGACGGCTCAATGGGTTTCGACACCAACCCCGGCAAACTGTATCATATCGGGAGAAGGTGATACAGGATACGAAATGATAAACAATGACCGAAAGCACAATACGATGATGAAAACGATTTTCAAACTTACGTCTTTCATGCCTGGACAGGCCAGGTTCGCTCTGGTGATCATGAGTTTTCTCCTCATGCCGGCTATCCCTGGCATAGGACAGAAACCTCTCATGCACTGGGACTTTGAGCACATTGAAGGAAGAAATTATATTGAGCCCTCCACATTTATCGCCGACACCATTGAAGGGAATTTTGAGCAGGCCGGGGGTGTATCCGGAAATGGCCTTCGCCTCGACGGCTTCACCACGCGTGTGGTCCGGAAAAATACCGGACTGGATATTCCGGGGAATGAATTAACGGTCGAAGGATGGATCGCCCTTGGGGAATATCCATGGAACTGGTGCCCGGTTCTGACAACCTCCTCAACGGAGACGAATGGTTATCGTCTGATGGTTGGGCCTCATGGTGAGGCTTCCCTGCAGGTAGCCGTCGATGAGCAATGGATCTCATGTACCAGTGCCGCGAATTTATTGCCTTTGCGAAAATGGATCCATCTGACTGGGGTTTATGCTGCCGGTCATTATTTGAAACTCTATGTGAACGGGGAACAGGCTGCATCACTTCCCATCAATGGGACAATGAGCTGGGCGCCCGGTATGGATTACGTTCTGGGCATGGTCACCGAACCGGGAAAACCTTCCGATATCATCCGGCCCTGGGGCACCGTTGCGGCTTATTACGGGCTGGAAGGAATAATCGATGAAATTAACGTTTACGACCGGTCTTTGACCGGGGAAGAAATACAGAACCGTTACAAAGCCGTCACGGTCAGTTCTCCGGATATTCCCGTGCACAGGTTGCCTGTCGTCGAAAATCCGCACAGGTTTGGGGCCTATTATACGAAATTGAAATATTACCCGGGATGGGATACTACCTGGCCGGTTGATAACGATCCCGACATTGTGGTCCGTTTTGGGGAGTCTCCCGTTAAGCTGATTTTCTGGAGAGGTCTTCGCTACGGCCCGGCATGGGTCTCGGAAAATGAAATATGGATGGCCGACCAGAGTGTGGAAACATGGAATAATGGATTGGAGGATACCGAGGGGTGTTTTGAACACATGCAAGACCGGCATTGCCGCTTTTCTCACGTTCGTATCATAGAAAACAGTGACGCAAGGGCTGTTGTGCACTGGAGATATGCTCCGGTAAGTTCTCACGACCATACCTGGCACCCCGATCCTAAAACAGGGTGGGAGGCATGGGTGGATGAATATTATTACATCTATCCCGATGGTTCGGCCATAAGAAAAGCATCATGGAATGACGGCACCCTGGGCAGAAATGTACAATTCCAGGAATCTTTGCCGTTACTTCAGCCCGGACAAAAGCAAAATGAAATCCTGGATGATAATTACGTGAATGTCGCCGACTATGATCACCACATCCGGACCGTTTCAAGCCAACTCAGGAAGCAACCATCCGACTGGCCGGGTAATTATACCATTCAGCAGTTTAATTTCAAAGCTGAAAACAAACCCTTTATTTGTTTTGATCCCGGAAACCACATGTTTGTCCGATGGATCAAAATGGGTTACAATCATTTTCCTGTCGGGCAGGCCCGCTGTGATGGCCGATGGGCCGTGATGTCCGACCGTCCTGAACATATCGTCAGTTCGCCCATTTCCGATCCGGTTATCCATGAGAACGGGAACCGCCGTTATTGGAATGGTCTTTATGGGATGAACGGGATGAATATGGATGAACTTATAAACCTTGGCCGGTCATGGTCATATCCGGCAGAAATGACAATTGAAGGCCGGGAATTTCATTCAGAGGGTTACGATAAAAGCCAACGCTGTT
Organism: uncultured Bacteroidales bacterium; assembly: GCA_963763215.1. Taxonomy (GTDB): domain Bacteria; phylum Bacteroidota; class Bacteroidia; order Bacteroidales; genus DASQZK01. The sequence continues at coordinate 47,664 of CAVXNX010000027.1, forward strand.
ACGTGGTCACAAATGAAGGAAGCAAAGCAAATAAAGTAACTGTCACATTAAAAGGAAGTAAGGATTCACCCGTCATCAATCCCGCTGTGGTCATAAAAAACTGGAATGCTGAAAAGGCTGAGGTACTGGTCAACGGAAAGAAATCAAAAGATTGCCGGGTAGGGACAAATCATGAACTGGGGGGAACCGACCTGGTCATTTTCATTTTTGACCATCAGATTTCACCGGTTCAGATTACGGTTATGCCATAACGGAGTGGTGGTGTTTTAAATGCTTCGGATCTGAGATTGTCCCTCAATTCAAAAATAAAGGATTGACATGTTTAAAATCAGAAAAGATGATTTTTTGGTTCTGCCGGTCATACTTCTGGGGATCCTTTTCATGGCCGGAGCGTGTACCCATGAACCATCGGCATCTGATATAAACCCGGTCCGGTTAACGTGCGAATCGAGGGTTGATCCTTTAGGAATTGATGCCCTGCATCCCCGCTTAAGCTGGAATTTGCAGGCCGGCCGGAATGATCAGATCCAGAGCGCTTATCAGATCCTTGTCTCAACAAGCAGGAAAAACCTGACAGAAAAAAGCGCAAATCTGTGGAATTCAGGTAAAATCAGATCCAATAATTCCATCCAGATCGACGTATTCGGGGAAAAAACCGGAAACCGGGCAGGTCTGTTACTGGAAAGTGAGGGTCTGGGATAAAGAAGGTAAACCATCGGAATGGAGCCGTCCGGCTCTCTGGGAGATGGGCCTGCTGGACAATACCGACCTCGGGGGCCAATGGATAAATGATGGCAAAAGTCTTCCCGTCAGGGATGAAGATTTTTATGCCGACGATCCTGCTCCATTGTTCCGTAAGACCTTTTCAATTCAGGGCAAAATCGAAAAAGCGAGATTTTACATTTCAGGACTCGGATATAATGTGGCTTACCTGAACGGAAAACGCATCGGTGATCATGAACTGGATCCGGGATGGACGGGATATGCCGCACGGGAATTTTACAGTACATATGATGTGACGGATCTTTTGATCGACGGAAAAAACTGTTTGAGCGTTACCCTGGGAAATGGCTGGTTTAATCCCCTGCCGCTGCGGATGTGGGGAGGAAGAAATATACGCGATGCCCTCTTCACCGGAAAACCGTCCTTTATCTGCCGGCTGTCGGCCGATGCAGCAGATGGTTCAAAGACGGTCATTGTCAGTGATGAAACCTGGAAAGTTCATGACGGCCCCATTATCCGTAACAACATTTATCTGGGGGAAGTATACGATGCGCGCCGGGAGGTGTCAGGCTGGAATCTTCCCGGGTTCGACGACCAGGACTGGAAAACGGCTTCAGTAACAGATTTTCTTCCGGGCAGCTTGAGGGCCCAGCCACAACCACCCATAAAAATAAGGGCGGAAATCAAACCTGTGAACCTGACCTCTCCCGGAAAGGGAGTTTATATTTTTGATATGGGTCAAAATTTTGCCGGTTGGATACGTTTAAAAATTCGCGCTGCAAAAGGGACAACGATCCGGTTGAGATACGGCGAATTACTCTATGACGATGGCACCCTCAACCCGATGACCGGTGTTTGCGGCCAGATCAAGGGGAAACGAAAAAATGCAGAGGGAGAAATGGTCAACATCGGCGGACCGGGATCTCCGGAGATTGCCTGGCAATCGGATACGTATATAGCCAAAGGTGAAGGAACGGAAGAATTTACCCCTGCCTTTACTTTTCATGCGTTCCGCTATGTGGAGGTAACCGGACTCGAATCATCACCCCGGATCAGCGATTGTCTCGGATTGAGATTAAGCAGTGCGGTTGAAACCGTGGGAACCTTCGAATGTTCTGATACATTGATCAATGCCATACAGAAAATGTGCACCTCCACTTTTCTGAGCAATATCTTCAGCATCCAGTCCGATTGTCCTCACCGTGAACGGTTTCAGTACGGAGGGGATATCGTAGCGACCAGTGAGGCGTTCATGTATAATTTTGATATGTCATCGTTTTATGGTAAAACCGTTCAGGACTGGACGGATGCGGCAAGAGAGGATGGCCGTTTTACCGATACGGCCCCTTTTGTTGGCATACAGTATTGCGGGATCGGATGGGCAATGGTCCAGCCTCTTTTGCAATTGCAATTGTTACGGTTTTATGGCAACTTATCCCTGGTCAGGGAACAATATCCTGCGGCAAAACGATGGATCGATCTGGTCATTAGAAGAGAATCCGGATTTGCTCATTCATTCCGGGTTGAGTGATCATGAAAGCCTGACCCATTCCTCAACAGAGGTCATGGTTACCCCCTTTTTCTATCAGGCATTGTCAATCATGGAGGAATTGGCAAATGGACTGAATTACAGGGATGATGCTGAAAAATTTGATCAGCTGAAGGAAAAGGTCGGGACGAATTATGTGGATCATTTTCTGGATAAATCAACCGGGAAAATCGGGAACGGCACCCAGTCAAGCCAGTCTTTTGCCTTGTATACGCATATTGTTCCCCAACAATGGAGGGATAAGGTACTCGGTTACCTGGTGGAAAAGATCAGGGAAGATCATCATCACCTGACAACCGGTATTTTTGGGACGAAATTCATGCTCGATCAGCTTTCCCGTAACGGGTACCACCGGCTTGCCCTTGAAATCGTTCGACAGGCTGATTATCCCGGCTGGGGGTATATGCTGTCGAATGGTGCCACCACGCTCTGGGAACATTGGGGACTTGACGACAATACCTATTCCCATAACCATCCGATGTTCGGATCGGTAAGTCAGTGGTTTTACCAGTGGCTCGGTGGGATACAATATGCTGAAGAGGCCGTTGGCTTTAATAAGATCATTATTCATCCCCGCACCGAAGGATCCCTATCCTGGGTGAAATGCAATTATCAGTCGGCGTACGGGAAAATCACCTCAGATTGGACAAAACAAGACAGTTCGCTGATCATGATGATCCAAATCCCGGCCGGTACATCTGCCAGGG
>CAVXNX010000028.1:0-68770 GCA_963763215.1 uncultured Bacteroidales bacterium
ATTTTATCGTCTATGGGGATGCTGAAGAGAAAGCTCAGCAAAGTATTAAGGACAACGAGCTGCTCTCGCAGTTTAAAGCTGTGGAACAGCTGGATAGTAAGGACAAAGCAACGATCAAAGATATTATCGACGCATTTATCAAAAGAAGCAAGATAAACCAGATTGCGGCATTGTAATAAAAGTATAAACCCGGAATAAGTCCGGGATTTTATAAAGCAATAATTTATTCATTGTATAATTGCCTCTTCAAATAATACATCCTTTACTCCATATTCCTCAAATGCATTTTTAAGATTTTCACTAACTAACAACATGGGGCGTGCATACCTGATTACTTTCATCCCCTCTGCGTTAAAATTTGACAAGCCCAAATGTTCCCAAGTATTAAATAGATCTGAGGAATTTAAAAATTCATGACTAATTCCTTTATATTTCAATATCAATGGTGTTATTACGGTTGGAATCCCTTTCTTATAATTTCCTATTTTTGCATCGGTGAAATACCCATTTCTTTTACATACTTGGCATTGACGATCTATTACCAAACCCTCAGAGGAAGGAAGGGACTTTGGAAAAAAAAATTCAGTGGATAGATGGTAAAATGGAAGTGGATTTTTCTTTGTATCTAAAACCTTTCTAAGGTGATTTATCCGGATTCCTCTGGAGATTAAAAACTCATAAAAACCTTCTGAAATTAATAAATCACCATCAAGCGTTGCAAAAAAGGCACTTTTTATTTTAGTCAGACCCTTTGTAAGAAGACTTCCTATTAATTTTGCCCCAGTGCCACATGCTTTACATGCATGATCCAAACTATAAATACTTTTACAGCTTTCGCCACTTTCACCTTTTGGCTTTGCAATATATTTTAGCACATAGAATCTCATCTTTCTCAATAATAAGTTTAGTAACCAAGTATAGATTTAACTATTGTCAACCAAGCCGGATCACTATAAACATTCTGATAACTCTTCATCATTTGATCTATAGTATAAGTCTCACCATATGGCATCTCATATCTTAGTGCATTTGTTATTTCCTGATGTGTTGCTCGGTCAAGTATTATTGCTGGAGCTTCTGATTTAGAAATACCTAATGTTTTTAGGTTTCTCACCTCTACTAAATGATGTGCTTGGATTGCCCCGTTATATCCCTTAGTGAGTTTTGACATTTCAGCATAACTTCCAATATTACCGACCATAGGCAGAGGTACAGTTCCGCCAATATATGGACTATCTGTAGCAGGACCGCCAGCACGAATCCAATCCCAAGCTTTTCTTGCAAAACCAGCGTCTCCCCAGAAGCTTTCATCACCCCAGCTACCTGTTGCGCCATGCCAATCCCCTCCGTTTGCGGCTTTATTATGAATTTTAAATCAGTAAATAATCATTTTGATACAGATTAACTTTCATAACAAGAAATACATAGATGAACCCCACATTGACCTAATCTTCTTAACAAAAAAGGTTCAAATTCAAGATCACCTTGATCATTATACTCGTAAATTAACCATATTGAAATATCCTCAGGATAAACGCCAAAAGACTCTAACTCTTTTTTATTCCCCTCCAACTTATCTAAGAACATATTTATAACAGAATAATAATCCCCTTGATCAATTAATACAACTTCATACATCCAACCTTTTTTGTTATCTTTAATATCAAGGTCAAGTATTTCTGAAATTTTTTGATATTTCTCTTTATTGGTACTAATTCTTAAGCTACAAAAATATTTCATCAATTTTTTTTTTAAAAGTCTAAGAAATCACTAAAATCCAAACCAGTTACAAAAGATTTTCCTCTATATGGACCTTGTCCTTCTAAAATAATTTTACCATTAGTTATTACAATATTTGGATTTCTCCCAACAACTCCTACATAATCACCAGCAAGATCTAATATAGCGGGCTTAATAGATCGGTGCCAAGCTTCTTTTTCTAACTTCACCCCCCCAATAAATATAAATGCTGCAGACAGAGTAGCATCAAAATTTGATACTGGATTCCCAAATCTATCTGTACCATTTTTTAAATAAGAAAAATAATCCCAAGTAATTGCAATTGGGTTATACTGGTTAAGTTGGTCTGCTATAAAGTATAAATTATCTTTAGTGCTTCCCGAATAATCTCCTCCATAATACCTGTATCCTAGTCCGATTATCTCTTCTTTTGAAATGCCATCCCCCTGGTTTGCGGCACCCTTCCTCACATCTCGAATAGGCCAACCATCTCCATTCGTTTCTTCATCACTATCCTGAAAAAGATCACTGTTGGGATAATTATTCTCTCCAAGAATCAATCTTCCTGTCTTTTCAACCGAAATATTTATACTTGGTAAACTGATAAAACCTTTGATCCCTTTTTTATCGACACCTCCTTTTCTGTTATAGAAATTGCTGGATCCACCATGAGTTATGTTGATCGAAAAACTGGTCTCTTCCCAAACATTGTGTTCATCCACATATTCCATAGCTTCACTAGCAGAGAAAGCATGGGTAGCACCTCCAGAACTCCATGTTCCACCATGGGGTGAATGCATCAAAAAATAATAGGCAGTGGCGAAATCCAAAGACATATTAATATATCCACTCGGATCCGTATAAATCAGTGGATTATTCATCACATAGCTGTACCGGTTGATTCCCTGCGTCGAACCCATGTCCATCACTGGGTCAGGACTCAGCATCCGACCGCGGAACCGGATCATAGACTCTTCCGTTCATATTGATCAGTCCAAAATGGTCCAAATGTTCATGCCCGGTATACCCCCGGTCGAGAAGGTGTTTCGCCGTATCGGGTTTGTTCCAGTCCGCCGGGTCCCTGCGCCGTCCCCAGGCATCATAGGCATATTCATCAACCACATGTCCCAGTGAATCAGTTAGTGCCATGATCGATCCCAGGTAATCGGTGTGGATATAGTAAAGGGTATCCCTACCTCCGGTCTTCTTAATGTTCACCGCCACAAGTCCGTTCGTGGCTGAAATATAAGTAAATTCCGTGGTATCGCCATCCGCACCGATGATCTTTTCGTAATTACCGGCATAGTACTTCGTTTTGACCACCGATCCGTTGTAGGTGGTCTCCATTTTTGACCTCTCGAAACCGGGACCATATGTAAAATCCATCTGGTAATCATGATCGTTATCTGTGATCTGCAATACTTTATTAAAATAGGTATAACTGATATCTTCAGGGGGCTGTGTATTGCCATCCAGTCTCCCGGTGATCGCTGATACGGCGTTCAGTCTATCCTGATCATAGGTGTATTCTCCAACCTTCGGTTTGATCGCAATATTTCCGTTTGTCGCATATTCCATCGTGCCGTCATAAAATCCGGTCAGGCGGTTCAGTGTGTCAAATGTAAAATCCTCCTGCTGTCCGGTCAATACATTTCTCCGGTAATTGGGATTGCCTTTGTCGTTAAAATCATAGACCCAGCTAAAGACATTTCCCGCTGATATGCTGTGAATCCGGGAATTTGAATCATATCCCAAAGTTGTACTGATCCCGTTCCCATAGGAATAACCAGTGATCTGACCTTTTTCATTTACCTCTGTCAGTTCCCATATGGGCGTTGATAGACCGGGTCGTTTGATTTCTGAAAGATATCCGTGGTCGTCATAAACATTTTCCTGCACGAAACCGCCAGGATAAATGATTGTATCTACAAATCCGGTCGGTGAATAAGAGTATTGAGTCTGCAAGGCCTCATCGTCAATTTCTTTGGTTACCGTTTTTATGCGGTGAAGATGATCATAGGTATAGCTCATCGTCACAACGCTGCCTCCCACAGAGGTCAAAAGCCCGCTCTCTGGGTCATAGATCCAACCAATATGGTCAGCGCCGCAATCTCTTTCCGTAATTCTCCCAAAGACATCATATCCCATAGTGATGTGATTTCCCCGCGCATCCGTCTCCGATATCAATTCTCCGTAGCTGTTATATACTGTGGAATCGTTTCCTGAATTCGGATCAAGGATCTTGATACGGTTTCCCGCTTCATCATATTTCATAGTGACCTGGTAGGTGCCGTAATCGATCTCCGCAGGCAAACCCATGCTGTTATAAGTATAGGTAATCTCACCGCCTGCATCCCGCACCGAAGTTGTCAATCCAAGGTCATTGACAGTGTTTTCCGACCATGTGGACGGTGTTGTGGTCGTCACGGTTTTGCCATCATAGGTCAATTCAATATCTCCCTGTGGTGTTATCTTCCTAAAGAGCCGGCCATAGTTATCATAGAGATAATCTGTGTATTCACTTCGTGAAGAATGATATGTAGCATACTCCCTGGATAGCCGTCCCAGACTATCGTACTTATAGTCTAAATTATAGAATTGATCGTAAATTCCAGGGACCTCCTTACGTAACAGCCGGCCACCGGCATCATAAAATTCAGTCATGGTTCCTGTTCCGGTCTGGCTTGAGGTCAATTCATAAACTGTGCCCTCTGGGCCCTGGTCGGACCATTGCATTGACCGGCTAACCCTGGTACTGTCAGGCCGAAGAGTCTCCAAGAGTTCCCCGAAGCCGCCGTAACTGTAGGTTGTGCTAAAATCGTTAAAATCGGTTGTCGAGACCAGTTGACCCAGATCATTGTAAGTGAAACTGACCGGGTACTGCCCGTTGACCGATTTTTCCGAGACGAAACGATGATCCTCCGTGTATTCAAATTCGACATAGCGATCTGAGGTTCCCTGATCATTATCCGAAGTCGTGATTTTCTCGATATTTCCGATTCTTTTAACCGGGCATCTGAATATACTTCTATGCCATTTGCATATATAGAAACCCCGCGAATTTCACTCCATTGATGCGCTGTCGCACCTAATTGTCCTATAGGAGTAGTGGGATAAGCTCCTAGCTCTGCATATGCTGTTGAATTATTATTAAATACTATTCTTGGATATGGATTACCATTTTCTTTACAGTATCTGAACTCATCTCCCCAAATCATGGTTTTACCCTTTACATAAAGTTGATAACCTGCAATTGGACTTATCCCCATTCCAATTTCGCCCGTTGAACGCTTTATATCAAGCGCTTCTCTAAATGTGTTGTTTTCCATTGTACCCAGTCTGAGCTGATCGAGGCTCCCATCATAGTATAATTTTCCTCCGTACTGCACGGAAGTAGATGTACTTGTCCCTGACTTGTAGAAAAGGATACCCGCCGTACCAGTAACCGGGTTGAGACGTATCCATTTATTGTTTTCCAGTTCCAGGAGCGAGACAGGGTTTGTCATGTTGCCAATGCCTACATTGTTATTTGTCGTAACCCTGATCTGGGCTTTGACTGAGAAAGTAATAAGCAGAAATGACAGAATAGCTAAGGTAGTTTTCGATTTCATGATATAATGGATTTAATAATGTTCTTAATTAAATATGATATTATTATTTTTCTTCAATTATGACAATATAAATCTTACTTGGAAAATCCAAATAAAAAAATTGTTCCAATTACTATAAACAGAATAAATAATTTGATAATATTTCGTAGTCCTGTAATAAAATTATAAATACTTTTTGTAAAAAATAAAAATCATTTGTTAATTTAGAATGATTCTATTCCATATGACACTTTATTTAAACTAAGGGATCCAATTCCACACGCATGCAGAATCAGCCCGAATCATGCTGATTAATGAATGATCCTATCCATGTTCTCCATAGTTATTCATCTATCACAATTGTTCCCGTCTAAAAAAAAATTACAGTATCAGGGTCTTGATCATGAGAATACACAATAAGGTAAAGGAATATCATTCGAAAGGCTTTGCTCAATAGTCACTCCCCAGCCATAGGGAGAAAAACCCTTTTTCAGGTATCTATCGAAACAGACTGCCTGGATCCTGATCATTTTCCGTAATAGCTCCCGGGATGGGTATCTTATCGTTTAAAAGGATTGTCATAAGGACAACGGCAGGAAAATTTCCGTATTTTTCAGATCTCATCATTTATGTGGGACAGCCTAAATAGAAAGCACCGGAAAAAGTGTATTTTAACCGGATTTATATTCGATCTTCAAACCAAAAACGTTTCCCTATGCCCCAATTCCCGGCGAGACTGGCCATATGCCTTATGTTGATCATTTCTGCCTGCCAAACGGGCCATGAAAAACATGAAAGGACGAGTAAAGCCGCAGAGAACCAGGCCGCTTTGAATGCCGGACTGCTCAATGCGTGGAAAAACAAAGCATCTTTCAGTACGTTCCTGCACCCTTCGGGGAACCTCGGATTCTGGGGACAGGACTACGAAGGGTTACCGGTTTTTGAGTATACAGGCCACTTGCCGGCGATAACATACGACAGCAAGGGCGGGATCATCGGTTACCCCGATGATCCGGTTTTCCTGATCGGGAATAACCGTCTTACCCTGTTCACACATGCCAGCGGACAATATGAGTTGATGACCCTCGAACGAAGCATTGCCCGGCTGAACTGCGGGAAAACTCCGGATAGCGGCGAAAATTTTGCCACCCTGAGGCTGGGCGACAGCCATTATGAACTCACCGGTCAAATCGAAGGCCCGGCTCTCAGCAGCCAGACGGAAAAAGCCTTTGGATGCGGCTTTGCAGCCTATGCTTACCAAACCGCGAAGGATATCAAGGTCAAACGCATCCTTTCCACCTTACCCTCAATGAGACCTGCCGACGGCTGTCCGGCTTTTATGATCACTGCCGAGATCAGCAACGGGAGCAGTAATCCCGTTGAATTCAGCTACAGCGAAGGACTCACTGCCCGGTACGATTTTACCTTTCAGCATAACGATGAAGACTTCAATATCAGGATGAGCTACCCGGTCCGGACGTCAATCAGTCAGAAAGGTCACCTCGTCACGGCCGAACCGGAAGTTGCCAACAGGTACCGCCTGGAGGGATAACGATATATCCATACAACCCTTTCTCATCCTGCCTGCATCACGGCATCTTCACCAAGCCGGCAGAACGCACGCCGGGCTTCTCCGCTGCAGCACGTCCCGGTAATCTGTCAACGACTGCATCATCACCTTCGAATCTGCCTCGTGGCAGGTCAGGCAGGCCCCGACAGTCAGGATCCTTTTCTGCATAGCGGGATCAAAGGGTGAAATGTTGGTGCGGGTGGAAACGACGCCGGTCCGGTCCGTCAGGAACCCTGTCCAGGCATCCGCCGGGAGTCCGTCGTGCGGATCGTTTTCATAGCGGGGCTCAAAGGTCCATTTGCCGGTCCCGTTTGCAATGCGATAACTGAGCTCTCCTTCTCCCAAACCGAGGGCAACGGGATCATTATGGCAGCTCTTGCAATCCCGGCCGGCGGCTGCCGTGGTATGCGGAGCGATGGGCGCAAACAGCCGGTGGAAAATGACCGTATCGCCTTTCCTGTGGGTAAACGATTCCTTATCGATCGTCAGCACCATGCCGGGGATGACAGGAACCACCTCCTTCCGTCCGCCTTCCGTCCGCCATCCCAGTGACGGTTCGCGGGCAGCATAACTCCCGGTGTATTCAACCCAGCTTCCTTTAACCACCGTGTTGCGCAACATGTCGTATCCCGGCTCTTTGGGATCATAGGTATTGTGACATCCGAGACAGGTCGGGGCCCATTTGCTGTGACAGCTTGAGCATGACAATCCGGCATGGGCATGCTCGCGGCTGCAAACTGCGGCAGGCGCCTTCATGATCATCTTTTTCCCTGTATTTTTGGTGAAGAGGATGACGGAATCGTGGCTTACGGCCGTATTGATCAGGGCATGCCCGTATTTATGGGTTTTCAGGAACTGCCGGTTTTCGATGTTCCCGAAACGCAGGGAGGCGATGATGGCCGATTCATTGTCCAGTCCCGCGGATCCCGCGGTGAGCGGGCTGCCCTTAAAATGGCAGTCGGTGCACTGAACATCCTCCTGGTCCTCCTCGTGGGCGTAAAGTTTCCCGTCACCCATCAATTCGTAGGAATGGTGGCAATCGATGCATTCCAGTCCCAGCTTGTGATGTACATCCTCCGGCTCCCTTGTGAATACGCGGGTTTCTTCGATCAGCCTGATATTGCCGCTGTCGGGCATCTGTCCGGCTTCCATCGTCGTCTCCTGCCAGCCTTCGTAACTGGTGGACAGTCGACCGGAGCGGCTGTGGCATCCGAAACAATGACTGTCCGATACCTTCAGACTCACCGACGGGTGCTCCTTCAGCATGGCATGGTCATTCTTCAGCAACGCCTGTTCAGCTTCCGGGCTGTAATTCAGGTGGCAGGCCAGGCATCCCCCTCCCCTGCTCATTTCATTCACCGGACCGGGCTCCGTTTTCGGGTTTCCCAGGTGACACCGCACACACAGGTTTTTCAGGTGGATGTCGGCGGCCGAATTTCCCAGGTGATGCACATCCGCCAGGATATCAGGATTGTCTTGTTCATTGAAAACAAACCGGTCGACACTGATCATTCCGCTGAGGGTTGACATCAGAACCGTGGGCACCCGGTCCGTAATATCGGGATGACACTGGGTGGCTCCGCAGGTCTGCCCGGCCAGGTCAAGGTTTCCCGGGATAAGGATCATTCCCCGGTGAGCCTGATTTTTACCTGTCGAGAAGGGATCGCCGCCGTGACACGAAAAGCAGCCGATGGCCTCGGGTTTATGGGCATCTGCAAAGCCGTGAGTCTCTTTGTGGCAAACCACGCAACCTTCCTTCCTTCCTAAAATAGCCGGGGAATCCGCGGCATCGCGGAGGTTGAAATCCGGAGAAAAATTCACCCGGGATGATCTGAAGTTACCCAGCACAGAATACCGGTATCCGGGTTCGCCGGGCATCATCCATTTCCACTCTTCACCCCTGAAAAACAGACCGATGATCGTCAGCACAAGGTAGATCCCGGCGAAGATCAGCAGGCTTCTCTTGCTCAAAAAAACGGCCCTCCCCTTCGTTGCGTTGACGACGTACACCAGGATGAGGACCATGAGAAACAACAATAATGCCCATTCGGGCCGGCTCATCCAATGGAGGATCTCCTGGAAACCCACGAAATACCAGGGCCCTTTGACGGTTGGATTGAGATTGTCGTGAAGCGGGGCGCTGAAGAAACAGCTCACCAAAACAACGCCGGCAAAGGTGATGAGAATGTCGTGGACCGGAGGCCAGAATTTACGGCTGTGTTCCACCATGATGATGGCAAGGAAAACCGTGGCTGTGGCAATATGGTGGACATAGATAAGCTGGAAACTGCCCGAATCACCCAGTAATGAATAAGCCAGCGACTTCCCCACCAGGGGAATGCGTTGCGCCAGGGTTTCCAGGATCTGCCTGGCCTGGAGGCTGTCGGCGTCTCCCTTCAGCAGAAAGCCGGAGAGCATGGCCAGGAAAATGATCAGAACCCCCAGGCTTAAGCGCCAGGCAATGCCCTTCTTCAAGCCGATATGTTCTTTGTAATGGAAATGATCATAAAGGTGAATCAGGCTGAATATCAAAAAGAACTGAGCGCTCCAAAAATGAAGGTTCCTGACCAGCGCTGCCCACGGGTTGCTCACAACGAAACCGCTGATGCTTAAATACGGCGCTTTCACGTCGAAAGGCACAGCGAGCAGGATTCCCGAAATAACGACAATCCAGAACATGGCCAGCGCCAGTGTTCCGTAGGTCGTCTGATCCCTCTTCCCACCCTGTTAACCGATAATTTCGATATGATGCCCATCTGAAGTTATTTTCGAAGGAATGATTTCCAGGCTTTTCCAGGCCGGCCCCTTGATCACCTTTCCGTTGAGATCGTATTCCGAACCATGGCAGGGACAAACCAGGCGGTCCCCTTCCTTTTGCGTGATGATGCAACCCAGATGGGTACAATGTGCCGAAAACACCGTGGTTTTTTCATCCTGATTCACGACCAGGTAGTTGCCGTCGAATGAAACCGTCTTGTTTTGGTTAAAAGGCAGAATCCGTGTTTTCTGTTTCTTCAGTTCCAGGTGGTCAACGATCAGCCTGTTCCATAAAAGAACCCATATGGCAATGACACCGGCCATTGCCAGGCGAAGAAATGAACGGCGCCCCCCCTTTTCCATCTGCTGAAAATTTACGGTAAAAGTAATAAACTTGAAACACATAAACATCCCGGGGCCTTCCGGGAGAAAGGCTTCAATGGAATTGTCGCATCCGTCGTTCTGAAATTCCGCACAATCTCACTAAACACTGGGTTCCCATCGAATGCCGGATTGGGCCCCTTCAACGAATACCGGAAAAGCCATTTATAACAAATTGATTTACTGGTATTTTATATTTTTTAAGCGTTCCCGTAAAACAATCCCGGTATGTCGGCGTGTTTGTTGAAAACGGGGTGATTATTTAGATCATAAATAGAATTTGAATCACACACATGAATCGGATAATGTTTTATTTATAAAGGTTTTAAATTAAATGGTAAAACGTTTTTTATAACATGTTATTTGGATAACCCCAATGTTATATAAATAACTCACAGACACGACCCTATCACCCCTATAATGAACACCGGTTCATAACACATCGAAATTTATCTCTATGCATCTATATATATACGTTTCTAGATAATTTATTTTTTTTAGTTTTGTAGTGTTATTTTTTTAGCAGACCGAAAAACCAGTCACGAATGAAAACAAGACGGGAATTTATCAAAATTTCAACGGTTGGCGCCGGATTTACCGCAGTGGGCCTGAACGCCATTGGTTCCGGGATCTTCAAGTGGTTAAGTCCCAATACGGATGAACCGGTGAGTGATGAAGATCTGACGGCGTTTCCGACCTATTGTGAAGTATGTTTCTGGAAATGTGCGGCCTGGGCTTATGTCGACAAGGAGGGGCGCATCCGGAAAATTGTGGGTAATAAGAACGATCCCCACAGCAACGGCCGGTTATGCCCACGGGGTACCGGCGGCATCGGGATGTATGAAGATGAAGACCGGTTGAAAACACCGTTGATCAGGGAAACCGGGAAGGATGGCTCGCAAAAATTCAGGGAAGCCACATGGGATGAGGCGCTCGACCTGGTGGCTAAAAAAATGAAGGAGGTCAAAGAGAAGTACGGCCCCGAAGCCTTTGGTCTGTTCAATCACGGCAATCCCGGTGCACATCTTGAGCACCTCTTGCGGGCCTATGGTTCGGAGACCAATGCCGAACCGGCCTTTGCCAATTGCCGCGGTCCCCGTTCCGCCGCGTATTATTCCACCTTCGGAGCCTTTATCGGCTCGCCGGAGAACACCGACATCCGCGACACGCGGTGTTTGGTTCTGATCGGCTCGCACATCGGCGAAAACATGCATAATTCACAGGTTCAGGAGATGTCGGCGGCAATCGACAACAAGGCCACCATCATCACCGTGGATCCCCGCTTATCGACCGCCGCAGGTCATTCGACATTCTGGTTACCCATAAAGCCGGCCACGGATATCGCCCTGCTCATGGCCTGGATCCACGTGCTGATCTATGACGATCTGTATCAGAAGAAATTTGTTGACCAATACACCTTTGGCTTTGACCAGCTCAAGGATCACGTTAAAAACATGACGCCGGAGTGGGCCTATGGCATTACGGGCATCGAACCGGATGTTATCCGTAAAACGGCAAGAGCCATGGCCGGAGCGGCACCAGCGGTCGTTATTCATCCCGGACGGCATACCGTCTGGTACGGTGACGATACCCAGCGCGAAAGAGCCATGGCCATACTGACCGCTTTGTTGGGCGCCTGGGGAAAACGGGGCAGCCTTTACCTGCCTGAAGCCGTGAAGCTGCCGCAATTCCCCCAACCGGAATATCCCGAGCCCGAATGGACCTGGAAAGATCTCAATGAAGGTAAGTATCCCCTGGCCTTTATGGGCATTACCACCGAATTGCTGAATGCGTCCGTTCCCCGGCTGAATTATAAACACCAGATTAAGGCCTGGCTGGTTGGTGGAACGAACCTTCCTGTCTCACTGCCCGACAAGAAATTATTCAAAGAGGCTGCCGATGCCGTCGAATTTATCGCGGTCATGGATACCATGCCGATGGAAATAACCGGGTATGCCGATGTCATTTTACCGGAAGCCACTTACCTGGAAAGATATGATTTCCTGAGGGCAGCGCAGAACCGCACCCCGAATGTTGCCCTGCGCATGCCCGCGGCGGAGCCCAGGTACAACTCAAAACCCGCCTGGTGGATCACCAAACAGATCGGCGAGCGGCTGGGGCTCCACGAATACTTCAATTACAATGACTATTCCGAGGTCATCGACTGGCAGCTGAAACAACTGGGATCGTCGCTGGATGAACTGAAAAAGACCGGGATCAAGTCGTTTCCGCGGAAAAGCGGACCTCCCTATCTGGGAGAAAACGAAGATTTCACGTTCAATACGAATACGGGAAAAGTCGAATTGTATTCCAGTGAACTGGCGAATGCAGGCTTTGATCCCATCCCGGTTTACACACCGCACCCCGAACCTCCGCAAAATTTCTACCGGTTAATTTACGGGCGCGCTCCCATGCACACCTTCAGCCGTACGACCAACAACCACAACCTGTGGGACCTGATGAGCGAAAACAGTGTATGGGTGAATCCCAGGGTGGCCAATATATGGGGATTAAAGAACGGGCAGAAGGTATGGCTGAAGAACCAGGACGATGCCGTTACCAGCTTCCCTGTTGCCGTAAGGGTGACCGAGAGGATCCGGTGGGATTCGGTTTACATGGTTCACGGTTTCGGACAAACCAACAAAAAATTGTCCCGGGCTTTCGGCCATGGGGCAAGCGATGAAGAGATGATCACACGTATCGCTGTCGATCCCATCATGGGTGGCGCAGGGATGCGGGGTAACTTCGTCACCTTTTTAAAAGATGACCCCAACACCAATGGAAAGGAGGTTCAAGCATGAGATATGCAATGGCAATTGACACCAAAAAATGTGTCGGATGCAGCGACTGCGTGGTGGCTTGTCAAACGGAGAATAATGTGCCCCACGGATATTGCCGGGATTGGGTTGTGGAAACGGTAAACGGGAAATATCCCGATCTGTTCCTGGAGTTCCGATCGGAGCGGTGCAACCACTGTGACAATTCACCCTGCGTGCGTTGCTGCCCGACGGGTGCCAGTCACAAAGTCGAAGGAGGCATCGTATTGGTGACCGAGGAAAAATGCATCGGGTGCAGCGCCTGCATCGAATCCTGTCCTTATGATGCGCGGTATGTTCATCCCGATGGCTACGTGGATAAATGCACCTTCTGTTTTCACCGGGTCGAAAAAGGTCAAAACCCGGCCTGTGTGGATGTTTGCCCGACACATTGTCTGCATTTCGGGGATCTGGATGATCCGAACAGCAATGTTTCACATGGCATTGAAAAACCGTAAATGGAAAGTCCTTTCACCTGAGGCCGGTACCAAGCCCCAGTTGTATTTTCTTATTTAATTTACTAAAAATCGGAAAAGATGAATGAAGAACTCATTGCAAGCGGACGCCATATTCCCAACATCGACCCATATCTGCATGTCTGGCACTGGCAAATCCCTTTGTACCTCTTCGTTGGCGGTCTTGCTGCCGGGATCCTGTTCTTTGCCGGGTACTTTGTGGTCACGGGAAAGGAACAAAAAATGCAGGCAACGGTGAAATGGGCGCCTATTATAGCGCCGTTCATCCTGGTTCTTGGTCTGGCAGCTTTATTTTTGGATTTGAAACATAAGCTGTATTTCTGGCAGCTTTATACGACGGTTCGTTTGGAATCACCGATGAGCTGGGGGGCCTGGACACTGATGGTCATCACTCCCCTATCTGTGCTTTGGGTCGCCAGTTACATGAAAGAGATTCTTCCGACATGGGACTGGAAATTCAATTTTTTAAACCGCTTTGTCTCCTGGTTAATCAAAAACCGTGTTTATATGGCCTGGGTCATGATGATCTATGCGATCATCCTGGGAATTTACACCGGTATCTTACTATCGGCTTTCAACGCCCGTCCCCTGTGGAATACATCCATTCTCGGACCACTTTTCCTGGTCTCCGGTTTCTCCACCGGCCTTGCAGCCACCATCTGGATTAGCAGAAATACGGAAGAACGAAAAATCCTGAGTCGTATCGACCTTGTATTTATCATTGTCGAACTCTTCCTGATCATTCACCTTTTTATGGGATTCATGGCCGGTTCGCAAACGGCTATCGAGGCAGCAAAATTGTTCCTCGGCGGATCATTCACCGTAAGCTTTTGGGTCTTTGTCGTCCTGCTCGGGCTGATTTTCCCTGGCGTCCTGGAAATCATGGAGTTAAGAGGATTTCATGTCCCAAGGTGGATTCCTTCCGCCATGATTCTGTTTGGAGGTTTGATGTTCCGTTTCATCATGGTTGAAGCCGGACAGATTTCCCATTTCTTAAATTAATCTTCAAAATGCGAAAACAATGAATCATTTAGCGAATAATGGAACCAAATACCTCAACCCCTACCTGGGTGGAGTGTTGTTAGGACTCCTTGTCCTTCTCACGGTTTACATCACCGGGCGCGGGCTCGGCGCCAGCGGAGCGGTCAAGGATGCGGTGGTGACAACGGCGCGGGTCATCACACCGGATAAAGTCAGTGAAAATCCCTTGTTCAGCCCATCCGCCGCCGGTCATTCACCCTTGTACTCCTGGCTGGTATTCGAATCGATCGGGATTTTCATCGGCGGACTGATTTCGGGGATCATTTTCGGCAGGGTGAAGAAATTTCATATTGAACACAGCCCGTCCATCACCGGCCGGAAAAGAATTGTCTACGCCCTGATCGGCGGCGCATTGTTTGGCATCGGCAGCCGCTTCGGAAGAGGGTGCACCAGCGGCGCTGCCCTGAGCGGCTCAGCGACCTTTTCCCTTGGCGGGGTGATCGTCATGTTTGCCATATTCGGAACCGGATATGCCGTAGCCCGGCTCTTCAGGAAACTCTGGATCTAAAACAACCAGCCTGAAAGGCTCCGGGTATTCTGAAAGGCGGGTAAATGAAAAATTGAACATGGAAATTAAGAAACATTAAAAAATCAGTCAATATGGGACCTCTCATTCCTAATGGTATCATAGCAGGCAACTGGGATTTTGTCATTGCCATCCTGATTGGGATCGCTTTTGGATTTGTGCTTGAAGCTTCGGGATTTTCCTCTTCCAGGAACATCGTCGGTGTTTTCTATGGCTATAACTTCGTCGTGTTACGCGTCTTCTTTACGGCAGTCATCGTGGCGATGGTCGGCCTGTTGTATTTCGATCACTTCGGATTGATCGATATGTCGAGGATCTTCATCCTCCCCACCTACACGGCACCGATGATCGCGGGCGGAGTCCTGATGGGCATCGGTTTCATCATGGGCGGCTTCTGCCCCGGAACAAGTTTCACGGCCATCGCCATCGGCAAACTGGACGCCGTGGCATACCTGGCAGGAATTTACCTCGGTATTGCCGGTTTTACCATGGTTTACCCCGCGATTGCCGGATTCTTCAACAGCGGATCGCTGGGCAATGTAACATTGACGGATGTGACCGGGATCCCGGCCCACTGGTTTGCCCTGGTCTTTACCATCGTGGCCCTGGTTGCATTTTGGGCCGTCAGGTTCGTGGAAAGACGCATCAGAAAAAGTATGACCGAATACAAATTCTAATCCAATGAATACGAAGTATATTTTTCTTGCCGTGATCATGTTTGTCCTGGCTTTTGGCACCCTGTTTTTCAAAGCGACCAATAAGCCTAAAGAAATCGCACCTTCACAGCTGATGTGGGACGTCATCCAGCCGTCACGATTCATGTCCACCGATCAGGTCGCGAAAATGATCATTCAAAATGATCCTTCCCTGGAATTGATCGATGTCCGGAGCGAAAAAGAGTTTAACGATTTTGCGCTCCCGAACGCCATCAACATCCCCCTCGACAGTCTCCTGAATAAGAACAACCTTCTTTATCTCGGCATTCCCGGAATCAAGGCGGTATTTGTTTCGGACGATGACATTGCCGCCGATCAGGCCTGGGTTTTGACCAAACGCCTCGGGTTTTCCGGGACCTACGTCATGAAAGGCGGATTGAACCGGTGGATGGAAACCATCATCGAACCCAAAGAACCTACCGCAGAGGAACCGGAGACAGCTTATGAAGCCTACGCTTTCCGTAAAGGGGCCAGCATGTATTTCACCGGCACGAAATCCGCTAAGGTGGAGACTTCCAAAGTGAGTGTTCCCGTTCAACGGCGAAAAAAATCACATGCCGTGGCCGGCGGTTGCTAATCCAACGATTGTAGAAAATAAAACATCAGACCATGCAAGAACATACATCAAATCCCGGGAGAACGATCATCATCCTGGTGGTTTTCGCCGTCATACTGATCATTGGCGCCGCCGCCATGTCGAAGCCATCGCTGACCTACTCAGCCGACATACATCAGAGTCTTGAGAACCTGAACCAGGAAGATGGCTTCTTTTACCCCTGGCAACTGAACGATTTTGCCGGTCAGAAATCCCAGGATATCGTGCTCTTTGATATCCGCAATGCATATGCCTTTGCGCAGGGACACATCCCCGGAGCTGAAAATATCCCGGCCATCGATCTCACCCATAAAGATTTCATGAAAAGGATGGAAAAACTCAGACAGGATAAGGTTACCGTCGTCCTCTACGGTGACGACCAGTTGCAGGCCAACGGACCCTGGATGGTTTTCAGGCAGACGGGATTCGACAATGTCAGGGTGTTAACCGGAGGATACACCTATTACATGCAGCATCAAAATGATTTAGCCGCCACCCGGACCGATGACAGCTTCAGGAAAGGGTTACCGCGGTACGATTTTGCGAAAATGGCCGCTCCAAAAGACGGAGCCGCAATAAAAGCCGGTTCGGAGAAAAAACCGGTTGAAATCAAGCGGAGGAAGAAGACGACGGCCGTTGCCGGGGGGTGCTGATTTTTTCTTCGTCATCAATGGATACGAAGTATTGAATAAAAACATAAATTTATCTTTTATTCGTACTGAACATCCCCGATATGAAAAAGAACTTTGGCCTTTTGCCGGTCCTTGTCCTGGTTTTCTCATCTATGGCCGCAGCACAGCCGGACACGGTCAGGCTGGTCATCCTTCATACCAACGATCTCCACAGTCACCTGAATGGTTTTTCCCCGGAATCGGAGTACTCTCCCCTATCCGTGAACGATGACAACACCATTGGGGGATTTGCCAGGATCGCGGCCCTCATCGGGGAAGAGAAAAGAAGGAACGGAAACAACCTGCTCGTGCTGGATGCCGGAGATTTTCTGATGGGCACATTCTTCGCCCCGCTCGAAGTTTCAAGTGGGTTTCAGCTGAAACTGATGAAGCAGGCGGGATTCGATATGGTGACCCTCGGCAACCATGAATTCGACTTTGGTCCGGAAGCCCTGGCAAAGATCCTCACTGCATCGGGCTCCGGTAATTCCGCCCCGCCGCTCGTTGCCTCGAACATCGGCTTTTCAAAGAAGGATCGCGGTGCCGACAGCCTCAAATCGCTGTTTGCAAGCGGAACGCTGAAACCCTACCGGATCCTCGAGCGGGGAGGACTCAGGATCGGGATCTTCGGCATTCTCGGCTACAGTGCCATCCATGATGCGCCCCTCGCCCGCCCGGTCTGCTTTAAAGATCCGGTGAAAACCGCAAAAAAATACGCCCGACTTCTGAAAGAACAGGAAAAAGTCGACCTGGTGATCTGCCTGTCGCACAGCGGCGTCGCCAGGGGCAGCGACGGTAGCTGGACGGGCGAGGATGTGAACCTCGCCAAAAAAGTCCCGGAGATCGATGTGATCATCAGCGGACATACCCATACGCTCATCCAGGATCAGCTCGTGGTGACGGGTACGCCCATTGTTCAGACCGGCGCATACGGTACCGGGCTCGGCCGTCTCGAGCTGGCCGTCAAAAACGGCAGGGTTGTGCATTCATACCTCGCAGGTCATCCCCATTAATGATGCCATCAGCGGGGATCCGGAGATGCAACGGAAAATCAATCAACAGGAAAAACGGATCTCGGAAGATTTTCTGAAACCTCTTGGCCTGGATTATAACTCCATCATCGCCGAAACCGGTTTTCCGTTGTTGTGCGATGAAGACACCTTGCTCGAACGAAGCAACCTGGGTCCCCTCATCTCCGATGCCATTTATACCTATGTGAACAGCACAACGCCGCAGGGCGTCGATGTATCACTTTTCGCGGCGGGAATGGTCAGGGACAATATCCTTCCGGGAAAAACGGGCAGACAGAGCGTCGCCGACCTCTTCAGGGTCACTCCCCTGGGAAGCGGCAGCGACGGCATCCCCGGTTACCCGCTGGCCAGGGTCTACGTCACGGGCAGGGAACTGAAAGGGATCATGGAGATCCTCTATATGGCCCCGGCCGGCAACAAGGATAATTACATCTATTTCGGGGGATTAAGAGCCACCTTTGATCCCCACAAGGGACTTCTTCATAAAATTACCTCGATTGAGACCGGCGATCCCGTGAAAGGTTTCACACCCGTCGACTGGTCGAAACACAATACAAAGCTTTACAGCCTCAGCGCCTCAGTATACCTCCTGCAGTTCGTCGGGATCATAAAAAAACTCAGTCACGGGCTGGTGAAGGTGACCCTCAAGAACGCTGACGGCCGGCCGCTGAAATCGATCGATGAGGCGATCATTGACGGAGACTCTGCCTCTCCCGGGCTCCAGGAGGTCAAGGAATGGCTCGCCCTCACCTGGTTCCTCAGAAACCAGCCCGATATCAATAACGATGGCATTCCCGATATTCCCGCTTATTACCGCACCGGCAGCCCAAGGTTGCATGAAGGCCCCGCCCGCTGATCCTCCTGCCGGTCTCCGGGTCTCCTTTCTACGAAAAACATTCGTATTCCAACTTTGAACACCTTTTCTCTATAAACTTTCATATAATTGTTTTATTTTTGAAGTAATATTTCATAATCTTATGAAGTTTATTTTGAAAACTTGTATTATGGACTGCCATTTCGCATGATCTCATTTTCACACCCGTCACTGCGATAAAGAACACGCAGCCATTGTAAATCAATTAAATCCGATTTTATCATGAAAAAAACGGTGTTTACCATCCTCTTTGTTGCCGGTGTGGTTTTGCTGGTGATCAATGTTTATGGTCTCTTCAGGACGATGAGAAATCCCGCGGTCTACACACTTGAGAACACCCTTCACAACAGGGTCAATGATGCGACCATCCGGTACCCGGAGATCAAGGACATGCTGAAAAAGAAACCGGGAGAGTCCAACATCGATTTTGGCGTCCGCACCACCCATGTGGTGGCCGATGGTTTCGCCCATTACTGGAGAACCGATGGGATTGACAAATACCACATGCGCGTCCCGGTATGGGAAAATTACCTCCTGTATGCCGCTTCATACATCAACCCCGGGAAGTACAAAAGGTATGAGTTCGTCAATTACAGGAAGAACCTGGAACGCGGGGTCGGACTCTGTTCGACGCACAGCACCATCCTGAAGGGCACCCTGCTCGACAACGGCATTAAAGCCGAACTGCTTGATGTGGGCGGGCATCATGTCGTGGTCCGGGCCGAACTCAATGATACGGCCACGTGGATCCTCGACCCCGATTTCGGCATCGTCGTTCCCTACGACACCGCCGCCATTCATGCCAATCCCGAACTGGTCCGGGCTTCCTACAAGGATATGGCCAACCTGTACTATCCGGATGCCGTCGATCCGTACACTCCGGATATCCTGGTCGATATTTTCGGTAAAAAATTACATGTCTACGAACTGCATAACTGGTTTGAAGGATTTTCTTACGTTGCGATATGGATCATCCCCCTGCTCCTCATGCTGCCGCTGGGTATGGTTTGGTATGGAAAGCGCGGTTCATGATCATGCTGGACGAAGGTGTTTAAACATCATTAATCCCTCCCTGATATGTCACTGAGATTTCTCTTTTTATATACACTGGCCCTTCTTCCAGGGTGGAGAACGTATGCCCAGGACACAACGGCAACAAGACGCCCGGAATATCCCATGTTCCAGGAAACGCCGCTTTTTGTCGGGGGGCAGGACAACATCAATACCTACCGGATACCTTCGGTGATCTGTACGGAAAAAGGAACTGTACTGGCATTTGCAGAGGGCCGCATCAACAGTTACGACGACGGTTCACCGACCGATCTCGTCATGAAAAGGAGCCCGGGGAACACATGGTCCATGGTCCCACCCTCACGCGAAGATCCCAGGATCTCAGAAACCCGTTCGCGGGAGAAGAACATGACCTGGCTACCCATGCGAACGCTGGTTAAAAGTAAAAACGGCGATGCCTATATGAATCCGGTGCCGGTTATTGATGCCACTACAGGAACCATTTATCTGCTGGTGAACCGTTATCCCCGATATGGCGAGGCGGAGAATCTGGGTGGAGGTGTTACCGAGATCTGGCTGATGAAGAGCGGCGATGAAGGCCTGACATGGAGCAAGCCGGTCAATATCACCGCTGGTCTCAGGAACACGGCCCTGGGCCCTGGAATTGGCATCCAGATGAAAAGCGGACGTCTGGTGGCACCGATCTACGATGGCGCCATTTTCAGTGATGATCACGGGAAAACCTGGAAAGCAGGAAATAAAACACCGGCTCTGGTCAATGAGTGCCAGTTGGTGGAACTCGCCGATGGTTCTCTTATGCTTAATACAAGGGGATATCCCTTCCGTACCGTTTCCATCAGTCATGACGGCGGCGAAACCTGGGGGGAAGTTCATCGTGATACCAGCCTGACAGATCCAAAATTATGGGGTGGCTGCCAGGCAAGCCTTATCCGATATACCCGGAAGGACGAAGGGTTCGCCAGGAACCGGATCCTGTTTTCAAACCCCGCCGATTCGCTTTACCGGTTTGATCTGACCGTCCGCATGAGCTACGATGAAGGACGGACATGGCCAATCTCCAGGGTGATCCGCAAGGGCGAGGGGGCTTATTCGTGCATGACAGTTTTTCCCGACGGCTCCATCGGCATCATTTACGAAACCAATAATTGCAACAACAGTGCGGTTGAATATTACGCCAACCTATCCTTCGCGCGTTTCAACCTGGAATGGCTCACCGGGGAAGGGACTGGCTCGAGAAGTGAAAGGTAGTGGGTACGCGGGACGAGGGTACGGGAAACGTAAGAACGACGTCAGGATAAGGTCAAACGATTAACAAAATCAAAACGATTACACCTCTTACCGGTAAAAACCGGTCCCTGAGCGGAGCCCGAAGCGGCCTTCTGTACATTTCGAGGAAGCCGACGGTCGCTGAGCGGAGCCGAAGCGGCAAAGGGACGAAGTAACGAGGGAGAAAAATTATAAAAAACAACATATAATTAACAGGGTAAAGAAAAATGATAAAGAAAAACAATGATGATGGCAGCCGGGATAGCTTGTTTTGGTTTTCAGGCTTTCGCCCAGTACCACCCGGTGACACACCATGAAGTCACGGAGACTGAGATCGCAGTGAAAAAGGCCGGCAGCTATGGTAAGGAAGGTGCGACCTATGTGCTGACGAATGATATCACCAGTGAGAAAAGCACGATCTTTCTCGGTAACGATGTGACTCTCGACCTGAATGGGTATACCATCCGTTATGCCGATGGCAACTACAATCATATCGAAAATTCCGGTTTTGAGGAAGGACTTGAGGGATGGGACGTTTCGAAAGCGCCCGGCGCTAAAGTGGTCAACACTGCCGATGTCCATGTCTTTCTGGGAAAGAAACTGATGAGTCTGAAAGCAGGGGATGAGATCGTTTCACCGTATGTTTTTCTCCCCGTTTCCAACCGGTCTTATTTTGCGATGTGCGGGGTAACCGGTCACTACTGGCACGATATGCAAAAATATCCCCGGGATGAAATGATGATCAGTGTGTATGTTGAAGATGAAAAGGGGCATGAGGTCCGGTGCATGAATAAATATGGTGACGGTGAAAGATTGGCTTGTCCGGCTGAAAATAAACGCCCCCGGCTGGGCGGAGGATTTGTATATGCGCATCTGCATGGCCTGCCTGCGGGAAAATACCGGGTGCGGGTAAAAGCCGTCAATGATTGCCTGGTGGATGAAATCGATATCCGCCCGGCCATGGATGTCGGCGTCAGCATCATTGACAAAACCGTGCCTCTGGCCAGCTATGATCATGTGATCATGGAATCCCGCCCTCCCACAATCCCGTCTTTTTATGATTATACCGCTGACATGAAAACCGGAAAACCCCTGTCATCCCTTCCCCGGGTTACAGGTTCGGGAACCATCACCATTAAAAACGGAATAATTGAAAATGGCGTGAAGGGCATCCAGTCATGGGGGATCCAGTCTTCAGCCAACGATGTGAAGGTCATTCTCGAGAATGTCGATTTCAAGACCAGCGGCATAAGCTGTGCCGCCGCGGATATTCCCTATGCGGAGATCAGCGACTGCCGATTCGACGTCAATATGCCGTTTCTCATCCAGCGTCATGTCGGGCTTTGCTCGGTGATCATCCGGGGTGACAATCCGACAGAGATCCGGAATCGCGCATTTTACGGCGGCGAAGGCTGTCTGTCGGTTAAGGGCAAGTATTCCCTCGTTCACGACAACCTGTTCGTCAACGCGCAGACGGTGACCAACCACTACAGCATCATGGGCACGGGCGACAGTTCAAAAATTTATCATAACATCTTTGAGCCGAGGCAGGGATCCGGAATTTATGTCTCAAGATATACCGAAGTTGCCGACAACATTTTCCGGATTGAAACGTCGCCGCCCACATGCGAGTATGGCCGTGAAGAGTACAGCACGGCGGCCATCCGCCTTGGCGACTACGATGCCCTTCCCGGTTCTCCCAGGGCATCCATCGGCAGCAGGATTCATGGGAACAAGATTTACATCACCGCCAGGAATTACCCGGAGCCGAAGAGTTTTATCCCGATGTCGTGGGGTATATTTTACAGCGCCCGGGGCGGCGAAAACGAAGTATACGACAATGAATTTTTCATCAACAAGGTGGAACCGAATTCAAAGGTCAAAGCCGCGGCTCTCTATATCTGTGGCGGATTGAAATATTTCGGCGGAGAGTTTTACAACAACAGGATCACGACCAATGTCCCTGCTGCCTGGATCGCAACGATTTACGGAGGGGCCGCCCATTCGGACCTACACGACAATACCATTATCCCCTTCGGCTATGCCACCGACCATACTTTCACGATCGGTTCCGAAGGCTGCGAGGAATGCGTATCCGAGGATGTAGAGTTCAGATCCAACGAGGTCAAAGGCGGAACATTCGTGATCGAGGCCACCAACCAGGCAAATACCTACAAGGTCTATTGGTCGTTGGTCCTTAAGGTTACAGATAAACTCGGTCATCCCCTGCAAAATGAAGAGGTAAAGATCGCTGACAGGAACGGGCTGAAGGTTTTTGAGGCCAAAACCGACGCGAAGGGCCAGATCAGGACAGAACTTCCTGAGTATGCGGCAGACGGTCAGCAGAAGACTTTTTCTTCCCCTTACCTGGTCACTACGGGAGGCAAGGATAAAGAAATTTCACTCGACAGCAATACGTCGGCAACGATAATCGTGGAATAAACGATCTCTCCCGGGAGAAATTCTCTTTTTCCGGTGAAGGTATTTGACCCCATAGGAATGTGAATACTGAGAGGGATTTTCGGAACCTGGCATCAGTATATCGTTGGGGAAAGTTTACGTTTTTCCCAAAATACGATTATATTTAAATCGTGAACCGGCAGGGGAATCGGTTATCATCCGGTGCAAACCCGGAATGATCCCGTTTGATCGGGATTATTCCATGACCTATTATGCCATTTCTTTTGGTCCTGCCTGTATTCACACCAGTGAATTCAAACAATCTCCCTAAAACGAACAACACATGAAAACAAAAACGACTGACCGCCTTGCTTCTCTCGATGCGCTCAGGGGATTTGACATGTTCTGGATCATGGGTGGTGAATTTATCGTCCATGCCCTGGCAAAGAATAATCATTCCGCATTCATCCAATGGCTGTATGTTCAAACTGAGCATGTTAAATGGAATGGCTTTCATTTTTATGATATGATTTTTCCGCTTTTCCTTTTCATTGCGGGAGTCACCTTCCCTTTCTCGCTGCATAAACGCCGTGCCACCGGTCAGAGCAGTGGGCAGATTTACAAGCATGTGATCAGTCGCGGTCTCATCCTTGTCTTTCTGGGCATTGTATACAACGGACTGTTTCGTTTCGATTTCGACAACCTGAGGTATGCCAGCGTCCTGGGGCGGATCGGTTTGGCATGGATGTTCGCGGCGCTCATTGTCATGAATTCGAAAATCAGATGGCAGGCCGTTTGGTGTGCCGTGATCCTCCTGGGCTACTGGGCCGTTCTCACGCTCATTCCCGTCCCCGGCTACGGCGCCGGCAACCTCACCGTTGAAGGCAGCATCGTCGGATACATCGACCGGATGCTCCTCCCGGGAAAGCTTTACCTCGGCATTCACGACCCTGAAGGTATTCTTTCGACCATCCCGGCCATTGCTACCGCTTTGCTGGGTATGCTAACGGGCCAGTTGCTGAGAACAAAACCAACCTCCATTCCGGCATATCGTAAACTTGGGATTCTAGCAGCCTCAGGTGTCATTCTTCTCCTCCTTTCACAATTGTGGAACCTTGTTCTTCCGATAAACAAGAACCTCTGGACCAGCTCATTCGTCCTGATCACAGCAGGCTTCAGCCTCCTGTTCCTCTCCCTCTTCTACCTCATCATGGATATCTGGCACGTCCGGTGGTGGGCATTCCCTTTCATTGTCATCGGGTTGAATCCAATCACGATCTATCTTGCGCAGGCAGGTATGATCAATTTCCGCAGCACAGCCGATTATTTCTTCGGGGGGCTGATCCGGTTTGCACCCGAACCAAACCAGGCCTTCTGGTCAGCCCTCGCCTACTTCCTGGTAAGCTGGCTGTTCCTGTATTTCCTGTACAGGAAAAAGATCTTTTTGAAAGTCTAATCCGGCATAGCCGTATCCGTTCCGGGCTTATATCCCCCTGGAATGTCCCACGAGCCAGTTCCTGCAGATAGCGCCATTTCCCCTTTGACACCCGGCCCGGGGAAGGAACTGACAATGGGACATTTTTTTATACCGCTAAAAGATCGGTTCGTCACTCTCCTTTTTCTTTCCGTCGAAGATATCCGGAAATGCCTGTAAAACATCTTTTTTTTTATCCAGACATTTCAACCAAACCTCACTATTTACGTTAAAACATTTATAAAGGGTTGGTTACCTGACAGAATGAAACACCGCCGGCTCGCTTGCCGGGGTTCCTGAAGAGTCTGACCGGGCAGCGTTCGTGCAGCCGCATGAACCCATCCTCCGGGATAAGGCCCGAGAAAGACGAAATCCATTTTAAAACCAACCCAATGATCCGGATCCCCCGGAACGGAAGAATCGCGGGACAGAAACTTAAAACTTCACCCCGTGTGTTCATAACTCCCGGGCGGGGAGGAGGGTCAAAAGAAAGACGCATCGTAACTTTAGATAAACCGTTAACCTGAGGCGATATGAAAAATAAACCCAATTTTAAGAACCTCCTGGTCAGGATCTACGAGTCCCGAAAAAAGATGGTGATTGTCAACCAGATGATCAGGGAGATGGAAGCCCTTGGCAAGCCAACCGGCGTATACCGCCGGAACCTTCAGCTCCTCGAAAAGGAGATCCGTTCCTGTCAGCTCATGATGAAAAAGAATTTCGGATAAGCGAAGACAGGCAAAAAACATCCGGCCTGTCGATCCTGAAAAAGACAGATCTGCCGGAAAATGGAAGGTTCTCAAAACCGAAGCATGGAATTTCCAAGGCAAAACCTGGCGTTTTTGGGCAACGAACTACTGGATGAACTGGTCCTTTACGGTAAAATTATGGATTTCCGGACGGGGGATGTCATTCTTACCCCCGGCCGGTATGTCAAAGTCGTCCCCATCGTTCTCGAGGGTCTGATCAAGGTTTTCACGAGTAATTCCGAAAAAGAGCTTCTTTTGTATTACATCCGGCCTTCCGAAAGCTGCATCATGTCGTTTTCAGCCGTACTCAAAGACGAGCCGGGAAAAGTCGATGCCATTGCCGAAACCGACACCCGGACGTTGTTGCTTCCTGCCACCAGGATCCGGGAATGGATCCGGCGGTTCCCGGAACTCAATTTCCTTTTCTACAATCAGTTCAATCTTCGTTATTCCGATCTTATCGAGACCATCCAGCATTTATTGTTTGACCCCCTCGACGAACGGGTGATCGATTTCCTCAAACGCCGGCGGGAAATCACCGGGGAAACCGGGCTTCAGCTGACGCACAAACAGATCGCCGAGAGCCTCGGGACGGCGCGCGAAGTCATTTCCCGCATCCTGAAGAAACTGGAAAACCAGGGCGTTATTCAACAAACCTCCGGCGGGATAAAATTATTATGATCCCGTGTGACCCAGGTCACCGTTTTTATATCGATCTTAGCCTTACCTTTATACTGTTATTCAGATTCGTATTGGTTACACTAAAAATTGCAAAGCCATGAAAAAAAATGTAGGCATGACCGACAAGGTAATCCGGATTATCCTGGCTGCCGCCTTCGTTGCCCTTTTCTTCCTGAACGTTGTCACCGGCACCCTGGGGATCATTCTGCTCATTCTCGCTGGCATTCTCGTTCTGACCAGTATTTTCAGCATTTGCCCGCTTTATCTGCTCTTTGGACTGTCAACGCATAAGAAGGAAATGAAAACCGGGAATATCTAAAAAATATTTCAATACCTGATGACTCCCGATTAGGCTCCTGCACCGAATCGGGACCCCAATCTGAACCCGGGGGGGGTGACTCATTAATGACTTTGGGTTACCCTCTTTTTTTTGTATCAACTCACGAAAATACTCTGGATTGGTGTATCTTGCAGGATAGGCTTCAATCGGGGACCTGTCATGGAGAAATATTACGATGAATTAACAAACATTGAGCTGTTCAGGTATCTTTATGAAGATTTTCCACCGGGAAAACTGATCAGGGCAGAATCGCCGGATTTCATTGTGAATTCCGGCCCGGGGAAATCACTTGGCATTGAGATCACGCATGTCATGGACAGGGTACATGCCGAAGAGCTCTCATCGGACAGCCTGGAGAACAGGGCAAGAAAAGGACTTCTCCTGTACGCCCGTGATGTTTTTGAGTATTACAGCGACATGAAACTGAATGTCGCCCTGTACTTCAAACCCGGCACACGTCCTCAAAACGGGAACATCGTTCCCCTGGCGGGGACCATCGCACGGGCCATCCTGAAAAGGACCGAAGGGAAGCTTCCCGGGGAATCATTCCATGTGCATTTCAGGATCAACCGGCTCGCGGATCTGCTCGAATCGGTCACCATTTTCCGATTCCCGGATATGTTGGAATCCGGCTGGATTGATGCCGGGGCATATACGCTTCCGGGAATCCGGACTGAAATGATCGAAAGATCCATTCTTCATAAGGAAGAAAAACTGCGGCTTTACCAGAAGAAAAGGCTGAAATATTACTGGTTGCTGCTGATTATCGATACTGCTTTCCGCCAGGAATCCTCCTTCTCCCCTTCCGCGGAAGCCGGCCGCTTCCCCTCTTCCGGTTTCAATAAGGTGTTTCTCATTGAGCGTCGTCAAGGCATCCTTTACGAATTGAGCTGACGGTAAGGCCGGACGGAATTCCGGGCGTTGCCTTCAGGGGGATGCCGCGTCCCTGTCCCTTCTGTAGACCGTCATTTTTCCTCATAGGTGATCACTTCCACGGGACAGCTCTCCGCCGCTTCCCTGATCTCATCCCCGTACTGGCTGTAATCCGCGCCTTCCTTAACAACGGCAACATCTTCCAGATCGAAAACCTCCGGGCATATTTCGGAACATAAACCGCACGCTGTGCACCCGTCTGCAATGACAACTTTTGTGATATTCATCTTATCGTGTATTTGACCGGTTTGACCGGGATTTTCCGGCAAACCGGGATCATGATTACTGCTTTTTCATCATCCCTTCCTCCAGGGACGTGTTTGAGTATGGTATTAACATACGGACCTTCTCTTTTGTTTTTTCAGGGAACGGCCACCCTTTTGGCTTTTCCGGGAAAGGAACAGGATGGGATCAAACCATTATCCGGAATACTATGAACTGGTCTGAAGGGACACGGCCCGGATCATGGATCTGCGGATAATTGCCACGATTTTCAGGGAGTGTTCATCATTACGGGAAATAAAATCCACACCGCATGCCTGAGAACCCAAAGTCAGGCGGAACTCCTTGCTGCCTTTTCCGGGTCAGATATCGATTTCCCCGGTATAAACGTATTTCACCGGACCTTCGAGCCAGACATCCGTAAAGGTGCCTTCGGCATTCGGGGTGAACCGAACGGAAAGCGTGCCTCCGGGCGCATGGAGGATAAAAGAAGAATTGTCAGGGCTGGCGAGAAGGTATGCAGTTATGGCAGATGCCACGGCCCCTGTGCCACAAGCCAGTGTTTCATTTTCCACTCCCCGCTCATAGGTCCGCATGGTGATTTCATTGCCGGCCCCGGGCCGGATAAAATTGATGTTTGCCCCCTCCTGCCCGAACCTGGGCTGGTAGCGCAGCTGGCGTCCGTCACGGAAAACATCCAGTTCATCAACATTTTCACGGACGGTGACAAAATGCCGGGATCCGGTCTCCACGAGGTACCCGTCGCTGAGTTTTTTCATTTCAGTGACATCGATCATGTGAAGGCTTACCGTACCGTTGGGGTTGATCACGGCATCATGGATCCCGTCGATACCCATGAATCGGGTCCGCTCATCCACCAGCCCGCGCGAGGAAGCGAAAGCAACGAGGCATCGTCCGCCATTACCGCACATGGTTCCTTCCAGCCCGTCGGAATTGAAATACTTCATCCTGAAATCGGCCGATTCCTCATCGAGAAGGAGGATGAGACCATCAGCTCCAATACCGAAATGCCTGTCGCACAAGAACTTCACCCTTTCTGTTGTAGTATACTGATTCATCGGCTCCACGACAGTCGATCATGATAAAATCGTTACCGGCCCCGTGATATTTTTCAAAAAGTACCGTCATTGTCAGTTATTGTTAAAAAAGGTTAATTGCGGAAAGCCCTGCAACAGTTTGATTTTATTAACGTTATAAGCAAACAAATCCCCTTTTGAGAAAGGATCAGGGCATAGTATTTGAGTAATGCCACCGTGGTAATTTCTTGTTAAAGTTAGAAAATTAAACAGTATTGTTATGAAAACAAAAAGATTTCTTGGAACACTCAGCATTGCTGTCATTGCCGCTGTGGCAGCAGTGTGGGCTTATTCACAGTTTTTTCAGCCCAATCAGCAGTCTACTGTACCCCCACAACAAAGCGTCCTTTACACGAATCTGCCGGCTCAGACCGGTCCCAATGACAATAATGGGACGGATCTTACTTTTGCCGCAGAAAAAGCCGTGCACGCCGTTGTCCATGTCAAGGTAAAATCGACAAGAGAAAACAATTATTCAGATAATCCATTATATGATTTCTTTTTCGGAGACAGGGGGAATGCTCAACCTCAGCCAATTGAAGCCTTTGGTTCCGGCGTCATCATTTCCGACGACGGTTATATCATCACCAATAATCATGTCATCGACCAGATGGATGACATTGAAGTGATCCTGAACGACAGGCGTTCGTTCCAGGCCAAAGTCATCGGAGCCGATCCGAGTACCGATCTGGCACTTCTGAAGATCGACGCTAAAAATCTTCCCTACCTGACATACGGAAATTCCGACAACCTGAAGCTCGGTCAGTGGGTTTTGGCCGTAGGGAACCCATATAACCTGACATCCACCGTTACCGCAGGTATTATCTCAGCAAAAGCACGAAATATCGATATTCTTCGGGGACAATTTGCCATTGAATCTTTTCTGCAGACCGATGCAGCCGTCAATCCGGGTAACAGCGGCGGTGCCCTGGTCGATACCCAGGGAAACCTCGTCGGGATCAACACGGCCATCGAGTCACGGACTGGAGCCTATTCCGGTAACTCGTTTGCCATCCCGGTCAGCATCGTTAAGAAAGTCATCGGCGATCTTATGGAATACGGGGTCGTTCAGCGTGCATTCCTGGGGGTAACCATACAGGATGTCACACAACAATTGGCCGATTCAAACAATTTAAACAGCACCAACGGCGTTTATGTAAACAGCATTGCGGAAGGTGGAGCTGCCAAAGATGCCGGTATTAAAAAAGGCGATGTCATCATGGCGGTGAACAATGTACCGGTGAATAATGTTTCTGAATTACAGGAAGAAATAAGTCGCTTTAGGCCAAATGATAAGGTAAATATTGAAATCTTAAGGGACGGAAAACAGAAACAATTTGATGTGACCTTGCGTAACAGGGAAGGAAATACCAACGTTGTTAAGAAAAGTGAAACCCTGAAGGTCCTGGGCGGCAGTTTTGAGCCGGCAAGCAAAGAAGAATTGAAGGCTCTTGGAATTGACCATGGTGTGAAGGTGACCTCGCTTACAGCCGGAAAATTATTGAGGGCAGGTATCCGCGAAGGATTTATTATCACTCAGATCAATAACAAACCCGTCAATTCTGTCACAGGATATCAAAGATATTCTGGATAGCATAAAAGGTGGCGTTTACATCGAAGGGATCTACCCCGATGGAATGGTTGCCTATTACGCATTCGGGATGTAATAATGAGAGAGCACATCGTGAAACTCTTTTTTCAAAGAAGACTTGCGTGTGCAAGTCTTCTTTGTCGTATATGTTAATCAAATAAACTTGAATTGTATACTAAAATAGTCTAAATTCGCAGCAAATTTTTTTGGGAGGAATAATGAGACAATTAAAGATCACAAAGTCAATTACCAACAGGGAGAGCGCATCACTTGACAAGTATCTGCAGGAGATTGGAAAAGAGGAGCTAATCACAGTTGAAGAAGAAGTTGAGCTGGCACAACGCATTAAGAAAGGAGACCGCCTGGCTTTGGAAAAACTGACCCGTGCAAATCTTCGTTTCGTGGTTTCCGTGGCCAAGCAGTACCAGAACCAGGGATTAAGTCTTCCGGACCTCATCAACGAGGGCAACCTCGGTTTGATCAAGGCCGCTGAAAAATTTGACGAAACCAGGGGGTTTAAGTTTATCTCTTACGCCGTCTGGTGGATCCGTCAGTCTATCCTTCAGGCTCTGGCAGAACAATCGCGTATTGTTCGCCTGCCGTTGAACCAGGTCGGTTCACTGAATAAAATCAACAAAGCGTTTTCGAAGTTCGAGCAGGAAAATGAAAGAACACCGACTCCTGAAGAACTTGCTGACGCTCTGGATCTGCCTAAGGAAAAAGTGACCGATACACTCAAAGTATCGGGCCGTCATGTTTCCGTTGATGCACCGTTTGTCGAAGGTGAAGACAACAGTCTCCTCGATGTTCTGGTCAACAATGATTCGCCGAATGCCGACCGGATCCTGATCAAGGAATCTCTTTCCAAAGAGATCGACAGGGCGCTGGGCACGCTTACCGAGAGGGAACGCGACATCATCCGGCTTTTCTTCGGGATCGGCATACAGGAAATGACCCTTGAAGAAATCGGGGAAAAATTCGGGCTTACCCGTGAACGTGTCCGCCAGATCAAAGAGAAAGCCATCAGAAGGCTGCGTCATACTTCAAGAAGCAAACTTCTGAAGGGTTACCTCGGTTAAATCATCTTGACACATTTGAAAATTTCCGGAAGGGCTGAGCGATCAGCCCTTTTTTTTGTCTTCTTCCCACCTCCCCTGGATGCCCTTTCATCGGATAAACATTTTGTCATTTGATCTGTTAATGA
The DNA here is from genome assembly GCA_963763215.1 of uncultured Bacteroidales bacterium. GTDB lineage: Bacteria > Bacteroidota > Bacteroidia > Bacteroidales > DASQZK01. The sequence goes on from CAVXNX010000028.1 coordinate 31,774, forward strand.
AAAGTAACCCGCGGATAATCAGCCGGATCAATCCGGGCGATTTTCTTTTTCTGACGGCCTTTTCATGGAACCGGTCATTTTTACTGCAGGTTATGCGTGTCGAACGAAAAAATACCATGCCATGAAAAAGTGTATTTCTTCACGGATCCTGATCAGCATTGTCCTGGTTACCGGCTCCCTTTTGAGCTCTCTCACTTTAACGGGACAGGATGTGAAAAGTATCGACCTGAAAAAGATCAAGAATGACAATTACCTCTATGTCATTGGTGGACAGGGTAATAACGTCTTTGCCGGTATCACCGATAACTATTACGTTCAGCCCGACGACAAACTGCCGGCACTATACATTAACCTGGAGAATGAGGACGAGCAGGATGTGACACTGAAACCTGCATCAAAGTCGGATATCCTCTATGCCTTCTATTATCAGGGTAACGTCTATACCCTGGAGTATGGGAACAAACCCCACAACAATGGCATGTATCCGATAAACCTTGTGGAATGGAATAAAAATCTCGAACCGGAAAAAACCGTTTCCGATACGGCACGGATAACGCCGGATGTTTTTCGTGTCGACCTGGCGTCGATGTTCAGGAATGAGTATTCACCGCAAAGCGGCAAATGGAGGAGAAGCTACATCATCAGTCACAAGGTCAGCCCTGACGGAAAAAATATCCTGATCACCCTGAATAATACCTTCCAGACCAAGCCGCCGAGGACAGTCTATTGCCTTCTTTACCATCCCGGATCGTCAAGCTTTGACCAGTATACCATCACCATCCCTTCAAAGGAGCAAAACCTCATCGTCGAGGACTATGTGCTTACCAACAACGGCAAGATCTACCTCCTGACCGCAGGCTTTGCCGACAATTCGTTCACCAAAAAACCGGACACCTTTCATTACAGCCTTTACCATTATGACCCCGGGAACGGAACCCTGAAATCCATGGAGATGGATGCCGGCGACCATTTTGTCACCGACCTGGGCTTATCCACTTCGGCCGACGGAACCAAACCCCGCCTGGCCGGGCTGTATTCCGATGCGAGATCGATGAATGTCAGCGGTATCGCTTACTTTCGCATGGAAAGCCAGGAAACGATGAAAGGGTATTTCACACCCATGGATGAAAACACGCTTAACATGCTGAATTCCGGGAACAACAATTCCGGGCATGCCGATGAATACGATGTCAGGTATATCTTTCCGGAGTCGAACGGTGATCTGACCTTCTTTGCCGAGCACTATGCCCGTAAACCCGGCCTGGGGATGAACATCAGCCTGCTGGGAGGCGTATCTCCAAAGGCCCAGCTTGAGGATCATTACGGGAATATTGTCGTCGCCCGGATTAAACCCGACGGCAAACCGGCATGGTCAAAGGTTGTGGAAAAGAACCAGAAATCGACCGACGAAAATATCATGTTCAATTCCTTTGCGGTGGCCAAAAAGGGTGACCGGTACGGTCTTCTTTTTAACGAAGAGGTGAAGAACATGAGCGACGTCGACTGGGTCAGCCTGGACAGCGACGGGACGATGGGGAAGAAGAAGATCTTCGACCGCACCAAGGACAGGTTGAGGGTTGCTCCGATGCTCGCCTCAGTAGATGAAGACGGACATCTGTACGTTCCTGCCTTGCGGTTCAATAAAACGAAGCTGGTGGAAATCAGTTTTTAGGCGACCGGGGGAAGGTTCGGGATGAAGACGGCGGTCACTCTTCCCGGTCCCTGAGGATCTTCTCCAGTCCATACATCTCATCACGCAGCCTGGCGGCTTCGATAAAATCGAGGCTCCGGGCGGCCTTTTCCATCGACTTCCGGGTCTTGTCGATGGCCTTCTGCAGGGCAACGGAATCCATGTATTGGATAACCGGGTCGGCAGCAACGTCAGACTCGACGGGTTCGGCATAAAATTTCTTCTCCTGCCGGTCCTTCATCATTTCGCCAAGCATCGACCTCCTGCCCCTTGTGATCTGTGTCGGGGTGATATGGTGTTCCGCGTTGTATTTTAGTTGCTTCTCGCGGCGCCGGTTTGTCTCATCGATGGTATTCTGCATCGAGCGGGTGATCTTGTCGGCATACATGATCACCCTCCCGTTGAGATGCCGTGCGGCACGGCCGGCTGTCTGGGTGAGGGAACGCTCCGACCTGAGGAATCCCTCCTTATCGGCATCGAGGATGGCCACCAGCGACACTTCGGGAAGATCGAGGCCTTCACGGAGGAGGTTCACCCCCACAAGGACATCAAAAGTCCCTTTTCGCAGGCCGTCCATAATCTCAACCCGTTCGAGGGTGTCGATGTCCGAATGAATATAGCGCGTCCGGATGTTCATCCTGACCAGGTAAGTGGTCAGCTCTTCCGCCATTCTTTTGGTCAGGGTAGTGACCAGGATGCGATCGTTGATCTTCACACGTTTGCGGATCTCGCCGATGAGGTGATCGATCTGGTTGAGGCTGGGGCGGATCTCAATCTCCGGATCCAGAAGGCCGGTGGGCCGGATCACCTGTTCAACGACGACACCGCCGCACTTTTCAAGTTCATAATCGCCCGGCGTCGCCGAGACGTAAATGGTCTGTGGTGTCAGGGTTTCAAACTCCTCAAATTTGAGAGGACGGTTGTCGATGGCTGCCGGGAGCCGGAACCCGAACTCCACTAGGGTTTGCTTCCGGGAATGGTCCCCACCGTACATGGCCCGGATCTGGGGAATGGTCACATGGCTCTCATCGATGACCATGATGAAATCTTCCGGGAAATAATCGATCAGGCAGAACGGACGCGTTCCCGGCTGGCGGCCGTCGAAATACCGGGAATAGTTCTCGATGCCCGGGCAGTAGCCCAGCTCACGGATCATCTCAAGATCATAGGTGACACGTTCTTCGATGCGTTTGGCCTCCTGGTGCTTGCCGATTTCTTTGAAATATGCCACCTGCTTCATCATGTCATCCTGGATCTCTTCGATGGCTGTTTTAAGCCGGTGTTTGGCGGTAATGAAAATATTGGCCGGGAAGATGACCACATTCTCATGGTTTTCAACCGTATTCCCGCTGATGGGATCAATGGTTTGGAGGGCATCGATCTCATCCCCCCAGAATGTGACCCGGTAGGCGAGGTCGGAATACGCCAGGAAAATATCGATGGTGTCGCCCCTGACCCGAAACGTGCCCTGTTTGAACTCGACTTCGTTCCGTGCATACATCCCGTCAACAAGCTTTCGAAGGAAAACATTGCGGCTGATCTTCTCCCCTTTCTTCACTTCGATGGTGTGGCTGTGAAAATCCTCCGGGTTGCCAATGCCGTAAAGACAGGATACTGATGAAACAACGATGACATCGCGCCGCCCGGAAAGCAGTGCCGATGTGGTGCTGAGGCGCAGCTTTTCGATCTCTTCGTTGATGGAAAGATCTTTCTCAATGTAAGTGTCCGTCACCGGCAGATATGCTTCAGGCTGATAATAATCGTAATACGACACGAAATACTCCACCCTGCTTTCGGGGAAGAACTGCTTGAACTCCCCGTAAAGCTGCGCAGCGAGGGTCTTATTATGACTCAGGACAAGGGTCGGACGGTCCACCTCCCTGATCACGTTGGCCACGGTGAAGGTCTTGCCCGAACCGGTCACACCCAGAAGGGTTTGAAAGGTCTCCCCTGCATTCAGCCCGTCCACGAGCTGACGGATCGCTTCCGGCTGATCACCGGTTGGCACATATTCCGAAGTAATTTGAAAAGCCATTGACAAATAATAACGCTCTGGGCCAGATCCTATTGTTCAAAAACAACCCGGATGGGAAAATGATCACTGACCCCGCCATAATACTTCGGTCCGCCGTACGTCCGGTTCGGGGTTTCATCCCCCTCCTTGTTTTTATAGATCATAAACGGCTCCCGGAAAACTTCTCCCGAAGAATAATCGCAGCTGAGTCTGCCGTTTTGCCCGATCAGGTTATAGCTCACCATGAACTGGTCGAGCATGTTCCATTGCCCTTTGTAGTAGTAAGAACCAAAATTTCCCAGGTTGTGCCTGTCGAAGAACAGGTCGTAGAGATCGCCGGGGTAGATATTTTTTCGCTTGTCGGTGGCGTGGAGAACATCCATAACGGACCGGTTGGTGGGCTCATCGTTAAAGTCACCCATCACCAGGATCCGGGCATTGCTGTCGTGCGTCAGCAGGAGGTCGATCCTCCGTCTGAGAGCGACGGCACAGTAAAGCCGTTTGGGTTCGGAAGTTTCCATCCCGCCATAGCGTGAACTCCAGTGGTTGACGAAGATGTTGAGTTCACCGCCGTCGGGCGCTTTCCCTTTGACATAGAGGATGTCCCGTGTTGTCAGGGTGGAATCAAAGGGGAATTCCACCGGGATCTTTTCATGCCTGATGTAATGGAACCTGTCGGGACGGTATAAGAGGGCTACGTCAATGCCACGTTCATCCGGACTCTCTTCATGCACGATCTGGTAACCGGCGGGGGCCAGTAAGGGTGTTTTGACCAGGTCACTCAGCACGTCGCCGTTTTCCACTTCGGCCAGTCCGATGATGTCGGGGAGATCGCCTTCGCCGGCATCACTGAGAACTTTCGAAATGTCAGCGAGTTTCTTCTCATACCGTTCCGTGTTCCACTGTTTTTCACTCCCGGGGGTGAATTCCTCGTCGTTGGTCAGGGGCGCATCGATGGTGTCGAACAGGTTTTCGGTGTTGTAAAAGACAACGGTGAATTTTTTCTGGGGAACCTGGCCGAAAGCGGCAGAAAAGACCAGCATCATGAGCAATACAATGGAAATCTGTTTCATCTGCAACGAGGTTTGGGGTTTAATGCATGTTTACCTGCCGGCGGATCTTCCTTCCGTTGAACGGCACAACGGCCGGGCCGGAATTTCCGCAGCGGCCAAAGCGAAAAGGAAACCATTTGCACCTTTTCTGCGTAATACATAACCGGCAAATATACATTTTTATTGGCCAGAATGTCCGGAATCCTGATAACAATCTGCATTCCTTTGCCGGTTTTTCAGGCGATCCGGTCCGCGGCTGACCGACGATACGATCAACAGGTTTAACGTAGGCTGCCTCGCATGACAGATCCAGCCGAATCATTCTGTGAAAGAGCCGTGTAACGGCATTTGCATTCTCAACTCTACGACCGCAGCCTATGACTCCCAAGAGCCTCTCCAGCAAAAAACTTCTTCTGCGATTCGCTAAACTCGTGAAACAAAACCAGGAACTCATTGAAGAAAATGAACGGTTGAAAGCCGCCATTTCCACAGTGGAGAACGAGATGGCCATGCTCAAATCGGCATCACCGCAAGGGCCGCTGCCGGATAACACTCAGATGATGACCGCCGTGAAACAACCCGTCCATAAATTTGACATGGTGACGGTGATGTACGTCCACATCGAGGGCTTCAATAAAATCAGGGAAGGTATGGATTCGGCAACCGTGATGGATGAACTCGATGAGATCCTGTTCCGTTTCGACGGCATTCTTAAAAAATACAACATTCAGAAAATAAAAACCATTGGCGACGCTTACATGGCTGCCGGGGGGATTCCGGAGAAAAACATCACCAATCCGATCCTGGTGATCATGGCCGCCATCGAGATGCAACGTTATATCACTGAACTTCACGAGGCGCCGGGGAGGGAGAAGAAGATCTGGGAACTCCGCATCGGCATCCACACCGGTCCGGTCATGGCCAATACCAACGGGGTCAGGAAGATGACTTACGATATCAAGGGTGACACTGTCAATATGGTTTCACGGATGCAGAATTATGCCGGGGAAGGCCGGATCATCGTCTCGGTCATGACCTATGAGCTTATCAAGGAATTCTTCCTTTGCGAATATTCCGGGAAGATGCCCGTAAAATATAAGGACGACCTGGAACTCTTTTCCGTCAAAGCCATCCGGCCCGAGTTTACCCTTGACGGCAAAGGCTTCGTCCCGAATGAAAAATTCGATACGAAGTTCAAGCTGATCCAGTTTACCGACATACAGGAAATGATACTCGACAAGCTGGAAAAAGAGCTACCGCCGTGCCTGTACTATCACAACGTCAAACATACCGTCGACGTGGTGACAGAAGTCGAACTGATCGGCTGGGGTGAGGGTATTGGTGACGAAGACATCCTCATCCTGAAAACCGCAGCCTTATTCCATGACCTGGGCCATGTGGTCAGCTACGATGATCATGAATACCACGGGACGGTCTTTGCGAGGGCCATGCTACCGGCATATGGCTACACCAATGAACAGATCAACAGGATCTGCGATATCATCATGGCCACCAGGCTCCCTCCCAATCCGAAAACACTCCTGCAGAAAATCATCTGCGATGCCGATCTCGATTATCTCGGGCGGAGTGATATGATCCCCGTCTCCAATACCCTCTACAGGGAGTTGAAAGAACAGGATAAAATCGGGAGCCTCAATGAATGGAACCGGCTTCAGCTCAAATTCATTTCCGGGCACCAGTATTTCACCAGGACGGCCAGGAAGCTGAGAGAGGTGAACAAGCAGAAACAGATCGGGCGAATCCGGAACCTGATTGAGGAATAATATTCCTGTACAAAATTCTCAATCACGGCGTACACCGTCAAAACTCCCGTAAAGTCACCTGCCGGCTTTAAAAACCGGCGACAACTTCAGGCGGGGGATATCAGGGAAGGTGTCAGGCCCTTCCTTTTTTCATCATGACACTTTCGTTCACGGTACGGGCGAAACGGATGATCTCTTCGTCACGGATATTGGAGATGGAAGCGTTCAGTCCTTTGATCTTCCTGACGATGGCCCGCTGGAAAAAATTCATCCGGTCGAAGTCGTACTCCCCGCCGAAAATTCCCCTGGCGATGGCCGAATGCTTCAGTTCGTCGGGAAAGGCATTGGCAAACTGTTCCTGGGCCCGGTCGCCTTCTTCCATACAACAGATAAACAGGCTGAGCCGCTTTCTCCTCAGTTTCCGCAGGTATTCCGCGCAGAAATTCCGTATCCGCGACTGCATCATTCCGGCATGGATAGAACCGCCGATGATGACCGTGTCGTAGAGGTTCAAATCGATCCTACCGCCCCGCCTCAGGCGGATAAGATCCGGTTCCACATCGAGCAGCCCCCGGAGGCGCTGGGCGCATTTCTCCGTGGTGCCGTGAGTGGTTTCGTAGACGAGCAGGGTTCTCATAGGAAAGAATTTTGGGGTATAGAGACAAAAAATACGAAGCAATGCCGTTGACCGCGTTATCTGTTATTAAATTTATGAATTCTCACGATATATTTCCATTTTTTCCACATAATGTTCGGCATTTTTTTCCACATCATCAGGCAAGACACCATTTATTCAACTATCTCATAATAAGGTACTTAAAAAGAAATATTCACTTTGAGAAAGGTTTCATCCCTTCAAAATAAACAAAATGAGGGGCCGGGTGCTTATTTTAGACAGGACATATCCATCTAAAGATACCCAAAATGAATCTCAACATCACCAACCAGAAGTTTCTGGTCTGCGGTGCGTCGAGTGGTTTTGGCCGTTCAGTGGCCGAGGCCCTCGTTGCGGAAGGAGCCTTCATCACGGCGGTCGCCAGGAACAGGAAAAAGCTGGAAGCGTTGAAGGAACTCTCACCCGAGCGCATTGAAATTTTTTCCGGCGACCTGGTGGAAACAGAAACGCTCGATGAGCTTTTCAACACCCCGGGGAACCGGGAATTTCAGGGTGCATTCATCAATGCCGGGGGACCACCGGCGAAGACGGTCATAGAGACATCCCTCGACGACTGGGACGAAGCCTACCGCACGCTGGTCAGGTGGAAGGTGGACCTGGCCCGGCGACTGGCGGCGTTCATGTCTGTCAGTGGTTACGGCCGTCTGCTCTTTCTCGAAAGTATATCGGTGAAACAGCCGATTGAAACACTGGTGCTGAGCAATTCCCTCAGGCTTGCAATGGTGGGTTTTGTAAAGACGTTTTCCCGGGAGATGGCCGGCAAAGGGATAACGATGAACATCCTCGCACCGGGTTATCATGAGACACCAGCTATACTCCGTCTCTACAAGAAGAAGAGTGAGGTGAAGGGCATCACCGAAGAGCAGGCCAAACAGGAATACCTTTCCGGCATTCCGACCGGTACCCTCGGCAATCCCGACGACCTGGGGTCGCTGGCGGCCTGGCTTCTCTCCCCGCAGTCTGCCTACATCACCGGGCAGACCATCTCCGTTGATGGCGGATCGATGCAAGGGGCCTTCGGATAATCCGCCTGTGCCGGCAACAACCCAGAAACAGGTCAGATTTACAGGCCACGTGGAATGCAGCCGGGTTAAAGAACTTCGATAAAGACCCCGACGGCCAGGAAGAAGTCGACGCCGAGCACGGTCAGTACATTGCTGGCCAGGGCCGGAACGACACGGGCGGGATTCTCCCCATAACGAATCGCAATGATACAGGCTTTCACGGCCATGGGGAGCGGAAGCAGCCCCAGGTAAATCCAGAATGACGCTATCCCTGCCAACGGGGCGGCAAGAATGATGGCAAAAACGCTGACCATCCCCGCGACGTAGACCCATGCCGACTTGTGGATTCCCAGCCCGATCACGAGATGTCTCCTCCCGCCCTTGGTATCGGCTTCGACATCGGGAAACTGGTTGATGAACAAAAGGAGTGCTGTCAGGATTCCCGGGGGAATGCTCAGCCACAGGGCTTCGGAAGGAATCGCCGCGCGGAGCGGCTGACCGGGAACCATCCGGAGACAGATAAATGTACCAAGGACAACGAGGGTTCCCAGGGCGAGTCCCGCAAAAAGCTCTCCCAGCATAAATTTCGTCAATACATCGGTGTAAAGCAGGATGCTCAGCGATCCGAGCACAGCGAAGACGAGGATGATCCAATGTGAGACCAGGCTGAAATAAATACCGATAGACAGCGGGAGTGCGAGCGTTATCAGGGCGACCTTCAATACGGCCGAAGGGGAACTGGCGCCTTTCACCATCATCCCGCTTCCCCCGCTGAAGGGCGTGCGCCTGGTATGAAAGTCGATCCTGCTGTGATAATCGGAGTATTCGTTGAAAAGGTTGACGGAGATATGTGCGCTAACCACGCCGATCATGATGACGAGGACCCTGAGGAGACTGACATGCTCCCCGGGGGCCGTGAATTTAAAGCTTAACGCCGTCCCCAGGAAAACAAGGAAGACAGACAGGACAAGGAAATTCGCCCTGATCTGAGCCATCCAGATTTTGAAACCAGCCATAAGGTAGAGGTAAATGGGTATGACATAAAGGAAAACAATCCACGGCGTTTAAGGTTTGGAACCGCCAAGACGAGACGTCCAGATTGGCCGTCTCTACACATCATTTCCGCCAGGGCGGATATTTCTACCGTTTATGGCTATTCAGGGTCCTTTGTCCTGAAGCTGGAATTTTTGAAGACGGGCATGATCTCATACCCTTCATTTTTCATGATCTCCCTTGCCGCAATGTAATCCCGGGTAAAGCCGAGGAGGAAACCGCCGCCACCCGAACCGCAAAGTTTAAGACTGAATTCGCCGGTTTTCAGTCCGCGCTGCCAGAGGGGGACGAAGCGTGCCGGGATCATTTCACGAAAGACATCCATCTGGAGAGCCGACATCCGGCCCAGGTTTTCGAAGAAGCTGATCATGTTGCCCCGGGTGATCAGGTCGATACACAGGTCGTTCAGAGGGATCATCTCGTCAATGATGACCCGTTTATATCCGGTGTCGAGGGTCCTGTTCAGGAACATCTTCACCAATGGCCCGGTGGTGCTGGGATAACCGGAGCTGATCATGAAGATGGCTCCTCCGCCGTTGTTTTCATGATGAGGCACGGAGACCCGTTTGATCTTGTCGTTGTTACTGAAAAGCAGCGGTTCCCCGATGTAGCAGTTCAGCGGGTCCATCCCCGAGCTTGTCCCGTGGAAGTAGGATTCCATCAGGGAGAAGATGTATTTCAGCGTCCGGAGGGAATCCACATCGCCGATTTCGATACGGTTTCGGCTGTACTTCTCATACACGGCAGCTACCAATGCCCCCGACGATCCGACGCCGAAGCCCTGTGGGATATTGGATTCGAAATAGAGACCGTTTTGCAGGTCCGAAAAAATGGCATCCAGGTCAAGAGCGGCTGCTTCGCGCAGAGAGCTGTTCTTCACGAAATAGTCATGGTACATCAACAGCTCACTGTTCGACTGCAGGGCCATATCGTAACGGGTGTACTTGTCATCCCCGATGAAACTCAGGTGGCCGTTGAAAAAGGAATAGGGAATGGTCAGGGCTTTTGAATCAAAAATCACGGTATATTCACCGAACAGCAATATTTTGGCACTGAAAACGGAATTTTCTTTTCTCATACCTGGGGTTTCTGATTTTTTACCGGGCCAGATCCGATCCGGTCGGCGATGAATAATTCATGTTCACAAAATCTCATCAGTTCATTTTTTATAAATCTTTCCGTTTCCAGCCTGTCACTGTCATGATAGAGCAAATGAACGTTTGGTCCCGCATCCAAAGTAAAAGCGATGAACTGTCCCGATTGTTCACGGTACTCTCGAACTTTACGTATGATTTCAAGCGTGGCGGGCTCCATCAGGATATAGCCCGGATCGGAACTCATCATCAGGGCGTGAAGGGTAAGGGCTTCCATCTCCGTGAGATCGATGAATTCCCGTTTTGCTCCTTTTTTCAGCGCAGAGGCCATCCGGCCGGCATGGATCCGGGCCTCCTTGTAGCGCGATTCGGCAAACGGGTGCTGCGACATCAGCTGGTGACCGGAAGTACTGCTCATCGACTTCGGCTTACTGCTGACGATCAGGATGGCATCGTTCAATCCTCTAAAAAATGGATGGACGGCATCCATCAGGCTAATGGCAAAATCATCGGACGAACCGGTTACGGCATCTGTCTGGCCCCAGAGGGCATATCCACTGCACACCGACCTGGCGGCGCTGCCCGATCCCATTCTCGCCAGCGAAGACGCCTGTTGCCGAAATTCCCCTTCCGGCATCCTTCTGCCAGTCAGTTCCTCCCCGATCGTCAGGAGGCACAGGGACAAGGCTGCAAAAGAACTCGCCGAACTGGCGATACCCGATGAATGGGGAAAAGTGTTGATGCTTTCGATCTGAAGTCTCAACCTCATCCATCCATGGTAAAAGGTGACCGGGGCCGGAAAAGAAGGTCTGCAGCTTCTTCTGAAAGCGGGGTTCAGGATGGCCCTCGAAAAGGAAGTCAAAAGCGAATTTTCGATGTGGATTCTTCCGGTAATAAACGGAAGTTTGGGTGACCGATTGTTCGAGCGTCATGCTGACACTGGGGTTCATCGGGAACTGGCCCTCCCGCTTGCCCCAGTATTTCACCAGGGCGATATTGGAAGGCGCTGTCCATGAAACACAGCCCGGAAATCCGTTTTTTTGAGGGGGCTTATATTTTGTGTCTGGCTCCCCCATTCGCGGTTTGTTTTGGCCATGCGATAAGTTCAGCGTACCTGAACCATGTTTTCAGATCTTTCCGCCTGAAGTATGAGACCACATATTCCCGGGGGTAATCGCTGGCGAACAGGAGAAAATCGCCGCCCCAGGCCCCCAGCGATTTAACGGTACCGCTAAAGTCCCTGAAGTACGTTTTCCCGACGGGCTTTTTCCCGATGAAGGCCGAGATGATCTCTTCGTGGCGTTTTATCAGCCTGACAAATTCCTTGAAACTCACCGATGCGGCGATTTTCCGGGTGATCTCTGAAATTTCATCGACGAGGGATTCCATGGTGACATCCAGCTGTTTAAAACGCTTCACCTCCTGTGCCGAACTGATCTTCCGTCCGCTGTAAACAAAGTACAGCTTATCCTTAAAATCCGGGTCGAACATGACCTGGCGGATCCGGGGCCTGTTATCCTGAAGATCATAGACCACGGGGATTTCCGATTCAGCGGCCGCAATGTCGTACCCGCTGCCTTCGGAAACCAGGAAATGCAGGTCGAACGGATCAATGCCCGCCCAGTGAGCGATATTGGTAATAAGGGACGAACTGCTGCCAAGGCCCCATTCGGGCATGAAATCCAATTCATTTTCCACCTGGATGCATTCTTTCCCCGACAAGAACGAAGGGTTGATCTTCCGGGCCGCCATGAGTATTTCCCGGATGTTTTGAGCATTGGGAAAATCATTGGTATTGGCGATGGCAAATTCCGGGATGCTGAACCTGGCACCGAACCAGAAGGAGCCGTTGACATTTGTTTTCCAGTCGAGCGACGGCCTGCCGTTTCCCCCGGTGATTTTCATGGTCTGCCCTTTGGTCAGGGGCAGCGTCAGGGATTCGGCCCCCCTGAGCACAACGTATTCGCCGGTGAGCATGATCTTGCCGTTCGATCTCAGAACTCTGGTTTTCCCTTCTTCCACGGTCATTGATCCGATCTTTTTTTCTCCAAAAAATTTTTGATATCACTGTAAGAAACTGTCTTCCCCCTGAAATGTTCAAGGGCAGCTTTTTTTTCAGCATCGGAGGCATCAAGGGCGGCAAGGATATTCACCAGGTGCATTTTCATATGACCGTATTGTATCCCTTTTGTAACCAGGGCCTTAATGGCTGAAAAATGATTGGCCATGCCGGCCGATGCCGCCATCATCATCAGGGTTGGCGCGTCAGGGTTTCCAAGCATATCGAACGACCACCTGGCCATAGGGTGGAGACGTGTCAGTCCGCCCACCGCACCCACGGCAACGGGCATTCTCAGTCCGAAGACGAACCGGTCGCTGTCGAGGGTCACATAAGACAGTCCCCGGTATTGTCCGTCGCGTGCGGCATAGGCATGCCCATTGGCTTCCACGGCGCGGAAATCATTGGCGGTGGCCATCAGGAAGGCATCGACACCGTTGAATATCCCCTTGTTGTGCGTGACGGCCCGGTAGGGGTCGATCAGGGCAATATCGACGGCTTTCTTGAATTTTTCAGCAAATTCGTAACCGGAAAGGTTCATGCCGGAGTCGGCCAGTCGGCCGGGATGGCATTCGACCCGGACTTCCACGAGACAACCGGGTGTGTAGTTGGAAAGAATGGCCATAATGATTTCGAAGGTGTCCTTCCGGCCCGGATAATTCTCCTCCAGAAAGCCCTGCATGAGGCTCCCGGTTTCTTCCATGCAGGAATTGATGAAGTTGGCCCCCATGGAATCCCCGGTTTCAAAAAACACCCTGAGCTGGTAATAGTCTTCCATCATCGAAGTCATGTCGTTCAGTTGAAAACCGGTGATACCCCCTCCGCGGGCTTCCATCCTCGCTGTCAGATGCGTGATGTTTTGACGGATATGCTTTTCGATTTCGGGATAGATGGTGAACAGTTCCTCCTTTGAACCCTTCCAGGTGAAATGGAGCTGTCCGGTTTTGAGGGTGCCAAGGACGCGGGCCCTGAAGCCGCCCCGGGCGGCCCAGAACCGGGCGCCGGAGGCCGAGGCGGCAACGACGGAACTCTCCTCGGTCACGAGCGGAAAAGGATAAAGCGTCCCGTTGATCATAAAATTCGGGGAGACGCTGTATGGAAGGGGATAAAGGCTGATGGCATTTTCAGAAAAATCCTCGAGCTGACTTCCCAGCTTCCTCCCGGGGAACCGAATTTTTCCAGGTCTTCCAGGAAGGCTTCCCGGTCAGACACCCATCCGGCTACCCTCTGTATTTTCTCCCTGCGTTTCAGTTTTGAAAAACCCCGGACGATCTCTTTCATTCTTCCTCCCTGATTTTCAGGTATGCATAGGCCATTTCCAGGCCCCTGACCTGTTGTGACACATAGTTCTTCAACGCCTCGTAATCTTCCCTGGCGTAGCGCAGAAATGCCGACGCCTGGCCATAAACGGCCGGTATGTCCGATTTGCAGACCAGGTAATAGCCGTCCAGAAATGTTTTTATTCCTCCGGAGATGATGAGGTGTTGCGTCTTAACCTCGGTTTCACGGCGGATGCGGTTGGCGGTGCCGGTCATCTGGACGGCATCATGTCCGACCCGGGTGAAGGGTTCAAACAGCAGGCGATTCGCCGAGGGATCTCTCATCATCTCCAGCATGGCGAAATTCGTTCCGCCAAACGCCCCAAACTCGACGGCCAGAAGAGGCAGTTCCAGCAGTGCTCTCAGGCTCCGGTATCCCATTCCCTGCCCCACCTCCTTTATGATGACGGGGTAACCGGTTTTGCCGAGGAGCGCCCGGATGGTTTCCAGCGGCGCTTTCTTCAGCCGGTCCCCTTCGGGCTGGATCCATTCCTGGAGCGGGTTGACGTGGACAATCAGGCCATCGGCACGTAACCGTCCGATCAGGTCGTCGATCAGTGATGTTCTGCCTTCGTTCACCAGGTTTTCCACCTGGGCAATGCCAAGATTGGCGAAGAAGGGGCTGTCGCCGATCTCCCCACGCATGTCGAAGTCGGGAAAATGGGTGTCATCCTCGAGGATGATCCGGCAGGAGCCGAGACCCATGCCCATACCAAATTCACGGCAGGCCCTGGCCAGGTTACGGTTGATTCTGCCTGCCAGCTTCGTGCCGCCGGTCATACTGGAGACCCAGAGCGGTATTTTCAGCTTTTTTTCGCCGAAAGGAAATTCGCGTCCAATGCCTGAAGGATGCGGGCTGAGCACAGGTTCAAAATCGAACCTTTTATCGGCCTGCCCCGTGTCTGTCCGGGCTTCAAATGCCAGGTTGATGTGATCTTTTTTTCGTTCCTCCATGATGGAAATTATAAACCAAGTTGACGTGAAATGATGATTCTCAGAATTTCAGATGTCCCCTCGCCGATTTGCAGCAGCCGCTGATCGCGGTAAAACCGTTCGACGGGGTTGGGTTTGAAAAGCCCGGCTCCGCCGAAGATCTGGACCGCTTCATCGGCTACCTCGCGGGCGATTTCAGAACAGTAGAGCTTCGACATGGCCGCTTCCCGGGTAAAAGCCATTCCCTGGTCCTTCATCCAGCAGGCTTTGTACAGCATGTTGCGTGCCAGCTCGATCTTCATATCCATGTCGGCCAGCTTGAAGGCGATGGCCTGGTTCTTCCCGATGGGCCTTCCGAATTGCACCCTCTGACCGGCATAGGCCAGGGCATGTTCAAAGGCTCCGGTGGCCAGGCCGAGCCCCATGGCAGCAATGGACAACCGGCCTCCGTCGAGGGTTTCGAACATGTAATGAGCGCCCTTCCCCTTCTCACCCAGGAGATGACCCGCAGGAACACGCACGTCCCGGAATTCCAGCCTTGCCGTATCGGCTGCCCTCCACATCAGCTTCCCCGTCATCTTCGTGGCAGAATACCCCGGGCGATGACGTTCGACGAGGATGGTGGATAATTCCTTTTGGCCGTCCTTCTCACCGGTTACTACCTGAAGGGTCACACCCGCACACATGTCCACCGATCCGCTGGTGATATACTGCTTGGTTCCGTTGATCACCCATTCGTCGCCGTCCAGCCTGGCGTTCGACTCGGTACCCCGGGCGTCGGAACCGGCATTGGTTTCGGTAAGACCGAAAGCCCATAATTTTTCACCGGAAGTCAATAGAGGAAGGAATGTCATCTTCTGTTCCTCTGTGCCATAGCGGAATATCGGAAATATCCCCAACGAATTATGAGCCGCCAGGGTAGCAGCCTGCGACCCGTCGATCCGTGCGATCTCTTCCACTGCAATGATATACGACAGCATGTCACGGTTATGTCCCCCGTATTTCTCCGGTATCGTCATGCCGAACAGCCCTTCTTCTCCCATTCTCCGGGTGAGCTGAGGTGAGAACGCTTCATCTTCATCGAGTTTTCCTGCCGCGGGTTGTATTTCATTTTCAGCAAAAGCACGAACCTTATTCCTCAATTTCTCATGCTCTTCCGTTTCATAAATGGTATGCCTCATACATCAGGTTTATTGGTACAGTCTTCATTATTCAATGACGAGGACCGGCTGGTTGATGGCCACCTGGTCGCCGGCATTTACCCTGACCTCACGGATCAGACCGTCGAAGGGTGAGATGATTTTATTTTCAATTTTCATGGCATCCAGGATAAAAAGCAATTCGCCCCGGGCCACTTTCTTGCCGATGCCTGCATTGATCTTGATGATCCTTCCGTGCAGCGGGGAGGTGATGACTCTTTTGCCCAGGGAACCTTTGGTGTTCATTTTTTGAGTGAAGGGCTCCGGGGGCAGGAAGTCGAGCGGTTTCAGCCGGAATTCGGCGGCACCGGTGAAGACGACATCCTCCGCATCGAACCCGGAACTCACCGTCCCGGTAATCCAGCGCCCGTCGAGAATGAGGGTAATCCTGCCGTCCTCATCCATTTCCTTCAGCTCTGCCTGCCAATCCCTGTCGCCAAAGCGGAAGGTGAAATGCCTTTTCCCGGTAAGATTGGCGTACAGGTCGGTTTGTCCCTGGTCGGTAACGACCGATTTTTTGATCACCTGTCGCCAGTAACCGATCCTCTGCCAGGTTCCCTTTGCCCTGGCCGGCTGCTTATGAAAAAGCTGCCAGGCCAGCCAGAGAGCATATACCTGGGATTGAGGGACAGCCGCAGCTTGTTCCTTCATCCGTCCGATGATCCGCGGGGCAGCCTGTTCGAGCCATTGTGTCGAGATGCGGTTGATGGTGAATGCCCCGTCGCGGAGCAGGGCGAGAAGAAAGGTGATATTCGTCCGGACACCGGCAATGGTAAAATCTTCCAGGGCAGCGGAGAGACGCTGTATGGCTTCGTCGCGATTGTTTCCGTGTGCGATCACTTTGGCGATCAGGGGATCGTATCCCGGATGAACGGCGGTGGGTCCGTCCGTCCCGGAATCGATCCTCACTCCAGGCATCACGGGTTCATGGTAAGTATGGATGATTCCGGGAGAAGGCAGAAACCCCGCGGCAGGGTCCTCCGCATAGATCCGGGCTTCGACGGCATGACCCCTCTGGCTGATCTCCCCGCCGGAGAAAGGCAGCGGATGCCCCTCGGCAATGCGAACCTGTTGCTCGATAAGATCCAGTCCCGTGACCATTTCCGTGACCGGATGTTCGACCTGGATGCGGGTGTTCATCTCCAGGAAATAGATGTTTTGGCGGGCATCGACGAGGAACTCGACCGTCCCTGCACCGACATATCCGATATCGCGGGTGATGGCCCGGGCAATGTCACGCATCCGCTCACGGGTCGACCGGCTAAGCATGACGGATGGTGATTCCTCGATGACTTTCTGGTAACGCCGCTGCACCGAACATTCCCTTTCCCCCGGGACAACCACGTTGCCAAAGCCATCGGCAAGGATCTGGACTTCAATATGCCGGGCTTTTTCATAATACTTTTCAAGACAGATCTCCGGATTGCCGAAATAATTTTCCGCTTCCCTGGCCGATATCTCCATGCCTTCGTCGAGCTCCTGCAGGTTGCCGGCTTTGCGCATGGCTTTGCCTCCGCCGCCGGCGACGGCTTTGATCATCACCGGAAATGACATGATGCGCTCATCCGCCATGGCTTTCCGGAGCGCGGCAGGACTGCCTCCGATGCCTTCGCAGACCGGGATCCCGGCGGCTGCCACCGTTGGCGCGCGAGGGTTTTGCTGCCCATCAGCCTGATAACCTCCGGCGAGGGACCGATAAAGACGATGCCTGCTGCCGCCACCTTCTCTGCAAAGCCGGCATTTTCGCTGAGAAAACCATATCCCGGGTGAATGGCATCGGCGCCCGTTTGCCGTGCGATCTCGATGATGCTACCGGCGTTAAGGTAGGTCTCCGTCAACTGCTCCCCTTTCATGAGACAGGCCATGCCGGCCATCCGCACATGCAGGGCATCCCTGTCCTGTTCCGAAAAGACCGCCACGGTTTCCCGTCCCATTTTTTTCAGCGTATGCATAATCCGGACGGCAATTTCGCCCCGGTTTGCGATCAGTATTCTCCTGAACATCGTCATTTTTTTTCTTGTACCCAGAATGGTTTTCTTTTCTCCAGGAAGGCGGAAACACCCTCACGCCCTTCATCCGATGCCCTGGCTTCAGCAAGTATGCCGGAGGTAAATGACATCAGGTTTTCCTTTTCGCCAGCATCGCTCATCCGGTTCAACATCTGTTTTGTCTTCCGCAATGCCGAAGGGGAACCCTTCAGGATCTCTCCTGTGGTCATTTCCAGGACCTCATCCATAAATTCAGTCCGGCAGGTCTTGTTGACCAGTCCGAATCTCTCGGCATCTTCAGCGGTATAAGATTTCCCCGTGATCAGCATCTCCCTGGCCCGGGTCATGCCAACCCGTTCGATGACATAGGGTGACACGGTGGCGGGCACCAGGCCCAGGCGAACTTCACTGAACCGGAAAATGGCGCTTACCGAGGCAATGGCATAGTCGGAAGCAGCGACGATGCCATTTGCGCCGCCGGCGATATGGCCATGCACAAGGGCGATGACGACTTTGGAGCAGGACCGGACCGCATGAAACATGCCGGCAAAGCGAAGAGCACTTTCATAATTCTCCTTTTCGGGCAGCGTCGACTGGGCTTTCATATCGTTCAGGTCGGCACCGGCGGAGAAGGATTCTCCCCGGCCCCTGATGATGAGGATATCGGTGGGTTCGTCGTGGCTGACCTGCTCCACGACATAGGTCAGTTCATCGATCATCCCGGCGTTCAGGGCGTTATGCACTCCGGGGCGGTTGAGCCAGACGGTGGCCATCCTTCCATCGTACGCGGTTTCGATGTATCTGAATTTTTTCATAGTGATCACATTCGGTAAATGCCTGTTTTCGGTTCTGCATATTTCCTGTTGAGCGTTACAGACAGGACCATGCCAAGGATATCCCTGGTATGTGCAGGGTCGATAATACCATCGTCCCACAGCCTTGAAGTGGCGTAATAAGCTTCACTCTCACGCTCGTATTTCTGCAGGATTCTGCCTCGTTCCCACTCGCGTTTCCTTTTTCCCGGATCGGCTGTACCGTTGGTCTTCTTAACAGCCTCCAGGACTCCGGCAGCCTGTTCTCCGCCCATCACGGCAACACGGGCATTGGGCCAGGTGAACAGGAAATCAGGGTCATAGGCCCGCCCGGCCATGGCATAATTGCCCGCGCCATAAGAATTCCCGATGATGATGGTGATCCTGGGCACCGTGGCGGTGGCCACGGCGTGGACGAGCTTGGCGCCGTCGCGGGCAATGCCCTTGTGTTCAAACTCTTTCCCGATGATGAACCCCGTAATATTCTGCAGGAAGATCAACGGCACGTTCCGGAAATTGCACAGTTCAATAAAATGCGTGGCTTTCAGGGAACTCTCGGAGAAAAGGATACCGTTATTCGCGATGATCCCGACGGGCATGCCCATGATCCTGGCAAAACCGGTGACGATGGTCGTTCCGTAGCGTTCCTTGAATTCATGGAACCGGCTGCCATCGGTGAGGCGGGCGATGATTTCACGCACATCGAGGGTATCGCGCGGGTTGTGCGGAATGAGACCATAGATTTCCGTGATGTCGTAGGCGGGAAGTTCGGGTTCAGGGATGTTGGCCGGTTGCCGGTCAGGGGTGTTGAACGTCTCGAAAATATTCCGGCAGATCTGAATGGCATGGATATCATTATCGGCATAATGGTCGGCCACCCCGGAAATGGAGGTATGGACATCTGCCCCACCGAGCTCTTCAGCAGTGACATCTTCGCCTGTCGCCGCTTTGACGAGCGGCGGGCCGCCAAGGAAAATGGTTCCCTGATCCCTGACGATGACCGTTTCGTCGCTCATCGCGGGAACGTAAGCTCCCCCGGCGGTGCATGATCCCATGACCAGTGAGATCTGCGGAACACCTTCGGCGGAAAGCCTGCGCCTGGTTATAAAAGATCCGGCCGAAATCGAAGCGGTCGGGAAAGACTTCCGCCTGGCGGGGAAGGAAGATTCCCCCGGAATCCACGAGGTACACGCACGGAAGCTTGTTGTTGAGCGCGATCTCCTGCGCGCGGATATGTTTTTTTATCGTCTCTTTCACGTACGTTCCCCCCTTGACTGTGGCATCGTTGGCAACGATCATGGCTTCGCGGCCGTTAATCATCCCGATGCCGGTGACGATCCCGGCAGAAGGAAAAGCGTTGCCGTACTGGCCGAAAGCCGCCAGAGCCGAAAGCTCGAGGAAGGGCGTGCCGGGATCGATCAACAGGTCGATCCGTTCCCTGGCCAGCAGTTTGCCCCGGGATTTGTGCTTCTCCCGTGCTTTTTCAGGACCTCCCTGACGAACGGTTTTCTGGTGTTGCTGGAATTCGTCAAGTTTTGCTAGAAATGCATCATGATTCGCCCGGTATGCCTCCGACTCCCGGTTTGTGTACGACTGAAGCTTGAACAAAACAGTGACATTTAAGGATTTTACGTTTGATTAACAATTCAGCGATTTGAATGTTTATAATTTGATTTCAAATCCTGAACACGAATTCAGGCCAAATCGGAAACCAGGAGTCGAAATCTTCGTTAAAGGGAAGTGTATGTTCACCATAATTTCTTAATTTAGCCTGAACAAATCGTACCAAAGCCATGTCCGGACATCAAATTAGTGAAAAAGGGAACGCCTCTTTTGAGTGAGCAGGTGCTCAAAAAAAGGAGCCAGAAGAAGTATAATCTTCCTGTCATCGGCCATTTTGCTGACCGCAGCGTCGAATTCAAATCCATCCTGCATGCCGAAGCCGTCACGGGCATTCACTATACGCTGATCTTCGAAGCCTGCATCGGCAAAATTTATAAAGCCCGCAATGTCATTTGGGAATTTAAGAAAGGGAACCACTATATCAAATACAAGGCTTACTACATCAACGTCCAGGATAGCTATACCCGCAAAGGAGGTTTTAACGGGTAATCCTTATTTCAGCGCGTTTTTCACTTCCGACAACGAAATTCCCAGTTTACTCACCGCAATACGGTCGAGTGCTTTTTCATCACCCGTAAAATGCTCGGTGCGCTGGATGTGTACCAGTTCTTCGCCTGGCCCCAGCTGAGCTCCCGGCGAGGAGGTCTCCAGTTCATAGAAGGGACCGAGCTGGCCGCCATCGGCAAGAGGCCCGTCATTATAGGCATTGACGGCGTCACCGCGGAAGGGAAATTTCTGTTTCTCCCAAAGGGAATTGACATAGACCGAACCTTCAGGTGCCTTGCTATGCCTGACGACGGTAAGGATTTTATTGTCGGCATCATATGCGGCGATGTAACTGCCCTCTCTTTCGGGAGGGATGCCGATTTTGCTGCGGTATTTCCCGTCACCTTTGAAAAAGACAAAGCGATCCGTCACTTTCAGGTTTGCGGGCGGGATGTCACCGAAGTAAGACGTTGTCAGAGCCGGTTTATCCTGATCCTCCGGGCCGTTTTTATAGGGGGCGAAAATGATCACCGAGGGTGACGGGACATACATACCCAGGATCCATATGGAAACAAGACCTCCTTCTTTATTCCAGGGTTTGTTCCCGGTGTTGGTCATGCGGTTGACCGATTCATACCCGACGGCGCGGATACCTTCACCCGGTGTGATGCCATAGGAAGCCAGGACGCTGTCGCTGCTAAGAAGGTTTATCCGCCGGTCAATCCGGATATCGAAGATGGTACCGGCATAGTTATGCAGTTCAAATAAGCGGGTAAAGATGGCCGAGGTATCGCTGGAACTCACCAGGTTGAAGGGCTGAGTGTCGAGCACCGCGGGTGTCTGCCAGTTTTTGTAGACGAAATCGGATCCTGCGGGAAAGAACAATGAATACTGACCGCCTTCGGGACCCAGCCAGATCCGGTCTTCGCCACCCACCGGGTTGATTTTTTCGACGGTTTTCCCGGAAGAGATCAGGTCATAATTCACCCACCCGAAGGAAGGTCCGGACGATCCCCCGTCAGTGCTGGTCATGACGCGTCCCTGGTATTCGGGGGAGATGATCAGGGCAGCCTGTCCCCTCGACAGAAAGACCGGTTTGGTGTATTTCGCGAGAAAAGCGCTGTCACTTCCAAAGGAATGATCGATATTCAGCGTGTCGGCCGTGGAATTTTCATGGCTGACGGTGCCGCGGTTCAGACAGGATGAAGCGAAAGGCATCAAAAGAAGCAATGCAATGCAGGTGTTTTTCATATTCATGATTTTAAACGAAGTACAGCCCTGCCTTCCCATCATTTTACCATCCACCTGCCACCTGTCAGGGTCAGAAACCGGGAATTTCCGGATAACTTATTTCAGTTCAATCTTGTCGAACGCATCGGCAATATCCGCCGGTTTTTTGTGATTACGCAAATATTCCTCGAATTTATCGGTATCCTGGGAATAAATTGCATAACCGATGTCCAGGTCCCTGATAAGCTTAGCTTCAGCGGCTGCTTTATCGAGATGACCTTTTTTCACCTGGCTCTTATAGTATTTGACAAGTTTCTTTTCAGCATAAAAAATGACCGGCTTCTGGACAATGGTTTTGTCGCTGGGCGACATGGGGGTCCCTTTCTCGATGTAGGTGTACGTTTCCTCAAGAAGATATAATTTCCGGGCGACGGCGTCACCGAAATAATTTCTTCCTGCCAGCGAATAGTCAATTTTAACATGAACCGTGTCGCTCAGCGTATTGGCGAAGACGAATTTTTCTTCCTTCTGCCCGAAAACAGCAAGGCTAACGAACAAGAGGGCAAAGAAAGACAGGGTCTTACTCATGCGATGGATTTTTTTGGTTTAAGTGGTTTTTCAACAAAGTGGTTTTCAATGACAAAAATAGCCAATTTTACCAAACCATGACCTTTGTCATAAAAATTATAACGGAAAATGTACGAAAAAGGACCAATTAAAACCAAATACCTCCCATAAATAATGAACTAAAAGAGGCGCAGGTAAAGAAGAGGCATTTCTGCCCCCTCTCATTTTTCACCCTGAGTGATCCCGGGCCAGTTATCGCTCCGGAAGGGAGAGGCTGGCAGTCCTTCCTTATTGTAAAGGTTAGCATCATCCGGGTTATCCGCCCAGGCATATCGCACGGCCACCGGATTGGGGACCTCATCGCTGCTGACCACGACCTTATCGCCATCGATACGGGCTTTCGCCCAATGGAAGGTCTTGTCGGGTCCGGCCACGGCAAAGCCTTTGAGGTAACCGTATTTATCTTTGGCCATCAGTCCCGATCCCACGTGGGTGAAACTGACGATTGCCTTTCCGTCTTTGAATTCTGCCGATTTGAACAAGGGTCCCATGCTGACGACATCTTTGTCATAGGCGATTTTCAGGGCATTCTGCGCCAGGCGGTATCCCACGTCCTGTTTGTTTTTGGGATGGATATCGTTCGGCTTCGCCGATATCGATGATCACAGCCATCCCGGTATTGTCGAGGCTGTCGAGGGTCATGGTCTGTGCCTCCCGCAGTTCGGCCCATGTACTTTCACCGGGTTGCGGACTGGGAGCCATGAAGTTAGCCAGCTGGACGAACAGGAAGGGCATGGAGGGTTCGTTGAATTTATCCCTCCAGCAGCGGATCATGAGCGGGAAGAGACGGCGGTACTGGTATGCCCTGTCGGCATTGGATTCGCCCTGGTACCAGATCGATCCTTTTACGCGCAGGTTCAGCAGCGGATGGATCATTCCGTTGTAGAGCGAAGCGGGTTTGTCGTTTGGACCGATCGGATTGGCGGAATAGGTTAGTCCTTCACCGCTGAGCCTGTAATTCCATGTTCCCGCCAGGTTCAGGGTGAAATCTCCCGAAGTGATGTTGATGTCGCCGGCCGGACTGTAAAATCCGCCTCCACCGCCCGTATCGACAACCTTGACGGCAATGACATTCCGCCCTGCTTTAAGGACCGAAGGGCTGAGAGCATAGCTCCGGGATTCATCATATTTGTTGATGGTTTCCCCGACCTTGACACCGTTCACCCAGGTGTAGTCACTGTCATCGATCTTTCCCAGGCTGAGGGTGGCGCCTTTTTGAGCGACGGAAGCCGGAAGGTCGAATTCCCTCCTGAACCACACCGTGCCGTCGATGCCTGGAAGTCCCTGCGATTCCCAAAGCCCGGGAACTTTCATGGTTTTCCAGAGTGTCATGTCGATCTTTTCACCCGACCAGTCCACCGGTTTATTCAGATCCTGTTTGGTGATGTGGAATTCATCCATCACCTTGCTGATCCTGGCCTCCTGTTTCTTTTTCAGGGCATCCAAAGTGGCATTGTTAACCGTATCAAGACTGTGTTTGAATTCGGGAACCCGCGTGATGCAATCTTTGCTGGTCCAGGCTTCGACATTTGTCCCGCCCCAGTTCGAACTGATCAGTCCCACAGGTACCCCGGTTTCCAGGTAGATATCCCGGCCGAAAAAATAGCCGACCGCCGAGAATTTCGGAACATTCTCCGGTGTGCAGACTTTCCAGGACGTTTCAGGCACATCATTGACGGGTTCGAGCTGGAGGTTATGCGGGATATCCAGAAGACGGATCTTCGGGTAGTTTGCCTCCGCGATTTCTTTTTTCGCATCATTGGCTCTGTTCAGCTCGAATTCCATGTTGGACTGGCCCGAACAGATCCAGACATCGCCAAGAAGGATATTGTCGAGGACGATCTTGTTCTTCCCGGTGATGATCATTCCATAGGGGCCTCCTTCCTTCATGGGAGGAAAGGTAACCATCCAGGTGCTGTCCTTGCCGGCCCGGGTTTTTTTCACCACCCCGGCGAAATCCACCACGATGCGTTCCCCTTTGTTGGCCCAACCCCATATTTTGATCTCCTGGTTTCGCTGGAGAACCATGTTGCTGCTCAATACCTGGGGAAGCCTGACATCAGCAAAAAGCCAGGCTGGCAACATCATCAGGACGGTGATAAACGCCAGTGTTATGCTCAATTTTTTCATGATAAAACATTTTTGATTCGCTCACAATGATCAAATTTAGGCATTTCACCGGAGAAATCCATTCCGATCAGGCATTATAGGTGCTGGAAGCGGTCTCTCCTCCCCTGCCTGTCCAGTTGGTATGAAAAAATTCGCCTCTGGGTTTGTCGGTCCGTTCATAGGTATGCGCCCCGAAGTAATCTCTCTGGGCCTGCAACATATTTGCCGGAAGACGTTCACAACGGTAACCATCGAAGTAGGAAAGGGCCGTTCCCATTGCAGGCACAGGGATGCCGTTCAGATGTGCGGTAGCGACGACATTTCTCCAGGCATCCTGGGCATCGTGGATCTTTTGTTTGAAGAAGGGATCGAGCAGGAGATTTTTCAGCCCGGGCTCCGTATTGAAAGCAGCGGTGATCTTTCCGAGGAAAGCGGACCTGATGATGCAACCTCCGCGCCACATCTGGGCAATGCCGCCATAATTCAGTTTCCATCCGTATTCCTTGGCCGCTTCACGCATCAGCACGTATCCCTGCGCATAGGAAATGATCTTGGAAGCATACAGGGCCTGGCTCAGGTCGTCGATGAATTTTTTCCGGTCGCCTTTGAATGCGGGTTCGGGGCCTTTGAGCACCGATGAAGCTTCCACACGTTCTTCCTTTTGCGACGACAGGACCCGGGCGAACACCGCTTCACCGATCAGCGTCAGGGGAACACCGATATCGAGAGCAGCAATGCCGGTCCATTTCCCTGTTCCTTTCTGCCCTGCCGTATCGAGGATGGATTCAACCAGGGGTTTTCCGTCCTGCTTGTATCCGAGGATATCGCGCGTGATCTCGATGAGGTAACTGTCGAGATCCCCTTTGTTCCATTCATCGAACACGTCATGCATTTCATCGGCATTCATTTTCAGAAGCTTCTTCATGATGAAGTATGCTTCGGAGATCAGCTGCATATCGCCATACTCGATGCCGTTATGCACCATTTTGACAAAATGACCGGCTCCGTTTTCCCCGACCCAGTCGCAGCAGGGAGTGCCTTCAGCCTGAGCGGCGATATCCTGGAAGATGGGTTTGACGTGTTCCCAGGCTGCCGGCGATCCGCCGGGCATGATCGACGGGCCCTTGAGAGCACCTTCTTCACCACCGGAGACGCCTGTCCCGATATAGAGCAGTCCGAGATTTTCCACATATGCCGTACGGCGGATGGTATCGTGAAAATTTGAATTGCCGCCGTCGATGATAATGTCACCTTTTTCGAGATAAGGAATGAGTTGTTCGATGATGCTGTCGACCGGTTTTCCGGCCTTGACCAGGATCATCACCTTCCGGGGACGTTCCAGGGCGTTCACAAATTCCTCGATGCTATGGGCCCCGATAAAATTTTTGCCTTTTCCACGTCCTTCAATGAAATGATCGACCTTTTCCACGGTCCGGTTGTAAACGGCCACAGTATACCCGTTGTTTTCCATGTTGAGTACCAGATTCTCGCCCATTACTGCTAATCCGATAAGTCCGATGTCTGCTGATTTTTTCATAGATTGTGTCTTTAAGTCTTTTGATCCCGGTTGTCGGGAAATCGTGAACAAGATGATTTTACGCCTTTGTTCCTGAGAAACAAAGCCGGTTTATCCATAGTTTATTTCTTAACAAAAACAATGCGTCGCGAGGACCGAGAACCCAAGTTTTTCAAGGGTTTCCTCCAGGTGTGAATAGGGATTGTTGATCAGTCGCACCGAGAAGGCCGCTGGTTCCCGGCGTACCGGGTAATGCCCTCTGAGGTATTCAAATTTTCCAGGATCTTCCCGGAGCACCTCATCGTCCGAACGGACATCGTAGGTCGACAGGTAGACCTCACTCAGGATCTCCATCTCATCCATCCCCGTGCAATCGATCACCAGCGCAAGGTTCCCGGGATCAGGAAGGGACGAGGGTTTCCATTCGTCGAGGCCCAGGTCGAAAAAACGGGAGACGGCCCTGACGCTCATCATGGTCCCGTTGGCTTTCCCATCCATCGAATAGCCCGCAATATGGGGCGTGGCGATATCCACGAGGTCCAGGAGACCGGTATCGATGCCGGGTTCATTTTCCCAGACGTCAAGACAGGCGGCAGTGATCTGCCCCTTCTGCAGAGCACGGGCAAGGGCCTGGCCGTCGACCACCTCACCCCTCGAGGAATTAATCAAAAGGGGTTTTCGCGGCAGCCCGGCGAAGAATGTCTCACCGGCGAGGTGAAACGTCCTGTCCTGTCCTTCCCTGTTCAGGGGAACATGAAAGGTGATCACATCCGACTGTTCCATGATGGTTGACAGTGCCACAAAATTCTGCCCTCCCTCCCGGCGTGCCCTTGGCGGATCGTTCAACAGGACCTTCATCCCGATATCGGCTGCCGCCCGGGCGACCTTTGAACCGACATTCCCGGCGCCGACGATGCCGAGTGTCATTCCGGCGGGATCCAGCTCCAGGCTAACCGCCCAGTTCAGCAAGACGGAAACAATATACTGCTCGACGGAACCGGCATTGCAGCCGGGGGCATTGGTCCATGTGATCCCGTGGCTGCGGCAGTATGCCGTATCAATGTGATCGAAACCGATGGTTGCGGAAGCGATGAACCGGACGGATGAGCCCTCAAGCAGACCGGCATTGCATTGCGTCCGGGTACGCGTGATCAGGACCTGGGCATCCCTGACGATTTCCGGTGTGATATCCTTACCGGGGAAATAGGAGATATCGGCAACTTCTTCAAAAACCCCTTTCAGGAAAGGGATTTTGTCATCGGCGATGATCCGTATTTTCTTCACGCTTAAAATTTATCTTTATGGGCCCACAACCCCAGGGCCGGGTTAGAAATATAGAAAATTTCGCTGCCGTCGGGCATGGTGTTGTAGCCGTCCTGCAGTTTCAGGGGATTATAGATCTTGAGCATCTCGTCGAGGGGGGCGTACCGGTAGTTGACGCTTTCAATTTCTTCCCTTGACAGGAAACCCGGGCAGTAGGTCACGCTGAACCGTCCCTCCGGTGATCCGTGGATCAGGTGGGCTGCGGCACTCAGGTTATTGAAAAGATCGTCGTTCCCGAAGGTATACCGGAGAATATCGGGCGTATTGAGATAGCCGTATTTCCGGATGAGGGCGTCGATCTGCCTGTCCTCCCCGAATTCACGAAGGCCGGGGGCCAGAACGATCAGTTCCCCTTCATCTTCAATGGCCATCCGGGTCCGGTAGATGCTTTTGTTGCCGAGCCAGGTGCTCTTAAATTCTGCGGGGTTAAGATAGACGACTACTTTTTTCAGCGGTTTGTCCAGAAGCTGAAAATTCACTTTCAGCGATAGGCTGGCGGCCTGCTCAAAGCATTCCCTGTCATC
Source organism: uncultured Bacteroidales bacterium (assembly GCA_963763215.1). GTDB lineage: Bacteria > Bacteroidota > Bacteroidia > Bacteroidales > DASQZK01. The sequence continues at coordinate 59,868 of CAVXNX010000028.1, forward strand.
GCCCACGAAGAGTCCCCGGATGGCAAGGTCCGGCCCGTTTTTCCCGATCACGGTCTGAATATAGACGATGGGGAGGTCGGCGGCAAAATTCTCCGAGGCATAGTCCAGGACCTTTCTCACAGGCGTATCCGTCCGGCCCATAATGCGTTCCATGCCATAAGCGGCCCCGAGGAAGTGGCTTTTATTGATCCCTTCCGTGCCGCCGGTTCCCACAAATACATTTTTATTGTAATTGGCCATGCCGATCACCTCATGCGGGACGACCTGACCGACAGAAAGGATGAGATCGAAACCGCCCTCGACCACCAAACGGTTCACCTGTGCCGGCCACTCGTAGTTGACCCGCCCTTCAGCCACCTGGCTGACAAATTCCGCCGGGACATTGCCCAGTGTCACGACGTCATTGCGCCAGTCGTGGTGCCGGAAAAGCTCTTGCGGAATGTCGCCGAACATCTTGCGGATTTCACCGGACGACATGGGAAAATGGGTCCCGGTGGCCGGGAGGATATCCGTGAGATTTTCGCCATAGTATTCATAGATCATCTGGGTGATCTCACCGGCCTTCGAGTGAAAGCGGGTGAAATCGGGCGGCAGGACGAGCACTTTCCGCCTGGGGCCCAGCTTGTCGAGGGCTCCGGATACAGCCTCTCGCAGCTCTGCCTGATCAATGGTGACCGCTGTACCGCCTTTGCTGAAATATAACATGCGTTTCCTTCTTTCTTTTTTTTACCGCCGGAACGGTTATTTTTTCCACGGCGGAACATCAGGGAGATAGCCGTCAAATATGCGGATCAGTTCACGTTCATACTCCCCTTTATAGGTGCCGTCGAAGAACCGCCCGAGGGCTTCGCTGAAAAACTGTTCCCATGACGCCTCTTCATGTCCCGGATTGATGGGATAAAACAAGACGCCGTTCGATTTGGCGGCCTCGAAATCGCCGGGAGCATCCCCGATCATCAGGATCTTATCGTCGGGATATTTCCCCCGGGCAGCCATGGCGAGGTGTTCTCTCTTGGTGCCGAATTCCTGTCCGGCGATTACCCGGACGTATTTCTCGATTCTGTTTTCCTTCCATTCCCGTTCAAGGGCTTCAACCGGCGTCTGCGAAACAACGATGACATCGGCATGGCCGGCCATTTTTTCGAGCGACTCTTTCACAAAAGGAAAAGGCGGCATCCCATAGACCATCTCGCCAATGTCCTGATTTACCTTCAGTGACCAGGCATAGGTCCGGTCGATAATAGGATCATCGACCTCTTCGGCAAAAACTTCCAGTGCCGGATTTCCCAGCTTGCTCTCCCTGCGGGTCCACTCGATGAGCAGGCGGAGATCGGGAAGGACCATACCCCTGGCCTTCACCTCGGGTCGTTCAGCAAGGAGCCGGAATGTTTCGATCAGCGCCAGGAAACGGTTAACACCCCTGGTTTTGGAATACAAATTCACGAATTCCCAGGTTTCCCGGGCATATTTCGAGATCTTCTGGAGTTCGAACGATTTGATCAGGTTGGGGCAAAAACATTCCTTCTGTTTGATTTCCATGGTATCGAAGGCACAACCATCGGAATCAATGCCGATGAAAAATTCCTTTTCAGGCTGAAGCTTCGTGAGCAGATCGTGTGGATTGTTCATATTTTCGGAATTAGGGTTTATCACTTAACATCCAGGTAATCACAGGTGTTCATGGGTTAGCGGTAAGCCTGGGGGGTATACCCGGGCAGTTTTTTACCGGCAAAGGCCATTTTCAAACGGGCGAACCTCTGTTTTCCGTTAATCATGGGAACGCTCACCCAGTCTTCTCCGACAAGGGGTCTGACATAGTCCAGGAATTCGTCGGTCACATCGGTTCCCGAGGGCGTGATCCATTTTGCAGGGAACGTTCTTTCGGAAAGAGCCACTTTTTCGAGAGGAACCTTATCGTAGGTAACGTTATAGATGAAGCCCGGCACCCGGAGGATGGTCGACATCCATCCGTTGCCGTCGTTCATGGCAATGTCGACGGCTTTCTGCCCGACCTTGTAGGCCTCGTCGAGATCGACGGTGGAGGCGTAGATCATGGTATCTCTCTGGTCGGTGCCCATCACCTGGCCGCGAGCCTTTCCCCTGACCCTGAAGCCGGCTTTATTGAGGTAATTCACCACATGCTGGAACACCGACTGTTCGCTGGAACCGAACGATGTATGCCCAAAGGCATCCTTCACTTCACCCAGGGAGCCGACATTGAACCCTTCGCTGACGACCACAATGCAGCGGCCGTCACGGTTGAGCTGGTCATTGACCTTATCGGCCATTTCTTCCAGGGTGACATCCGACTCGGCAAGGTAGATCTGCAAGGGCCATTCCCGCCGTGGATCGGCCAGCCGGGCTGCGGCCGGAATATAGCCGATCTTCCGGCCCATGGCCTGGATCACCAGCACAGGGTCAGCCGGTGATGAGCCCATATTTTCTTCGTTGGCATTCTGAATGATATGGGACCAGTACCGGGCCACACTTCCGTAGCCGGGGGTATGGTCGATCAGGGTGAAGGCACTGTCGCCGACATCATTGTCGATGGTCTTCGGAACACCGGTGGCAATGAGGTCAAGGCCCTTTTCCTTTGCCAGTGCAGCGACTTTGAAGGCCGTATGCTGTGAGTCATTCCCCCCGATATAGAAAAAATACCCGATATCGTGGGCTTTAAAAATTTCGATGATCCGGCTGAAGTCCTCTTCCTGGTGATCTTTGAGTTTGTAGCGGCAGGTCCCGATCGACCCGGCCGCCGGGGTGATCCTGAGCAGGGCGATCTCTTCGTCATCCTGCGCACTCAGATCGAGCAGTTCTTCCTTCAGAACCCCTTCGATCCCGTGCCAGCCGGCATAGATCTTCCCGAAAACCCCGGGAAACATCCGGCATGCATCGATGATCCCCCGAAGCGAGTTGTTGATGACCGGCGAAGGTCCCCCCGATTGCGCAACAATTACATTCTTTGCCATAATAATCCAGTTTGCTGTATGAGATAAAATCCTGTTCTTCGGACAGTCGTCGCGGGAATTGCCCCCGGAAGTGGTTCACGGATCAGACCGTTCACCATTTTCATTCTGCCGGAATCCCGGAGATCATCAAGGTTCATTACCCTCTGGCGAGACAATCGACCGTGATTGATGTTGCATTCCGGCGTCACGAGGATGGGCCAGATGGCACGTTCAGAGCCATCAGAAAAGATGTTCCGGCCATGGACGGGCTGGTCAGAAGAATAGGCATTACAGGAAAAGAAAAAGAAAGAGAGAGAAAAAATCAAAAGAACTGTTATGTGCGGACCCGTTTTCATGGTGATTGATTTTGATTGATTCTCCTTTTTTCTCAGACACCTCCAAAGGCGCTGTATCCGCCGTCGACAGGAATGACTATACCCGTCACGAACTTCGAAATGTCCGAGACAAGGTACAGAACCGTTCCCTGCAGATCTTCCGGTTCGCCAAACTTACCCGTTGGGGTATTGGCGATGATTTTTTCTCCTCTTTCTGTTAATTGACCTGTTGCTTCATTGATAAGTAAAAACCTGTTCTGGTTGGTCAGGAAAAAGCCCGGGGCAATGGCATTGACCCTGACTCCCGTTTTCGCGAAATGAACTGCGAGCCACTCGGTGAAATTGTTGACAGAGGCTTTGGCTGCCGAATAGGCCGGGATCTTCGTCAGGGGTTTGTAGGAATTCATCGACGAGATGTTCAGAATAACACCGTCGCCGCGTTCCGCCATTTCCCTTGAAAATACCATGGATGGCAGAAGTGTGCCGATAAAATTCAGGTCGAACACCTTCCGGAAACCTTCCATTTTCAGCCCGAAAAAGCCATCGTCAAAGGTCTCGGGATGGCCCGGCTCGAGTTGTTCCGTCTTCGTGGTGGCTTCTGGCGAATTTCCCCCGGCCCCGTTGATCAGGATATCGATACGGCCAAACCTCCCAAGAATCTCGTTCTTCGTGGCGTTCAGAACATCCTTATCCAGGACGTTACTTTCCAGCCCGATGCATTCTGTCCCCGACGCTCTTGGTCATGTCTTCGGCCAGTTTCTCTGCCACCTCTTTCCGGAGATCGAGGATGACGGTTTTAACGCCCGCCGAAACCAGCACCTTGACGATGGCCGTACCGATCACGCCGGCACCTCCGGTGATGACGCAGACTTTGTCTTTGAGGTCCGAAAATGAATTGTTGTTCATGGTTATCTTATCTGTATTCATAATAATCAATGTTTTCGCGGGTGAGAATATCGATCGGGATATATTGCACTTCTTCCACTTCCTTTTTCAGGATGATCTTGTTAAACAGGGTCATGATCCCGCGGTATCCCTGTTCTTCAGGTTTCTGGCTGATCAGGAAATCGATAAGCCCCTTCTTCAGGCAGTCGACGTTTTCCGGCAGCAGATCATAGCCCACGAGCCTGACGTTCCGGATATCATGTTCCCCGATGAAGGAAGCCACCCGGTGGACCCTGCTATTGGCCACGAAGATGCCCTTGATCCGGGCCTTTCCAAAGTACGAACCGAGCCTGGAGGCAAGTGCTTCGCTGGTGGGCTGTGTCATCTCGACGGTGATCAGGTTGAAGTTCATCGCCGGATTTTCGGCGAAGAACTTTCTGAAACCCCGTTCACGCCGGATAATATCATTGTGGTTCTCTTTCTTTCCCACCAGGCTGATGATCAGGATGTCGCCCTCACCCTGGACGCCGATGGTCAGGAGCCTGGCCCCCAGATAGCCGCTTTGCAGGGCATTCTGCCCGATGTAGGTGACATGCTCGGGTTCGTCGATATTGGAATTGAACAGGGCAACCTGTATTCCGGCATCCATGCATTTCCGTACAAAATCCACCGATTCCTCCGGGAAGATCGGGGCGAAAAGAACGGCATCGGGAAGCTCCCGGAGCAGGATCTCCGCCTGTTCACGGAACGATTCCTTATCGAACTGATCGAAATAAAACCGCCGGATCATGATCCCGAAAGGACTGATCTCCCCCGACGCCCTGTCGATCCCGACATTCGGCGCATGCCAGAAATCATTTCCGTTTACGGACACGGGCATCAGAACAGCGAACAGCCATGTCTTTTTGGAAGCCAGTGTCTGCGCCAGTATATCAGGCTTATAATCAAGTTCCTGAAGGATATGGTTCACCTTTTCCCGGGTTTTCGCCGAGACTTCACCCCGGTTGTGGATCACACGGTCGACTGTGCCGGGTGAGACCTGGGCCAAACGGGCGATATCTTTAATCCTGACTTTCAAATATACCGGTGTTTTTCAGTGAATTAGAATGAAACATGACTCATTTCACAGGCTGTTCTGTTCACAAAAATAGTGAAAAAAAATTGGAAAAGAAGAATTTTGGACATAATTTCGTGTCCGTACACGGAAAAGTTCAGACCGGGAAAATTTCACACTCGCAGAAGAGAACCCGGCGAACCTGTCATTTTCAGCACTTCCTTTATCCGGAAAACACAACCCAATGGCAGCCGCGATGTTTATATCTAAAATCATGAACCGAAAATCAATCCTATCATTATGATACACCTTAGTAAATACTCATTCGGCACGGGCGACAGGTTCGGCATGCAGGGAAGGGCCCAGATCCGGGCCATTGAAAGAGCCAATAGGGCCGGCATACCCCTGACTCCGGTCTGGAACAAATCCAACCGCGAACATCAGATCATTCATTCCACACCTGAGGAAACACGGCTGGAAGCCGACCGGGCCGTCAGGGATGAGGCATGGAACGGTGCTTATTTCGTCGATGCCGATCACATCAACCTGACCAACGTCGATGGCTTCATTCCCCATTCCGACTTTTTCACCATCGATGTTGCCGATTATATCGGAAAACCGGCCGATCCCGCTCTTGTGGAGGATTTTCTTGGGAAAAATGAAAAATACACCCGCAGGCTGCACATTGAAGGTCTCGGTGAAATTCCCCTTTCACGGGACGACCTCAGGGCCATCGCCGGGAAATTCCTTTATGCCGTCGGCCAGGCGGCAGCCATTTACCGGCATATCGAGGGAAAGAAGGGTAAAGGGAACTTTATCACGGAAGTCTCGATGGATGAGGTCGACCAGCCGCAGACGCCGGTGGAGCTGTTCTTCATCCTTTCAGCCCTGGCGCAGGAAGGGGTGCCTGTTCAAACCATCGCCCCGAAGTTCTCCGGCCGGTTCAATAAGGGCGTCGATTACGTGGGCGATGTCCGGCAGTTTGGGGTGGAGTTCGAAGCCGATATCCTGGTCATCCGGCAGGCGGTCGCTGAGTTCGGCCTGCCCTCAAACCTGAAGCTTTCCGTGCATTCGGGAAGCGATAAGTTTTCCATTTACCCTGTTATGGGCGACCTGATCCGGAAGCATGATGCGGGCATCCATGTCAAAACGGCCGGGACGACCTGGCTGGAGGAGGTCATCGGTCTCGCTCTCGCCGGGGATGAAGCGCTCGACCTGGCCAAATCCATCTACAGTAAAGCTCTCGGCCGCATGGATGAACTCTGCGGACCCTATGCCACCGTCATCGATATCGATCCTGCCAGGTTGCCATCCGTGGTAGAGGTGAATGGCTGGAGCGGTGAAAAATTTGCGAACACCCTGCGTCATATCCCCGGTCATCCCGACTACAACCCGGGCTTCAGGCAGCTGATCCACGTGGGGTACAAAGTGGCCGCGGAATACAGCAATGTATACCTCAGCCTCGTCCGGCTCCATGAAGATATCGTGGGAAGCCAGGTCGAAGAAAATATTTACGACAGGCACCTCAAACGCCTGTTTCCTCTTTAATCCTGAACCGTAAATCCAAGCGCCATGAAAACATTCCTCGACGAAAATTTCCTCCTTCATTCGGCCACCGCACAAAAACTCTATCATGACCATGCGGAACACCTGCCCATCATCGATTATCATTGCCATCTCTCACCCGCCGAGATCGCTTCCGACAGGAAGTTCGGGAACATCACGAAAATCTGGCTCGACGGCGATCATTATAAATGGCGGGCGATGCGGGCCAATGGCATCGATGAAATCTTCTGCACCGGAGATGCACCCGACAGGGAAAAGTTCAGAAAATGGGCCGAAACGGTACCGATGACCATAAGAAATCCCCTGTATCACTGGACGCATCTCGAACTCAGGAGGTATTTCGGCATCAGCAAACTCCTGAGCCCGGAAACAGCCGATGCCATTTATGATGAAGCCACGGAAAAGCTCCAATCGGATGAATACAGCGTCAGGAACCTGCTCAGGAAAATGAACGTGGAGATCCTGTGTACGACCGACGACCCGGCCGACAGCCTGGAGCACCACATCCGGCTCCAGGATGAGAATTTCAGCATCCGGGTGCTCCCGGCATGGAGACCCGACAAGGCCATGGCCATTGAGGATCCTGCGCAATGGGCCGCATACCTCGATTCCCTGTCCCGGGCCTCCGGCACCGCGATCTCCAATTTCGACGGTCTCCTTGCCGCCCTGTCCAACCGGCACGATTTCTTTCACAGCCTGGGCTGCCGGCTTTCTGACCATGGGCTGGAAACCTTCTACGCCAGGGACTACACAGAAAAAGACATCGACAGGATTTTCAAACTGGCGCTGGAAGGCGAAAAACTCTCCGACGATGAAATCCTGGAGTTCAAGTCCGCCCTGCTGGTCCGCTTCGCCGAGATGGATCACCAAAAGGGCTGGACACAGCAGTTCCACGTGGGCGCCATCCGGAACAACAATACCCGGATGATCAACGCACTCGGACCCGATAAAGGCTTCGACTCGATCGGCGATTTTGAAATGGCCAGGCCGATGTCAAAATTTCTCGATACGCTGGCGCGCGAAGGAAAACTGACCAAAACCATCCTGTATAATCTCAACCCGCGCGACAATGAACTGATGGCCACCATGGCCGGCAATTTTAATGATGGGAGCATGCCCGGCAAGATGCAGTTCGGTTCGGCTGGTGGTTCCTGGATCAGAAAGACGGGATCAGAAACAGCTCAACGCCCTTTCGAATATGGGCCTCCTGAGCCGGTTCGTGGGAATGCTGACCGATTCGCGATCCTTCCTCTCCTACCCCCGGCACGAATATTTCAGGAGGGTACTTTGCAACCTCATTGGTGAAGATGTCGAAAAAGGAGAACTGCCGGCCGATATGGAACACCTGGGAAATATCGTGGAAGGGATCTGTTATGATAATGCGAAAAGTTATTTTGGGTTTTAGGTCGTTTCCTCCGGCCACCGAAGCCTTTGGCGAAGGGGGCAGATTGTTTCCTCCGTCCACCGGCCTTGGGCGAGGGTGGCAGTTTATTGCAAAATGAATTCGATTGACCTGCATCACTTGTCTCTTATCACCGCTTCTTCTACAAATTTCCAATGAAATATTCCTGCAGCGATCAACGAATTTTCATTTAGCAAAGAGCTGTTCGTCAAAAATTCGGATCCGAAATGAGGATATATTTTCGAAGGAAGGTAAGAGGCCTGAATACAATCAATCGACCGAAATCAAGGTGTAACAAGGGATCACAGAATCTCCCTTTCAATTCCCCTGGCCATCCAGTCCCCCCAATCTATTTAGACCTTATTTATAATATCTCCTTAACAGTTGTCTGAAACTATTTCACTGTCCATCCGGATCATTCCACTCCGGCCCGCTTAATAACCTGATGTACAATCCGGAAAATTCAACCGGCTAATCAATTTCCTATTATCTCATGAAGTAATGAACAAAGAGGTTTATTTTCAAGTCATTATAAGTGACTAACCTCTAAATACAATATGATGAGAAGATTTATTACGGGTGTTTTGCTTTCTACCAGCCTTTTAGGCTGCGCTTTTTCACAACAACCTGATGATCCCTTCAACTGGACAGAGCCCATTGTCATCCCAAGCAGTATCTATGTAATATGGAGCGGAGGAGATTCTTATAACTCC
>CAVXNX010000029.1:0-94401 GCA_963763215.1 uncultured Bacteroidales bacterium
TTCCCCGATGGAAACCTGGTGCTCATTCATATTCCCCACGACCGAATAGGTATGTGCCACCTGAGGGATCTGCCCCAGGTATTTGTTGGTATCCCATTCATAAACATCCAGCATGGTCCCTTCCGGATAGTCCTTTGCCGGCCTGAAATACAATTCGCCGTAAAGCACATGTGAATCGGCGGCATAGGTGATCATGGTGGATCCTGTGGCCGAGGCACCCCTGGTGACCAGGTAATTCGTGCATGACTTCACCTCGGTCGAGGTCGAAAAGGCCAGCCAAACTGTGGAAATAAAAAATAATGTGGTGTATTTCTTCATAACTGTTATTGGTTTTCCACGGTGACATGAACCGGGATTTGATTGGCCGGAAAGCCCTCTCGGTCTCCTGTTACCATGCTATTATGTCATTTTCCAAAAATAAACATTAATCTTTCTCTGAAAGGGGGGGAGAGCAAAATAGTCACATATTTTACAGCACATTTGCCTGCATTTTAAGGGGGTATGGAAATTTCATATTTCAGGCGTGTGAACCCCCCTTAAAAAATGTTAAAAAATGTCAAACGAAGTGCGATTTCTCAAAAAAAGCCTTTATATTTGCAGTGTGATTGAACAAACAGTAGCGTTCTTAACATTACGATAATATAAAGTTTAAACGCCGTTAACGCTCTTTTATTGGATCTCAACTATTTTTGCCAGGCGTTTGAACGGAAAAAATAAAAATTCGTGGTACAGAATTTGATAAAACAATAAAAAAAGGGTTAGACCGTTTAAGAGTTAGTAGTTTTAGTTAGTAGTTTAGTTGGTAGTTTTAGTTAGTAGTTTGAGAAGAAAGGATGCGCTGTGAAGCGCATCTTTTTTTATACCATATTCCCAAGAATCGCTTCACGGTCCGCATCATTCAGGACCAGCGCCTGACCGCTGCATTTATTCCTGTTCATCAGTTCCAGGATCTCACCGGTTTTTTCACTTGAAATTCCAGCCTCTGTCAACCTGACAGGACTCCCAAGCTGCCTGAAGAACGCTTCCAGATTATCTGAAGCGACCTGCGCATCACTAATACCAAACAACAGTAAACCAAGTTGTTCCATTCGATCCGGCATCCGACTCCCCAATGCTCGCATCCAGGCCGGGTACACGATGGAAAGTGAAGCCCCGTGCGGTGTATCGTAAAGGAACGACAGGATATGCCCCAATGCATGCACGCCCCAGTCACCGTTCAGTCTTCCGTAGCTTGTCAGCCCGTTGAGCGCATTTGTGGCCGCCCACATAATGCGGGCGCGGAGATCGTAATTGTTGAGATCGTTCATCAACATCGGACCGTACTCCATTGCTTCTTGGATGATGGAGGCGACAAACCGGTCGGAAAGGCTGGCATCGCCGTCACCGAAATAGGCTTCGAGGCAGTGGGCGATAAGGTCCACGATCCCATAGGCGGTATAGTTTGCCGGGACCGATTCGGTATATGCCGGATCAAGGAAGGAATGCGCCGGGAATATCGATGGATGTCCGTAGCCGATCTTTTCACGCGTGGCGGCATTTTGCAGGACCGCTACAGGGTTCATTTCCGTGCCTGTGGCGGCCAGGGTAAGGACAGCGATCAGCGGTATGGCCGATGCGGGTTCTGCCTGCCTTTTCATCACATCCCAGGCCTTCACCCTCCGGGAGATGCAAATGGCGGTGATCTTAGCCGAGTCGATCACACTTCCACCGCCAACGGCAACAATGAAATCGACAGACTCCTGTATGCCGAGACGTGCGGCGGCATCCACATCTTCCACCACGGGGTTCGGTTTGATCCCGTTGTACTCCACAATGGCAATGCCGGCATTCTCAAGCTGTTTCTTCACCTGCTGATAACTGCCGTTTTTCAGGACGGACCCTTTGCCGTACATCAGAAGGGCTTTTTTACCCAGGTCATGGGCCGCTTTCCCGAGATCGCCGACACAGCCTTTTCCAAAATGAAGGGCTGTTGGAACATGTGCTGTAAAATTCTCCATCGTTTTTGTTTTAATCGTTTATGTAAAGGATACAGGAGTGCGGATCTCAACTCACTTCCACCGGTTTGATGCATAAAATTGTTATGCCCTGAAGAAGGGAGCGGCCGGTCCTGTTCCGGTTATTCTGATTTAATTTTCCCGTCCCGGCCAGACGATGAGCCCGCCACTGTTATCCGAAGAGGCTCCTGTGACAGATGAGAAACAATTGTTCTCACCCAGCATCCGCAACAGTCCGAGGAACGCAAAGACAATCGCTTCCTTGTACTCCACCAGTCCATCATCCGGGATGATGATTTCGTGCCGGCAACGATCGCGCAGCAAACCGGCCAGGAAGGCGTTTCTGGCGCCACCGCCGGTCAGGAGAACTTTTCCTGCTGGCCGGGCATTCAGGCTGCGGGCGATCTGCAGGGAAATGTGTTCGTAAAGCGTGCGGAGGATATCCTCGGGTCGCGATTTTTCATTTGCAATACAGGGCATGAAAAATTCTTCCAGCATTTCTTTCCCCATCGATTTCGGTGGTTCGAGGTCATAAAAGCCAATGGATTCAAGCTTTCCGAAAAGTTCCCGGATAATTTTACCCTCCCTGCCGAAGTCACCGTTATGATCAAATTCTTTCCCCAGCCTGCGGGAAACGAAATTCAAAAGCGTATTGGCCGGGCAAATGTCGTAGGCAATACGGCGGCCCTTCTCGTCATCATAGGAAAGATTTGAATACCCGCCAATATTCAGGCAGATATCATAATCGCCGAAAAGAAGTTTATCGCCGGCAGGGACCAGCGGCGCACCCTGACCGCCCAGGCTCACATCGCGGCTCCTGAAGTCATAGATGACCGGAAGGCAGGTGACTGCCGCAATGTCATGTCCGTTCCCGATCTGCAACGTGTAGCCAAGGTCGGGCCGGTGAAAAACCGTATGACCGTGGGAAGCGATAAATGAGGGGTCCCCGCTGTTTCCTGCCAGGAAATCACAGCATACGGCACCGAGAAATCTCCCGTAGCTGTGATCGAGCTCCGCCAGTGAGGAAGCATCCATGGTATAGGATTTCTCCAGAAGATCTCTCCAGGTTCCGGGATAGGGCAGGGTCTGACTCCCGAGAAGACGGAACTCCCAGCCGGTGGTCCGGGAGATGAATTCACAGAAAACGATATCCAGACCGTCAAGGGATGTCCCTGACATCAGACCGAGGCAACGGTATTTTTGTTTTTCTTTCATCTACCAGGTGAATGTGGTGTGATAGAGGGATGAATTTCCCGCGGCATCCCTGACGTAAAGTTCAAGTTCATGGTTCGTCCCCCTTGGCAGCCTTGAAGGATCAAAAATAAAAAACAAAAGGTTATTTTTTGGTTCGTATTCGAATAAAACCCATTGATTATCAATATACCCGTCCTAGGATGATATTCCCGACAGTTTGTCGGAGATGCTGAACCGCAGGCTGTTTGACCCGCTCATGTCCCTGTTCATCCCGATATTCAGGGGCGTGATTTCCGGGGCCACGGTATCGGGCGCAAGGGTGAATACACCGAATTCCCTGATGCTGGCACTGATCCAGCCGTTTTTCGCCTCACCGCCTTCCCATTCAGGTCCGCCCTTCGGGGGAAGCAAAACGATGCCGGTTTTGCCAAGGAGCCGATCGGGGATCCCGTCGGCTTTGACCGAGAGTGTGCAGTACTTGTGGAGGGGAACTTCGCCGGTATGGATGCGATGGCGGTAAGGATAGAAATCTCCGGAAACGTTTTCCCTTTCGTACCGGAATTCTGTATTTTCATACAGGGCACCGGGCGGAACCGTTAACTTCACCATGGTGTCGGTGAAATAATTGCTATTGTACCAGCGAAACAGCCGGTGCATCTTCTTTTGCCGGGTAAGGACGGTTTTCTTCGATCATACTTTTTCCCGATCCGGCCAGCTTGAAATTCAGGTTCGAGGTATTCCCATAGGCATCCTTAACAATGATCGCAACCTGATCGGTATCTCCCGCTGCGGGGGCCAGGATGCCGTCGTGGAGGGTGAGCTTGTTCATCGACAGTTTTTCACCGGGCCTGCGGTAGAGGTCGTGAGTTCTTCTGCGGGTGAGCATTTCGAGAGAGTAGTCCATATGGGCATTGATATACCGGCTTTCATCAAACCCGAATTCATCCGTCTGGAAATGGTAAACCGGTTCGTCATTAACCCTGAGCTCGATCGAATAGATGCCGCACCGGTTGGCTGTGCCATTCATGAAATCATAGCATTCCAGTCCCAGACCCACCGGTTCACCTGCGGTGATTGTCCCTCCGTTCCTGAGCCGGTAACTGCCGTCGCCTCCACTGAGGTCATATTCCTTTCGCGATACCGACACCCTGTCGTTCTTTTCACCTTCCATCCCGTAAACAAACAGGGAATAAAGACGGGGAGGGATATGGTCTGCAATATCGAACCCGTACCTCAGGGCGTTCACCGGGCGCTGATCGGCCGTATGCCGGATCTCGAAATGGAGGTGGGGCCCCCCTGAACTGCCGGTATTCCCTGAGTAAGCCACCACTTCACCTTTGGTGACCGGGATCTCTCCCGGGGAAGGGTAGATGTCCACTTCGAAAACGTGATTCCGGTATTGGTAAGCCTTGACATAATCCTCAATGCTGTCATTGTAACGGCTCAGGTGACCGAACACCGAGGTGTACCCGCCGGGGTGATTGATGTAAATCGAATGCCCGTAACCATTGGTCTGGATCTTTATCCGGGAAACATAACCGTCCTGTATGGCGTGCACCGGCTTGCCGATCACTCCCTGGGTCTTGATGTCAATCCCGGAATGAAAATGATCGGCCCTCAGTTCCGCGAAATTTCCGCTGAGGTACAGCGGGAAAATCCAGCGGGGGACGGAATGTGTTGGGAATGAATTTATTCTGAGCGAATGTGCAATAGGATGTCATGAAGCAGGTCAGCAGCAAAATCGTTCTCCTCATAAGATGACAGTATTGAATGAAATGGAACAGTAGTATGTATTGACTTTATGAAAACGAAGGTAAAACTAAAATATTCCGGGCATTCAAGGAAAATTCAAAACGAATTTTTTTATTTCTGAAAGCAGTGTTATATTTGTAGTACCTATTTCGGCGTTATGAATGCAGAACAAATTGAAATACTGGGAACACTCCGCGCCAGGATCAAAAAACTGATGAGCATGTACGAGGAGGAGAAAGAGCAAAAGGAGAGTTTAAAACAGGAAAATACTGAATTGACCCAGAAAATCGCCGTCATGGAAAAACGCGTCAGCGAACTTGAGCACAAATACAATAATTTAAAAATTGCCAGGTCATTGGTGTCTGATGGTGAAGATATCCACGATGCCAAGATCAAAGTCAACAGGATTGTGCGGGAAATTGATAAATGTATTGCTCTTTTAAACAGGTAAATGTACATCATGGATGACAAACTGTCCATAAAGGTCAATGTCGCCGAGAGGTACTATCCCTTGAAGATTGAAAGGGAAGACGAGGAAATGATCCGAAGAGCAGCCAGGATGATCAATGAGAAAGTTTTACAATATAAACAGAAGTACGTTGATAAGGATACACAGGATTTTGTAGCGATGGCTGCTTTACAGTTCGTTATCAAGCTGATTGAAAGTGAGAATCAGGCCGATTGCGCGCCGATGGAGGAAAGCCTGAAGGAGATGAATAATGAATTGGATTCATTTATCAAAAAGAGTAATAGCGTTCTTTAAAATATTCTAGAAATCAAAGAGTTTGCCCGCATTGTTTCTTCAATTCATTTGTGAAACTCAACAGTTAAAACATTGGAGCCAAGCTCAGATTGAATAGAGCAGGCCGCAACCTTCGGGTCCCGCCTTTGGCGGGCAGCGGAAGCTCGACACGATCTGGCAGTTCCAACCATGTCACTATGGGGTTTTAATAAATCTTGGAGAAACCTTGCGGGTTTTTTATATAAATATGTTTAAGCGTAGGAACTATGAATGAAATAATAATTTCAATCATTTCCGCCATTACCCTCTGGGATGCTGTCACTGCCCTGGTCGGTGTTCTGGCAGGAGGCATCGTTTCCTACTTTGTTTTCAATATCACTCTGAAAAAGAAAAGTGAAAATATCATCAGGGAGGCGAAAACAGAGGCTGAAGTGATCAAAAAGGACAAGATCCTTCAGGCAAAGGAAAAATTTCTCCAGCTAAAGGCGGAACATGAGAAAATGATCAATGAGCGCAATTCCAAACTCGCGCAAAAGGAAAACGCCTTCAGACAAAAAGAATCCTCCCTGTCCCAGAAGATGGAAGAAATTCAACGGAAAAGTCATGAACTGGAAGCCATCCGGGAAAATCTCACACTGCAGTTGGATGTCGTAGAGAAGAAGAAAGAAGAACTGGAAAAGTTTCACCGTCAACAGGTTGAACAACTCGAAGCCATTTCCGGGCTATCCGGTGAGGAAGCAAAAGGCCAGCTCATCGAATCCCTTAAGGATGAGGCTCAGCACGAAGCCATGTCCTACATCAACGAGATCGTTGAAGAAGCCAAGATGACATCCCGTAAGGAAGCCAAAAAAATCGTTATCGAAACCATCCAGCGTGTGGCTACTGAACAGGCCATCGAAAATTCCGTCACGGTTTTCAACATCGATTCGGACGAACTGAAAGGCCGGATTATCGGCCGGGAAGGCCGGAATATCCGGGCCCTCGAAGCCTCCACCGGTGTTGAGATCATTGTCGATGACACCCCCGAAGCCATCATCCTCTCAGCCTTTGACCCCGTTCGTCGTGAAATCGCCCGCCTGTCCCTGCATCAGCTGGTGTCAGACGGCAGGATTCACCCGGCACGGATCGAGGAAGTCGTTGAGAAAACAAAAAAACAAATCGAAGACGAGATCGTCGAAGTGGGTAAACGGACGGCGATCGACCTGGGTATTCATGGGCTCCATCCCGAACTGATCCGGTTGATCGGGAAGATGAAATACCGGTCTTCCTACGGACAGAACCTGCTGCAGCACTCGCGTGAAGTGGCCAACCTGTGTTCGATCATGGCCACTGAGCTGGGATTGAACGCCAAAATGGCAAAGCGCGCCGGTCTGCTCCATGATATCGGCAAAGTTCCCGATGACGAACCGGAACTTCCGCATGCCATCCTGGGAATGAAACTTGCCGAGAAGTATAAGGAAAAACCCGAAGTTTGCAATGCCATTGGGGCGCATCATGATGAAGTGGAGATGACCAGCCTCATTTCGCCCATCGTCCAGGTCTGCGACGCGATTTCCGGCGCCCGGCCCGGGGCACGCCGCGAAGTGGTTGAATCCTATATCAAACGCCTCAAAGAACTGGAATCACTGGCTTTATCATACCCCGGTGTTTTGAAGACCTATGCGATCCAGGCAGGACGTGAACTGAGAGTCATCGTGGGAAGCGAGAAGGTGTCCGACAAGGAAGCCGAAGCCCTTTCCTACGATATTGCCAGAAAAATTCAGACGGAAATGACCTATCCCGGCCAGGTGAAAATCACGGTCATCAGGGAAACACGGGCGGTCAGTTTTGCAAAATAAAAACGAATGAAAGTGCTTGTCACCGGTACTGCCGGTTTTATCGGATTTCACCTGGGAGAAAAATTGCGTGCCGAAGGGATGGACGTCCTTGGACTGGACAACATCAATGATTATTACGATGTCCGTCTCAAGTATGACCGGCTGAAACAGGCCGGTTTCAGCGCACCGGACCTGGAATACGGCAAACCGGTTCCCAGTGCAATACATCAAAAAGTACAGTTTGTTAAGGCAGAGCTTGAGGATAAGGAAACCATCCTCAGGCTCTTCGATTTTTACCGTCCCGATGTCGTTGTCAACCTGGCCGCCCAGGCCGGGGTGCGGTACAGCCTGACGAATCCTGAAACCTACATTGGATCGAATATTTCCGGATTTCTCAATATCCTGGAGGCCTGCCGGAACTATCCCGTACAGCACCTCATTTACGCGAGCAGTTCGAGCGTGTACGGACTGAACAAGGCCATGCCCTTCTCGGTGCACCAGGATGTAAGCCACCCGGTGAGTCTCTATGCCGCCAGCAAAAAAGCCAACGAGCTGATGGCCCACACCTACAGTCACCTGTTCGGCATCCCGACCACCGGTCTGCGCTTTTTCACCGTGTACGGACCCTGGGGCCGACCCGATATGGCGCTTTTCCTGTTCACCCGGGCCATGATGGCCGGCGAACCGATCAAGGTCTTCAACCATGGCAAAATGGAGCGTGATTTCACCTACGTTGATGATATTGTGAACGGGATCAGCCGGATGATCGCCCGCCCCCCGGCCGGAAACCCTTCCTGGGACACCACTTCACCCGATCCCGCAACATCAGCTGCTCCGTTCAGGGTATACAATATCGGTCATAATGAACCCGTTCAACTGCTCGATTTCATCAAGGCCATCGAAAAATACACGGGAAAGAAGGCCATCATGGAGATGCAGCCCATCCAGCCCGGTGACGTCGAGAAAACCTGGGCCGATGTCGACGATCTGATCGCACAGTTCGGCTATAAGCCATCCACCAGCGTCGACGAGGGAGTAAGTCGGTTTATTGAGTGGTATAAAGGTTATTACGGCTCCTAACTTTCGGGCAGGGATGTTCTGACGATCGTCAGTAACTGGTTGATCTGTTCTGTCTTATCGGAATACCCCATCTTTTCATAGGAAAAAATCAGGTTTCGGAGAACCCGTTCGATGGTCGTCGTATTGCTGCACGGCGTGAAATATTCCTTCCGTGGGGTGAGCTTCTGTTGGATAAGAAAACGGTCGATATCTTTTCTGCTCAGCACCATGCCTCGGTTAAAGGGATTGATGTAAAACAGGATGTGATAGGGGTCTTCATCATAAAAGTCGTCCTTGTATGCCAGGATATAATTCAGCGGAAGATTGACGCCGTAAATGGGGATGTCAAGTCGTTCGGCCACCACGGCATAAATGATCGCCAATGAAATGGGATTGCCTTTCTTCGTCTCGAAAACCTGGTTGATAAACGAATTTCGCGGTGAGTAAAAATTGGTGGAATTCCGTGAAAATTTATGGACGCCGAAGATGACATGGTTCAGAACCCTGATTTTTTCAAGGGCGGTCAGGTTATGATGGATTTCGAGCCAGGCATCTTTCCTGAGCACTTCGATCTGTTCCTCAATTTCGCTGAAATACAGGTCGGGATATTGGTAGCGCGCTACCAGGTAGGCGCCGTACAAGAGGTTTTGACCTCCTGTGTTCACCCAGATCCGTAATTCATCACAAATATATCCGAACTGGATTTCATGGATCAGTTCCTCGATTTTTTCCTGTAACTCCTGGTTTAACGATGATTCCCAGGCTTTTTCCAGGGAGGGGATGGCTTCGATCCCCCGTTCCCGGAGTTTCTCTGAAACGACCTGGAAAACCTCCTGGTCTGGATCATCGAGCAGATTAATCAGAACTTTAATTTCCTTATCGGCCATGGTTTATCCTTATTCCCGTTTTTGTGTCAGGTGATCCAGTGTAAAGCGAAGAAGATCGCTGATGACAGGTTCATAATCCCGGATGAACTCTCCGGTGATCCGGTTGGCGATGACGGCACAGATGCTCACCGCTTTGTGGCCAAGCAGCGCGGAAAGGCCAAAAAGCGCAGAGCTCTCCATTTCAAAATTGGTGATCTTAAGATTTTCATAGGTAAAATGATGAATTTTGTCATTCAGTTCAGGATCGATGACCGGCAGTCGAAGCATCCTGCCCTGAGGCCCGTAAAAACCCGGGGATGAGAGGGTTATTCCTGAGAAAACCCCGTCGTTAAGCAGATCGAAGAGTTCATCCGAACTCCAGACGAAATAGGGAACCGGCCGTTTATCGAACCAGTTGGTGTGATTGACGAAGGCTTTTTCCATGCCGGAATCGCAAACAGTGTAGCCATCGGCATAGTAATGAATCAGTCCGTCGAAACCTCCGGCCAGCCGGGAAAGAACAAACGATCCAACCCCCAGCTCTTCCTGCAGACCGCCGGTGGTGCCAATACGGACAAAACGCAGGGATTTGCGCTGCTTCCGGATTTCCCTTTTCTCCAGGTCGATATTGACCACAGCATCCAGTTCATTGAGGACAATATCGATGTTGTCGGTGCCGATACCCGTTGACATGGCCGTGATCCGTTCACCCCGGTAATACCCGGTGTGGGTGACAAATTCCCGGTTCCCGGTCCTGAACTCAACAATATCGAACAAGGCAGACAACTTTTCCACCCGCCCCGGATCGCCGACGAGGATGACCGTATCGGCAATATTTTCGGGTTTGACATGAAGATGGTAAATACTCCCGTCTTCATTCAGAATTAATTCCGATCTTGCCAGCGAATGTGTCATAATCAAGTCCTTCTTTTTATTACTACAAAATTAAAACTATTTTTGCTAAATCATCTCCCGGGAAAAAGTGCCTGAAGCTTCAATATAAACAAATACCATTCAATTATGAACAAAAAAACACAAATGGCCGTCGTGGCCGGTCTTGCAGCCGTCGTTCTTCTTGTGATTTTCAGCAGCAATGTTTTCTACACGCTCAAGCCGGGTGAGAGGGCCATTATCTTTCGTAAATTTTCGACCGGACTGGACAAGACGCATATATATACCCCGGGATTTTACGTCATCTCCCCCTGGAACGATTTGATCAAGTACAATGTCAGGGAACAAAGCCGTGAAGAAACGCTGGATGTTCTCGATAAGAACGGGCTTACCCTGAATGTCGACGTCTTTGTTCGGTACAACCCTATTTTTGAACGGCTGGGATACCTTCATGAGGATATCGGTCCGGGGTACGTCAATATCGTTGTCGTTCCGGAGGTCAGGTCGGCCGTCAGACGAATCATGGGTAAATTTGCTGCAGAGGAGATTTATTCCACACGAAGGGCGGAAGTGGAAACGGAGATCTATGACGAAACGCAGAATGTGCTTAAAAGTAAAAATATCGCCATGCAAACCCTGCTGATCCGGTCGATAACACTTCCCGATCAGCTGAAGCAGGCCATCGAGACCAAACTGAAACAGGAACAGGAAGCCCTGGCTTATAAATTCCGGCTGGAGAGGGAAACCAGTGAGGCCGAACGAAAACGGATCGAAGCCGAAGGGATTGCCGCGTACAACAATATCCTCAGCGCCTCACTCACCGACAAGATCCTGAAACAGAAAGGGATCGATGCCACCATCGAACTGGCGAAATCGCAAAACAGTAAGATCGTGATCGTCGGATCGGGGAAAGATGGACTGCCGCTGATTCTGAACAATAATTAACCCTGGTGGGTTGAATCGTAAAGACATGAATTTCCTGTCTTTACGGTTTACCCCATGGTTCTGCTTTGAGCAGGGAGAGGATGGGTGAAATGTTACCGTACATCATCAAAAACCATTATTTTTGTATGAAATTTCAAATGAAACGATCATGATCCAGAGAATTCAGTCTGTCTATCTTCTTCTTGCCACCGGCCTTTTCTTTTTCATGCTGACCAATCCGTTGGCCCAGATCCAGTTACCCGGCGATGTTTTCCTTCTTTTTCACCACAACCAAATCACGGCAGTGGCAAGCGATACATTCCAGCCCGTACCGACATGGCCGGTAACCGTATTGATCGTGGTGGTCATGCTGGTCGGTCTGGTCAATATTTTCCTGTATAAGCACCGGACCCTGCAGATGCGATTATGCGTCTTCAACATTCTGCTGATGTTCGGCCTCGTGGGTCTGATCTATTTCTACACCAAGTATACCCTGCATAAGTTCGACGGTGTCAGATCGGTGTTTCTCTGGCCGATTGTGGTTCCTTTTATCTCGATCATCCTGACCTATCTGGCTCTCAAAGGGGTCCAGAAGGATGATGCCATTGTCAAATCGTACGAGAGGATCCGCTGAGGTCCCGGATGATCTCGATGTTTGCCATATCCGTGATTTTTTCACAATAGTGACACTTCAGGGCGACGTTCTGCCTGTCGACTACGGTGAAGCGTGTGCTGATCTCTTCATTATTGGTGATGCACTTGGGGTTCACGCAACGGACGATCCGGGTGATTTCATCGGGCACTTCGACCACTTTTTTCTCGACCACTTTGTAGTCTTTGATGATATTCAGCTTGGCCTGAGGGGCAACGAGGGCGATCTTGTTGATATCCTCATTTCTGAAAAAAACACCCGATAGCTTGATGATGGCCTTTTTGCCCAGTTTTTTACTTTCGAGATTGGTGCCAAAGGTGATCTGGTTGTCGATATGGTCGAGACCCAGGATGGTGATGACCCGGAAAAGATCGCTGGCGGGGATATGATCGATAACGGTACCTTCTTTAATTGCACTGACAACGAGATGGGTTCTGTCTTTCTTTTCTTCCATGGTGAATCTTTTTTATTTCAGTCCGAGTATTGAAGTGATGATGGCCTGCCGGGTGTAGACGCCGTTCTGGGCCTGTGTGAAATAATAGGCTTTTTCGCTGTCGTCCACATCGAGATGGACCTCATTGACACGGGGCAGGGGATGAAGGACTTTCATGGCCGGTTTGGAATTGGTGATCATGTTTTTCCGGAGCACGTAGGCATTCTTTGTTTTTTCGTATTCGATGGGATCGGAAAAGCGCTCTTTCTGCACACGGGTCATGTAGATGATATCGGCTTGTCCCACGATATCGGAGAATTCCTTGAATTCATAGTATTTAAGCCCCAGGTTGTCGAGGTAGAGCTTGTATTCATTGGGCATTTTCAGCTCATCGGGTGAGATGAAGTAGAACGTGGTGTTGAACTTTGACATGGCCATCAAAAGGGAATGGACCGTCCGGCCGTATTTCAGGTCACCCACGAGGAAGATGTTCAGGTTTTCCAGGGTACCCTGGGTCTTGCGGATGGAATAAAGATCGAGAAGGGTCTGGGAAGGATGCTGGTTTGCACCGTCGCCGGCATTGATGACCGGGACCTTGGAGACTTCGCTGGCGAATCGTGCACTGCCCTCAAGGGGATGGCGCATGACGATCAGGTCGCAGTAATTCGATACGGTTTTGATCGTATCGCGGAGGGTTTCCCCTTTGGTGGCACTCGACGTATTGGAATCCGAGAAACCAATGACCCGCCCTCCAAGACGGTTGACTGCGCTTTCAAAGCTCAGGCGTGTGCGGGTCGATGGCTCAAAGAACAGGGTGGCAACCACATAGCCATTCAGAATATCCTGTACCGGCTGTTTTTCAAATTCCGCCGCAAGATCGAGTATGCGAAGGTATTCATCCCGGCTGTAATCATTGATGGAAACAAGGCTTCTGTTTTTCATGTCTGGACATTATTTTGATGTAAAAGTACGAATCGGCATGGTCACAATTCAGTGGTGTTGATACTTCGTTCATAACTTTTAAAGTCAGCCACCGGCTGATTTATTTACGTGAAACGAATCCGTTCACTCGTCGCACAGGTAGTCCACCGTGATTTCCGGGAACGGGCTGAATGCCGCCCTGAACTGTTCTCCGGCGCTGCTTTTCACCCGGGCCTTCAGTGAGCACCGGAGTCCGAAGTCCTGGTCCGATTGTTCGGCGTCCAGTTCCTTGAGGATTTTCATCACAGTGTTCATCGCGGCGTACTCAAAACGGATCCGGTAGACTTCATAGATATATTTCCTGGTCACTGTGGCATTGTCGAGGGCCTCCGAAGCCGCTGCCCGGTAGGCCTGGATGAGTCCGCCGACCCCGAGAAGGGTTCCCCCGAAATACCTGACGACGACCACGAGGACACCGGTCAGGTCCCTTGCGCGGATCTGCCCGAGAATCGGTTGGCCCGCCGAGTTTGAGGGTTCCCCGTCATCGACGGCACGAAAGTGATCCCCCGTGGATCCCAGTCGCCAGGCAAAGCAATGGTGGCGGGCATCATGGAATTGTTTTTTCAGCCCGGCAATCCGCTCGCGGATCTCTTCCTCGGACCCGACCGGGTAAGCAAACCCGAGGAACTTGCTGCCTTTGGCCTTATAAATGCCTTCCCCTTTGTCTTTCAGTGTCAGATAAAATTCAGTCTTCATGACCAGGCAATTGAAAACGTGACAATGGCGGCCAGCGATAAAACGATCCCCAGCCGGTTTATCGTGTTCAGGGACTCTTTAAAAAGCACGAGGCCTGCGAGAACCGACAGTGCAACGATGCCGGTGTTGTTAACGGCGAAGACCACGCTGCTGTCGAATCCGCCGCCACCGGGCGAACGGTAGTTCAGTGCCCTGATGAGGAAAAAGATCGAGCCGAAATTGGCAATGCCGAGCAAAACGCCCCAGGACAGCACCTTCCGGTTGAAGAGTTTTTTTATCCGGCCTTTCCCGGCCAGGGTAACGAGCATCCCCGAGATAAAAGAGATCAGGAATAAAATGGCGGTGAAATAGGCCACCTCGCGATCATTGATATACCTGTACTGGGCGAATTTCACCAGCGAGTCGACCATCCCCATTCCCACAAAAAGCAACAGGGGAAGATAGATGGCCGATCTGTTCAGGCGCATTCCTTTCTCACGGTATACGATGAGCAAAACGGCAACCATGGCCAGCAGAATGCCGGTCAATTTCAGAAATGTCAGTTTGTCGGCCGGATCATACAGGATGGAAAAGGTGATGGGCGCCGCCACCGACATTTTGCTGGCGACGGTGGTGACTGAAATTCCGGCTTTCTGCGAGGACCGGCCCACGACCCAAAACATCACGATGAAGAGGATGCCGATCAAAATGGCCAGTGGCAGCCAGCTGCGCGCCAACAGGCTGTAGACCGGCATCTTTTCCCGTGAGAGCAGAAATCCCGGAATACAGGCAAAGAGGTAATTGTAGACGATGACAGGAAAGGCGGGGACAGAAAGGCGGCCGAGGAACTTAAAGATGATGAAGATGGCTGTCGACGAAAGAATGCTCAGGATCAGGTAAATCATAAAATTCGGGTTAAAAAAAAACAGGTTCCGGGAACCTGTTTAAATCTTCAATTTCTTTTCAATTTCATCCATTTGGATTTTAAAGCGTTTATCCGTTTCGAGGAGATTATTCACCGTTTTACAGGCATGCAGGACAGTGGCGTGATCTTTCCCGCCGATCTGCGTGCCAATGCTTGCCAGTGACGATTTTGTCAGGCTCTTGGAAAAATACATGGCCACCTGACGTGCCTGGACGATTTCCCGCTTGCGGGTGCGCGACTGCAGGGAATCGACACCGATATTGAAATAGTTGCAGACCACCTTCTGGATGTAGTCGATGCTGATTTCCCGCTTGGTGTTCTTGATCAGCTTGTCGATCATTTCGCGGGTCAGATCGAGGGTGATCTCCTTTTTATTCAGGGTTGACTGGGCCAGCAAGGAGATCAGGGCACCTTCCAGCTCACGGATATTGTCGGTGATATGGGTGGCGATGTATTCAATGACCTCATCGGGCATCTCGATACCGTCGTTATAGATTTTCTTTTTCAGTATGGCGATCCGCGTTTCGAAATCCGGCGGTTGCAGATCAGCGGAAAGACCCCATTTGAAGCGGGAAAGCAGTCGTTGTTCCATACCCTGCAGTTCCACCGGTGGCTTATCGGACGTGAGGACAAGCTGTTTGCCCGACTGGTGCAGGTGGTTGAAGATGTGGAAGAACGTGTCCTGGGTTTTTTCCTTGCCGGCAAATTCATGAACATCATCAATGATCAGGACATCGATCATCTGGTAAAAGTGCAGAAAATCGTTCTTGTTGTTGTTGCGTATGGAATCGACAAACTGCGTCTGGAATTTATTGGCATTGACATACAGGACCGTCTTTTCCGGGAATTTTTCCTTGACTTCGATACCGATCGCCTGGGCAAGGTGGGTTTTACCAAGACCCGAATCTCCGTAGATGAGCAGGGGATTGAAGGCGGTTCCCCCGGGGTTGTTTGAGACGGCATATCCGGCGGACCGGGCGAGCCTGTTACATTCCCCTTCCACGAAATTGCTGAATGAATAGGAACTGTTCAGCCGGGGATCGATATTCAGCTTTTTAATACCCGGGATCACGAATGGATTCTTGATGGTAACTTCTTCCGGGTCGAGGGGAACAGGTACCGGCTTGTTTGTCAGCTCC
Organism: uncultured Bacteroidales bacterium; assembly: GCA_963763215.1. GTDB lineage: Bacteria > Bacteroidota > Bacteroidia > Bacteroidales > DASQZK01. The sequence continues at coordinate 16,045 of CAVXNX010000029.1, forward strand.
CTGGTGTTTTTCGCCGGGAACTTTACCGTGTAGGGTTTGTGGTTCGTGAAGGAATTGTTTTGCATCACAACGCTGTACTCCAGCTTGGCATCCCCTCCCAGTTCTTTCCGAAGTACCTTCCGGAGAATATCAATATACTGCTCTTCGAGGTATTCGTAGAAAAACGGGCTGGGGACCTGGATTGTCAGAATGTTGTTCTCAAGTTTAAGAGGCACAATTGGCTCAAACCAGGTGCGGTAGCTGATAGAGGGCACATTGTCCTTGATCACCTTGAGGCAATTATTCCAAACTTGATCGTGCATTAGGCAGAGAGTTTTTAACGTGGTTATGAGTATTTTAGGGTGTCTGTGTTTGTTTAGCTAAGATTGTGAAAAAAAAACTTAAAAAAAAATTGAAAAGGACTTGATTATTTTCATTTCACTTTATCAGATTTATTTTCAGTCGTTTAAATCAAAATAAAAACATAAAAAAAGTTAAAACGTTGTAAAATCAATAATTTAACTAATTAAAATCTTAAAAAATTGTTTATGAAATGTTTAGAAATTATTTATTAATGTAATCATTAAACACTATTTCCGGGAGGAACCCTTCTTTGACCCCGCATAAAGTTCCTTTGGTCAAAAAGTGGCTAACCGATCTGATGAGACGAGGTTAAAACACAAACGGGGAACCTCTTTACTCTTTTTTGCCGCTTTTGTCTTTCTTCCCGAAAATGGAAAAATGCACGTAACGTTTTGGATGGGCTCTCAGGTCATTAAGCAGAAGATCAAGGCTTTCCGTTGATGATGTCAGAGAATGATACAGACTGTCGTTGGTGGCAAGCATTCCCAGGGTTCCTTCACCCTGGTTGATTTTTTCAAGGAGGAGGGAGGACTGGGCGAAGGTTTGGTCGATATGGGCGAGTGTTTCCCTGACGTTGGCTTTCCCGAGAGAGTCGCTAAGGGATTCGAGGTTGGCGAAGATGGAGTCGAGACGTTCGCGGTTGTTGCCCAGGGTCTGGCTGAATTTCTTCAGTTCGGCAAGCGTCTGGCTCAGGTCGCCATTGGCCCCGAGCTGGGATTTCAGGGATGAAGAGACCTGGCTCAGGTTGTCGAGCGAGGTTCGAAGGTCGTGTTTACGCTGCTCATCCAGGATCTGGTTCAGGGAGCTTAGCAGTGAATCGGCTGATGCGATGGCACTTTCCGCCCTGGTGGTCAGCGGGGCGATCTGATTCTGAAGGTTTGAGATCATGTCGGGTGCGATGCGCGAGGGGAGGGTATCGCCGTAACTGTAATAGGAGTCCGAATTCGAGGGGAGGATCCGGATCGCCTTACTGCCGACGATTGATGAACTGTAAAGCTCGGCAACGGAACCTTTCGGAATATCAAAGTCATGGTGCACGGCGAAGGAGACGATGATCTCCTTCAGGTCTCCTTTTTCAAAGTGAATATCATTGATCAGACCGATTTTATAACCGTTGATATAGATGGCCGCCGTTTTTTCGAGACCGCTTACATTCGGGAAAACCGTATAATAGACATCATTTCTGGTGAGGATATTCTTGCCTTTGAGATAATTGATGCCCCAGATGACAAGGGCGATGGTGACAATAACGATGATTCCAATCTTTGCTTCGCTTTTAAACTTCATGATGTCTATGGGTTTATTTCCTGCAGGGCCTGGTTAAGATTTATGATTTCTCCGTTCCTGACGGCGACGACAAAGGCGTCAGGAAATGTTTTCCTCACTTCATTACAGTAACTGATGATCCCGGGATAAGAGGTCGATCTCCCGATCGTATACTTGATCCACTTGCCCGACTGAAAGGCTTCCACATCCGGAAAATCTTTAAAATAAGGATCATCCTTATCCAGTTTTTTGCGTGATGATAAAACCTGTACTTTAAAATAAAGTTCATTTTCACGTGTGGATGAAACCGGGGTGACGATCGTTGCTCCAGGGGTAGTTTTGAGATTCATCGTTAACGGTATCCCGGATGACGGCTTCAAAATGGCTGTTGTTTTCGATTTTCTCCTTATACGCTTTGAATGCGCGGTAAATGGCCGAAGCGATATAATCCTGGCCCTGATCGGAGCCCAGGAAAGACTCCTCTCCCGATGACGTCAGGAATCCGGTTTCGACGAGAACACTGGGCATGGTGGTTTTCCAAAGGACCAGGAACCCGGCCATCTTGACGCCACGGTCAATTCTCCCCGCCCGTTCCCTGAACTGCTGCTGAATGAAGCCGGCGAACTCGAGACTCTGGTAAAGGTATGTCTTTTGAAGGAGGCTGAAAACAATATACGAGTCATCAGAATTCGGATCAAAACCTTCATACCGTGTGGTGTAGTTATCTTCGAGGGTGATCACCGCGTTTTCCTTCTTGGCCACTTCCAGGTTGGAACTGTTCTTATATTCTCCCATGACAAAGGTTTCGGTGCCGGTGGCAGAAGATCCCGGAAGCGAGTTGGCATGAATGCTGATAAACAGGTCGGCTTTATTCTTATTGGCAATGTCTGCACGATCGTGCAAAGGGATGAAGACATCGGTGGAACGGGTGTAGATCACCTTGACATCTTCGAAATTCTCCTCAATGTATTTTCCGAGTTTGAGCCCGATGGCCAGGACGACATCTTTTTCCCTGATATGCTTGCCGAGGGCACCGGGATCCTTCCCGCCATGACCGGGATCGATAACGACGGCTCTGCACTTTATCCCTGGCCGACGGACCCCCATCTGCCAGGGCCGCCCGGTCCGAAATAAAAAAGGCCAGGACACATACAAGAATGTAGGCGTAAATTCGTTTATATTGTTGACAAATGGTATTTGCCAATAGTATCATTCTTGCGTATTTTGATTAGTTTTGGGGACTTTTGCCAGTAAAACTTAACAGCTACAAAAATAGTATAATAAGTTGCAAGTTAAATTACATAGAGTCCTTATAATATCAACATTTTTCCTCATCATTCGGCAAAGTAGCATTCACACAGGATACTACACTTCATTCTTTAGACACAACGCGGATCGATTCCACCGTCCTGACCCCTCAGCAGATCCTGGCCGGAGATACGGTGAAGGCTAAACCCAAATCGGAAAACATCGACGCCGAAGTCCATTACAGTGCCAAGGATTCGGTGGTCATGAGTATCGACGGCAAGAAGATTTACCTTTATAAAACGGCCCAGGTCAGTTACCTGAATATCAAACTCGAAGCCGACTATATCGAATTTGACATGACCAACAACGAGGTCTTCGCCAAGGGAATGCCCGATTCATCCGGGACCATTGTCGGCCGCCCCGTGTTCCAGGACGGGGATCAGAAAATCGAAGCTCACCGGCTTCGGTACAATTTCAACTCGAAAAAGGGATACATCGAGGTGGTGAGGACCGAGCAGGAAGGAGGGTACCTGCATGCCGAGAAAACGAAAAAGGACCAGTTCGGGGATATCAACCTGAAAAACGGAAAGTATACGACCTGTGACAAGGAGAACCCGGACTATTACATCGCCCTGACCAAAGCCAAATCCATTCCCGGCGACAAGATCATTTCCGGCCCGGCATACCTGGTCATCGGCGATGTCCCGATGCCCATCGGTCTGCCTTTCGGCTTTTTTCCCAATAAACGGGAAAGCACATCGGGGATCCTTATCCCTTCATACGGCGAGGAAGCCATCCGGGGATTTTACCTGCAGGACGGCGGTTATTACTGGGCAATCAATGACTATGTCGATCTGAGAATGACCGGAAGTATCTTCACCAACGGCACCTGGGGCATCCGGGCCGGATCATCCTACCATTACCGGTATCATTTTACCGGTAACGTCGATGTCCGCTATTTTAAAAACCTTTCGGGTGAAAGAGGTCTCGATTTACGGAAATCGGTCGATTATTCCATCAACTGGTCCCACAACCAGGATCCTAAGGCGAATCCCAACCGGCAGTTCCGCGCCAGCGTCAACCTGTCGACTCAACGGTTTGATCAGAATCACAGCCATACCCTGGAAAATGTCCTCACCAATACCAAGCAATCGAGTATCTCTTACCAGAAAAGATGGCCGAACAGCCCATTCAACATGACCGCCAGCCTGAACCATTCGCAGAACAGCCAAACCGGCGATGTCAGCCTGAATCTTCCCAATATGTCGGTCACCATGGGGACGATCAATCCCTTCAATTTCAATAAAAACAGCGCTAAAAAAAAATGGTATCAGCAGATCCAGCTCCGGTACACGGGAACACTGAACAATAAGATCCGGACAGTGGATACGCTGCTGTTCACCCCTCACGTCTTTGACCATGTGAATAACGGGTTTAAACAGGATATTCCCCTGATCTGGAACTATAAGCCAAAGAAATTGAGGGTCCTGACCATTTCCCCCAACCTGAGCTATTCCGGGGTAGCCTATTCCAGCTACATCAACAAATACAGGGAAAAAGTCACCGAGTACCGATACCACCTATTACCGGACCGTGACGGAAACCTTCCACAGGCTGACCTATGCCCATGCCATATACCCTTCACTTGGAATTTCCCTGGCACCGAAAATTTACGGAATGTACCAGTTCACCAATCCAAACAGCAAGTTCATTGCCATCCGCCATGTGATGTCACCGACAGTCAGTTTCTCTTATGTTCCTAATCTCAGCAATATCCTTCCCGATTATTACCGCGATCTCAAAGACGAGAAGGGGAAAGTCATCGAAACCTACTCCATTTACCAGAATGCGATGTTCGGCACGCCGACTTTGCGAACACGGGTCAGGTCCATGAACTTCAGCCTGAACAATAACGTTGAAGCTAAAATGCGGGTTGAAACCGATTCAACAACGGAAACACAAAAAGGTCAGCATCCTCGACAATTTCAATTTCAGCAGCAGCATGAATTTTGATGACAGCATCAAGTTTACGCCGGTCCAGATCAATGGAAACACCAGGCTGTTCAAGGGCAAGCTGAACATGAATTTCCGGGCAAGCGTCGATCCCTATGCCGTAAATTCAAACGGCGCCCGCATCAACAGGCTGGAATACAATAATTCGGGGAAGATTGCCAGGCTGACCAATGCCGGTTTTTCAACCGGGATGCGGTTCCAGGGAGGTTCATCGAAAAAGGGAGCGGCACAGCAGGAGGAAACGCCGCCATCTGAAGTGCTGCCTGCCGCTATCGCGCCGACACCCGACCAATACGACACCTTCAGCCAGGATTACGGCGAATATGTCGATTTCAGTATTCCCTGGTCGGTGACCATGAATTACAATTTCAACTACAACAAAATCCTGAACGACAAACCGGCTTCCATCATTCAGACACTGCGTTTAAACGGCGATTTGAGCCTGACCCCGAAATGGAAGATCACCTTTTCGACCGGGTACGATATCAAAAACATGAAGGTGACCACGTCGAACATGAGTATCTACCGGGACCTCCATTGCTGGGAAATGCGGCTGACGGCCATTCCGTTCGGAAAATATAAAAGTTTCAACTTCCAGATCAATGTCAAATCTTCACTGTTGCGGGATCTCAAGTATGAAAAACGCATCCCGTGGCAGGATAATTTCTGATCCGCTGCCGTCATGCCGGCAGGATATGTGTTTTACCATTATCACCTGACAAAACAACAGAACACGATGAAAAGCATCATCAGCACCAACCAAAGCTCCCTCAGCTGTCGGGCCATATTCCCAGGCTGTGGAAATCAACGGAACGCTTTACGTTTCAGGACAGATCGCCCTCGATCCATCGACAGGGAAGCTTAGTCGAAGGAGGCATCCGTGAGCAGACGGAGCAGGTCATGAAGAACATCGGTGCCGTTCTGGAAGCCGCAGGCTACGATTTCAGCCATGTGATCAAATCGACGGTCCTTCTGAGCGATATGGATCATTTTGGGGCGATGAATGAAATCTATGGACGGTATTATCCTGCCGATCCGCCGGCACGGGCAGCCTTCGCCGTAAAAGCCCTCCCGCTTCGGAGCACTGGTGGAGATCGAAACCATTGCCGTGAAGTAAGGCGTTTCGGGAACGCAGGAAGGAGGGGGAAGGGACAGCACAGTCCATCCATAAAAAAAGCCGTTCACCAATGGCAAACGGCTCATGACAACGGGTGTTGTTGTTCTATTCTGCTTTGATCTCGAAAGGAATCTCGACGGAAACGTCACGGTGCAGTTTCACGGTTGCCGTGTAATTTCCAACTTCCTTGATCAGTTCTTCCTTGATGTTGATATTCTTCCTGTCGATGTCAAATCCTTTTTCCGTGAGGGCTTCGGCAATCTGGATGGTGTTGACCGAACCGAATATCTTCCCTTTGGTGCTGGTTTTGGCTCCGATAACGAGTGAAATATCTGCCAGTTTTTTGGCCATCTTCTGGGCTTCTTCGCGCAGTTTTTCTTCCTTGTGGGCCCTCTGCCGCAGAATTTCCGCATGGTTTTTCCTGGCCGACGGGGTAGCGCTCAAGGCCATTCCTTTAGGAATCAGGTAATTACGTGCATATCCGTCTTTTACGCTGATGATGTCATCCTTTTGACCCAGGCTGGGTATATCTTGTTTAAGTATGATTTCCATAATCGTTCCTCCGGTTTTATTTTAACAGGTCAGTTACATAAGGGAGAATGGCAATGTGCCTGGCTCTTTTGATTGCGGTGGCCACTTTCCTCTGGTATTTCAGGGACGTGCCCGTTACCCGGCGCGGAAGGATTTTTCCCTGTTCATTCAGGAACTTCTTCAGGAATTCCGGATCCTTATAATCCACATATTTAATCCTGTTTTTTCTGAACCGGCAGTACTTCTTTTTCTTGATCTCAACTGACGGCGGAGTGAGATATCTGATTTCTGATGTGTTCTGTGCCATGGTTAGTTCTCCTTATTTTTTTCTGATGCGACTTTAGCTCTCTTTTTTTCAGCATACTCTACAGCATACTTGTCCATTTTAAGGGTCAGGAACCGGATGATGCGTTCATCCCTCCTGAACTGGAGTTCCAGGTGTTCAACGAGCTCTCCTTCGCCTCTGAATTCAACCAGGTAATAGAAGCCGGTGGATTTTTTCTGAATGGGGTAGGCCAGCTTTTTCAGCCCCCAGTTTTCTTCATGAACGATCTCCCCGCCATTGGCAGTGATCACGTTCTTGAATTTTTCTACCGCTTCCTTCATCTGGGCCTCAGACAAAACGGGAGTTGCAATGAAAACGGTTTCGTACTGATTTAACATGATTTTTACTGTTTTAGAGAATTTTTAAATGTCCGCAAAAATATGAACTTTTTACCTCAATGCAAAAAATTATTGACATTCAATCACAAAGAAAAATAAATGCAACTTCTTTAATTTGCGAATATCATTGTAAATCAGTATAATAAATAACGTATCGATGGCTCATCGATTTTTGGTTTCCGTTTTAATATGCTATATTTAGAACGAATTTTTGAACTGCAGAAATGGAAAAATTTATCGTATCAGCCAGAAAATACAGACCCGAAACCTTCCGAAGTGTCGTCGGCCAGGATTCGATCACCGGAACGCTTAAGAATGCCATAAAGAATAATCATCTGGGTCATGCCTATCTTTTCTGCGGTCCCGAGGGGAGTGGGGAAGACCACCTGCGCCCGGATCTTTGCCAAGATCATCAACTGTGAAAGACCCTCCGCCGACCTTGAACCCTGCAATGAATGTGAATCCTGCCAGGCTTTCAATGCCTCCAGGTCCTACAATATTCATGAACTCGACGCCGCTTCCAACAATTCGGTTGAAGATATCCGGTCGCTTACCGAACAGGTTCGCATTCCGCCGCAGATCGGTAAATACAGCGTCTACATCATCGATGAGGTTCATATGCTGTCGGCGCAGGCTTTCAACGCCTTTCTCAAAACGCTGGAGGAACCGCCTGCCCATGCGGTGTTCATTCTCGCCACGACCGAAAAACATAAAATCATTCCGACCATCCTTTCCCGGTGCCAGATCTTTGATTTCAACCGGATAAAGGTGGATGATGCGGTAACCTATCTTGAATACATTGCCGGGAAGGAGAACATTGAATATGAACGCGAAGCCCTGCATGTCATCGCCCAGAAAGCCGACGGGGCCATGCGCGATGCGCTTTCCATCTTCGACCAGGTCGTGAGTTTCAGCGGCGACCAGATCCGGTACCAGGGGGTCATCGATAACCTGAACATCCTGGATTATGAATATTATTTCAAGATCACCGAAACTTTTCTCACCGGCGATGTATCGCGTGCCCTCCTGATCTTCGATGAGATCCTCGACAAGGGATTCGATGCCCGTCATTTCCTGGGAGGACTGGCTTCCCATCTGCGTGATCTCCTCGTTTCGAAGGACGAGGCCACGGTGAGGCTCCTGGAAGTCAGCGATAACCTCAGATCCCGTTACCTTCAGCAGGCCTCTGCATGCAATGCAGAATTCCTCTACCAGGCACTTGAGATCTGCAACCAGGCCGATGTGAACTACAAGTCGAGCCATAATCAGCGGCTGTTGCTCGAACTGACCCTCGTCAGGCTTTCCAATGTGAATGCCATAAAAAAAAAACACCTGACCCAACCCCCTGAACAGCCTGAGGATCAACAGGCGATTCAGAATGACGTTTCGCCCTCAGGCGGGGTGAAGCCTGAACCGGAGCCCACACCCGCGGAAAAGACCGAAGCGAAAGCCATCCCTTCACCGCCCGCCGGGAGTCCCGATGCCGGCAGGGCCAAAGACTCCGCCGCCTGCGAATTCCGTTGTTCCGAGGACGGAGCCGGCTGATACCGGCAGGAACCTCGTCCGGTTCCGCTGGCATCTCCATTAAAGATGCCCTGGGTGGAATGGCAAATTCCAAAGACACGTCAGAAACCGGATGATGAGAAGGCCGACGATCCGGAGACAGAACCTGAGTTCAGCGATACACCTTTTTCCCAGGATGAACTCATGAAAAAATGGAATCAGTTTGCCGAATCGCTAAAGGAAGAAAGACCCAGGATCTCCTTCACGCTAAAAAGCCGCAAGCCTGAACTCAGAAGCGATTACCGTATCGATGTGATCATGGACAATACCGCCCAGCTCGAAGATTTTGACCAGAATGTCAAACAGGATCTCCACCGTTTCCTGCGCCGGGAACTGGGGAATTCGCTCGTTCAGGTTATGCCTCGGCTGGAGGGATCGGAACAGGTTCAAAAAAAAATATATACTTCAGAAGACAAATTTCGGTTTATGAATAACAAGAATCCCAATTTGAATAAACTGAAGCAGCAGTTTAATCTTGAACTCGAGTGAGTTTTGAACTTAAAAGTATTTTTATTGTATTGAAATATTGTATCACCTCATCTAAAATAGTCATTCATGATTGGAGAAAAGATCACCCTTGAAAATGGAATTTTAAGTGTTCCTGATTTTCCTGTTATTCCGTTTATTGAAGGCGACGGAACGGGCCCGGATATCTGGGCCGCCTCGGTTCGCGTTTTTGATGCCGCCGTTGAAAAAGCCTATAAAGGAAAGCGAAAAATCATCTGGAAAGAAGTTATGGCTGGAGAGAAAGCCTTCAAACAGACCGGGAAATGGCTCCCCGAAGAGACCCTCGACACCATCCGGGAGTTCCTGGTGGCCATCAAGGGACCGCTTACCACGCCGGTTGGCGGCGGGATCCGTTCGCTCAACGTGGCCCTTAGGCAAATTCTTGACCTTTACGTGTGCCAGCGTCCGGTAAAATACTACGATGGTGTTCCTTCGCCGGTGAAAGATCCGACAACCACTGATATGGTCATTTTCCGTGAAAATACCGAAGATATCTATGCCGGCATCGAATGGCTGAACGGGACACCGGAAAATGAAAAGATCATCCGATTTCCTTCTGGATGAGATGGGTGTGAAAACCATTCGGTTCCCGGAAAGTGCTTCCATCGGCATCAAGCCTGTTTCCCAGGAAGGCACCTACCGGCTTGTCAGGTCGGCTCTCCAGTACGCCATCCGCCACAATAAACCGTCACTGACCCTGGTCCACAAAGGCAATATCATGAAATTCACCGAGGGCCAGTTCAAACTTTGGGGTTACGAGGTGGCTGAAAAGGAATTTGCCGATTATACCTTCACCTGGCCACAATATGACCGGATTGTGGAAAAAGAAGGTAAGGCCGCTGCCGACCTGGCCCAGGAAAGGGCTGTGAATGATGGAAAAATCATTGTTAAGGATGTCATCGCCGATGCCTTCCTGCAGCAAATCCTCACCCGGCCAAAGGAATATTCCGTTATTGCCACCATGAACCTGAACGGCGATTACATCAGCGATGCCCTGGCCGCCATTGTTGGCGGTATCGGTATTGCACCGGGCGCCAATATCAATTACATCACCGGTCATGCCATTTTTGAAGCCACCCATGGAACCGCACCAAAATATGCGGGCCTCGACAAGGTGAACCCCGGTTCGCTCATCCTGTCCGGCGTAATGATGTTCGAATATCTCGGCTGGATCGAGGCGGGCGAGATGATCGTCAAAGGGTTGCAGGAAACCATCAGGCAGAAAAAAGTGACCTATGATTTTGCCCGGCTGATGGACCATGCCACCGAACTGAAAACTTCTGAATTCGGATCGGCCATCATCGGGAATATGAAAGGATGAAATTTGCCCGGCATCCCGGAATATTTCCGGGATCTGCCGGGTTTCAGAAATAAATACACAAACCCTAAAACGTAATCCTATGCTAAAAAAATCCATTGAAGACATTCTCAATCAGCAGATTGAGAAGGAAGGGTATTCTTCAGGTCTTTATCTTTCCATGGCCTGCTGGGCCGGTTACAACGGGTTGAACGGTGTGGCCAGGTGGCTCTTCGTTCAGGCCGAGGAAGAACGGATGCACATGCTCAAGATCGTAAAATATATCGCCGAGCGTGACGGACGCCCCGTGATTCCCACGTTCAAACAACCTCCAGCCGAATTTAAGGATGTCAGGGAAATGTTCGAGGAAGTTCTCAAACACGAACAGTACATTACCGCGTCGATCAATGACATTGTGGCCAAAACCAACGACGAAAAGGATTTCAATACGCACAGCTTCATCCAGTGGTTCGTCAATGAACAGATCGAAGAAGAAGCGACGGCAAGCGAGATCCTCGACAAGCTGAAGCTCGTCGGCGCCCAGAATATGTATGAGTTCGACCGCGACCTTCCGGGGATGAGAGCCGCCAGGAACAAGGCTGACGGATCGGCAACCTGACACCGGTCACTCGACGACCACTCTCTTCACCACGTGATCTACCGCACCGGAGATGCTGATGATGTAGACTCCTTTTTCAGTAATGGTGAATTTGTGCTGAAGTTCATCACCGGCGGGGAAGAACGTTTCTTCATCGACCACGGCCCCGGTGATGGCGATCACCCGTAGGGTCACCTGGCCGGTGATCCCATGAAGATCGACCGTAAATTCACCGGTTCCCGGATTGGGATAAATCCGGACTTTCTCTGGCGCGGCCTGTTCCGGTCCGATTCCGACAGGTGCATCATAAATATTGATGTAAAAAATGCCCATTGCCCCTCCGGCACTTCCGTCAACCTGGATCCAATATCGTTTTCCTGCGGTCAGCGGGGCTTCATCGATCGCGGCCGCATATTGCTTATCGGCTCCGAAGAAATCATCATTGGCCGCAATGAGCGTATCGCCGCCATTCAGGATGGCTTCACACGCATCGGCCGAATACAGGGCAATCTGTGTATCGAAACCACTGGTCACAAAGGATGAAGAAGAACTGGTGGCTTCATACGAAAACCATACGGTATGCTGAAGGCCGCCCTCATTGCACCACGTGATCTGGGTATTGCAATCCGTTGTATCGGGCATTGGCTCTCCCGGCTGGACGGAAGCATTGACATTGGTGAAGGGGCCATTCATTCCGTTTTGCAGGGGCGTAGCCGAGCACACATCATCATTCACCGGCCCGGGCCGGACGATAATGGTCACCGTGTCGGTTGCCGAACAGTTCCCCAGGGTTCCGGTCACCACGTAGCGGGTTGTGGAATCGGGTGAAGCCAGTGTCATGGCCGCATCGGGTGAGGTCACCGAGCCTGAAGGCTGCCAGGAGTAGGTCTCTGCACCGTAAGCCAGCAGGGAGGCTTCGTCGCCGCGGTGGAAGGATGAAGCGCCGTATACCGTGCCCTGCAGTTCGGGCTGGCTGACCACACGGACATAGTGATCCAGGGAGGTGGAATACCCTGACCCATTCTTATACACCACCGCAGAAATATTTTTCACACCCGGAGTGGTAAATTTAACCCTGACGGCCTGGCTGCCGTTAACGGTCAGGTGTTCTTCCCCGTTGAAATTCCAGGCAATGCTGTCGGGATTGCTCACCGTGCGGATGGTGATGGTCGTCGAATCGTCGAGGCAGTTGTTCCGGTTCCCGGTGTAAATATAGGCGTACATCGTATTCTGGGCCGGATACAGGTCGGACGACCAGAGGCCGCGACCGTAGCTCCCGGCGACGATCCGGCTGTAGGGGATCTGGATCTCGAGATCATTGATGATCACATTGGGCAGGCCGGAGATGAAGGGCTGCCATGTGGACATGGAATTGTCGCGGTAGAAAACACCGATGTCTGCTCCGAGGTAGAGTGCATCATCAGAGGGGTTCTTGTATTTGATCACGTTGCACGGGATATTTGGAAGCCCGTCGGAATAGTTTTCCCAGGACGTCCCGCCGTCAGTGCTCCTGTAAACTTTTTCATTGTCTGCGAACCCCGAAAGGGCGACCCATAATTTTTCCGGATTGTTGGGCGAAACTTCGATCGACATGATGGCCTGCTGGGGCAATCCCGCGGAGATGTCGTCCCAGCTGATCCCCCCGTTGCGGCTCACCAGAATGGAGGTATAGGTGGCAGCATAGATGGTATGATGATCAGAAGAAGCCACCGCCATGGACCTCAGGTTGGTGCCGCCGGTCAGTCCATCCGAGAGGGTCAGCCAGCTGGTCCCTGCGTCAGGTGATTGATACACATCGGCATATCCGGTAAACACCGGGGATGAATTTTCCAGCAGGAAAGGGGTGATCCATGCCCCGCTGCCCGGCTGACCCGTCGGTCCGATCGGGTTGAAGTTGACGCCTCCGTCGGTCGACTTGTAAAAATTGCCATTGTAGTAACTGGTGTAAAGAATTTCGTGGTTATTGGGGTCTATGGCACATTCCATCCCGTCTCCGCCGGTGACCTGCTGCCAGTTACCCCCCGAACTGAGGATGCTCCCGTTGTCCTGGTTCCCGGTCAGGTAGAGATCATGGACGGCATCGGTGGTGGCGGTTCGGTAGATCTGAAGGATGGTCAGCCCGTCACTGAGATCGGTCCAGGATCTGCCGTTATCGGGAGAGTAGTAAATTCCCCCGTCGTTGCAGGAATACAGGCGGTTATTGAGCGGGTTGTATTTCAGCATGTGATGGTCGGCATGCACATAGGCGACCAGGGGTGACCCGATCCAGTGGGCGGTGATGCTGAAAGAGGATCCGCCGGTGGTGCTTTTCCAGATGTTGACGCCTCCTGTCATCAGGGTATTTTCACTGGTGGGAGAAACGGCCATCGACAAATCATACCAGCCCTGTCCTCCCTTATCCTTTCCGGCCAGTTCCCAGCCCAGGAGATTGATCGGATCGCTCTGATCATAGATGGCGGTCCAGGTTTGTCCACTGTTAGCAGACTTATACAGACCGTAAAACCCGTCATCGGAAGCGGCGCTGGCCAGGGCATAAACAATGGCCGGGTTGGCCGGCGTGACAGCCAGTTCGATGCGGTTGACTTTTCCCTGAGTGTTCAGGCCGGTTGAGGTGACATTGAAGGTCTTCCCCTGGTCCGTCGACCGGAAGATGGAGGCATCGCCATTCACGTCATAGCTGGTGGCATAGATGATGCTGAAATCCCCGGGTTTGTATTCGAGATCACGGAAACTGCCCTGTCTGACGATGCTTCCGGAGGTAAAGCCGTCAGTGGTCCGGTAAATGCCATGATTTGATGTAGCCAGCAGGATCGACGTGTCCTGCGGATCGATGATGATCCGGCGAAAATAATCCCGTTCAGAGATACTCATCATGATCCCGGTCATCTTCCAGGTTGCCCCCCCATCGTACGACCGGATGATGCCGATGCTGTACGTATCGCCTGCATCCCCGTCGCCGGTGACGGCATAAAGTTCATTCGGGTTCAGCGGGTTGACAGCGATATCGGAGATCCCGATACTGGCCAGTTCGTCGGTGGTCGTTTCCCATGATTGCCCGCCGTTGGTGGTCTTCCAGATCCCTCCCGAAGGAGCCCCGATCCAGAAGGTAAACGGATTGGTGGGGTGAAAGGCGATGGTGTTGATGCGCCCCGCACCGGACTTTGTCGGCTTGTAAATAACGTTGGGTACGACATCGGGTCCAAGGGATTTCCAGGTGGCCGGAAGCGACTGTACCGACCTTAGCCATTGGATCTGCGGATAGATCGACGGCAGATCGGTGTTCCCACTGGGGTATACCCGGGGTTCCATAAAGAATTCCCAGCGCTTGAAAGGTGCCCATCCGTTTTCTTCCTCGGTGATGGTTTCACCGCCGGCTGCTTTTTTCGACCAGTATGCATCGAAAGCCTTCTGGATATCATAAAAATTCATGTTGGAAGGCGTGGATTTCCTTGGCTGGTAATCCTTCAGCCATACCTGGGCCGAAAGCGGCCGGGGCAGGAGAAAAAAGCCTGACAGAATGAGGGAAAGCAGGATCTTGATTTTCATCTCAGTTTGTTAAAAATAGAAGGGATGGTCGTATAACGCCTTTCCTTCTCATTTGTTTAGTCCGGAATACCCGAAATAATCAGCTTTGGAAAGCTTTTTCGGCGGATACGGGCAGCTCCAAACGGAGATGGATCGCGAAGGCAGATTTCTCACGACAGGCAGACGTTTAAAACCAGGGAACAAAAAAATCCCGCCGGAGGTCAAGGCCGGCGGGATCAGGCATGATGGGGAAAGTCGTCTTCTCCGGTCTTACTTCACAATGAGATTCTTCCTGTAGACTCTGGACTTTGTGACCACCTCGAGATAATACACGCCCGGTGCCCGGTTGCCAAGGTCGATAGTATGCGGGAAACCGCCGGCATGCATATACTTCCCGGTATAAACGATCCGCCCTGTCGCGTCGAAGACGCGGGCCAGCACATTCCCCGATTCCCGGGTTCCCAGTTCGATGCTGAAGCTTCCGTCATTGGGATTCGGATAGACGGAAAGTTGGTCCTGTTCCGGAACGGTCTGGTTTTCAATGCCCAGACTATAGTCGTAGAAGAATAGGGTAAAGTCACCTTCCACTCCGCCGGCACTCCCGTCGATCTGGATGTAATAGGTCGCTCCCGGCGTAACACTGAGGTTGGCGATGGCAGCCGCATAGTCATAAAGCTCCGTGTGGTAATCATCGTTGGCGGCAACCATTTCATAGCCGGAGGGTGAGAAAATGCTGTCGCATTCATCCAGCCGGTAAACGGCAATCTGGGTATCCATTCCCCGGGTATCGATGGAGACGACTCCCGACTCCGGCCCGGTAAAACGGAACCAGACACTGTTCTGCAGTCCACCTTCAACGCACCATTGCATATCGGTGTTGCAATCGCCCTCGGGAGGCGCCGGTTCCTTTTGCTCGACGGTGGCATAAACATTGGTAAAATCGCCGACCTTTCCGGGTTGGGTTATTTCATAGGCATTGCAAATATCGTCGTTTGGCGGGATTCTCCACCACGTTAAGCGTGATCCGTGCACTGCCTGAACATGCGCCCATGGTTCCGTTCACGGTGTAGGTGATGGTATCGGCCGGAGAAGCCGTCACGGTCGATCCCTTTGTGGTGTCGAGGCCGGTTGAGGGGCTCCAGCTATAGTTTTCGGCCCCGAAAGCCGTAATGGTGATGGACTTGCCATGAACCAGCATTTTTTCGGAATAGGGCAGGAAGATATCCAGCTGATTGACCACATTAATGTAGGTTTTCCGGTTGAGAATTTTGGTCCCCCCGGGCCCGGTGACCGTCAGACTGATGTCTTTCTTACCGGGAGTTGTATAGCTCACCTGGATGGGGCCCGGCGTACTGGAGGTGGAGGGCGTTGCCCCCTGCCCAAAATTCCAGGTATAGGTTGAGATGTCTCCATTGGACTGGCTGGTGAAAGTGACTTTCGAACCGGTACAGACCTCTGTCCTGTCGGCGGTAAAGAAGGCATTGAGTCGTGTGCTTTTGTCGGCATAAGCGCGTATACAGAGATCGGCTTCGCCGTCGGTGATGTCGCTTCCCAACGGCTGCCATTTTTCACCGTCGTGACTGGTCCAATATGTTCCGGAATGCTCGATATGCGGGAGGGCATAATCTTCACCCTGGAAAGAGACCTTCGTTTCTCCCGGAAGGGGATAGAAAAAGTCGGGACTGAAGTACTTTATCTTGACATAGTACTCACCGCTGACGATGGCGGGAACATCGAAGGTGGTGTACCCGGGAAAACGGACGATGTTGTTGTAGGAGGAAGCCACGAGGTTGGTCAGGAGGCTGTCGCCCTGGAAATCATTATAGATTTCAATATCGACAATGGTTCCCGAGGCGAGCACGAAGGTTCCTATTTTCCGGATGAAGCTTGAATCAGGCGCAACAAAACGCACCAGTCCGTAGGCCGTTTCGTCGTGATAACCAAATGAACTCGTCGCCCCGAGCTTGTCGTACATGTACAGGGTATCAATCTCATCAAGCTGTGCCCTGACAGGATAGACTGCGGCTTCGGTCAGGAATCGCGTATCCTTGTAAGACACATAGAAATACCCTTTGTCACCCCAGCTGCTTCCCCAGCTGTTTTTCACGATCCACGCTCCTTTGGTGCCTTTAGGACTTTTCAGCCCGCCGATGACAGCCATGTCGTCATCCCAGCCCACGATCAGGACGGCATGATCGGGCGACGTCGTTCCGTTATAGTAGAAGGTATGATCGTTGAGATTGTAATACTGACTCATGAAGGGCCCTCCGGTGTAGATTGAAGCCGAGACGCCGCCATAATCCATGACGGCTTTCTTGATGATGTCAATGTCTTTTGGCAGCCAGCTTGTTACGGGCGAGTAAGCGGGGATAGACAGCCCTGTTGATTTGCAGTTACCATTGGCCGGGTTATAGGGGTCGCTGGCCTCGGTTACCGGCCCCGAAAGCCTTGTGAAGTAGGCGGTGGCCATGGCAAAATTCCCCCCGTCGTTGATGCCGAGTTCAAATCCATGGCAGGTGGCCAGGTTATGCTCCGAAAGATCGAAAGTCCCGTACCCCAGCTTCAGCCATGACGATTCAATGGCCCCGATGGTTGAAAAAGACATGCATGCCCCGGCAGGCCCCTGGTTTTTAACCGGGCTGACCCAGTTATAATCCCGGAGATCGTATTTTGAAGGCAGAGCCTGGGTACTCTTTTTGCCCTGTGTTTCGGATTTTTCATTGTTAAAATGAAGGGTGAGAGGAGAGGGAACGTATCCCAGCCCTTTTCCATCGGCGGATTTTTTGACCGCACCAGCTTTTTCTTCCCGGATATAATTCATAAAATCGGGATTCAACGGGGATTTTACGGGTTTTTCCTGTGCCTGCATCTGTACCATCGTCAAAATCAGCACCAGGACCCCTGCGATTCTTTTCATAATCTTTTGCGTCCTTTTTCGTTAATAAGATAACAAATTTAGAAGAAAATATCTTTTACCGCTCCAAGGTGGAAATTATTTGGGAAAATAGACGGGATATATTCCTAAGTTTATTGAGATTTTTTCTATAAAAGGTTAATTTTGTTCGTTTAATTTATAAAGAAAATAATTAATACAGAAATATGAGCATTCTTGATAACATACTGGGTAGCTTTCTTGGAACCAAATCCAAAAGGGATCTGAAGGAAATACAGCCTTTTGTGGATCGTATCCTCGAGGTTTATCCAACCATTAAAGAACTTTCCAATGATGAATTACGGGCCAGGTCGGTTTCCATCCGGTCGAAGGTCAGGGACTATGTGAAGGTCCAGGAAGAGGAAATGGCCGGTTTGAAGGTTAAGTCTGAAGATCCGGATCTCCGCATTGATGAAAAGGAACAGATCTATGAACGCATCGACAAGCTGGAAAAAGAAATCGACGACAAATATGAAGAGATCCTGAACGACGTTTTGCCGGAGGTCTTTTCCATTGTTAAAGATACCGCACGCCGGTTCACCGAAAATGACTCCCTCGAAGTGACCGCACAGGACTTTGACCGCGACCTTGCGGCAGAGCATGATCACATTGAGATCAGGGGAGAGAAAGCTGTCTGGTTCAATACCTGGATGGCTGGCGGAAATGAGGTTACCTGGGACATGATCCATTACGACGTTCAGCTGTTCGGCGGCGTGGTGCTCCATTGGGGCCGGATCGCCGAGATGGCAACCGGTGAGGGGAAAACACTCGTGGCCACCCTCCCTGTGTTCCTGAACGCCCTTACCGGCAAAGGGGTACACATTGTAACGGTCAACGATTACCTGGCCAAACGTGACTCTGAATGGATGGGTCCCATATACCAGTTTCACGGGCTCACCGTTGGTTGTATCGATAAACACCAGCCCAATTCCGAAGGCAGGCGCCAAGCCTATAACTGCGATATTACCTTCGGCACGAACAACGAATTCGGCTTCGACTACCTCAGGGACAATATGGCCCTGACCCCGCAGGACCTCGTTCAGCGGAGGCACAATTATGCCATCGTCGATGAAGTCGACTCGGTACTGATTGATGATGCCCGGACACCGCTGATCATCTCCGGACCCATTCCAAAAGGTGAAAACCAGGAGTTCCAGGCCTTGAAACCCCGGGTGGAAACCATCGTCGATGCCCAGCGGAAACTGGTGAACCAGATCCTTATCGACGCGAAAAAATTTCTCCAGGAAAACAACAGCGAAAAAGCAGGTTTCAAACTCCTGCAGGCCCATAAAGGACTGCCCAAAAATAAGGCGCTCATCAAGCTTCTCAGTGAAGAAGGGAACCGATCCCTGATGCTGAAAACGGAAAACACCTACATGCAGGAGAACTCAAAGAACATGCATATCGTCACCGATGACTTGTTCTTTGTGATCGACGAGAAACAAAATGCCATCGAAATCACCGATAATGGCATCGACCTGATCAGTTCACCTGAGGAACCCGATTTCTTCATCCTTCCCGATATCGGTTCCGAAATCGCGGAAATTGAAAAATCGGAGATGAAGGATCAGGAGAAGGTCGATACCAAAGACCAACTTCTCCAGGATTACGCCGTTAAATCGGACCGGGTGCATACCGTCAACCAGCTACTCAAGGCCTATACATTGTTCGAACGGGACGTGGAATACGTGGTCATCGACAATAAGGTCAAGATCGTTGACGAGCAGACCGGCCGTATTATGGAAGGTCGGAGGTATTCCGACGGACTTCACCAGGCGATTGAAGCCAAGGAAAATGTCAAGGTGGAAGCGGCCACCCAGACCTTTGCCACCATTACCCTGCAGAACTATTTCAGGATGTACCACAAGCTTGCCGGGATGACAGGGACAGCTGAAACCGAAGCCGGTGAATTCTGGGACATCTATAAACTGGATGTTGTGGTCATCCCCACCAACAAACCGGTGATCCGTAACGACCGTGAAGACCTGGTATACAAAACCAAACGGGAGAAATACAATGCCGTCATCGACGAGATCGTTGAACTCGTCAACAATGGAAGGCCGGTACTGGTCGGGACCACTTCGGTGGAAATATCCGAGTTGCTGAGCCGGATGCTGAAGTTGAAAAAAATTTCCCACAATGTGCTGAATGCCAAACTTCACCAGCGTGAAGCAGAAATCGTGGCTGAGGCAGGCCACAAAGGGACGGTGACCATCGCCACGAACATGGCAGGTCGCGGAACCGACATCAAGCTGTCGGCCGAGGTCCGTCAGGCCGGCGGTCTGGCTATCATCGGGACCGAGCGACATGAATCGAGACGCGTCGACAGGCAGTTGCGCGGGCGTGCCGGCCGCCAGGGCGATCCGGGATCTTCGCAGTTTTATGTGTCACTTGAGGATGATCTCATGCGCCTGTTCGGCTCCGAGCGGATATCCGGCATGATGGATAAGCTGGGTCTGAAGGAAGGTGAAATGATCCAGCATTCCATGATCACCAAATCGATCGAACGCGCCCAGAAGAAAGTGGAAGAAAACAACTTCGGGATCAGGAAACGCCTCCTTGAATACGACGACGTGATGAACTCACAGAGGGAAGTCATCTATAAAAGGAGAAAACATGCCCTTTACGGTGAACGACTCAGTGTGGATATCGCCAACATGATGTACGATGTGGTCGAGAATATCGTGAACACGTTCCATCCGGTGGCCAACTTCGAAGAATTCCGGTTTGAACTCATCCGGACCATGTCGGTGGAAAGCCCGGTCAATGAACAGGCATTCCTGAAGGCCTCGAGCGGGGAAATCGTCGATCAGCTCTACGACATGATCCTGAAAACCTACAAGCGCAAAGAGGGTACCATCAGTAAGCAGGCTTACCCGGTCATCAAGGATGTGTTCGAGAAACAATCGGCCGTTTATGAAAACATTGTCGTGCCGGTTTCCGACGGGATCCGGATATTCCGGGTGATCGCCAACCTGAAGAAAGCCTACGAATCCGAAGCCCAGGAACTTGTCAGGTCGTACGAAAAGACCGTTGTTCTGGCCACCATTGATGATAACTGGAAAGAGCACCTCCGCGAACTGGACGACCTGAAACAGAGTGTCCAGAATGCCACCTACGAACAGAAAGATCCGCTGCTGATCTATAAGTTTGAATCGTTCGAACTTTTCAGGCAAATGATCGACCGGGTCAACCGGGAAGTGGTTTCCACCCTCATGAAAGGGCATATCCCGGTCAGCGATCCCAACGCCGTGCAGAAAGCGCAGGCTCCCAAGCGTCTTGATCTCAGTAAATTCGAGGCCAACCGCGAAGAGAAGCCCCAGTACAACGATCCCTCCGGGCGGAGGCAACCGCAATGCCCCGGCACAGCCGGTCAGGGTTGAGAAAAAGGTCGGGAGAAACGATCCGTGTCCCTGTGGCAGCGGCAAAAAATACAAGAATTGTCACGGAAAAGCCGGGGTGGCGTAAGAGGCGAATGTAGGAATGTACAATCCAACGATTGTACACAGGGAAAGCCTGAATTTTGGAGGTCCCTGTATAGATTTATGCACTCTTGAGATCCTGGTTACGGGACGGAAGTACTATTTCTGTGTTGTGTCATGTACACCAGCAGCACTTTTTTTAACAGAGGGTGCTGATTTTTTATCGATTACCGGACTGCCCGTTAGATTCCGCCGGATATTATAACCGTACCAGGTGCCCGTGGAATAATTTCCATCCCTGGCTGCAAATAAGTAGCCGTTCACATATGAAAGGGAATACCCGTAATTTCCGTTCGACAATTTCAGGGATGTAATATATGTGCCCGCAAGATCATAAACATACACGGTTCCCGTTGAACCGTCCCAGGTATAAATATGATCGGGATCCACTGCAACATTACCGGCATCACCGCTCGGATTGCCGGGAATCTATTTATTGTTGGCTTCCTTTTACGACACCTGCGAAAACTCTGCATTGAGCATAAGTCTTTGCGAACTTTGCGGGTACTCTATTTTTACCTATTTGGTGATATGGTGATTTGGTGAGGTATGAAAGTTCCGTCCTCTTGTGCGGTTGCGCAATCGTACCCTCGTCCTGTCCTCTGCTCGTATTCTCGTAACTTCAGTCCCCGTCTTCTATTTCCCCACGAAATTCCGTATTTTTTCATACAGGCCCTTGCTAACAGATGTAAGGGGAAGCCGGAGGTTGTTCTGGGCGATATCCATAACGTCGAGGAAAGCTTTGAGCCCCGAAGGATTTCCTTCCGCAAAAAGCATGTCGTATACCGGAAGAAGGCTGTAGTGGATCTTCCTGGCCTCTGTAAATTTATCTTCCAGGGCCAGTCCAACCAACCGCGAGAATTCGGCCGGGTAGGCATTGGCGATAACCGAGATCACCCCGGTAGCGCCCAGGGCAATCAGCGGCAGAGCTGTGGCGTCGTCACCGGAGATCACCCCGAATTTCTCGGGTTTGTCCCGGATGATCGCCATCACCTGCTGAAAGTTTCCGGAAGCTTCCTTGGTGGCAATGATCTGGTTTTTGAATTTTGTCGCCAGGCGGATGGTTGTTTCGGCCGAAATATTGGAGCCGGTTCGGCCGGGCACATTGTACAGGATGACCGGAACGGGGCTGGCGTCGGCAATGCATTTGAAATGTTGGAATAATCCTTCCTGGCCGGGCTTATTGTAATATGGAGCGACGGAAAGGATCGCGTCGATGCCGGTAAAATCTGTTTCGTGGATGTGATTCTGCACCTCCGACGTACTGTTCCCGCCCATTCCCAGCACGATGGGAAGTTTACCGTCATTCACTTCTTTCACCAAATCCACGATGGCATTTTTTTCATCCCTCGTCAGCACCGGGGTTTCCCCCGTCGTGCCTAAAACCACGAGGTAGTCGACGCCGTTTTTGCTGACATGGCCGACCAGCTTTTTCAGGGCGTTGAAATCGATGCTGCCGTCATTTCTGAAGGGGGTGGCAAGAGCTACGCCGGTTCCTTTAAAGAAGATGGATTTCGTCATGGGGATAGGTCAAATTTATTTTATGGGCACTGTTCCGGCTTTTTCCGGGTTATTCAGGATCGAGACATAGTTTTTGATCTGGGTGACCAGAAAATCCACCGTCGGCTCCCGGCTGATATCGATCATGAGGTCCGAATCATTCAGCGTTTCCTTATACCTGCCGACTTTAAACTTCGCCTTCGAAAGGCAGGTGAAGTAGGTAAGTGGCAGATGGTCGTTCATGCAGAGGTCAAAGAGAATATCGTAATCTTTCCCGATCATGTTCAGAACGGCTGTCTCGGTGGGTCTGAAAAAATAGTCCAGGTTCTTTTTGCTCATCACCTGGCAGTTTTCCCACAGTACGAGGCCGTTGGGGATTTCATCTGAGTTGACATAACCGAGGAGCAGGGCTCGGATCCCCATCTGATCCAGAAATTTGCTGAACTCCCTGATATGCCGGAAGGTCTCCGCATCCGTAATATCGAAGACAATGACGGTGTTTTTTGCTGTCCGGAAATTGTGAACAACCTTTTTCCGGTCCCGTTTTTTAAACTTTCGGACCAGGGACATGGTCCCGACGGAATGCCTGATTTTACTGAATGCGCTCACGATGCAATATTACTAATTTTTGGTGGTCCATCCTGAGGAAAGACCCGCTTATTTAGTGTCAGAAAGAAAACTCATGTTTTTTAGCCGTGCTTGATAAGAAAACGTCAAGAGCAAGGCTTGCGATGACTGAAAAACAAGAGTTTACTATTCGTAAATGACTGTTTTGAAGTCGAGCATAACGCAGCTATTGGCGTTTTCCTGCAAGCACTATTTAATCATCCGGAGAAAATCGCCGATCCCGATCAGGGGAATATTCAGCTGCCTGGCTTTCTCTTTTTTAGCCGGTCCCATGTCTTCACCGGCGATGATAAAGTCGGTGTTTGAGCTGACCGACGAGGTGTTCTTACCCCCGTTTTTTTCGATCATTTCCTTGAGTTCATTCCGTGAGACGCCTTCAAAGGATCCGGAGATCACGAAGGTTTTTCCCCCGAGTTTTGACGATGCCGGTTGTTCTTCGTCCTGCATCTGCATTGTCATGCCCGCTTCCCTGAGCCCCGCAAGGATCTTCCGGTTCACCGGGTGTTCAAAATATTCGCGGATGCTCTGTGCGATCCGGTCGCCGACCTCTTCAACACTGGTGAGATCATCATAAGAGGCATTCATCAGGTTGTCGACCGACCGGAAGTGCAGGGCCAGCTTCCGGGCAACGGTCTCACCCACATACCTTATTCCCAGGGCATAGACGAGCCGTGGCAGTGGTCTGGATTTCGATTCTTCGATGCTTTTCAGGATGTTCCTGGCCGATTTGTCGGCAAACCGTTCCAGGCCGACCAGCTGTTCGTAGGTGAGACGGTAAAGATCTGAGATATCCGAGATAAGGCCCTGCCGGAAGAGCTGGTCGACGGTGGCTTCGGCAATGTTGATATCCATAGCACGCCGGCTGACGAAATGTTCGATCCTGCCCTTGATCTGGGGCGGACAACCGTAAATATTGGGACAATAGTGCGCCGCTTCATCGGGCCTGCGAATAAGTTCGGTCCCACATTCAGGGCAATGGGTGATGAAGGTGAAGGGTTCACTTTCCTCCGGTCGCCTGGAATAGTCGACCCCGACGATCTTCGGGATGATGTCGCCACCTTTTTCGACATAAACGGTATCGCCGTTCCGGATGTCAAGGAGGTTGATCTGGTCCTCATTATGGAGACTTGCCCGTTTCACGGTTGTGCCGGCCAGGTGAACAGGCTCCAGGTTGGCCACCGGGGTGACCGCACCGGTTCGCCCGACCTGGAAGGTGATGTGCTTTAACAGGGTGGCCGCCTGTTCGGCCTTGAACTTGTAAGCGATGGCCCATCGTGGAGTCTTGGCGGTAAAACCGAGAGCCTTCTGGTCGGCGAGAGAATCGACTTTGACTACGACGCCGTCAATGTTGAAGGGAAGGTTGTCACGCTTGGCGGCCCAGTCCTCGATAAAACGGAATACCCCGTCGAGATCCTTTACCTTTTTGATATATTCGACAGGGACTTTGAACCCCCATTCCCGTGCTTTCATCAGGTTGTTGAAATGGGAACCAGCCGGGACATCATCGCCCGGAAGGTAGTAAAGAATGCAGTCGAGCGGCCGGTGCGCCACGATGGACGAGTTTTGCAGTTTCAGTGTGCCGGCCGTGGCATTGCGGGGGTTGGCGAACAATGGCTCCCCCTTGTCGCGCCGCTCCAGGTTCATCTTCAGAAATCCGCCCACAGGCATGAAGATTTCCCCCCGGATCTCGAGCTCGCCGGGATAATCCCCGCCTTTGAGCTCCAGGGGGATACTGCGGATCGTCCTGACGTTACGGGTTACATCATCCCCCTTTTCCCCGTCACCCCGGGTAACGGCCCTGACGAGCCTTCCGTTTTCATAACTCAGGCTGATGGCCACCCCGTCGTACTTGAGCTCGCAAACATATTCAAAATCATCGCCCAGGACTTTCCGTACCCTTCTGTCAAAGTCGGTCAGTTCCTCTTTCGAATAGGTATTGCCCAGCGAGAGCATCGGAATTTTATGCCTGACCTGCTCAAACTCCTGGCTGATGTCGCTACCGACACGTTGCGAGGGACTGTTTGGGTCGGCAAATTCCGGGAATTCCTCTTCGAGGGCGATCAGCTCTTTCATCATCTGATCATACTGGAAATCGCTGATGGTTGGCTGTGCCAGGACATAATATCTGTAATTGTGATCATTCAGCTCTTTTCTGAGCGTGCTGATCTTTTTGCGGGCTTCCTGTGAAGTCATGGTTCAAGAATAAAGGATAAATTTATAAAATATTAACAACGAAGTGCGCTGAAATTTCACCAACAGATGAAATATTTCCTGCAACAGGAGCGGAGTCAGGTCATTGATGGAGAAAATTTTTCCCGTTTTTCACCCCGGGATGTTGAAAGAAATCGCTCCCCAGCCCCGAAATTATCCTTACATTTGCTCCATACCGGTTTTTGCCGCAAGGTAAAACGAAGAGGGAACCGGGTGAAAATCCCGGACAGTACCCGCTGCTGTGAATCCTGCCTCATCATTCATGAGACATGACTTCCGGAGTTTAAACCACTGTGAAGGAGATTTCACGGGAAGGTTCCGGAAGCCGGGATAAGTCAGAAGACCTGCCGGAATTTATCAATATCTCATGGCTTTCGGGAATAAAAGCGGTAAATCCATCCTCTTTTCTGCCTGCTTGCGGATATTGATTGTTATAGCATCGATGTCTAACCTTAAACGGATCAAGATGAAAAAGACCGTAATGATGGCTCTCGCCACTGCAGGCATTATCGTATGCGTTTCCTGTAAAAAACAGGACACCGTGAAACATGACCGAATCACCTTTGAAGAGTTAAACCCCGGCGCCGACGGGTATTACATTGGCAAGGACGGCAAGGGCGGATTCACTTCGGGGAACGCTTTCTTCCCCACCTATTATCAGGGTCAGAATGGTTGGTCGGGTTTCGCCTATTCCAACCAGACCGACGACACCACCCGGACCATAGAGAACCAGTTTAGTCCCATTGCCGGTTCAGGCGCCGGCCACTCGAGCGTATTCGCTGTTTACTATTCATGGCAGAAAGACACGATCTCTTTCCAGGTGCCTGAAAAGGTGACAAACTTCAGCGTTTGCAATTCAACCTATGCCTACTATTCCATGCTGTATGGCGATCCGTTCAGTAAAAAATTCGGGGGCCCTTCGGGCGATGACCCGGATTATTTCAAGCTGATCATCGAAGGACTGGATGCGTCATATAACAAAGTGCTGCAGGGTGAGATCACCCTGGCCGATTTTACCTTCCAGGACAACAGCAAGGATTATATCAGCAATGCCTGGACCGACATCGACCTTTCCCAGGCCGGATTTTTAAAATACATGGTTCTGTATTTTGCCTCTTCCGATACCGGGTCATTCGGGATCAACACCCCGACCTATGTTTGCATCGATAACATTTTCGGAGAACTCCAGGAATAAACGCGAGCCGGGTTGAACTTCATGGAAAATGAGATAAATTCGCCAGAAACCTGACGGTGCTATGAAATATGTTATCCTTTCGGTTTTTTTATGTTTTTCGGTGATTTCCTCCGCGCAGATCAGCCGGGGAGGCCATCCTTATCCGTTCAGTCCCAAAAAATCGGTTCTCATCCCTTACCGTCTCCCGTCCATCGATCACGAACGGGCCATCCGGGAGAATTTTGAGAACCAGGAGAAGGTGAGGGGGAAGAAGCCGTTCCGTTTTGCCGAGAATCTGAATGTGGAGTTCTCCCCGGAAAATGCCGGCACCTGGACCGTTGAAAGCGACGGAACCCGTATCTGGCGCTTAGCTCTCACTTCCGGCGGTGCTTATGGCCTGAGCGTGTTCTTCGACCGGTTCAGGCTGGAGGAAGGCTCCATGGTGTTTCTGTACGATCCCTCGCAAAACACCATCCTGGGCGGTTTTAACCGGCAAAACAACAAGGCCTCCGGTAATCTCCAGACCGGATTCATCCCCGGCGCCGAGCTCGTGATTGAGCTCCAGGTCAGTAAGGATCAAGAGATCGGATGATATCCGGATCGGGGCGGTGGCCGCAGCCTTTGTCGATGTGTTCAACAGCCCGCAATGCACGGGTTATGGATGCTCGGGGAGCTGCAATGTCGACATTAACTGCCCGCTGGGGGCCGACTGGCAGGTGGTCAAGAATGCCGTCTGCCGGATTTTCATCGGAACGAATACTGAATTTTGCACCGGAACCCTGATCAACAATGTGAAGAACAATGGCATTCCCTATCTTCTGACGGCAAATCATTGCATCAGGCATACTGCCGATGCGGAACGTTCGGTATTTTATTTCGGATACGAGTCGCCGGAGTGCAATGGCGGCAACGGCGTCGACACGATGACGCTGACGAACGCTGTACTCCTGGCAACCTCCGACAGTCTCGATTTCACCCTTGTGCGCCTGTCGGAAATTCCCCCCGAGCGGTACCATCCTTATTATGCGGGCTGGTCGAGAAGCGAAATCCCCGCATTCGGCAGCGGTGACCATCCATCACCCGCAGGGCGATGTGAAAAAGATCAGCCAGGAAAATGACCCCGTATTGACCACCTACCAGACCGTAAATCCCCCGCCATGGTTGTACGGCGAAAGTGCACCGGAAGCCTTCTGGCGTATCGGACGAATGGGACAGGGGAACAACAGAACCCGGGTCGTCGGGGGCCCCGCTGTTTAATTTTCAACATCAGGTGATCGGCAACCTGACTGGCGGAGAGGCGGTTTGCAGCCTTCCGGTCAACGACTATTTCTCCAAAATATACAAATGCTGGAACCTGTATCGTGAGCCAACCCGCCAGCTTTCGTATTGGCTCGATCCCGACAAAACAGAGGTGGTGGCCATCAAAGGTTATGATCCTTACAATCCTGAACCTCCGCCCGTGCCCATTGAGCGGTTTACCGTCTATCCCAACCCTTCGGACGGCCATTTTTCGGTGGAAACCGACACGCTCGATCTCGCAGGCGCCAGGATCAGGCTTTACCGTCCCGACGGGAAATTGCTGGGTTCCATGACGGCTTCGTCTTCCACTGCAGCCAGTTTTGATTTCAGCCGGCTCAATCCGGGCGTTTATATTCTTGAGATCCGCATCAGGGAAATCACTGTCCGGAAAAAGATCATCATTGTCAGGTGAAAAAGATCATGTTCGCCATATGGCTTTGTCTGTTGTCCGTCTCCTGCAGCCGGCCTTCCAGCAATCCGGTTGCTTCCGGCCAGGGAAATGCCTATTCTGAGGGTTTCTCCCTGAGGCAGTATTCCGATTTCACCCTCCTCACGGTGACCAGTCCATGGCAGAATGCCGGTGATGCCGGGTTTAACTGGGTCCTGGAACGGAAAGCCGGGAGCATCCCCGATTCGTTGAAAAATTTTCCGGTCATCCCGGTGCCGGTGAAGAAGGTGGTTGTCTTCTCGACCACCCACATCGGTTTCATTTCTGCCCTTCACGAAGAACGGTCCATCAAAGGGGTCTCCGGGTTTGGCTATGTGTTTAACCCTGAGGTGCGGGAACGCATCCGGGAGGGGAAGGTCGCCGATGTGGGTTATGCACCGGCAGTGGATTACGAGGCCATCATGGCCATGCATCCCGATATTGTCTTCCTGTACGGCCTGAATGCATCGGTGACGGGTATCAGCGAAAGGCTCGCCAAAGCTGGCATCCCATCGGTTATTATCGCCGAATACCTGGAGAGCCATCCCCTGGGCAAAATGGAATGGCTGAAGGTTTTTGCCGCATTCTATGACAGGGAAGCATTGGCCGACAGCCTGTTCATTGAGGCCGAAAAAACATACAGGGATCTTGAAAAAACAGCACTGGATACGGAAACAAAACCACGGATCCTGGCAGGTCTTCCCTGGAAGGACACCTGGTACATGGCCGGCGGTCGTTCCTTCATGGCACGGCTCATCCATGATGCGGGCGGTGACTATCTGTGGAAGGATAATCCTTCGGACGAATACATACCCCTGGACCTCGAAACCGCCTTTTTGAAAGCGTTCAATGCCGATTGCTGGATCAATACCGGCTCGGCACAGTCGCTTGACGCCATCGCGGCCAGGGACGAGCGTTTTGGCAACCTTCCGGTTTTCCGGAATGGAAGGGTTTATAATAATGATGCCCGCCTGAGCCCGGGGGGCGGAAATGACTACTGGGAATCGGGTGTCGTCAGCCCGGAGAAGATCCTGGCCGACCTTATTGAGATTTTTCATCCCGGACTGCTTCCGCAACATCAGTTTGTATACTACAGGAAACTGGAATAATCCGTACTTTTACCAAGTCATTCTAAAATCCACCAACATGGCCAGCATTAAACGACTTAAAAAGGATATCAATTATCTGTCCTATGAATTACTTACGGAAGCGTTTGCTTACCGGTATTTTCACCCGGATATGGCAGACGATCGCTTTTACGATATCATCAGCCGGATTGTCCTGATCCGGAATGAACTCATCTCGCGGACAAACCACCCTGAAGCTTCCGGGGCCATGAACGAGGTCCACACCCATTTCAGCCAGGTCCGCCAGGATATGACGAAGCTGGTCGATGTCATGAATGATTTCGCGAACGAATAATCCGCTTTCTTCCGGTGAAGGACAATACCCACAGGATTCTTATACCCTTTCTGCTGATTTTGATCAGCCTGATCCTGTTTGCCCTTGACCTGACCTCAGGGACGGCCGATATCCCGGTATCGTGAGTCCATCCGCCTGATTTTCAGCCCGGAAAGATCATCTCCCGAGTGGATGACCATGCACATGTTCCGGATCCCCCGCGTCATCACCGCCGTCGTTGCCGGCATTGCCCTCTCGGTGAGCGGCCTGCAGATGCAGACGGTGTTCCGCAATCCACTTGCCGGTCCTTATGTTCTGGGCATCAGTTCGGGTGCGGGACTCGGTGTGGCCCTTGTGGTTATGGGATTTTCGGCCTTCTTCAAATTCAGCGTTTTTTCACCGGGAAACAGCTGGCTGCTGATCCTGGCCGCCTGGCTCGGGTCGGGATTGATCATGCTGCTCATCCTCATCATCTCCTTCCGGGTGAAGGATGTGATGACCATTCTGATCCTGGGGATCATGACCGGAAGCGGGATTTCTGCTATCATCAGCATTCTGCAGTATTTCAGCCGGGAAACGGCCCTGAAGGCTTTCGTCATCTGGACCATGGGCTCGCTGAGCAACGTTGGAAATGAGCAGGTCCCGTTCCTGCTGGCGGGATTCATTCCCGGGCTGATCCTCGCTGTTATTGTATTGAAACCTTCCAATGCGGTGATGCTGGGTGAAAACTATGCCCGCACCATGGGGGTGAATATAACTCTTTACCGGGTCATCGTCTTTACCTCCACCAGCCTCCTGACGGGCACCGTGACTGCCTTCTGCGGGCCTCTGGGCTTTGTCGGCATTGCTGTTCCGCACCTGGCCAGGATGCTCTCGCAGACTTCCAAAAGCCATATCCTGTTTTTCTATTCCCTGCTCATCGGGACCTCGGTGATGCTGTTGAGCGACATCATCACCGTGCTTCCCGGAGCGGGCCTCATCCTGCCTGTCAATGCCGTAACTTCCCTGGTCGGTATACCCGTTGTGATCTGGATCGTCTTTCGGAAAAAACGCCTCTTCACCTGATGAACCCACCTGAAGTCATACTGGAGATCAGGAATGCCTCCTTCGGTTACCGTGGCCGGGGGATGGAGAAGGTCCTGCTGAGGAAGGCCAGCCTTCACCTGCGCCAGGGAGAACTCGTCTGCCTGTTGGGCCGGAACGGCTCGGGTAAATCGACCTTGCTGAGGACGATCATGAAACTCATCCCGCTCTACCGTGGCGAAATTTTCCTGATGGGGAAAAAGCTGGACACCTACCAGCCCGCCGAAATGGCGCGGACTTGTGGATTTGTTCCTACAGGTCTTGTCAATGCCGGGGAAATGACTGTCCGTGAGCTGGTTGAACTCGGAAGATATCCGTACACCAACTGGTACGGGAAGATGACGCGGGAAGACATCTCCGCCGTTGATCAGGCTCTTCACGCTGTCGGCCTCGACGAACTGCAACACGGGAAGATCACGGAAATCAGTGACGGCGAAAAACAGCGGGCCATGATCGCGCGGACCCTCGCCCAATCGACCCGGCTCATCCTCCTCGATGAACCGTCGGCCTTTCTCGACATCCCTAACAAGTACGGCATTACAACCCTTCTCCGAAATCTCTGCAGCCAGGGCCACTCCGCCGTTTTCAGCACCCACGACCTGAGCCTCGCTTTACATTATGCCGATAAGATCTGGCTGATCGATGATGGCCTGATTACCGAGGGTGCCCCGGAAGACCTGGTACTCAGCGGTAAAATCCAGCATCTCTTCGATTCGGAAAAGGTTGGTTTTGACAGGCTCAGCGGTGATTTCAGGCCAATGCCCTCATACAGAGGATCTGCCTATGTGGAGACAGCGGGAGTGAGCGATGAAACCGGGATATGGACCGTTAAGGCATTGCACCGTTCAGGGTATAGACAAACCCGGGAAAGGAGGGAAGCGGCCTTTAGCATAGCCTTCCATGACGAAAATGGAAGGAAAGTTTGGAATCTTCAACAGGAAAATGAAAATTTGCTTTTTTACTCGCTCTATGATCTGACTCTCCACCTTAATCAACAGAAGTATGAACTCCGTTAAAAAAATCACCGCCTACATCCTGACCGGACTGGTCCTGGTGTTTTGCATCATCGCCATCCTGGGGATCTGGGATATCATCGATATGCAGGATTTGCTCGTCAGGCTCTTCCAATCCATGCTTGTCATCCTGGCCGCGGCTGCTGTCATTGTCTTCATCTTCGCCATTCTCCTCAGGGACCGGGGCGAGGATCATGAATGAAATCTAAAGCAGAAGGGAGAGCTTGACGGCATTCAGTGCGTTGTCGTATTCTTTCAGGCCCTGTGTCCTCTTCCAGACCTTCTGCTCGTCAAAATCGTACTGGAGAACCTGTTTGATCCGGATGATCAGTTCAGCCGGGGTATTCCCGATTTCACACAATTCCTCCAGCCCGGTATTGCTGACCATGGGGCTGTTAACCACGCAGAATCTCCCGGCGAAAAGAGATTCAATGAGTTTCAGCTTTATTCCGGAATCCTGGAAAGTGACCAGGACAGAGGCATGAGCATGCCTGATGAGATCATTCATCTCCTCGCGTGAAGGTGAGGGCACCAGCCTGATGTTAGGGAAGTCTCTGACAGCCCCGGTAATGGCAGGCACCGGATTTTTCCCCGCAATAATGACCGGGAAATCCATCTTGCTGAAAACCTTCCCAATGAGATAAAGCGCCGCTTCCACATTTTCACTTACCGAGAGATTGCCGTGGTAGAGAACATACTTTCCGTGTCCGGGCTCAATATCAACCTTGTCGTTCGAATGAAAAGGATTCAACAGGAAGGTGTTTCCATATTTTTCCTGGAAATAGTCCCGGTCGGAAAGGGAAATGGCCGCGATCTCATCGGCATGGTGAAGGATTCCTTCGGCGCGCTTGAGACGCTTCGATTCAGCAAGGAAAAACAGCCTGGAGCGAACCGAATCGGCCGATTTAGCCAGCTGTCTGTAATAGTGGTGCTCAATGTTGTGCATCCTGACGATCCTGAGCTTTTCGTCGAGCAGGGGATGGTCAAGGTAATAGGTGGAATGCAATCCCTCAAAAAGCACGGGCCAGCTGTCGGCCGCAAGGTTCGCCAGCAATTCACCCGAACGCCGGGAATGAATGATGTATGGCTTCAGGCTGAACTGCGACTTCCATCCGGTTTTCCTCGGATAATAATAAACCTTTTCACAATAGTTCTCAAGTTCTTCCGAAGGGGGACGTTCATAGGTGAAGGCATGAAGGATCACTTTCACCCCGGCATTCTTCAGGCTCCTGATCTTATGAAAGATATCGATAACGCCGCCATAATCGGGCGGGTAGGGGACGTCGAAGGAAACAATATGCAGCTGTTTTCCTGTCAAATGTGAACAAAGGTTAAAATTCGTCAAATAAGATTAATACACGTAACAAATATATGAACTCTGACGTCTTTATACTGTATTTAAGATGATGAAAATTTAAAAAGATCACCGGACATCTGAATTTAAGGTGCCGGAGTTCAATGAAAAATAGAAAAAGAGTTCTTTTCATGATGAAGAAAAAAATCCGGCCACAAATTGGTGCAGAATTTTATTCATTGGTGATATTTAATTCTATCAGAAGCAGAATTGCAAAAAATTTCCGGGATTATTTATAACAATTCGATGGATTCTGCGTAATTATAGAAAGTTTAACAATTTGAAATCTTTTGTGGCACAGAATTTGACTTTAATTGATAAAGACACAACATATAGGTTAATAAATAGAGTTAGCAGAGGGTTAGTAGTTTTTTAGTAGTTTTCTTTTCATAGATAGTTTTAGGGTTAGTTAGTTTTAAAGTGTCATCTGTAAAGATGGCACTTTTTTTTTGTCCCCCTCCTTGTTTTCATTCACTATCCTTATCTTTGCAGCCTTATTCATTTCAGAAAGCACACGATGAAAACCCTGGAGATCATACTGACAAAAGCCGTGCAGGAGGGCATGAATGCCTTGTACGGGAAATCCGTGCCGGTGACAAAGATTCAGGTTCAGAAAACACGGCGTGAATTTTCCGGTGATCTGACCGTGGTGGTTTTTCCCTTGACGGCATTCTCCGGTAAATCACCTGCCGTCACGGCTGAGGAGCTTGGGACTTACCTTACCGGAAACCTGGATGAGCTCACGGGATTCAATGTCATCAAAGGCTTCCTCAACCTGACGGTCAGTACTTCTTACTGGCTGGAATTCCTTACGGATGCGTCTTCAGGCCCTGTTTTTCGGTTGGCAGGAAAAGGATGAATCACTGCCTTCGGTTATGGTGGAATATTCATCTCCCAACACCAACAAACCGCTCCATCTGGGACATATCCGAAATAATCTGCTGGGTTTTTCCGTCTCGAGGATCCTCGAAGCCACGGGCCGCGATGTGATCAAGGTGAACCTCGTCAATGACCGGGGCATTCACATCTGCAAGTCGATGCTTGCCTGGCAGAAGTTCGGCCATGGGGAGACACCGGAATCTTCGGGGAAAAAAGGCGACCATCTTGTCGGCGATTATTATGTGCGTTTTGACCGGGAATATAAGAAACAGGTCGACGAACTGATTGCCGCAGGGCATTCCCGGGAGGAAGCGGAAAACCTGAGCCCGATACTACGGGAAGCACGCGAGATGCTTCGCCAATGGGAGGCCGGAGACGAGAATGTGAGGGAACTCTGGCAAAAAATGAATGCATGGGTCTATGAGGGTTTTGATGAGACTTACCGCCGGTTGGGCGTCGATTTCGACCGGATTTATTACGAATCGGAGACTTATAAGCTGGGCCGGGAACTGGTTCTCGCCGGCCTGGAAAAAGGCCAGCTCTACCGGAAGGATGATGGTTCCGTCTGGGCCGATCTGACACCGGAAGGACTCGATCAAAAGCTATTGCTCCGGTCCGACGGAACTTCGGTCTACATGACCCAGGATCTCGGGACGGCCCACCAGCGCTTTTCGGAATACAACCTCGACCGGCACATCTACGTGGTCGGTAATGAACAGAACTATCATTTCCAGGTGCTCTCGCTCATCCTCTCCAAACTGGGATTCTCCTGGGCGGAAAAGATCTACCACCTTTCCTACGGCATGGTGGAGCTCCCCGAAGGGAAAATGAAGTCACGCGAAGGAAAAGTGGTCGATGCCGACGACCTGATCGATGAAATGAACCGGACTGCAAGGGAAATGTCTGATGAACTTGGGTAAGCTCGGGACGATCCCCGATGAAGACAAGGAAAAAATTTACCTTCAGGTTGGGCTTGCTGCACTGAAGTATTTCATCCTCAAGGTGGATCCTAAAAAGAACATGACGTTCAACCCCAGGGAATCGATCGATTTTAACGGCAACACAGGCCCGTTCATCCAGTACAGCTATGCCAGGATACAATCGGTACTCAGGAAAGCCGGTGATGAGCCGGCTGCTGTTCCCGCGGCTATCAAGCCAAATGAAAAGGAGATATCCTTGATCCGGACCATTTATGATTTCCCGTCGGTGATCTCTGCAGCAGCCAGGGAATTCAACCCCTCACTGATCGCCAATTACCTTTACGATACGGCAAAGGAATTCAACCAGTTTTACCACGATTATTCCATCCTCAATGCGGAAACTGAAGAGATGAAAAACCTGAGGCTCGTCCTGTCGGTCACCGTGGGGGAGATCATCAAAAACGGCATGTACCTTCTTGGTATCGGGGTGCCTGAACGAATGTGATCAGGGGTAAATCTCCCTTTTGGCAGCCAGGAGGGTGTTTTTCAGCAGGGAGACGATCGTCATCAGTCCCACTCCGCCGGGAACGGGCGAAATGTAAGACGTTTTCGGAGCCACCTCGTCGAACTTGACATCCCCTTTGAGCTTAAACCCCGATTTTGTGAGGTCCGATTTCACGCGCGTTGTTCCGACGTCGATAACAACCGCACCCTCTTTGACCATGTCGGCAGTGACAAACTCAGGGATCCCGATGGCGGCAATAAGGATATCCGCCTGCCGCGTGATGGAAGGCAGATCGGCTGTCCGGCTGTGGCAGAGGGTGACCGTGCAGTTGCCGGGGTTGGTTTTCTGCCCCAGGAGGATGCTCACGGGCTTTCCGACGATGTTGCTTCTCCCGATGACCACACAGTGCCTGCCGGCCGTTTCAATGTTGTAGCGTTTCAGGAGTTCCAGGATCCCAAGGGGAGTGGCTGAGATGTAGGCCGGGAGGCCGATGACCATTCTACCCAGATTGACAGGGTGGAAGCCGTCGACATCCTTTTCGGGGGCGATCGTTTCAATCACCCGCGTTTCGGAAATGTGGGGTGGGAGGGGAAGCTGAACGATAAAACCGTCGATGGCGGGATCGTTGTTCAGCTCGACGACTTTTTCCAGGAGTTCCTTCTCCGTGACATCATCTTCGTAACGGACCAGCGTGGAAAGAAAGCCGACCTCTGCGCAGGCTTTGACCTTGTTCCGGACGTAGGTTTCGCTTCCCCCGTCATGACCCACCAGGACGGCGGCCAGGTGGGGCTGACGGTGGCCGTGGGCGATCATTTGGCGTACCTCGTCGGCGATTTCAAGCTTGATTTCTTCGGCAATTTTTTTTCCTTCAATGCGTATCATCGTTATGGATTTTGGTCTGTTCTAAGGTTCCGTTCATGGAGCGCATCATCATGAATGACCCGGCACTGACCTGGATGTTCGCTTGCTTTTCAATCCCGCAGCAGAAAACACCAGGATGATCGCACATTTCGTCGTGGGGAACCGAAAATCAAAATGATCGGGCCGGCTTTTATTTCCTGATCATCGGGTTGTTGCCCATCATCCGGGCCATATTTTTTCCGCCGCTCATCATCTTCATCATCTTCCGGGTATCATCAAACTGCTTGATCAGCCTGTTGACTTCCTGGATGGTGGTTCCGCTTCCGCTGGCGATACGTTTTCTGCGGCTTCCGTTCAAAACGGCCGGATTATCTCTTTCCTCGGGGGTCATCGCCCTGATGATGGCTTCCACGCCCTTGAAGGCGTCGTCATCGATGTCGAGATCTTTGATGGCTTTGCCCACCCCGGGGATCATACTGGCCAGGTCCTTGATGTTGCCCATTTTTTTGATCTGCTGGATCTGGGAGAGGAAATCGTCGAAATTGAACTGATTTTTCGCAATTTTTTTCTGGAGCTTCCTGGCCTCATCGGCGTCAAACTGTTCCTGGGCACGTTCAACGAGAGAGACGATATCGCCCATACCGAGGATCCTGTCGGCCATACGTGCAGGATGGAAGACATCGATGGCTTCGAGTTTTTCGCCCGTTCCGACGAATTTGATGGGCTTGTCGACCACGGCCCGGATGGAAAGGGCGGCCCCGCCCCGGGTATCCCCGTCGAGCTTGGTGAGCACGACGCCGTCGAAATCGAGACGGTCGTTGAATTCCTTTGCGGTGTTCACGGCATCCTGCCCGGTCATCGAGTCGACCACGAAGAGGATTTCGTGTGGATTCACCGCTTTTTTGATCTCGGCAATCTCGTTCATCATTTGCTCGTCGATAGCCAGCCGGCCGGCGGTATCGATGATCACGACATTATGCCCCAGTGTCCTGGCTTCTTTGACGGCGGCTTTGGCAATTTTCACGGGGTCCTTGCTGCCTTCCTCGGTATAATACCGGCACTTCCACCTGCTGGCCAAGGATCTTAAGCTGTTCGATGGCTGCCGGACGGTAAACGTCGCCGGCGACAAGAAGCGGGTTGCGGCCCTTTTTTTGTTTGAGATACCTGGCCAGTTTTCCGGAGAACGTCGTTTTCCCGGAACCCTGGAGACCGGCGATCAGGATGACGGCCGGGTTCGCCTTGATGTCAATTTCTTCACTGGTGCCGCCCATGAGCTCAGCCAGCTCATCGTGCACGATCTTGACGATCATCTGCCCCGGCTTGACCGCCGTCAGGACATGCTGCCCCAGCGCCTTTTCCTTTACCGTATCCGTGAAATTCTTGGCAATCTTGTAATTGACGTCAGCATCCAGCAGGGCGCGCCGCACATCCTTCAGCGTTTCCGCTACATTGATCTCTGTAATGGTGCCCTGTCCCTTCAGGAGCTTAAAGGATTGCTCCAGCCTGTCAGATAAATTTTCAAACATTTTTCTGTCCCGATTTTTAAACGGCTACAAAATTAAACAAAATAGAGATGAGAAACAAAGGATAAACCAGCTTCTGAAATCGTGTTCAATGAAGGCATTATTCGGCTTGCAGCTCCCGGCGGACGTCAAACGTAAGGAAAAAAATCCGAATCGCCGGCCGTGAAAGGCGACGATAATTTGCAACCAAATGCATTCTAAACTGTAAAATACATCAGGGCTGCCCGGAACGCGCTTTTCACCGGAAAACCCGAAAACCGGTTCTGAATGGAGGGGCTTCCGGAAACAGCCTGTTCAAAGGAATCACCGGGGAATGCCTTTTTAATTCGATGAACTTTTATATCTTTAAAGGGAATTATTGACTGAATTTAACTATGCCTAACCGGAGAATATTTCATGTTATCCTTATCGTTTTCCTGGTTTTTTCAGGAGGTTGCCGTTCCCGGTCACATATTGTGAACCTTCAGTCGCAATGGTCGGGCCTCGATCCAAGGAGTATTCCACTGACCATCCGGGAAAGGGAATACGCCAGGGGGAATCTGGTGATCAATCCCTCCTTTGAACAGGGACGTTACTACAACGTCGATACCGTCAATCTTTCCTTTAACCTTCCGGGCTGGAAGAAAGTGGGGGAGGATGTGTACTGGACCGATACGCAGAACCCTTCAGGATTTGAGCCCGATGAAGCATCCAGCGGAACACATGCCATTCGCATTGAACGAACCCATGCCGACGAAACCGATCTCCAGGGAGAAGGCGTGATCAGTGATTACCTGAAGGTTATCCCCGGGAATTACCGGCTTTCCATGGATATACGGCTCAGCCATGTCGAGTCGGGCCTGGGACGGCTCGGCACCAACACATACGATGCCGTGAACATCATGCTGTATTTCTACGATAAAAACAAAGTGCTTATCCGTAACCAGGCTTACCACCCGGCATACGATCATGAGATCAACAACAGCTTCAAAGGCCAGCCCTTTGCCAATTTCAGGTACATCAATGAATATGGATGGGGACGGGTTATTGCCCGCTCAGGCAACTTTCCTTTTGATGAAGGAAACATCCCCGACCAGGCGCGATATGTCCGGATATTTGCGGGCCTCAAGGGTACAGGTACCATGTGGCTGGACATGGTCGATTTTCGATATTCCACCGAAAATTTCACCTTCCTCGAGAAAGTGAAACCACTGTTCGATTCCACCCTTGAACGCGCCAACTATCTCCTTCCCAAACCACAGAAAGCCGTTGACTACAAGGAGATGGAGCTGATCAGGATGAGCGAGGGCGGGAAAGCCCTCAAACCGCTTGTTCTGATTCCCTCGGGTGCTGACGGGTCCTACAAAAAGACCATTGCCGGATTTGTCGGTGAACTGAGGAATAGAAAACTTTACACCAGCCGCGAGAATCCCGTGATCACGCGCGTTTCATCGGCTGTCCTTGAATCGGGACGGCTCATTTTCAGCTTCGGAAATACGGAACTTTCCAACCAGTTCTCAGGCCACCTGCCGATGGAGGAGATCATCGACAAACCGCAGGCGTATTATATCCGCCGCCTCGATGCCATGGATAATGTCATCTTCATCGGGGCATCGGACAACGAGGGTCTGCACCATGCCCTGGCAACCCTATTGCAGCTGATCGATATGAAC
This sequence comes from uncultured Bacteroidales bacterium, assembly GCA_963763215.1. Lineage (GTDB taxonomy): Bacteria > Bacteroidota > Bacteroidia > Bacteroidales > DASQZK01. The sequence continues at coordinate 55,558 of CAVXNX010000029.1, forward strand.
GATTCGCTTTACCATCATTACGATATTACCGACTATCCCGATTTTACGCGGAGGGGAATGATCGTCCCGACGGGCGGGGCCGGTTTACGTGGCTTCAGGGCAGCAGACCTTGACTTTCTGGTTTCTTCAGGGATCAACGAATTTATCGTGGAACCGAGGGGCGACGATGTCAGTTCGCAAAATTTCGCCCGTTTGTGCCAGCCCGGGTTCAAGATGGTCACCGCCTTGAAAAAGGACCGGGAATACATCCGGACGGGCATCTCCCTGCGGGAACAAAACTTTCCTGTGCTGAACAGCCTGAGGAGCGGTGGCATAGACGACTTCAAACTCAAGAAGGAGTTTGCAGAAGCTGTGGAAAACGAAGCGGAAAATACCGCCGCTCTTACCAGCCGTTTCATTGATGACGGAGCCGAAATGATTATCCAGTCGGATGTCAGCATCTGGAAATGTCTCGACCTCGGATCGCCACGCAAATCGATCAGGATGCTCCGGGAAAAACCCTTTCTCCGGTTTATGGCCATCCGTGATGCCTACTGGAAGGCCATCGGTGAGAATGAAAAACCCGACACCTCGGTCGTCACCTGTCTTTTCCCTTTGTTCTCCGATAACAGGTTGAAAAATCAGATGGATCCCGGTGAGTTTTGCTACGAAAAGTCCATTGAAAAATATTCGGCATTGTATGGCTGCGAATTATGGACCGGCCCGGCAGCCTATTCCACGATCATCGACGATGTTGACCTGGCACAGTTCCGCATCGATAACCCGCTTCCGGTGAAATTGTTTGACAATACCCTCACCGCCAGGGAAGAGGACGTGGTCATGGGCGGATACCCATCACGATACCCGGGGAAAGCAGCCCTCGGTGCACTCTTCCAGCCTTACGCTGTGGAGATGACCCCGGGCATCCGCAAGCAGTTGAAGAGGGAATGCATCCTCAATATCGGGGCACCCGATGAACTCACCCTGATCCGGTTAGCGACGGCCGCCGATTATCTCTGGAACAATTCCGGTTATGATCCGTGGTTCTCAGCCTGGAAAACCCTCGTTTACCGCTACGGCAAAGAAACGGCGGAAGAACTGGTCTGGTTTAACGATGACTATTACAACCTGCTCTCGGTCTGCCTCCGGCTCGAAAATTCCGGCTATAACCAGAAACTGCTGAAGTCGGGTGATGAGATCGTGATCCAGCTCGATTCTCACTGGGGGAATATCAAAGTCCTTCTGGAGAAGGATGTCGATTTTCTGAATGATCTCTCGGATCTGAAAAACCGGGTTCTTTCCCGGTTTTATGAAGCCAAAAGGCTGCCCGAATCCGGACGGCGCTGACCCGATTTGATGAAATTCTTGATGACTTTTCAATTAACGAAGAAATAATTCCTAATTTTGACCTCTAAATAGATTCATGATACATGGATAAAGAACCTGATAAAATGCAGGAAGGAAACGAATTTCAACACGTGCTGAAGAAGTATCAGGAGATGATTGAGCGAAAAGTTTCCTACTTTTTTGATGTCGAGGAGTATGAGGAAATCATTGATTATTATCTTGATATACGCGATTTCAGGTTGGCACAGGAGGCCGTGAGCCTTGCCCTTGTCCAGCATCCGGGTTCGTACGATCTGATGGTCAAGCTGGTCCATATTCATCTTGAATCGGGAAAGGCGGTTCAGGCACTGGACGTGTTGAACAGCCTGCCGGAATATGAACGCGACAATGCGGAATTTTACCTCCTTAAGGGGACGGCCCTGGCACAGATGGGAAAAGTCAGGGAAGCCGAACGGATCTTCGACGCTGCCCTGGAAAAAACGGATGATGATGAAGCGGAAACCCTGATCAATATCTCGATTGCTTTCGAAAATGCGCGTCATTACCGCCTGGCCGTGAAATACCTCCGGATGGCTTACGAACAGGATCCCGACAATATCACAGTCCTTTATGACCTGGGCTATTATTACGAACGGTTGCATAACTACCATCTCAGCATCAAATTCTACAACCGTTACCTCGATATCGACCCGTTTTCGGAAAACGTCTGGTATAACCTCGGTGTCGTTTTCTACAAAATAAACAAGACGGATAAGGCCATCGAAGCCTACGACTATGCCATTGCCGTCAATCCTTCCTATACCTCGGCCTACTTCAACAAGGCGAACATCTATGCCAATAACAAGGAGTACGTGAAAGCCATCAAGGTCTATAACGACTTTCTTGAACTTGAACCTGAGAATGTCCAGGGCTGGTGCTACCTGGGTGAATGTTATGAGGAAACCGGGCATTACGTGAAGGCCCTTGAGATTTACAAGAAGGTCATCACCATCGATAACGCCTGGCCCGACGGCTGGTACGGTGCGGGCATTGCCCTGATGTACCTTGAAAAATACATGGAAGCGGGGACCTATCTTCTGAAGGCCATCGAATTCGACAAGGACAACCCGGAGTATTGGTTCACCCTGGCTGAGAATTATGAGAAGGAAAATCGTGCACACGACGCCCTGAAATGCTACAGGCAGGTCACCGATCTCGACCATGACGACAGGGAGGCCTGGATACGCCAGGCATTCATCTTCATCAACGACAAGGATTTCAACAAAGCACTGGAGGTCCTTCGTGATGCCTACCAGTACAACTTCTCATCACAGGATATTAGCACCATGCTTTCAGCGGTCTACTTCCGGTTGAATGACCGGGACGCCGGAATCCGGTTCCTCGAAAAAGCTCTTGAACAGGGAGAAGGCGCCCTGAAGATCTTCTTTGAAATCTATCCTGAAGGCGAATCGAACCCCAAGATTCAGAAACTCATACATAAAGATCAGAAACCAGATTAAGATGAACATTAATTTACCTTTCATTCCGGAAAGAACAGCAAAAGAACGAGATTCAGGACTGACAATGATGATGGATAAAGGCTTGAGCCTGAAGGAAGCCGAAAGTTTTGTTGAAAGCAGCGGTGATTTCACCGATATGGTGAAATTTGGATTCGGGACGGCCGTCTTTGCAAAAAAAATCCGTGAAAAGATCTGTCTCTACCAGTCGGCCGGGTTGCATCCCTATTTTGGCGGCACGCTCTTCGAAGCTTTTATCGTCAGGGGGATGTTCGATGAATTCAGAACATTTATTTCCGAATCCGGGCTCGAGACGGTTGAAGTCTCCGACGGATCGATGAAACTGGAACATCAGGAAAAATTGAAATATGTCCGCGAACTGAGCAAGGATTTCCGGGTTCTCTCCGAGGTGGGTTCCAAGGTGAAAGGTGTTGAACTGGCTCCCGACGAATGGGTGCAGAACATGAAGACGGAACTGGAAAACGGGGCATGGAAAGTCATTGCCGAAGCCAGGGAGAGCGGAACCATCGGGATCTATAACCAGGACGGTTCGGCCAACATTGAGATCATCGATGATATCATCGAACATGTCGCCGTTGAAAATGTGATCTGGGAGGCCCCGAATAAGGCGCAGCAGGTCTGGTTCATCAACCTGATCGGTGCCAATGTTAACCTCGGGAACATTGCCCCGGCCGAAGTGGTCTCGCTTGAAGCCCTGAGGCTCGGTCTGCGCGGTGACACGTTCTTCAACTTCCTTCCCGAAAAATATCACGACAAAAAATTATGAGGCGATCCAGGGACTATCTCATGCTTGTCCTGAAGGGGATGGGCATGGGCGCATCTGATGTGGTACCCGGCGTTTCCGGGGGCACCATCGCCTTTATTTCGGGGATTTACGAAGAGCTCGATCGACTCCATCAGGTCCGTGAATATGCAGGCGATCCGCCTGTTGCTGACACTTAAAGATCGGCGCATTCTGGAAGAAGATCAACGGCTGGTTTCTGCTGGCTGTATTCTCGGGAGTGCTGATCAGCGTCTTCTCACTTGCTCACCTGCTGCAATACCTCCTGGCGGAATATCCGTCCCTGATCTGGTCCTTCTTTTTCGGACTGGTCATCGCCTCGGCCATCATGGTGCTGGGCGATATCAGGCAGTGGACGGTGACCACCGTGCTGACCACCATTGCCGGAACGGCCATTGCCTGGGGGATCACCAGCGTTTCTCCGGCCTCGACCACCGAGGCCACATGGTTTGTTTTTGTTTCCGGGGTCCTGGCCATCTGCGCCATGATCCTTCCCGGGATATCGGGGAGTTTTATCCTGCTGCTTCTGGGAAAATACCAGTTTATCCTTGGCGCCGTCAGCGACCTGAGGATCGGCATCCTCCTGGTATTCCTGGCCGGCGCCGTCATCGGCCTTATCTCCTTTTCGAATGTCCTTTCCTGGCTCCTGAAAAAATACCGGTATCCGACCATCGGCTTGCTGGCCGGATTTATGATCGGATCATTGAACAAGATCTGGCCCTGGAAAGTTACTCTTCAAACCTTCATCGACAGCAAAGGACTGGAACAACCCCTGGTCGAAAAGAACGTCCTTCCGGATGTCTCGGCCCATTCCGGGTTCATGCCCGCTGTCCTCCTGATGGTTGCCGGTTTTTTACTGATCTTTGTCCTGAACAGGATATCGAAACAGAAAACAGTCTGACACTGATCCACGACTTATGAAAATATACGGACTCATCGGTTATCCGCTTGGTCACTCTTTTTCAAAGGAATACTTTTCAGAGAAATTTAAACGCGAGCACATTGAAGGGTGCAGCTACCGTAACTTTCCCCTGGAAAATCTGGATGGCTTTCCCATGTTGATCCGCAATACTTCCGGCCTGGCCGGTCTGAATGTCACCATTCCTTATAAGGAAAGGATCATTTCCTACATGACTGAACTTGATCCGCTGGCCTCGGTCACCGGGGCGGTGAACACCATCCGGATTACCGAAGAGGATGGTGACACGCATCTCAAAGGGTTCAATACCGACGTTTACGGTTTCAGGGAATCACTGGCCCCTCTGATTGACCCCGGGGTCCATAAGTCGGCTCTCATGCTTGGAACCGGGGGCGCATCCCGGGCCGTGCGCTATGTCCTCCAGCAACTGGGCATCGGCGCGCTGTTTGTCAGCCGGACGAAAACCAAAGGGGTTGTGGTCAATTATGAAATGCTCAGCCCGGAAATCGTCGCTTCCCATAAACTCATTGTCAATACCACGCCGTTGGGCACCTATCCCGACGTGGATACCTTTCCGCCGATCCCTTATGAGGCCATCACCACGAGCCATATCCTGTTCGACCTGGTCTACAACCCGCCGATGACGGCTTTCCTCGCCCGCGGGAAGGAAAAGGGGGCAACCGTCATGAACGGGCTCCGAATGCTGGAAATCCAGGCGGAGAAAGCCTGGGAGATCTGGAACAGCTGAAATTTACCAGGCAAAGGGCAAAAGCTCCTGCCTGCCGGGATTTTCCAGTTCCATAACTCGCCGGGATAGACGATATCGGTGAGATATAATCCTTCGGCAGGAGCCGATGTTCCGGTCCTGTGAACGGTCACGGCTGATGACAATATCCCTGAATTCTTCCACAGTGATCTTTCCCCTTCCGGCATCGAGCAGGGTTCCGGTCAGTGAACGTACCATATTCCGGAGAAAGCGGTCGGCCGTGATGGTGAAGATGAGGAAATTGCCGTATGCGGTCCATTCCGCCTTGTCCACCCGGCAGATATTCGTCCGGTTGTTGCTGTGAAGCTTGCTGAAGGCCGTGAAATCACTGAAGGATGGCAGCAGTGAGGCCGCCTCGTTCAGGATGCCGGTTTCCAACCTGCCGGGAATGAAAGCCGCCAGTTCCTGCAGGAACGGGTGACGGGACTGGGTGATGACATAACGGTACGTCCGCGACAGCGCATCGAAACGGGCATGGGCGGTATCCCGGACACTGCAGGATACGGAATATGCGGATATCGGATGGCAGGAAACGGTTTAGCCGGTACGCCAGGTTCTCCGGAACGGGGTTTCGCGGTATCGAAATGCGCTGTAAAATAGCTGGCATGAACACCGGTATCCGTCCTGCCGGCCCCCGTCAACATCAGATTCTCTCCCAGGATCACGCGAGACGGCCGCGGTGAGCCGTTCCTGCACGGTGATGGCATTCGGCTGAACCTGCCAGCCGTGATAGTGGGTTCCCTTATAGGAGAGTTCGATAAAATACCGCATGGTGCAGAACATGATTTTTCCAAAGATAGGAAATCAACAGGGAAAAAGATTGCACGAATAATCGGGCACCCATTTTCCCGGAGTGTTCCGCGACTGAGCAGAAAAATCGTATCTTCAGCCCCGAAACAGGCCAAAAGGGTTTAACATTTTTTAACACCAAAATGCGAATTTCCCTTGCAAATTCAGCGTTTTAGCATCAATTTTGAAAACCGAAAGCAACTTTTCAACAAGCGATAATACAAATTCCCAACGACAAAATGATAAAACCATGAGCGAAACGGTGAATATTAAAGAACTCAATGAGAGGATCAAAAAGGAAAGTGAATTTGTGGATTTGATTAATCTGGAAATGCAGAAAGTGATCGTCGGTCAGAAGCGGATGCTCGAGAGCCTGCTGATCGGCCTGCTTTCCGACGGGCATATCCTGCTCGAAGGTGTTCCCGGCCTGGCCAAGACGTTATCGATAAAAACACTGGCCGACACCATCGATGCACGGTTCAGCAGGATACAGTTTACTCCCGACCTTCTGCCGGCCGACCTGATCGGGACGATGATCTACAGCCAGAAGAAGGAGGAATTCCAGGTGAAAAAGGGACCCATTTTCGCCAATTTTATCCTGGCCGATGAGATCAACCGTTCACCGGCAAAAGTACAGAGCGCCTTGCTTGAAGCCATGCAGGAAAAGCAGGTTACCATCGGGGAGACCACTTTTCTCCTCGAGAAACCTTTCCTGGTGATGGCCACCCAGAACCCGATTGAACAGGAAGGAACCTATCCGCTGCCGGAAGCCCAGGTCGACCGTTTTATGCTCAAGGTAGTTATCACCTATCCCACCATGGAGGAAGAACGCAGCGTCATGCGGGAGAACCTCGGCAACACCTTCCCGTCACCGTGCAAAAATTCTCAAGCCTGCCGATATCCTGAAAGCCAGGGATATCGTGAAGGAAGTGTATATGGATGAAAAAATCGAAAATTATATCCTGGATATCGTGTTTGCCACCCGTAAACCGGAAGAATACGATATGGCCCAGTTTTCCAATATGATCCAGTACGGGGCTTCTCCCAGGGCAACCATCAATCTCGCCAAGGCAGCCAAAGCCTATGCCTTCATCAAACGGAGAGGCTATGTCATCCCGGAGGATATCCGCGCAGTCTGCCACGATGTGCTTCGTCACCGGATCGGGCTCACCTATGAAGCAGAGGCTGAGAATATCAATTCGGTCGATATCATCACCCAGATTCTGAACAAGGTTGAAGTGCCATAAACCACTGCCTATGAAAAACGCAATCCTCTACGCTGGCTTATTGATGTTGTTCTTTGTTTCCCGGGCACAGGCCCAGAATTATATCGGTCTCGACAAGGATCGGTCAGTATCGCTGGCCCGGAAATCAGGCTTCTATCCCGACCACATGACGACCAGCCAGTCATTCAATTACCTGAAATTTGTCAACTCTTCGGATACAAAAACACTGATCGTTTTCTTTTCCGAAGAGAATATTTCGACCCATATCAGGATGGTCTGTGATTATTCCGAATATGATTTTGTCATTGCCAACAATGACCAGGCATACCGGAAGAAAGGAAAGAACAGATGGGAATATACCGACGGAAATACCCATTACGAGGTGACACTGGAAGAAAAGGAGTGGTATTTCGTCATGAGCATAAAAAAAAAGTAGATGAGAAACCAGGTATTTTAAGATGGCTGAAGTTGAAACCACAGATCTGATCAGGAAGGTCAGAAAAATTGAAATAAAGACCAGGGGACTGACCCGGCAGGTATTTGCCGGGGAATACCACAGTGCGTTCAAGGGCAGGGGAGTGACGTTTTCCGAAGTGCGCGAATACCAGTATGGCGACGATACCCGGAATATCGACTGGAATGTGACCGCCCGGTTCAATCACCCGTATATCAAAATTTTTGAGGAAGAACGGGAACTGACCGTCATGCTGATGGTCGATGTGAGCGGATCGAGAAATTTCGGCAGCCATTCCGCCCTCAAAAAAAACGTCATCACGGAGATCTCTGCCGTGCTGTCGTTTTCTGCGATTTTCAACAACGATAAAATCGGTGTGATCTTTTTCAGTGACCGGGTGGAGAAATTCATTCCGCCCAAGAAAGGCCGGAAACATATTCTTCATATCATCCGTGAGCTGATCGAATTCAACCCGGTGAGCGAAAAGACGGATCATCGTTGAACCTCTGCAGATACCTGACCAATGTCATTAAAAAAAGATGCACGGCTTTTGTTTTATCCGATTTTATATGTCCGCCATTTGAAGATTCCCTCAAAATCGCCGCACGGAAACATGATGTTGTGGCTCTTCATATTTTTGACCACCGCGAAACCGAGATGCCGAGCGGTGGGCCTGGTCAAGATTTACCGACCCGGAAACCGGAGGAGAACGGTGGGTTGACACCGGCCCGGAGGCCGTCAGGGAAAATTACCGGCGTCACTGGCTGGAGCACAGCGGCAGTTTAACCTCGCTTTTTGCCCGGTGCGGCGTGGATATGACATCCGTTGACACGTCAGAGGATTATGTCAAACCTTTAATCAAGCTGTTTAAAAAAAGGGGATGAAAAGAACGATAAAACATGTTTTCCTGTTGATGACCGGCATGCTGATGATCCTGACCAGGGTGAATTCGCAGGATATTAGCCGTAAAATCTTCCGTCGACGCCGATTCACTTCTCATCGGGACCCAGATGCATTTTAACATCGGTATCGATGCTCCCGGAGGTACCCGGGTCTATGTGAACGGTCCCGCCGACAGCATCGGCGGGAACTTCGAGATCCTGAACCAGTACGGTCGACAGCAGCAACACGGATCACCGGCTGAAGCTGAATTACCGTTACCTTATCACTTCCTTCGATTCAGGAACCTTTACCATTCCGTCCTATGGAGTCGTGGTCGACCGGCCCTCCGGACAGCAGACCTTTACCACCGACAGCCTGGAAGTGACCGTTTATTCCCCGCCGGTCGACACCTCGGCGGCCATAAAGGATGTGAAGCCCGTGATCAACACCCCGGTAACCTTCCGCGAAGCGTTGCCCTACCTTGCCGGGGGCTCTGGGCCTGCTGATCCTCGCCGCATTGATCGTCCTGCTTGTCAGGCGCATGAAGGGAAAAGAACCGGTGAAACTTCGCCGGGAAGTCATCGTTCCGCCATATGTCAGAGCCCTGCAATCGCTCGATCAACTGAAGAAGGAGAAGATATGGCAGAAGGGCCGGGTGAAGGAATATTATATCATCCTGTCGGATACCGTCAGGCAGTATGTCCAGGAACAGTTCGGCATCGATGCCATGGAATCGACAACGGGAGAGACATTGCAGAAGTTCAGGCGATTCGCTTACGACGATACCCTTTTGCTGGAAATGCTCGAAAGCCTGCTGAATCTGTCGGACCTGGTGAAATTTGCCAAAGAGGATCCGACGCCCACTGAAAATGAAACGAATTTAAACAATGCCTATCTTTTCGTGGAAAAGACCCGGCCTGCAGAGGTCAGCATGAAAAGTGACGAAGAGAGTTAAAAGGATGAATGGTATGTGGAATTTTGAATTTGCAAACCCGCGGTTGTTATATCTGATGGCCATTTTGCCGCTGCTCGTGGTGTTTTATATCCTGCGGCATGCAAAACGCACCGCGGGGGTTCAGATCTCGTCACTCGGGTTTTTCGGAAATTCCGGGACACCCCTCCGGCTGATCCTCAAGCATGTCCTGTTCGGACTGCAGATCATCGCCCTGGCCTTACTCATCGTCGCTTTCGCCAGGCCACAGAGCACGGAAAGCTGGAGCGAGACCACCACGGAAGGCATCGATATCACCCTTTGCCTCGACGTCTCCGGAAGTATGCGGGCTATGGATTTTAAGCCCAACCGGCTGGAAGCCGCCAAAGACGTTGCCGCGGAATTTGTGAATGGACGGCCCAACGACCGTTTCGCCAGTTGTGGCCTTCAGCGCCGAGAGCTTTACCATGTGTCCGCTGACCTCCGACAGGGCTGTCGTGATCCAGCAGATCGACAACCTGAAGTTCGGCATGCTGCAGGACGGAACGGCCATCGGCCTGGGACTGGCAACGAGCGTCAACCGGCTGAAGGAAAGCAAGGCAAAGAGCAAGGTCATCATCCTCCTTACCGACGGGGTGAATAACGCCGGATCCATCGGCCCGCTCACAGCCGCCGAAATCGCCAAAGATTACGGGATCCGGGTTTATACCATCGGTGTGGGATCGGAGGGCACGGCCCCCATCCCCGTCCAGACCATTTTCGGAGAGCAGATCCAGCAGATGAAAGTGGAAATCGATGAAGATGTCCTGAATAAGGTGGCCGATATGACCGGCGGGAAATATTTCAGGGCCACCGACAAGGAAAAACTGGAAGAGATCTACAGCGAAATCGACAGGATGGAAAAGACGATCCTCGATACCCAGAATTATTCCAGGAGAAAGGAAGAATATTTCCCCTTCCTGCTGGCCGGGGTGGTCATTCTTGTTCTTGAGTCGGTGGTGCGGTTAACGGTGTTGAAAAGTATTCCATAAATAGCGCGTTATGTTCAGGTTTGCACATGAGGAAATATTATACGGATTGATCCTGATCCCGGTCCTGATCGTCATTTACTTCCTGGCGGTTTCCCGGAGGAAAAAGGCGATAAGGACTTTTGCTTCACCGGAACTGAAGGATGTTTTGATGCCCGATGCCTCGGGATTCCGGCACAATCTCAGGTTCGTGTTCCTGGTCATCGCCCTGCTCTTTCTGATCATCGCCCTCGCCGGTCCGCGCACCGGTTCGAAACTCAAGGAAGTCAGGAAAAAAGGCAGCGAGATCATCATCGCCCTCGACGTTTCCCGTTCGATGCTGGCCGAGGATCTGACTCCCGACCGGCTCGAGGTGGCCAAACAGGAACTGGGAAGGCTTCTGAACAAGCTCGATGGCGATAAAATCGGTCTGATCGTCTTTGCCGGCAAGGCCTATACCCAGATCCCCATCACCACCGACTACGGCGCCGCACGGCTGTTCCTCAATTCGGTGTCGACCGATATGGTTTCCCAGCAGGGAACAGATATCGGGGCGGCAATCCAACTGGCCATCCGGTCCTTTTCCCCCGAATCGGAAACACAACAGGGGAAGGCAAGCAGCCGTTCTATTATTGTGATCACCGATGGTGAAAATCATGAACCCGGTGTATTTGAGGCTGCGGAAAAAGCCAGGGACAAGGGGATCGTCATTCATACCATCGGACTGGGTGATCCGGCCGGCGTGCCAATCCCCGTATCCAGGGGGAGCAACGACTATATCCGGGATAAACAGGGAAATGTCGTGGTGAGTAAACTGGATGAAAATACCCTGAAAAGGATCTCATCCATCACCAACGGCTTCTTTATCCGGGCAGGGAGAAGCGGCGCCGGATTATCAGAACTGATGAATAAAATTCAGGAACAGCAGAAAGGCGAGATCACGGCAAAGGTTTACAGCGATTACGAGGAACGATACCAGTACTTCCTCGGGGCAGGTATCCTCTTTCTCCTCCTGGCGCTTCTGACCATGGAACGGAGGAACCGGTGGCTCGCCAGGATTAAATTGTTTAACCAGTGAAGATGAAAATGAGACATATTGCCACCATCCTGCTCCTGGGCGTTCCCCTGGTGCTGAATGCCCAGAATGAGAGAAAATACGTCCGGCAGGGGGTGAAGGCCTATGATGAAAAAACATATCCGGAATCCGAAATCGCGTTCCGGAAAGCCCTGGATGCCGACAGCACTTCGCTTCCGGCAGGTTATGATATGGGCAATGCCCTTTATAAACAGAACAAGTACAAGGATGCGGGCGCCGTCTACCAGCGCCTGGCTGCTGAAGATAAAGATGCCGACGATACGACCGTCGCCGATATCTACCATAACCTGGGTAATTCCTACCTTAAACAGGGTGATTACGCTAAAAGTATCGAAGCCTACAAACATGCCCTCCGGCTTCGGCCCGCCGACGATGCGACGCGCTACAACCTTGTCTATGCCCAGGCAAAGCTCCGGGAACAGCAGCAGCAACAAAAAAACCAGAACAACCAGAATCAAAACAATAAAAACCAGAAGAATCAGAAGAACCAGGAAAAAAAGGATCAGAACCAGCAAAACAAAAACCAGCAGGATCAGCAGAATCAGGAACAACAAAAGCAGCAGCAACAGCAACAGCAACAGCAGCAAAACCAGCAGGAACAGCAGAAGCAGGGACAAAAAAAGAACGGGCAGGAAATGCCGGAGGTGAAAAAACAAATGTCGAAGGAGGAAATCCAGAAAATGCTTCAGGCCATCCAGATGCAGGAACTGCAAACGTTGAAGAAATACGAAAAACAAAAGGCTAAGGCCAATCAGGTTAAGACCGACAAAGACTGGTAAACGAATGAAAAACCGGATTTATCATAAAATAGCAACACGCGCAGGCCTCATCGCCCTCCTGTTCAGCCTCTTTACCCTGGCGGTTGACGGACAAACGGGAGGCATCACCGCCGATGCCCCGGCTGTCGTGACGGAAGATGAAGCCTTCAGTTATACGATCTCGGGCGATGTCCAGGGCGATGTCAATATCACCCCGGTGAAAGGGGTGCAGATTCTCGGCGGTCCGAGCCAGATGGTTTCTTACCAATCGAGTAACATCAACGGGAAACTGCAGAATACCATGCAGGTATCCTATACGTACATGCTGAAAATCGCCGCGGCGGGCGATTATGTGATTCCCCCGGCCACACTCAAAGCCAACGGGAAGACCTACCAGACCAACGAGGTAAAGATCCGGGTGATCCAGGGGACGGCCAAGGTCCAGTCAACAGGTCCGCAGGGGAAATCCATTCCGTCCCAGGAGGGTAAATCCGTCATCGTCAGGCAAATTCCTTCCAAATCCAATGTCTACGTCGGCGAACAACTGGTCCTTTCGACCAAGGTCTATGTCAGGGAGCGGCTTCAGATCACCAACCTGAAAACACCTTCCTATGAAGGGTTCTGGAATGAAGACCTCGAGCCCGACAAGGCTGCCGGCCGGGACGTGGTGAATGGTCTGACATACAGCTCCCAGGTGATCAACCGCCAGCTCCTGACCGCCCAGAAAAGCGGTGACCTCAAACTGGATCCCGTTCATATGGATGTGATGATCCAGAAAATGGTCCGCCGTAAATCCAATCCGTTTGGCGACATCTTCGATGATCCTTTTTTCGACAATGCATTCAATTCCTACCAGACGGTGCCCGACAGTTTTGAATCCAATCCGTTGACCATCCATGTCAAGCCGCTTCCCCCGGGAGCCCCTTCCTCCTTCGATGGCGCCGTGGGCGATTTCGACATGTCGGCCTCTCTCACCCGCGACACGTCCCTGACCAACGAATCGATCACGCTGAAGGTCACCGTGTCGGGTTCGGGCAATCTGCCGCTCCTCCAGCCCCTGAAAGTGGACTTTCCCCCCGACCTGGATGTTTTCGATCCCAAGACAGTGACCAAATTCAATAACACCACATCCGGTTCGGTCGGTTCGGTCACCTTTGAGTATCTCATCATCCCGCGAAACAGGGGGAATTTCCGCATCGCCCCGGTGGAATTCACCTATTTTGATCCTGCATCAGCACGATATGTGACCAAAAAGAGCAAGGAATTCACGATCAAAGTGACCGGGGAAGGCGCAAGTGAGGAGAGGGCCCAGATGCAACAGGTGCCGCAGGGATTTTTCCGCGATGAGGTGAAAAACCTGGGGAATGATATCCTCTTCATCAAGACCTCCCCGGGTGATCTGCGAAAAAAGGATCATTCACTGCTCCATTCTGCGTGGATGCTGGTGTTCCCGGCAGGTATCCTGCTGATCATCGTCCTGTTCTTTGTCAGGCGAAGCAGGATGAAAAAACATGCCGACGTCTATTATCTCAGAAACCGCAGAGCCCGGAAACTGGCCGTACAACGGCTCAAAATGGCCCGCCATCTTCTCACTTCCCCCGATGACGGCTTTTATGAGGAGATCCTTAAGGCCTGCTGGGGTTACCTCTCCGATAAATTCGGTGTGGATACATCCGATCTCTCCCGGGAAAAAATCCAGGAAAAACTCAACGGGATAAATGTGCCCGAAGACCTGACCGGGGACCTCTGGAACCTGATCGATGATTGTGAATTTTCACGGTACGCCCCCGGCGGCGCCGGCGATAAAAATGCCATCTACAACAGGGCGGAAAATATCCTCTCGGCGATGGAAGAAAATATTTAATTCAACGCGATTAAGCCAGCAAAGTAATGAAACGCATTTTCATCATACTGTTTCTGTTTAGCGGGGTGTCGCTCATGGCGCAGAATCCGGAAGCACTGTTCCGCCAGGCCAATGAGGATTACCAGCACGGAAAATTTGAACAGGCCATCAATACCTACCTGAAGATCGACAGCCTGGGTTATCATTCCGCAGAATTGTATTACAATACCGGGAACGCCTATTTTCGTTCCAATAAGCTGGGTATGGCCCGGTTGTACTATGAACGGGCCGCCCTGCTGAAGCCTAATGACGACGACATCAGGACCAATCTGAACTATACCGAATCGCTGCTCACCGACCGTTTTGATGAGGTCCCCCAATTATTCTTCATTCGCTGGTATCAAAAAATGATCTCTGAATTGCATCCCGGGACCTGGGTTCTGTTATCCCTGGTTTTATTTCTGTTTTCATTCGCCGGATTCATGGTCTATATTTTTATCCGGAAAACCAGGTTGCGCCGTGCAGGATTTTATACCGGCATTTTCGTATTCGTATTCAGCATGTTGTGCCTTTGGTTCGGCTATCAGCGCGACCGCCAGATCAGCAGGCCCGGCACCGCGATCATCATGAGCGATTCCCAGACGGTCAAGTCGGCGCCCCGGGAAAGCGGTAAAGATCTCTTCGTATTGCACGAAGGCACGAAGGTGCATATCGAAAATACCCTTGAAGGCTGGGATGAAATCCGGATCAGCGACGGAAGAAAGGGATGGATCCCTACCTCGAGCATGGAAAAAGTCTGATCACATGCAGGTCCTGCCCGGATGCTACCTCTGACCTCCCGGGGAAACCGGAAGGATGATGGTGAACGTGCTGCCCTTTCCCTTCTCACTCCTGGTGCTGATCGTGCCACCGTGCATGGCAACAAATTCCTTGCATAAGCAGTAAACCGAGCCCGCTTCCCTTTTCATTGTGGGTCCCG
Source organism: uncultured Bacteroidales bacterium (assembly GCA_963763215.1). GTDB lineage: Bacteria > Bacteroidota > Bacteroidia > Bacteroidales > DASQZK01. Next base: position 70,832 of record CAVXNX010000029.1, read on the forward strand.
TTGGTGGAATACATCCGGTCGATCTGGAAAAGTCCGGATACATTCTGCGGCGTCATGCCCACCCCGGTGTCGGTGACCATGATCGTGACACCTTCGTCTCCCGGCTCTGCATCGACAGTTACCCGGCCTCCCGGCGGCGTGAACTTGACCGCATTGCTGACGAGATTACGCATGATCGAAGCAATCAGGTACCGGTCGGCCTCAATAACGAGATCTTCATGGATATGCGCATTCAATGTGATGTTCTTGCTGACGGCCATCGATTTCAGTTGGTCAAAACTTTCAAGAGTCAGATTTTTCAGAATGATTTTCTCGGGGTTGAATTCGATTCTGCCGGTCTGGGCTTTCGACCACTCCAGGAGGTTGTTGAGCAGCGAATAACCGGAGATGGCTGAATCATGGACCACCTTACTGAGTTTTATGATGGCCTCCGTATTTAAACTCTCGGCATGATGAACCAGGATGTCAGAGGCCCCGATCAAACCGTTGAACGGATTTCTCAGGTCGTGGGCAATGATCCTGAAAAACCGGTCCTTCGTCGCGTTGAGTTCTTTGAGATCGTTGGCATACTTTTGCAGCCGTTCATTCATGATCTTTTTGTCATGAATATCGAAGGTAAGCATGCTGATGTGTTTTCGTCCTTTTTGATCGCTGAAGGAATTCAGGTAATAACTGTACCAGTCGCCATGCTCCCGATGCTTCTTTAAACCGGCATTCACCCCGTACTTTTTCTGTGGTCGCGTGTTGCGCACGTGACAAACAGCCATGAAATCTTCGCTCATGCCGGGGTCACAAATTTCAGCGATCGAATGGTTTAACAGGGCGGATTTCGAATACCCCAGGTTCCCGCTGTATTCCGGGCTGACATAATGAAAATTTCCACTCGGGGCTCTAGTTCGCAGAGCAGTGCATGGCTTTCTTCCACAAGCAGCCGGTACCTTTCTTCACTTTCCCGGAGTGTTTCCCGGGTCTTCACCATCAGGGTAATATCTTCAAAAATGACCGCCACGGTCTTTCTCTTATGAACAAAAGCCTTAACCCGGTAAAACCTTTCATTATCAGGAACGTACATTTCAGTATCAAAACTCGATTGCCTGGCCGATCGAAGCATTGATTGAACCAAGCTTGGTCGCGGCTGAAAACTGGGAGGAGTTCGGTCAGTGTTTTGCCGAGGATTTCGGCGGCATCGATACCGGCGAATTTTTCAAAGGCCGGGTTGACACTCACAAACCGGTAATTGACGGGTTGGTGGCCTCATCATGAAGGATGTCAAGCAGGGCAAGACCATCGATCATTTTGTTGAACAGAAGGCGGTATTTTTTTTCACTCTCCTGGAGCGTTTTCTCTGTCCTGATCTGGTCGGTGATATCCGGTAACTGTTCCAACATATCCCCGGATTGTCCCGTCGTGGTTTTCAGAGGAGAAACCACATCATGAACCCATTTCATGTTGTTTTGCCGACCGCCGAACCGGTATTCAATTTCATTTTTTTCGCGTCGTGATCCAGGTTTATCCAAAAATTCTCAACTTTCTTCCGGTCAGGGGGATATACGGCTTTCAACCAGTTCATACCTTTCGCCTTGCTCCAGGGAATCCGGATAAGCCCGACCAGTGGTATTGACGAATTCATACCGCCCATGTGGGATCGCCAGATAATTTCCGGTGGCGGTGAGTTCGGAAAGAATCCTGAACCGCTCAGCTTCACGTGATAAATCCTGTTCTCTCAGATTCCTGACCCTGCTCCAAAAAATTATCCTGGCGATCGGTTTTTCCGAAATTTATGTCGGGATTATCCTTTCCTCCTCCCATTTTTGGGGGTGGATTTCCATATTTCTTCATGACAATGAGAAATAAAGAGAACATGATACAAGTTGTCTTCTGAGTACCCTTCTTCATGCTTGGGGATATGGACGTCGTTAACCGAAGAAGGTTGGCCGGAGTGTCCGTGAAAAAAAACAGATGGTTAGAAAAATCTGTTTTTTTATTAAATGACAGATAGATAAATATATAACATATTTAGCGGAATTTTACAAATTGGTTAACATAATTTTAATTTTTTGGAATGCTGAACCTGTTTTGGTATATAATTTTAAGAACAAGCCATTTTACATTGCAGATTCATTCTAAAAACTAATTCAGAGTATAAAATATAAAATATTCAGACCTAATTTCATTTAAGAAAAATATTATTTTTACCTTTCAAATAAATCACTGCTTCCTTACAGGTCGTTGATTTATATAGAAGAGGGGAGAGAACAGGCTCTGTGAACCTCTAGCAACCAGCCCGCTTTGGGAAAAGGTGCTAATACCTGTCCCGGTGTATTCCGGGGGTTATAAATTGATTGCAAAAATACTGAAAAGATTACGGACCGTCACCTGCTTACCGCAGGAGGAGGTATGTCCTGTTATCCGATAATGTTCGGATTTCGGTGACATTCTCAGCCATTTTGCATTCATCCGGTAAATCTGCCGGTATGTCTTATTTTGAATAAACTGCAATACCATGAGCGTAAAAAAGTCATTTGAAGAAATCAATGAGAAAATCAGGAACGGTGAAGCCGTCGTCCTGACAGCCGAAGAGGTATCGGCCATGTCAAAGACCCATACCCCGGAGGAAATTGCCAAAAAGGTGGATGTGGTCACAACGGCCACCTTCGGCCCCATGTGTTCGTCAGGGATGTTCATGAATTTCGGGCATTCCAACCCCCCGATCCGGATGGAGCGGGTCACGTTGAACAATGTCCCGGTGCATTCGGGGATCGCTGCCGTGGATGTTTACATCGGGGCCACCGAGGTAAATCCGTTCAATGAAAAATACGGAGGGGCTCATGTGATCGAATCCCTCATTGCGGGTGAAGACGTCAGGCTGAAGGCTTCCGCCAAAGGCACGGATTGTTACCCCGAAACCGAGATAGAGACCACCATCAATAAGGCGGGGGTGAATGAAATGATCATGTTCAATCCCCGGAATGCGTATCAGAATTATCCCTGTGCGGTGAATTCGTCGGGACGGATGATTTACACCTACATGGGATCCCTGCTGCCCAATATCGGCAATGCCACGTTTTCGACCTCGGGGGAGCTGAGTCCGCTGCTCAATGATCCCGACCTCCGGACGATCGGCATCGGAACCCGGCTGTTTCTTTGCGGCGCACAGGGCTATGTGGCCTGGTTCGGAACGCAGTTCAAGACGACCGGTCCGAAAAACGAGTTCGGCATCCCGGAAACAAATTCCGCAACACTTGTCGGTCATTGGCAATGCCAGGGAAATGAGCACCGATTACCTGAAAGCGGCTTACTTCGAGAAATACGGTGTCAGCATTTTCATCGGCATCGGCATCCCCATCCCGGTGCTCGATGAAGACATGGCCCGCCGGGTTTCGGTGCGAAACGACCAGATCACCACCACGGTTTGTGACTACAGCAAGCCTGATCATCCGGCCATCGGGAAGGTGCGCTACAGCGAGCTGTTCTCCGGATCGATAACCCTCGGGGGGAAGAAAGTCAGGACCGCCTCCATGTCGAGCGTGGTCAAGGCCAGGCAGATCGCCCTGGAACTGAAAAAATGGATCGTGGAGAAGAATTTCGAGCTGACCAGGCCGCTGGAACCCTTCCCCACAGGCACATCATTAAAATCACTGGAAAGGAGATAGCCATGAAAAAAAGATTAATCCTGTCGTTTCCGGCCAATATGGTCGATGTCCCGCTCACTTACCGGCTGATCAAGGATCATGACGTCATTGTGAATATCCTCAATGCCGACATCACCCCGGGGCGTGAAGGCAAACTCCTCGTTGAGCTCCGGGCCCCGAAAGAAAATCTCGACAGCGCGGTGCATTATATCGAAAGCCTCAACATCAGAATCAGCCCGGTGAAAAAGAGCATCCTGCTGAAGGAGGAAGAATGTATTCACTGCGGAAGTTGTTCCGCCGTATGTTTTGCCGATGCACTGACCATGGACAGCGTGACGCGGCAACTGCTTTTCCGTCCCGAAAAATGCATCGCCTGCGAACTTTGCCTGAAAGCCTGCCCGCTGCAGCTCTTTGAACTCAACTTTAACTGAGATGTACGAGCCCCGGCTGTACCGCAACAGGATGAACCAGGGACGGTTCAGGGGGTTCCGGATCGTGGCCGGGGAAACCGATCTGTGGACCGGCGTGGACCATAAAGCCTACACGACCGGCATGGAACCTGCGGTGAGGGAATTTGTGGCCGGGCTCCGGAAAACACTGGTGGACTATATTCGTGCTTTCCCTGCCTTCCTGAAGTCATTTGTGCCGATACCTGTTTTACTGCAAGATCCTCCCGTGATCGCAGCGATGAAGAACGCCGGCAAAATCGCCGGCACCGGTCCCATGGCGGCGGTGGCAGGAATGATCGCCCAGGAAACCGGCTTGTTCCTGGAACGGACCTTCACGCCCGGCGAATATGTCGTTGAGAACGGGGGAGATATTTACCTGAAGGTTCTCGATACACTGACCCTGAGCATTGAGGCCGGCGAAAATCACCGGTTCGACGGGCTTGGTTTGCAACTTACCCCTTCGGTTACACCGGCAGGGATCTGCACCTCCTCTGGAATGTTCGGTCACTCGGTGTCTCTGGGAAAGGCCGACAGTGTAACGGTGGTCTGTCCGTCGGCCTGTGAGGCGGACGCGCTGGCCACCGGGATCGCTAACCGGATCCGGTCCGCGGCCGACATTGACGGCGTCGTGCAAAACCAGTTTACCGGAAGCATGCTTTCGCTCGTATGCATCAAGGATGAAAAGATTGGCATCCGGGGCCGTTTGCAGATCACCGGGATCCCCGGAAAGGACAAATGACCCGGCTTATCGCTGCCCTGAGGTATGGGGCGGCTTAATGGTGTTTGTACTTTTTCGCGACGTATTTCGGGAACTCATGAAGCCTTTGCATCTGTTCGGCGGTGAGGAAGGGTTCGAGGTGGGAATGAAATTCGTCCATCAGGACGTGGAAATCTTTATTGGCATTTTTCCGCAATGAATCCGATTTGACCGCATATTCCTCCACAATGGGCATGATCTGCTCTTTTTGTTTTTCGGTGGGTTCAATGACGCTGAACGTGCGGGCCTTGAAGGCCTCCACCGACGACATACTGTGAATGTCGCGGGTTCTCATTTTTGTGATCTGGCTTGATGTGAGAAACCCGATGGCAAAACCGGTAAGGAGGGAGATAAGGACTGTTAAAATGGCTCTGGTTTTCATAAAGCGGTTATTTATCTGAAGAAGGTTTCAGGATTGGCCGGTGAGTGAGCGTCCCGGGGCAATTGGGATACCGGCGACCGGAAGATATCGTCATGTTCATTATTCGTTACTGAAAAATGAGATAACTGATGAAATTCGAATCGTCGATTTTTTCGGTTCCCAGCAGTGTGGTCTGATCCAACTGCCCGTGTATGACAAGGATGGTCACCATGAGCAGCACCAGAACAACCAGTGACGAATAGGCAATTTTGGGCAGCAGAGACGACAGGCTGTAATAGAATTCCCGCATGGGGTCCTTTTCCATGAGGGTAAGCAGCCTGGAGGTCACCCGGTCGGAAAACCCGTTCCTGAAACGGAACTGCACGGTGCCCAGGCCGGCCTCAAGTTTTTTCCACTCCATGAAGTCCTGTTCAAAAGCAGGATTTGTTTTTTGTTCGTACCGGCTCTCACGGCTATGGAACCGGAGGGCCTTTCTGAACATAAATCTCTGTCTTTTTTTTCTCATGACTGGCAAATATGGTTTATAAATATGTTTTCAGCAATTCCCTGAGTTGTTCCTGGGCCCGGAAAAGCCGGGAAAGAACCGTACCCTGGGGGATCTTCAGCATCCGGGCCGTTTCCTTTGTGCTGTATCCCTCGATCAGTCTGAGAATGATGACGCTCCGCTGCCTGGAATCCAGTTTTTGAAGCGCTTTTTCCACCGCTTCCTTCAGGTCAAAGTCCTCCCCGGGATTATGATCCTCTCCCTGCATCTGAAGGGTGAGGTCATCGCCGTAAACCACCTTGTCGCGCGTGCGTTTCTGTCTTTTAATCTCGTTGAGCGAGAGGTTTATGGCCATCCGGGTCAGGTACGTCTTAATACTTGACTCCTGCCTGAACTTATCAACCGTCTGAAAGAACTTAATGAAAACATCCTGTGCAATAATCTCAGCTTCCGGAGTATTTCCGAGCATTCCAATGACAACATTCGAAACAGGTTTTTCAAACCTCTTTACAAACTCGTTGAATGCCCTGATGTTCCCTTTTTTAATCTGATCTGTCAGATCTTTTTCCGTCAACTGTTTCAACACAGCATTGAATTACTTAGTTGTTTGACAACTTTGAAGTTAAATTTATTCCAATCCGGCCTATTTTCATCAGCCAAATTAAACCAAACGGATGGATTTTGATTAATTTAGCTGGAAATTTTTTGGTCATGAATTCCCTGACGCTGACAATCCTGGCACTGGCAGGATACCTGGTTGCTTACCGGACGTATGGCAGATATCTCGGAAGAAAACTTTTCAGGCTGTCGTCACGCAATGCCATGCCGTCTCATGTTTACAATGACGGGGTGGATTTTGTACCCACGCGGCGGAATATCATTTTCGGGCATCATTTTACCACCATAGCGGGACTCGGGCCCATCGTGGGGCCCGCCATCGGGATCATCTGGGGATGGCTGCCGGCTTTCCTGTGGATATTTCTCGGATCGATTTTTATGGGTGCGGTCCATGATTTCACCACCCTTATTGTTTCGGCCCGCAATGAAGGGAGAACGATCGGGGAGCTCACGGGCCGGCTGGTCAGCCCTTCAACACGTTATGCCTTCCAGTTTATCATGCAACTGCTGCTTTTCATCGTCCTGGCGGTATTTGCGGCCATTGTGGCGACACTTTTCATCATGTATCCCCAGTCGGTTATTCCGGTCTGGTTCCAGATCCCTGTTGCCCTTTGGCTCGGCCGGTCGATACGTCGCGGGAAAAGCGACCTCGTTTTCTCCCTTATTGCCCTTGTCCTGATGTACGCTTCCATCATAGCCGGGGTGTATTTACCCGTTGTCCTTCCGTTCAGCCGCGAGGTGGCCATCGTGACATGGTGCGTTCTGCTGTTCATCTATGTCTTTATCGCCTCGACCCTCCCTGTGCAGATCCTTCTTCAGCCGCGTGATTACATCAACAGTCACCAGCTGATCGTGGCCATGGGGCTGATCGTTCTCGGACTGATCGTGGCCCATCCCGCCATCACGGCCCCGGCCATCAACCACGCCGCCTTTGCCAAAGGATTCTGATGTGCCTTCCCTGGCACCCATCATGTTCATCATAATTGCCTGCGGGGCCGTTTCCGGTTTTCATTCGCTGGCCAGCTCAGGGACGACGGTCAAACAGGTGGACCGAGAGGAAGATACGCTATTTATCGGTTACGGAGGAATGCTGACCGAAAGTTTTCTGGCTGTTCTCGTGCTCATGGCTATCGCCGGCGGTCTTGGGATGACTGCCGGACCTGACGGGAAAGCGGCGGGTGCTGCTGCTTTCTTTCAGCACTACGGCAGCTGGGCCTCCGCAAACGGCTTCGCGGCTAAGCTGGGCGCATTTGTGAACGGTGCGGCCAACCTGTTCAGGTCATTCGGCATCCCGATGAAAGTCGGACAGGCCATGATCGCCGTCTTCATCGTCAGCTTTGCCAATACCACCCTCGACAGTGCTACCCGCATCCAGCGTCTTTCCCTGCAGGAAATTTTCACAAATACCAACGGGATCACAACCCGCCCTTTCCATAACCGTTACGTGGCTACACTGGTTATCGTGGTGGCTGCTGCCATGATGACGTTCATTAAACCCGGGGGTCAGGGAGCCATGATGCTCTGGCCGTTGTTCGGCTCACTGAACCAGCTGCTCGCTGCGCTCTCCCTGGGTATCGTCACGGTATATATGAGGTTGAAAGGACTGAATATCCTCTACGCCTTCATTCCGATGCTCATCATGCTGTTCCTGACAATCTGGGCCATGGTGGAAAATCTCTTCCTGTTTATGGCCGAAGGCGATATGGTTCTGATCATGATCTCACTCCTGATCCTGGGTTTGACGGCGTGGCTGATGATCAGTTCTGCCGCTGCACTCTTCCGCCGGGAAAATCTGGCCCTGGTGAGGGATTAAACGACAATGAAAACAGGATCTCACGAATACCGGATCTCAAAGGAGCTGTAATTTTTCGGTAAGGAGGTATCGATCCGGATATCATCCACATGACCCATGCCCGGCCCTTTCCTGCACCACTCCACAAATTCATCCAGCTGATTACGCGATCCTTCCGCTTCAATATAAACGCTCCCGTCCGATTCATTTTTGATGTATCCGGTGAGGCCATAATAGCGGGCATTGCTGCGTGCACTGTGTCGGAATCCGACCCCCTGTACCCGCCCGGTAACGGTGATCTTGTAAAGTATGCGGTGATCCATGCGTTTTTGTAATTTGAACCAGATAGACAGTCGATTTGTTTAAACAAAGCTAATAAATTTTGGGATGAACCGTTCCGGAAACCTGCCGGTTCGATCATCAAACAATAATCAAGACAATCATGAAAAAACTTCATAATTATTCTGTCAATGATCGTTATGCTCCCGCTACTGGCCAACGCTCAGTCGTCGTTTTACGACTTCACCGTGAAGGACATCAATGGTCATGACTTCAACTTCAGCCAGCTCAAAGGAAAAAAAGTGATGGTGGTCAATACCGCTTCGAAATGCGGTTTCACACCGCAGTATGCCAATCTGGAAAGTCTTTATGAAAAATACAAGGATGACAATTTCATCATCATCGGTTTCCCGGCGAATAATTTCAATCACCAGGAACCCGGTACCAATAATGAGATCAAGGAGTTCTGTACGAAAAATTACGGTGTCACCTTTCCGATGATGTCAAAAATTTCGGTCAAGGGGGATGATATGAGCCCGGTATACAAATGGCTCACCTCGAAGAAGGAAAACGGAAAAATGGATTCTGAAGTGAAATGGAACTTCCAGAAATACCTGATCGATGAAAACGGGCAACCTGGTGAATGTCATCTATTCAAAAGAAAAACCGGATTCGGAAGAGGTGGTGGACTGGATCCGCCAATGAGGCCTCATTTTATTTCTGAAAGAACTGACTCATCTTATTGATCAGTAGCTTGATGTCGATGGGTTTGGTGACGAAGTCATCACACCCGGCTTCCCGGCATTTGTCGATTTCTTCCTGGATGGAGAAGGCCGTCTGGGCGATGATGGGCAGGTCCGGCCGCTCCTGCTTGATCTCGAAGGTCGCTTCATTGCCGTTCATCACGGGCATCTTGATATCCATAAGGATCATATCGATGTGGTTGATGTTTTTGCAGAGATCCACCGCTTCCTTGCCATTATTGGCACGTAAGACTTTTGCCTGGGTTTTTTGCAGGACAGCTTCGAGAAACCGGAAATTGAGTTCTTCATCTTCGGCAATGAGCACCACTTTGTCCTTCCAGTTAATATCGTTAAGGCTTCCCGGCTCATTTTTCACTTCAGACTTCTTTTTCACCGGGGTTTCCACAGGCAGGCTGACCTGGAACCAGGATCCCTTATTGACTTCGGACCGGACCTTGATTTTACCGCCGAGCTGATCGATGATCTTTTTGGCGATCGTCAGGCTCAGCCCGGTTCCCCCCAGTTTGGTGAGTGCCTTGTCTTCAATTTCCTCAAACCGGCTGAAGATCCGCCTTTGGTCATCATCGCTGAGTCCGATGCCGGTGTCGGAAACGTAAAACTTATAATTCTTTTCTGACATGGAAAATCCGAACTCCACACGGCCTTTTTCGGTGAATTTGAAGGCATTGCTCAGGATGCCGGCCAGAACCTGGTGCAACCTTCCCTGGTCGGTGTAAATATTCTGGTCAAGGTATTCATCCGGCAGGTCCAGGATCAGCCCGATATGGCCCTTGTCCTTTTCCATTTTCCTCGCCTCGAATTCTTCATACAGCTCCTGCATAAATTGCTTCAGCGAAAAATTGTTCTTCCGGAAGGTCATATCACCCCGCTCAAAACGTGAAAGCTCGATTACGTCGTCGATCAGTGACAGGAGGTAATTTCCTTTGTTCTTGATGATGGAGAGGTATTCATTGACATGCTCATTCCCCGATTGCTCGGCCTTCAGAAGCTCGGAGAAACCAATGATGGCATTCATCGGTGTACGGAGTTCATGGCTGAGATTGGTCAGGAAGACCGATTTGAAATGGTCGCCGTTTTCGGCTCTGTTCCTGGCTCTGATCAATTCCCGCTCCACTTTTTTCTCAGCGGTGATGTCGCGTAAAAATCCACGGATCATCAGGGTGTCGCCTTCCTGATCCACGCAACAGATCATCAGCAGGTTCCGGATGGACTTTTCCTCATCTTTCCCTGCCCTGATCCTGAATTCGGTCTCAAATGAACGGTCAACCGTTTCGGGGGCCATGAGAAAACGGTCAATTTTCTCGCGCTCATTCTTCTTGTAAATCAGGGCGACAACTTTGGCGAGGTCGGCAACTCCCGATTTATTGACCAGGTTGAGCATTTTAAATGTGGCCTGAGATCCATAAAACCGGTGATGTTTGATATCGATCTCGAACAGTCCCGTCTTGCCGGCTTCCTGCAGGTCTTCCGGGAAATGAATGACGGGCTCATGGAAGGAGGCATTCTTTCTGTCGGGGAAAAAGTGCAGGATTTGCACCGATGCGTATTTTTCCCCGGCATGATCGACAAAGGCGTGTATTGGAATCGTTTTGCCGGCCGAATCGGTCAGTCTGACCTTGAAAAGGGGTGAAGCAAAAAGATTTTTGCCGCCCAGGATTTTCCGGAGTACAGCCATATCGTCGGGATGGACCAGGTCGGAGAGTTTTTTACTCTTCAGGATATCAAGATCATATTCCAGTAATGAAAGCAATGGGAGATTGGCCGCAAGGATTTTGGATTTCCCGTCGGTCATCAGCACCGGCAATGATGTCATTGTCAGTAAGGGAAAAAGGGCATGGCTCAGGTCTTTCGGAAGTGATTCCTTCAATTGGAGCTGTAAATGTTGGTTATCCTCGACGTTATTCATGAGTTTCAATTATCTTCAGTTCATAAAAGTACACAAAACGCGGCAGGAAGTCAATGCCATTCAGCTAAATAACAGGGCTTGGGAAATAATATTGCAGATGATTCTCTTTTCCGGTTCAATGGTATTCAATCGCAGGATCCCGAGCCGGCCATCTTCAGTCCGGATCATAGGGTGATTCAAGGAGGTATCATCAATTTTTCTGCCTGCCAGAACCTGCGTTTTTCAACGCCTCCAAGCTCTCTCACCTGAACCCGGTACCGGCACATAATGGTGCCGGCATGAAAAGTTCCGTTGGCCGGACGCTCATGCGGGTATTGATCAGGGGGAGGAGTGAACGAAGGAACGGGAGCCGGCAGGTTAAGCGATCAGCTTTTGAGTACCGATTCGACCGTATCGACCAGCGTCCGGATGTCAACCGGTTTGCGGATGAAAGATACAGCTCCCATCTTTCGGGTTTTCTCAATGTTCAGATCGTCAGTGAGGGCTGAAACAACAACCACAGGGATGCTGCTGAGTTTTTCATTCTGTTTGATGTCTTCCAGGAATTCGAATCCGCTGATCTCCGGCATGAGCAGGTCGAGGAGGATGAGGTGCGGCCTGTCTTTCCTGATCAGCCCCATGGCTTCCCTGACGCTCAGGGCCGTCATGATCTTATAACCCCGGGTTCCCAGGATGGCTTCGAGGAGAACCACATTCGTATTGGAATCGTCAATGACAAGAATTTTTTGTTTATCAGCCATGATCATTGATTTTACAGCCCAGGTAAAAATAAGATGAATTTTTTAATTTCTACTTTGTCGTGCCACAAAGATAATGACGAAGAGCAGCTTATTATCCCATAAAGGATGAAATAACTTAATAAGGGTAATGATCTGAATCACCATTTCTGAAGTTTTTGATCCCCCATAAAGCCCTCTCATCCCGTTTCCGCGTTCCTCCAGAAACCATGACCGGCACCCCCAAAAGAGACGAAATTAAATTCGCAGGGCGCCTGTTTTGGACAAATTTTAGTACTTTAGTCCTAAAATAAATTGATGTTTATTCCGGGAAATACAGGCCACCTGGGCAATGCAAATATTGCCATTCCGTTTGAGCATCTTCTGGAGGAATCCCAGAGGGCCCAGCTGAGGGAAAAGCTCAATGTTGTCCGGTACACGAAAAGGGATACCATCTTTCGCCGGAATTCACTCATCAACCGGATCCTGTTTATCCAGTCGGGACTGGTGAAAGTTTCCGGGAAGGAAGGAACGAAAAGATCGTCATTCTGAAAGTGGCTTCCGCCAGGTGATTTTTTCGGACTGCTGTCGGTTTTTGGCGAAAATGTCCACCAGTATTCTGCCACTGCCGTCTATGATTCTGAAATCTGTGAAATCGATTATATCCTTTTCAAGAGTATCCTTCTGGCGAATGCCAGGTTTGCCATGCAGTTTCTCAACCTTTTGAGTCATGGAAGGCCTGTTCATCTTCGAACGGTTGATGAGCCAGGCCCACAAACAGCTGCCCGGCAGGGTTGCCGATGTCATCCTGTATTTTGCCAGGGACGTTTTCAAGGATACAACTTTTTCCATTCCCTTCACCCGCAAAGAACTGGCCGACCTGGCCGGCACTACCAAGGAGAGTTTTATCCGGACTCTCACTGAATTCAGAAATGATAAAATCATTGAAATCACAGGTTCCCGGATCACCATAAAAAGTATGGATATAATAAAAACCCTGAGTGAACTTGGCTGATAAAATGATTATCTTTGCCCCCTGAAATTCAGTCTACCCGACATTATATGAGAAAATTAAATATACTTATCGTTGATGATATTTTTACAAACCGGCTTCTTCTTTCCGAACTCATTAAAACTCTGGGACATTCATCCGTACAGGCTGAAAACGGTAAGGAAGCCCTCGATTACTTCGAAAACAATGATATTGATCTTATCCTGATGGATATTGAAATGCCGGTGATGAACGGTCTGGAGACATGTCAACAGATCCGGCAAAGATTTCCCCGAACCCAAACGGCTGGTTCCCATCGTGGCTCTTACCGCGCACAACCCCAGTTTGTTTTTCGACGATTTCAGTGATGCGGGGTTTGATGAATTGCTCACCAAACCCTATTCCCTCGACAAGATTATTGAACTTATAAATACCATTTCCTGATATGTTTTCCTCGGACATTCATTGCCTCTCCCTGGTTTTCCTATATTTTTCTCCCGGTTATGATCTTCCTGATGCGAATCACCGATGTCTCCATCGGGACCATCCGGATCATCTTCGTTACCCGTGGAAACCGTCTTGTTGCGCCGATTCTCGGATTTCTTCGAAGTGCTCGTCTGGATTATCGCCATCAGCAATATCATGCAGCACCTCAACAACTGGTTGTGTTACGTTGCTTATGCCGGCGGGTTTGCCACGGGGAATTTCGTGGGCATGCTCATTGAAGAACGCCTGGCCATCGGGGTGGTGCTTGATCCGGGTGATCGCCCGCAAGGAAATCGAAGGGCTTTCGGAAGCGCTCAACGCGAAGGGATACGGGACCACCACCGTCGATGCCCATGGGAAATATGATGATGTCAATGTGATCTTCATCATCGTCAAGCGCAAGGATATCGACAATGCCATTTCCCTGATCAAGCAATACAATCCGAAAGCATTTTACACCATCGAAGACATCCGTTATGTGAGCCAGCCCCTCCTTCCGCCGGAAGGCGAAGTCAGGAGACGCCGCCGCTTTTACCTTTTCAACGGCTGGAGAAAAGGAAAATAAATTTCAGCTGCTTCGTTCAATCCTCACTTCCTCACCAGGAGGGACTCCCTCAGTGCAAGGGTCTCTTCCTTTGATGTATGGACGAGAGCGATGATCCTGGTCAGCTCGGCCGCATCGGTTTCATCAAAATTTTCATACTGCGAACTGTCCACATCCAGGACGCCGGTGATCGCCCCGGTTTCTGTCGCGCAGGGGAACGGTGATCTCGGATTTCGAACGGGAATCACAGGCAATATGTCCAGGGAATTTTTCCACATCCGGAACGATCACCGCCTCCTGCCTGTTGATGGCCGCCCAGCAGACGCCGGTATCCTTCGCCAGGACCTGGCAGGCCGACGGGACCCTGGTACGGGCCCACAATGAGGTCGCCGTCATGCAGCAGGTAAAATCCCGTCCAGAAAAAGCCGTCCATTTTATGGTAAAGAAGGGCGTTGATGGTCGCCATCCTCGCCAGCGGATCGGAGGTTTTGGTGAGCAGATCGGTCAGCTGGAGGTAGATCCTGTGATATCTCCCGGCTTTCTTCGTCTTGTCCATAACTTCTTTTCTGGCAAAGTTACATGAGAACTTCGCGGTGACCAAATTTACGGGCTGCTTCATTCCGGTTTTTCTGATGAAAACGCTTTTTGGCAGATTTGCTGGAAATGGCGTGTCCACGGCTTTTTTATCTTCATGTAAATTTCTAATTTTAGGCTTTCCCGGTAACCGGCTATCTCCGGGATGAATGGCTTGTTCTGCCGGGACCAAACGTCGAGCATGTTATCAACCTGAACCACCCTGAATTATGAATAAACGAGGATTTGCCAGTGACAACAATGCGGGAGTCCATCCCGGGATCCTGAAAGCCATGGCTGAAGTGAATGACGGCCACACCATTGCATATGGTGATGACCCCTACACCCGGAAAGCCATTGAGATGATCCGCCGGACCTTCGGTTCCGAGGCAGAGGTGTTTTTTGTCTTTATCGGCACAGCGGCTAACGTTCTGGGTCTGGATGCCCTGACCCAGCCTTTCAATGCCGTCATCTGCCCGGAAACGGCACATATCCATACCGATGAATGCGGGGCCCCTGAAAAGTTCACCGGCTGCAAATTGCTGACGGTCCCTTCCCCCGATGGCAAACTGACGGTGGATGGCATAAAAAAACACATTCACGGTATCGGTTTTGAACACCACGTTCAACCTGCCGTCATCTCCCTGACACAATCCACGGAGCTCGGTACGGTTTACACGATTGAGGAAACCAGGGCGATTTGCGATTTTGCCCATGCCAACAACATGCTGGTTCACATGGACGGTGCCAGGATCAGCAATGCGGCGGCATCACTCGGCTGTGACCTTCGTGAGCTGACCGTGGACGCCGCTGTGGATGTCCTTTCGTTCGGGGGGACGAAGAACGGCATGATGTATGGTGAAGCAGTCGTGTTTTTCAATCCCGCCCTGGCAACGGATTTCAAATACCGCCGGAAACAGGGTATGCAGCTTTCTTCGAAAATGCGGTTTATATCGGCCCAGTTCATTGCTTACCTGGAGAACGATCTGTGGAGAAAAAATGCCACCCACGCCAATCG
The DNA here is from genome assembly GCA_963763215.1 of uncultured Bacteroidales bacterium. Classification (GTDB taxonomy): domain Bacteria; phylum Bacteroidota; class Bacteroidia; order Bacteroidales; genus DASQZK01. The sequence goes on from CAVXNX010000029.1 coordinate 86,223, forward strand.
CATGGCCCGGCTGCTCGAGACCAGTGTGACGGGCATCCCCGGGGTGACCATCACTCAGAAAGTGCAGGCCAACGGCGTCTTTGCCCTGGTCCCTCCCGACATCATTCCCCGTCTTCAGAAGGAATACTTTTTTTACGTCTGGGATGAAGATCGTTCGGAAGTGCGATGGATGACATCCTATGACACGACGGAAGAGGATATCCTGAAATTTTCCGCTCTTCTGAAAAAACTTGCCGGAGAACGCTGAAGGAAAACCGCTGGTTCCTCGCCGGGAACAGATCATCAGGCTGAATCAGGGAAGCAGAAGGGAGCTGTCGCCATAACTGAGAAACCGGAAATCGTGATCCAGCGCATACCGGTAAACCTTTTTCCAGTCATCGCCAATGAAGGCGGCGATGAGCATGAGAAGCGTGCTTGCCGGCTGGTGGAAATTGGTGATCAGCCCCCCGACCATCCTGAACCGGTACCCCGGGGTGATCATGATTCCGGTCGAAGCTTGAGAAGTCTGACCGGCTTCCCGGCCAGCCAGTTCCGCCAAAGCCTGAAGGGCTTCATCCACCGGGATATCACCCGGGGAGGTCCCAGGCTTCCCATTGCCCGAGATGACCATGACTTCCCTCGCCGGATCCGGTCAGAGCCTTGACGCCCAGCCAGTAAAGACTTTCAAGGGTCCGGCAGGAGGTGGTGCCGGTGGCGACGATCTGTTTGTCTGGAATAAAGCAGCTTTTCGATGGTTTCCCGGCTCACCTGGAATTTTTCAATATGCATGCGATGTTCGGCGGCATTTTCACTTTTAACCGGGGTGAAGGTGCCGGCGCCCACATGAAGCGTCAGGTTGAGTCTTTCGATCCCCCGCCGGTCAAGGGCCTGGAGAAGTTCCCGCGTAAAGTGCAGCCCTGCGGTCGGGGCGGCGACAGAGCCTTCCATCCGGGAATAGATGGTCTGGTAAGTTTCGGAATCGGCGGGCACCGCCTCCCTTTTGAGGTAGGGTGGGATGGGCGTTTCTCCCGTGGCTTCCAGGATCTCACTAAAGGTGAGATCGCCGGGCGTCCAGCTGAACCGGATGGTGAAGGCATTGCCGGACCGCCCGGTCTTCTCCGCCTGGAACTGAACCGTGACCCCTCCGCAGTGAAAACGCATGCGTGAGCGCTTCGCCATCTTTCCATTTCCGGGCATTTCCCACCAGGCACTTCCATTCATTCTCCCCGCGGGAGCCGAAGGAAAGCTGATGATCGGCAGGGTCCACTGGCTCCAGACAGAAGATCTCGATGGCAGCACCGGAACTTTTTCTGAACTTCATCCTGGCATGGATCACTCGCGTATCATTGAAAACCAGGAGATACCTGCTGTCCAGGATCTCAGGCAGTTCATGGAAAACAGTTTCGCCGATCCTGCCATTGCGGTAAACAAGAAGCTTCGACCGGTCTCGGTGCGGCAACGGGAATTTGGCGATCCTCTCTTCCGGAAGATCGTAGGTAAATTCACTCAGCGATATCTGATCGGGTCTCTTCATCATTAAAAGATGGGCAAAATTAGCTAAATTTGCTGGAAAATCAGAAGTTTTAACCTGCCGGTGCTTTTTGGCATGCGGCAGGCGGATACCGGGATATGCCGGGAACATATAAAGCGAAACAATATGAAATTTAAAACAGGTGACAGGGTGAAATTCCTGAATGATGTGGGCGGAGGGACATCGTCGCTTTTACGGATAAGAAAACGGCACTGGTCAGCACAAGCGATGGTTTTGATATTCCGGTTCTGCTGAGCGAGCTTGTCAAAACAGGGGAGGAGAAGTCCGGACCGGAACCACGGACTGAGCCTGAAAAGCAACGCTTCCGGTGGCCAGCGGAGCCGGACGAGGAATATCCCGTTGAGGATGAAGAGGTGGCCCTGGCTTTAACCCTCGATGCAAAAAGCTCGGTGATCAATACTTTCCTCATCAACAGTTCGACCTATCATCTTATATTATGTCATTTCCCGGAACCAGGAGGGGGAGGAACTCATCTTTGGCCACGGGATGCTGGAGCCCGACACGAAGGTTTCCCTGGGGCGTCTGGTAACACTCAGGGTTGAAGAAGAAATCCGGCTGAATGCAGGCTTATTGTTTTACGGGAACCATTTTTTCCGATCCATTAAACCTGCAGCAACGACCCTGCGAATCGAGCCTTCGTCGATCTTTTCCGGTGAAGCGTTGTCGGAAAATGACTATTTCGATGAAGATGCCGCGGTATTCACCCTGTATTCCTTCAAGCAAAAGGCGGGGGAACAGCTATGAAGATAAGCTGGTTTCGGGCGATCTTCGTGAGCTGATCGCCCTGAAGGAGGAAAAGGAGAAAAAAATCGTTCCCCGAAAAAATGTCAGGGAGCCCGGCATCGAAGAGGTGGATCTTCATATCGAATCGCTCGTGGACGATAACAGCGGAATGAGCAACGGTGAAATTCTCGAGATCCAGATGGGGCGTTTTAAAACGGCGCTGGACACCGCCATTATCCATAAATTACGGCGTATCGTCTTCATCCATGGTGTGGGCAACGGCAAGCTCAAGCATGAGATCCGGCGCACCCTCGACCGGCAGTATCCCGAACTGAAATACCAGGATGCTTCATTCCGGGAATATGGCTATGGTGCAACGATGGTGATCATCCCGCAATAATGCGGCATCCTCGCTGTTTTTTGCTAATTTTGCATCGCAGCAGGCCGCTTTGTCGCCCTGGCCTCAGTGATCAGGGAGGAAAGTCCGGGCAACACAGGGCACCGCACTTCCGAAAGGAAGATGTTCGTGAGGGCATAGCAGCGGAACAGAAAATAACCGTCCCGACGTTCGCGTCGGGATAAGGGTGAAAAGGTGAGGTAAGAGCTCACCGGTCCGGGTGGTGACATCCGGAGCCGTTCGCCTTGCGGGTTGTAAGACCATGTATACCGGCGTTTGAGGACGGCCCGTCCGATGCCGGGGGGTAGGTCGCATAGATAAATGACAGAGATCCCGTTTCGGCGGGATACAGAACCTGGCTTACAGGCCGGCTGCTTTTTTCTTCCTTCTATTTGGACGAACCGGGTTTTTCGAACAGCGAATCGTCGATATCCTGATTCACTTCAATGTCCTCAATGATGAACTGGCTGAAAAGCTGACCATCCTTTTTGGTCTGGATATTGAAGGGCATGGTCATCCCGTCCACGGGGCGGAAATCACTGAAATAGATGTTCGTCTCCACCTTCGTTCCCTGGACATTGACTTTGGCGTCTTCCTTCAGAATGATATGCTTGTTCTTATCGAGATAAAAGACATATTCATCGCCTGAAGGTTTAACCAGTTTTATCTTATAGACATCGGCCCCGTCAAGCTTTTCCGTGCCTTCCAGGGTGACATCATAGCCTTTTTTCTTCCAGTTGTACAAATCCCCTTCGATGTCGCCCATCTGCTCAAGTGCTTTCTGTTGTTCTTCAGTCATCGCCTGGGGATCCTGGCTGCCCGTCCAGGGCATGATGGCCCAGCCTTCCTTGCCGTCATAGGCCTGGATGAATTTTGTCCCGTCGGGTATTTCAGCTTCCATCCGCATTTTTTTCGGTCTCTCCTGGTACATCACCGTGGGGATCTCCGTACCGGTCTGGATGATTTTTCCCCTCATGACGATGGAATTGGTCGTTAAAAGTTTATCGATTCCAATGACATCGTAGTACTTGTCAAGGATTTTATCAAGACTCTGGGCATTCAGGGCAAATGACCCGGTGAACAGGATCAGCGACAGGATAAAAAGTCTGGTTTTCATGGTTGAACTTTTATATTGAAGGAATTCGTAAATCCTCCTGGCCCGGATAACGGTTGAAAGATCTACCCGGTACAGACAGGAGGATCGGCAGTGATTTGGGTGAATGCCGTGCACATGTTTGAGATCAAAATGGTGTTGTCACTTCAAATTTAAGACAACTTCCCTAATCCTGGTTAGATTTGTCAGCAAATGTTCAAGATTTTTGATATTCAGCATATTGGCGCCGTCGGAAAGCGCTTTTGAAGGGTCGGGGTGGGTTTCGATGAAGATACCGTCGACGCCGGTCACAATCCCAGCCCTGGCGATCGTCTCGATCAGATCGGGTCTGCCGCCGGTGACACCGCTCGACTGGTTGGGTTGCTGAAGGGAGTGGGTAATATCGAGCACCACGGGTTTGCCGATACGATTTCATGGCGGGAATGCCCCGGTAATCGACGATCAGGTCCTGGTACCCGAAGGTCGTTCCCCGTTCAGTGATCATGACCTTTTCATTCCCCGATTCCACCACTTTCCGGATGGCAAACTGCATGGCTTCCGGCGATAGGAACTGGCCTTTCTTGATGTTGACAAAACGTCCCGTTCGTGCAGCGGCCACCAGGAGGTCGGTCTGGCGGCAGAGGAAAGCCGGGATCTGCAGCACATCAGCATAGGCGGCAGCCATCGATGCTTCTTCAGCGGTATGAATATCGGTCACCACCGGGACGTGAAACGTCTCCCGCACCTTGCCGAGCAGTTTGAGGGCTTTTTCGTCGCCGAGGCCGGTGAAGGAATCGATCCTGGAGCGGTTGGCTTTCCGGTAGGAGGCTTTGAAAATATAGGGGATCTTCAGCTTGTCGGTGATTTTCAGCACAGTTTCGGCAACCTGCATCATGATCGCTTCGCTCTCCACCACGCAGGGTCCGGCCAGTAGGAAGAAATTTCCCGAATCGGCATGCCTGATGCCTTCGATCTTTTTAATCAGTTCCATAGTCTTATTTATATCTGTTTTTCCATAACCGGTTCAGCCGGTCTTTGTGTTCCTTTTCGCGGGCATTCGCTCCGGGCTCATAAATATTCCTTTCTTTGAGCTCTTCCGGGAAATAATTCTCATCGACGAAATGATCCTCGATAGGAATGGGCATACTTGTATTCGCTCGCCATACCCGAGGTCTTTCATCAGTTTTGTCGGAGCATTCCTCAGGTGAAGAGGTACCGGCAGGTTGCCTGTTTTCCGCACGATGCCGGCGGCCTTGTCGATGGCCATATAGGCCGAATTGCTCTTGGGTGAAGAAGCCAGGTAAATGGTCGTTTCCGACAGGATGATGCGTGATTCGGGCAGGCCGATCACATGCACAGCCTGGAAACATGCAGTGGCCATCAGGAAGGCATTCGGATTGGCCAGACCGATGTCTTCGGAAGCACAGGATAACGAGCCGTCGGGCGATGAACTTGACATCCTCGCCACCTTCAATCATCCTTGCCAGCCAGTAAACGGCGGCATCCGGATCGCTTCCGCGCACCGATTTGATAAATGCGGAGATGATGTCATAATGCATCTCACCGGCTTTATCATAGAGGGCCAGGTTTTCCTGGATGATCTTTTTCACTTTCTCATCGGTGACGGTCACCTTCCCCGTCTTACCCTCCGGGACCTGGGCATTGACGACCAGTTCAAGTGCATTGAAGAGCTTGCGGGCATCACCGCCCGAATACCTGAAAAGGGCCTCCTTTTCCCGGATGTCGATATCCAGATTCTTCAGGATATGATCCTCTTTCAGGGCTCTTCTGCAGCAGACTGTCGAGTTCCTCTTTGCCGAGGGGTTCGAGAACATAGACCTGGCATCGGGAGAGGAGAGGGGAGATCACTTCGAAGGAAGGATTCTCCGTGGTGGCGCCGATCAGCACCACAGTGCCCTGTTCCACGGCACCCAGAAGGGAATCCTGCTGTGACTTGCTGAAGCGGTGGATCTCATCGATGAACATCACCGGGGAGGGCTTGTTGAAAAACTGCTGCTGCCGCGCTTTTTCAATCGTTTCCCTGACATCTTTCACGCCGGAATTGATGGCGCTCAGGGTATAGAAGGGCCGGTCGAGCTTGTTGGCCACGATTTTTGCAAGGGTCGTTTTCCCGACACCCGGAGGTCCCCACAGGATAAATGAACTCAGATTCCCGCTTTCGATCATCTTCCGGATAATCCCGTCCTTGCCCGTGAGATGCCGCTGCCCGGCATACTCATCCAAGATCCCTGGGCCTCATCCGGTCCGCTAAAGGCTGATTTGTAACCATTCCTTCAAAATTAGCTGTAAAGATAAGAAACACGCCTCACTTTTTCACCTGTCTGTCTCAGGTATCCGCTGTACGGCCGAAATTGTAACCAATTTTCCGGTATTTCGTTAAATATTCCGATCGAATTGCAGCACCGGATGTGCATTAAAAAACGCCGGTTTCCGGAAGTTCTGAAAAATACCAAGATATTAAACCAAATCACGTCCTGCTATGAGAAAATTACGATCCCTGTTGCTGACTGCTCTTTTCGCATTCATCTTCGTCATTCCGTCCTGGTCCCAAATCAAAGAAGTGGATTTCATCAAAGGTGGTGTCAATGATGCCCAGGTCCTGTTCAAGGAATATCTTTCTCCTTATGCAAATTCCTTTGCCGCCAACCTGAACGGAGGATGGTATAATACGGCTAAACCTCATAAATTGGGTGGTTTTGACGTCACACTGACACTGAATACCTCGTGGGCACCGCCTTCGGCCAGTACCATGGATCTTTCGAAACTCCGACTGGGCGCCACGGTCGAAGGGGATCCCCTCACACCGACCATTGCCGGTAAAAAGACGGATGACCGGCCGGATTTGATGTACCAGGCGACCTACGACAACAACGGAACCCAGGAAGCCGTCACTCTCGCCCAGTATAAGGCTCCCAACGGAACAGGGATGAATTTCATTCCCCTGCCGATGGCCCAGCTGGGCATCGGGCTTCCCCTGGGAACGGAAGTGTCGGTCAGGTTCCTCCCGAACCTCGATTTCGGGAGTTACGGGAGCATCGGTCTTGTGGGGCGTCGGACTGAAACACAGCATCCTTCAGCATATTCCCGGGCTTAAACATCTTCCTGTTCTCGATGTCAGCGTCCAGGGCGGTTACACCAAGCCTGAAAACTTATGCCAATGTCAACTTTGAACCCGACAGCTATGCCCAGGATCTGACCACCGATCCGCTGATGTTCAAGGATCAGAAAATTCAGGTGGGCGTGACAGGCCTGGACGATAAACCTCATTGCTTCCCAGACCCTGCCCGTGATCACCTTTTATGAAGGGATCGGATACAGTAACAGCAAAGCCAATGTAGGCCTCATAGGGCAATTTCCCCATCAGCCGTCTGGAAACGGATGCCAGCAGCGCTTATTTCGGACAGGTCGTGGTCACCGACGGCGATGTTTATAAGGATCCGTTCGATGTCACGATCCAGAATCATAAGGATCTCCGGCTGAATGCAGGGATGAGGCTTAAACTCGGCGTCCTGACGATCCAGTTCGATTACACCAAAGCCAATTACAGCGTGTTTACCACGGGATTAGGTATAAGTTTCAGATAACCAGAAAATAACCATTCTGAAAGCCGTCCCGCAAACCATGCCTGTTTGCGGGATTTTTTTTTGACCGGAAGCGGAAGATCCGCGCTACATCACCCCGTTGAAGATGAAGCCGACCACAATGATCCCGAGGGTGACGATGCCGGTGAAGATGGCAATCAGCTGCCACTTGAGAACCTTTTTGAGGATGATGATCTCGGGAAGGGAAAGGGCCACAACCGACATCATAAAGGCAAGAGCCGTACCCAGGGAAACCCCTTTTTCGAGGAGGACGCTGACGATCGGGATGATCCCGGCAGCATTCGAATACATGGGTACTCCCAGGATGATGGCCGCCGGCACCCCGTACCAATGTCCCCGTCCCAGCAGTGCGCCGAGAAAGTCTTCCGGTACATAACCATGCGCACCGGCCCCGACGGCAATGCCGATCAGGATGTAGGGCCAGATCTTGCCCACGATATCCCTGACAGCCGTATACCCGGCCCGGATGCGGTCAGGAAAGGTCAGGCGCTCTTCTTCACCGGCGGGTGTATTGACTTTGACCTGGTAGACCCATTCGGCCACATATTTTTCCAGCCCCAGCCGGCCGATCAGCCATCCCGCGGTGATGGCGATAAACAGGCCCGTGCCGAGGTAGATCAGTGCCACCTTCCATCCGAAAAGCCCGATGAGAAGAACCAGCGCCACTTCATTGATCATGGGTGCGGCCACCAGGAAGGAAAAGGTCACTCCAAGAGGGACACCGGCTTCCACAAAACCCAGAAACAGCGGGATGGCCGAACAGGAACAAAAGGGGGTGATGGTGCCCAGCAGGGAAGCCAGAACGTTGCCCG
>CAVXNX010000030.1:0-205494 GCA_963763215.1 uncultured Bacteroidales bacterium
TTAAAACAAATCATCCTTATTCGCACTGCATCACCATTGACATACCCACGGGTACCATAGTTCATGACGTCGCGGCACCCGACGATATCTTCATGATGCAGATTAACCCGGCGACCGGAAACGTTTACGGCCTGTTACACGAAAATGACAGTGTTTACCATTTCGTTTCGTTTAACACCACAACGGGTCAAAAAACGGTTCTGGATACTCTGACTGAAATTCGGGCTCCTGTCAGTGAAACTGCGGTTCTCAACCCCCTGACCGGTCAATATGTATTCAAGGGCCATTATCCGGATTCCCGGTATTATACCATTGACATTGAAACCGGAGACGTTGTCAACGAAACGCCGGCCCCGGACGACATCCGGATGTTGCAGATCGACCCGTCCACAGGAACAGTTTACGGACTCTGGTACGATATTACTTCCACCTACCACTTCGTTTCGGTAAATACACGGACAGGTCAAAAAACGGTTCTGGATACATTGAATGATGTCTCGCTAATCGTAAGCGAGACTGCTGTACTCAATCCGCTGACGAGACAATATATATTCAGGGGTAACTATCCGGCTTCCAGGTATTTTACCATCGATATCCAGACGGGAGCGGTCACCGGTAATGCCATCAGCCCTGATAACGTTGTACTGCTTGAACTCCACCCCTGGTACGCTTCTGATAATAGAACCGTAGCGCAGTCTGACTATAAGATCTTTCCCAATCCTTTTAGCCGGTCAACTGTTCTTCAGTTCAGTTATTCGAACAACAGAAATTACTCACTGGCCATTTATGATATACACGGACAACGGATCCGGACCCTTTCCAACATCAATTCAGGCCGGGTGGAAATCGACCGGCAGAGCATGGCTGCGGGAATCTATTTTTTCGTGCTCCTGGCAGACCATCAAATTGTTGCGACCGGCAAAATGATCGCGGAATAGCTGCCGGGCAGGGAATTTTCAGATCCTGCCGTTTGGATCCCGGCATCCGCAGAATAAATACGGACGATGCCATCTCAAATACGAAGAAGACCCCCGGAAATGAACGCTTACAACAAGGAATTCGAGGATGTTTTTCGTGAATCAGGGTCATGGTGATTTAAGCTATTTTCCCTGTGTGTTTCCGGTATTTTGTAACTTGCTCGAACGGATCAGGATAATTCCGCTGAGCGTCTTCATCTGCTTTCGGAACACAGACGTTCACTAACGGGATGCAATGAAAATCACGAAAACCGGGAGACATGAAAGACAGACTGAAACCCTGCCCCTCTTTTTTTATCCTGACCGCAATGTTGCTCATCTGCGGCCACCCGTTGTCCGGTCAGCAGAAATTAAGTATCTCAGCAGGATTCGGGTTTCCGGATCTGCTCAATGTAAGTGCACGATACCATCATGATCAGTCGCAGTTTGGATTGATCATCGGGTCGATGCCGCTTTCGGATGAAAGCATCCTATCTGCCGGAGCAGATGCCAGGTACCATTTTGGAGGAACTTCCTCATGGACGGATATGCATCCCTGGTACGGAAGGATAGGGCTTAATTACCTCAGGGATGAAACTCCTTCCCTGATCGGGAAAGACGTTTACCTGAACACCCGAATCGGCAGGGAATTCAATATCTCTAAACGGTTTGGTATTGATCTCGACCTGGGAACCATGTTCCAGCTTTATCACTATAAAACAAGAAAAAAACCATCAAACGGATGGGATCTGGATATTCATTTTCCTGTCCTGCCGTCCCTGGGAGCAGGTATGTTCTACCGTTTATGAGAACATTCCTGCCGGTACATCATTTGCCTTTTTTCAGCGTCCCGTTATATGCTGACAGCAGGGCTTCAAGCACGAATTCTTGCGCAAGCCGGTTAAGGTCAAACGTGGTGGCGCCTTTCTTCCCCCATTTATTGGGGACGGGGCAGATGTTGCGGGGATCCATGCTGCAAAATACCGACTGCTCAGCGTTTGTCAAAAAAATATTCGCGGTATTGCTGGCAGAAAGGTAGGTGGCGAACATTCTCCTGCCCGTAGTTCATTTTATCCCTTCCCCTGCAAAAATAAACGCGGATTTCATTGCATTATGAACGTAGGTTCATTATATTTATACAAAATCGTTCAGCCATGAGAACACTATTTCTCCTTAAAATCGTTCTGGTTCTGCCCGTCCTCCTTTTTGCCGATTATCTCCTTATGATCGTCATCGGATCGTGCAGCTGTCTCTTTACCCCGGGAATGTCCTTCTATTGCAATCATTATTGCATCGCTGGCAAAATAATCCTAACTTTATCAGCGTTATTTTTTTTGTATTTGATTTTCCCGGAAATCAGATCCCTTTTCAGATCAGCGAAAAATGGCCAGGCCAAGAAAAACACGGAAAATTACTGATCCCCCGAAAATGAAGGGCTATCGGCCCTTTGGCATGCAGTCCTGTGCGAATGAATCTATTGTGTTGAAATTTGAAGAATACGAAAGTCTGAGGCTTGTCAACTACAAAAAGTTGCCACAGGATGAAGCTGCCCTCCAAATGAATGTTTCAAGACCGACGCTCACCCGGATTTATAACCGCGCCCTGGAACTGATCGCCAAAGCCTTTGCCGAAGGGATGGCCATCGAAATCGAAGGTGGCGACTACCATCTCGATAAGGATTGGTACCGTTGCAAGAAGTGCTACAAGCTCATCGAAGGGATAGAAAATCACACCCGTTGCAAAGACTGCACCTCATACGGGGAAAGCGAGCTGGTTAAACTCAACTGAAATCCCCCGGCAAATCCACCCTCCCGTCCTTCTTTTAAACCCGAAACTCTGCCGACACACTGTGTCATCAGATCTTCGCGTCATCCGTATATTTCATTTTTGGGCGATCTTCCCTTCGAATGCTTTGTCCGGTCCACAGACCGCCTAGGGTTGAAGCAGGGGATACCGGCTAAAGGTGAGATCTGACTGGATGAAGTGCCGTTGGAGTCTAGGGATGCACGAAAATTTCGCTCAGCAGGCCCACGCCAATGGCCACGGCAAAACTCAGCAGGGTGCCGATGAGGATATATTCCGTTTTTTTGCGTTCTCCGCTTTTGTTGAGATCGCCGAAGCGGAAAACGGATTTGCCCGCCAGGAGGAATCCGATGGGCGTCCATTGCGAGATCAGAATGAAGGTCAGGATCAGGAGCCGTTCCATGATGCCGATCCATTTACCGGCATTGGAAAGACTGTCATCGTCGGCCGGGCTGATCTCCTTCTGCCAGCCGCCTGTCAGGTAACCGATCGTGATGCTTGAGGGAACGGTGACCAGGATGTAAGCCGAAAGGATAACCAGAGTGTTTGTGGTTAGCCGGATACCGGACAGGAAACCGGTGAGTTCGGGAAAGGCCGTTCTGCTTACCAGGAACCAGACCACGAGGAGACTCAGAAGATGTAAAGCCTGGTCGAACAGGAAAACCCGGATGGTGTCGTGACGAAACTTTGGCTTCAGGAGATCGATGGCGGCATGCATGATCATCACCAGAAGCGGGGCCCACCATTTCGTCCATTGAGCCAGCAGAAGGTAGGTCAGAAGACCCACGATCACGATATGCACCGCAAACCAGGACGAACGGAATCCGTTTTTCTTTTCCCTGACGATCGTATTGCTCTGCAGGATAAAATCCGCCAGGAGGTGAGCCACGATGAGTCTCAATAGTATATTCATGCCCTGTTGCTTTTTTCCATTAATTCCCGAAATCTTGTGAAAAAGTTCGTCAAACTCTCTATATGGCTTGAATTCAGGCGCTTGCCAGCTGCTCTCTGGCTGATATTTAGTCGTTTGCCGATTTCCTCCTGGGTCAGGTCCTCCAGCAAGGAAAGATAGACCGCTTCAGCCTGGGCCGTTGTCCAGTTGGCAATAACCGTGTCGACCAGCGGACAGGCGGCTGCAAATTCATTATCTTTTTGCGGGTCTCCTGTACTGATCTTCAGCAATACCCCTTCCTCCTTCATGGTATCGAGAGCCTTACCCGACCTGACGAAGGCTTCACCCCCGGCCGCACCGAGATCGGTCAGACTTCCCGATGGCGGATCATCGATTTCCCCCGTGCCAATGGCGATCCTGGCATCCCAGGCATCTTCCAGCCGTTTGCCCCGGCTCCGCCTTCGTAGTCCGGCCCGGAAAAGGATGGCCACCCTCAGGGCATCCCCCGCCTCGGTTGTCAAAACCTGGAAACTGTCTCCCCTGAAAATGTCGAATAAAAGTCCGGGATCCACGAACATCCTGATATCATTGGCGATTCCTTCCAGAACCTCCCTGTAGTTTTCCCGGATATCTGTTGAATCCACCAGGTCACCGGTCATGACCGCCCTGTTCTTGTTTTTCATCAGGCTAATATAGAACATTTTAATGTTCTGAACAAATTATAGATCGTTTAAATGTTCTAAATTTAAAAAAGAATATATAAACGTTCTAAAATATGAATCATCTGCCGGAAAGCCCGCCGTCATAGACCGGTGACTTCATTTTCCTGCTTCCTCAAACCAAACCTTCATTTTTCCCGTCCCGCGATTTGACCAGAGGAAATATGGCACGAGTTTCCACTCTTTTCCACCGGCCTTTCCCACAAGGATGTTGACATTTTGTGAGAGCAGGCGTGAAGGGCGTGCATCCAGGGAGATATTCCGCGGGACCTGTTGATCCATCTGTTCCTCTCCGTCCGTCTCTTCGGCACAATAGACGAACGGTCCATATTCAAAAGCCATTTTCCCGGCGTCTTCCTTCACCCTCGCATTGGCGATCACCCTGTTGACCTGCATGGGCAGTTCCAGTTCCACCGTATCGCCTTGTTTCCAGGCCCGGGTGATGGTGGCGTATCCCTTCTGGAAGGTGATCTTTTCTTCCTTCCCGTTGATCCGCAGATGGACGCCGAGGGAAGGCAAGGTGTCATACGTGTAAAGGTCTCCCGGTACAGGTCTTCCCATTGCCCATCCCGGCACCCGGAGTTTCAGGGTAAAATTCATCTTCCTGCCGGGATTAACCGTCACGACGACATTTCCGCTCCAGGGGTAAGCGGTCTGCTGGATGATCCCGACATCCTGTTGACGGATCCGGACTTTAGCGTGGTTTGAAACGTAGAGGTTGACATACAGCTCGTTTTGGGTGGTGGCGTAGATCAGCCGCGGCAGGGAGGGCAGGAAGCGGATGAGGTTAGTCGGGCAGCAGGAACAGTCGAACCATGGCTGCCGGGTACATGCCCCCATGTTGAAGGCATAGTGGCCGTCCGATTCGAGTGGGTTCGGGTAGAAGAATTCTTTCCCGCCGGCCGAGATACCCGATATCAGACCGTTATAAAGGGTTCTTTCCAGGATGTCATTGTACCTGGAATCACCACTCAGGAGGAACATCCGCTGATTCCACAGAACGCTGCCGATGGCTGCACAGGTTTCATTGTAGGCGGTGAGGTTTGGAAGTTCATCGTTCGCCCCGAAAGCTTCACCTTCATGCCTGGAGCCGACGCCGCCTGTGAGGTACATTTTATGGTTTATGATATTCTCCCAGAGTGCGCTGACAGCATCGCGATAGGCGGTATCGCCGTATATCGCGGCGATGTCAGTCATCCCGGCATACATGTACTCGGCCCGCACGGCATGCCCGACGGCTTCGGTCTGCAGTGTGACCGGCTTGTGATCCTGGTTGTATTCCCCGTATAATTTATGTGAAGTGCTATCACCCCGAAGATCGAGAAAATATCTGGCCAGTTCAAGGTAACCGGTTTTGCCGGTGATCCGGTACAATTTGATCAGGCCTGTTTCCACGATCTGGTGGCCGGGAGGAATATGGTGTTTGTCCGGCCGGAAATTTTCCACCAGCAAATCCGCATTTTTCAGGGCGATGTTGAGCAGGCTTCTCTTGCCCGTAGCTTCATAATGGGCTGCTGCGGCTTCAAACAAATGCCCGCTGTTGTAAAGTTCGTGACTGGAGATCTCATTTTCCCATCTCTCTGTTGAAGGTTTGACCCATGGGGCAGGCGGGTGCTGGCGGTCAATGCTAAACCAGGTGGTCAGGTAACCATCGGGTTCCTGACCGGTTTCGATGATGGCAATGACCGAGTCGAGATAAGCGTCCAAAGCCGGATTCGGAAGGCTCACCAGTGACCATGAGGCCCCTTCAATGATCTTGTATAGATCGGTATCATCAAATGGCATCTTGCCCCTCACCGGTCCTTTCCTGACTTTTCCGGCAATGAGGAAATTTTCCATCCGGCCTTCCTGACGGCATTTATTGAAGGCATAGGGAATCGTCGAATCCTGGATCCGTTCGATCAGGGGGAGCCAGAAGCTGTCGGTTAGCTCTACATTGCCGATGTTCAACTGTGTTAAGGGATAGTCGCGCAAGGCCGGTTCCCGGTTTGTGCAACCCAGGGCAAAAAGGAAGGTAATAAGACAGAGCGTTTTTTTTCATTTGTGTACCCGGTTAGTTCAGGACAATTTTTCTGGTGACGTTCCTGTTGCCATAACGGAGATTCAGGAGATACGGGCCCTTTTTCAGGTCTTCCAGATGGATATTCATGGAATAGCAGTCCCCGTGGTCACTGATCGATTTCATTTTCCTGCCGGACAGGTCAAAGATCACAATCTCCGGTTCTTTCATCAGCACATCGGATTCGATGGTAACGGACATGGATGCGGGTAAAGGGTAGATCCTGACATCCCTTCCGGGCACCATGGTCAAAGCCTGTCGGTCCGCTGCCTTCCACTGTGATCTCCCCCCGGTCGGGAATTGCCTGGAACATGACCGTATCCTGGAAAAGTGAATCGATCTCAAGCGGTTGACCGCCCTGGGAGATGGCTGAACACGTGATCCCATTCAGTTTTAATTTGATCGTGAGGGGCTGATCAAACAGGTCGTCATTCGACAGTGTGTCGGTAAGCCCGAGGATCCATTGTTCACCGTCAAATGGTGAGATTTCCCGAAGGGTGGCGCATCCGGCTTCACGGTGATACCGGATTGCCTTGCCGAGGGTGGTAATCCAGACCTGATCCTGAACCGACATGAGGGTATCCAGCTGTTTCCTGAGAGAATCACGGGTGACCCTGGCATACCAGTCGTCATGGTAGGTCCCCCCGGCATCATCAATGCTGTGGTAGAGATAAGTCAGCAGACCGCCGCCCTTCATGACATTCCTGATCTGCTGGAAAAATTCAGACGTTTTTTTTGCGCCATCCATGGGATAGGTCAGAATGACGAAATAGGCGTTATTTGTTGACCCAATTCGGTAGGAATAGTTGTTCGACGATGGCATGGTCGACCGGGCGGTGATATGGCCCGAAGCCTTGAGGCTATCGATGATCTGGTTGTTATAGCTACCCATGGGGTAAGCAAACGACACCACCGTTTGGGACGGCACATTGCTGTCGATGGAATCCTTCATCTCCCGGATCTCCGCACTGAGCTGTCCCGCCGGGATACCTGTCAGGGAAGGGTGCGTCTGGGTGTGATTGCCGATTTCGTTACCGTAGGAAGCCGCCGTCACCACATCGGACCAGGGATGGTTTTCGGGCGTCACCGACGACAGCATAATGAAGAACGTACACGTCAGTCCACGTTCGTGTAATTCGGGCACCACGATGGGGAATTGTCCGGGTGACCAGTCATCAAAGGTTAACACCACGGCGGCTTTCTTGTCATGGTCCCAATGGCAGATGCTTCCGGGTTGCGCAAAGGCCTGGATTACGGTGCTGAGCGCAAGAAAAGCAACCGCGAAAAGTGTTGTCGTTTTCATCGTTTCAATGCGTTTGAGAAGATAGTGAAGCTACGAAAAATTTGTGAAAAAGTAAATCCCCGGCGGAATGCCGCGGCGCCGAATTTCCTGATTTTTTATTTCAGCAGGTACCATCGCCCTGACGCGTGGTTCGCATGGAACCCGACCGCGTGAGCCGGCATCCGGAGTGAAAGAAAGGATTGTGGCGACCGGAGCCTTCAATGTGAAATTCTCTTCAAAAAATCCGTTACGATACCCGGCTTCATACGTCCCAATACTGAAAATTAAATTTTCATCCCATGAAAACCATTATGATTTCCGTATTGCTGGCTTTTTCGATGATTGCCGGCGGCCAGGACACGCAGATTCCTGACAGGATAAACGCTGCTTTCACTGCCAAATATCCCGGTTTGAAGGTTGATGATTGCAGTGTCTATGATAATTTATACTCTTTCGAGTTTTATAAGCACGGCAGCATGTTTACGGCAGTGTTTGACAAGGACGGGGCCTGGCTGGAAACGGCCGAGATCATTTCCGACATGAGTCTGCCGGCTTCCCTTCAAGCTTATATCAAAAAGAATTACCCTTCGGGCTGTATCGGTTACAGCGAAGATGTTGAAGATCATTCTTCGGTGCATTATTACCGCGTGACAGTCACCGACGGTCAGAAATCCGTCATCATCAAATGCGATACCGAAGGGAAGAAGATCACGGCTGAATCTGTCGGGACCTAAGCCTTGCTGTTTCCTGACGTGCCTAAACTATGAAAAACACCGGTGAGACAGAAACCCACGGGCTATTGCCCATTGGCGTATTCTCTCACCGGTGTTTCTTTACGGGCTACCGGGTTACAACAAAAATGCCCAGGCCAGTATTCCCAGCATCAACAGCAGGATGGAAAGGAAAATGATCAGGGCGGTCATATTGCTCCCACCCAGTTCTTCCTGCTTTGTCGGAACTTTGGTTTTGTTTGCCATGGCTCATGATTTTAAATGGTTCAATGATCGGTTCAGGATATGGTGAAGCATCCCCGGGTCAGGGTATGCTTCACCCCCGCTTGCCGCTTACGGGCAGGGGTGGAGCCATCTGACGGATCATGGAAAGCTCAGGACCACATAAGGTTTGCCGGGCATCGCCCTGTAGATGGTCAGGAGATCAGCCTTTGGCAGGGAAAGCCGGATCACGGGCCGGTAGTCGGGTTTTTTCAGGGTGAAGAACCGGCCGAGGGTCCTGGCGGTTGTCCTGACACGGATCTTATTCATGAATCTCCAGCGCACCCATGCCTGTTTGAAAGGGCAGGGGTCTTCCTGGACGAACGACAGGCAAATGCCGTTTTCCAGTTCAATCCAGACAAACACCGGTGTGCCGGGTTCATCGGCTGGTGGAACCGCAACAGGCGTCACGTTGTCGCTGGCCGGCATTTGACCGTTTGCCACCGAATCATTTTCCCGGACATTACCCGACGGGGCCAGGTGGATTATTATCGGTTCTTTCGGGATGGATGCCTCGGCGGAGGTGATGGCCAACGGGCCGGAAAACAGCTGAAGATAGACCTGTTCGGGGATTTTTTCCAGCAGCCGATCCACGCTGTAGCGGATAACCGGAACCCGGTATAAGGGAACACCTTTGACAGACAGGCATACCTCGCTGTCGGCCAGATCGACGAGCAGGTTCACCGAATCCCGTTTTGACATTTCCAGAAGTGCCTGTTTACGGGCTTTTTCCCTGAGAAGGGCACTGATGGCGGGATCGGCAGCCGGGGCCGGCCGGGCCGTGTCATCCCTGCCGGACCGCACGGCCTCGTTCGATAGCCGGTTGAAGGTCCAGGCGGGAGCCACGGCCTGGTCCATCAGGAAAACGAAAAGGACAAGCAGGACCGTGAAGGCGGCTTTCTGCCAATGATCCCTGAAACGGATCACGGGTGTCCCGGAATGGCGGATGGGTATTTTCATGATCAGAAGATATAGACTTTGGACCCGGTATTCAGTGAACGGTAGACCAGTTCGAGGTTTTCATCGTTCAGGCGGATACAGCCATGGGTGACGGGCATCCCGAGAAGCCTCTGGTAGAGTGTGCCATGGATGAGGTAACCATTGCCCAGGCTCAGGGCGTAATCCCCCAGAACGCCGTATTCATAGCGGGAAAAGTGATTGACAGGAGGGACCGGCAATCCTTCTTCCACGAAGGCCCAATCAGGCTTCCTCCAGACCGGGGAGGTGATCTTTCCGCGAACCCTGAATTCTCCTTTCGGGGTTTCAAACAACCACTGCTGTCGATCCCCGTCCTTGAGCAGGATGTAGCTGCCGGTCGAACATTTATCCTCCTTCACCAGGACCTGCCCATTGTAGAGCCGGAATACATTCATGGCGCTGTTGATCACCAGGTAGGGTGAAGACGGCGTTTTCAGGGTCAGTTTCCTGTCGAGGACCTGGATTTCGCGTCTCAGTTTTTGAACCGCGGTCGCCGTTTCTTCCGCAGTCACGGATGTCCGCATCCGGCCGGAACCACAGAGACCCACGGTGATCCGCCTGGTCGAATAAGGCAAAAGGATCAGCAGGGCGATCAGGATGACGATGCGGAAAGCATGATCATGGATCAGCCGGGACCAGTTACAACTGTTGACGGACGCACGTTGCGGTGCATCCGGCGACGGTATGGCAGGATCGGATCCTGCTTCGTATGTTTCTTTACTTTTCATCTCTCATCCTTCAGAATTTCATCCAGGGGGCGAAGCGAACCCACGATGGTGACCGGGGTTCCGGGCTCACATGACATGAACAGGATGTCCATATCCGCGTCGGCCAGGGCAATGCAGCCATTGGTCCAGTCAAACCCCTTTCCCCCTTCACCATGGATCTCGATATTGCCACCGATGTCTGCGTCATGGCCGATCACCCCGAGTTTCCTGTTTTGGCTGAAACGTTTCCGGTCTTCCGGATTCGGGTAGTCGAGCATGAGCGCCTTATAATACCGGGTACTGCCGTTCCCTTTTTTTGAGATGATGCGATAGATCCCTTCGGGGGTGGATTTGTCTCCCTGCCGGTTTTTATCACCCATCCAGTTGGTGCCCAGTTCCACAGGGAAACTACGGGTCAACTCGCCGCTGGAATAGAGCAGGCACTTTCGGTCGAGCTTGTCGATAACGATGCAGCACGACCGTTGTTTCCGCGACCGTTCCACAGTGTGCTCCACCCATTGGCACCATTGCCCATAGGAGAGGAAGTAGCCGTCCAGTTTGGTTTCACACTCATTCCGGAGCCTGGAAAGTGTCGTATCGACATCCTCCAGTTTCCCCCTGCAGACCGGGTGGTTATTCTTTTTAAGGGCAGCGGCGGCTTCGTTGAGCATCAGCTTGCACCGGCCGATATCGGCCCGTTCACGTGAAGTGAGGGGGAAATTCCCGAATCTGCTTTCGAAAGTCTCCAGCTTTTTTTCGAGTTCCCTGGTCCGTTCCGACAGGTTTTCGCCGGTGCTGACCATGTTGGTCCCTGCAGCGAGGATGGCCAGTCCGGCCAGGCTGTCGGCCTGCCGTGCATAACCGACCGTTGTTTCGTAATGCCGCAGGAGAACGAACCGCTCGTTCTGACGTTTCCATTCCCGGAGGGCCGAATGGTAACTGTCCCAGGCCCTCTGGTAGGGTAACCGGGCAAATTTCCTGGCTCCCCTGTTCTCCGCTTCGGTCAGACGTTTTCGCGCCTTGTTCATTTCAGCTCCCGGGTTGTTCCTGCCGGAGAGCAGCATACCGATCAGAAGGATAAGTAAAACGGCTACAATGGTGATCATCCCTATTTTCACTTTTCTCATTCCCCGGAATTTCTGAATACGTAAAGGAGGGTATCTTAAACCGGTTTCAACGTGGGATCGTGGTCGTATCATTCCGCTCTGAAGAAGTCCTTCCCTCGTCCTCCCGTCCTCCCGCCCTTCGGTTTCGCTCAGTGACCGGTTTCATCGGTTATAGGTGACGATGTTTTGCTTCAGGTTGAAGTATCCCTGCGTCCCCCCGTACCCACGTAGAAGGGCGGGTCGCGACCCGCCCCTACGGGTGCCTAACGGACACTTGGGGAATATCCGGATGATCCGGAGCGACATTCTCACGCCCTTCATAACCCCATAACCCCATAATCCGATAACCTCATCACCATCATTACTTCCAGTCAAACCTTCGAACGACGATCAGGCGGGATTCGTCGATTAACCCGGTTGCCAGCCTTCCCACCTACCCACGTCCTCACTTACCTCATCGTACCCACGTACCCACGTCTCTTCTATCCTCTCCTGCTCCTCGAATTCGCCTTGTACCGGGCGATAACGCCACTCAGTTCGGTGTTGAGGGAGATGGCTTTGTCCCTGGCGGCATTCACCTTGTCGAGGGTGGCAATGTAGTCGTCATGTTCGGTCATTGCACCGGCTTCATTCACGGCCGTTTGGACAGCATTAAGTTCTCCTTTGATCTGTTCAAGGGCCATGCTGCCTTCTTTACCCCTTGGGAGCCTGGAGGATCAGTGCATTGGTGGAATCGATCAGTGCCTTCACCTCGGTTATGGTCTTCATGATCTCATTTTTCACTTCTGCCTTACGGTTCTCAGCCTGCTGTTTCACATCTTCTGCAAGACGGGTAATGCCGGCCAGTTTTTCCTTTTGGGCGGAAAAATTCTTCAAAAATCCGGAATTTTTGGCTTCGATATTGACCAGGACGGCGTTGAAAGAATCCTGGAGGGCAACGAAGTTGCTGTCGGCATAAATGCTGGCACCGGCCGAGTCGGCTGCCTGGATGGCCAGTTTGGTCTGATCGATTTCAGCCTGGGGAAATTTGGAACATCCTGACAGCATCAGTGTGGTCAGGATAATCACGGACGAACCTTTAAGAAAACTTTTCTTCATGATAAATAGACTTTATAAATGGTTTTTGAATACACATTGACGGTTTCCCATCTTTTAAGCCCCTGCATTTCTGACGGGCGGGGTCCGGTCAATTTTGCCATTATGACGGCGGTTCAGGGAGAAGTAACACCCGGATGGAAACTATTTTTTTCAGGTGAAACGGATAGGGGAGATCTCCTTTTTTCATTAACTTTCCGCGGATTCCGGGACGATCCGATGTTTGTTGCCTTATGAGTATGAAATCTGATTCTTATCTTTCGTTGCGCGATGATGAGCTGATTGCCAGGATCCAGGCCGGCGGTTCCCGGGGTTGTTTCGATACCCTGTATCACCGGTATTATCCGAAGGTGCTGGATAAATGTTACAGCTTCTCCAAGAACCGAAGTGTGGCCGAAGAGCTGGCCGAAGATATTTTCTCGAAGGTATTCGAGAAATTGCCGGGGTATAAGGGCCTCTCATCCTTTTCATCCTGGCTCTATGCCGTCACCTACAACCATTGTATCGATTACCTCAGGGCCAGGAAGAAGTTGCATTATCCCAACTGGAACCGGGAAAATGATATGACCGGGATCATCGATGAGCCTACGGAGGTGCCGGAGGATGTGACCTATGAAAAGCTTCTGGTCATCCTTGAGGAGGTCCACCCGGAAGAAAAGGCGCTCCTGCAGATGAAGTACGAACATGACCTGTCGATGAGAGAGATCGGCGAAGTGCTGAGGATCAGTGAAGATGCGGCAAAAATGCGGCTCAAGCGGGCAAGGACACGTGTCCTTTACCTGTACCGGAAGAAATACCTTAAAGATTGAACCGTTACCAAATCGTACCGGTACGTCTCTATTAAAAGAAGGATCAATGATGAACGATTTTGTCAGGAAGGTCATCGAGGGTTCGGGCATCTCGCCACCTTCCGTCTGCCAGCAGACGCTTGCACAGAACTTCCCTGGAGCGGTGAATCCGGAATGGTCCCGCATCAATGAAGGTTTTGAGGCGGTTTTCTACCGCGACAGCCTGGAACATATCGCGCTTTTCAGTCCGGATGGCCGCCTGCTCGAATACAAAATTAACCTTTCCGCAGCATTCCTTCCGGAAGCACTGAAGAAACAACTGGAGGAACGGGGAGAGATCATGAATGCCGTCCTGCGCAATAAAGGCA
Source organism: uncultured Bacteroidales bacterium (assembly GCA_963763215.1). Taxonomy (GTDB): domain Bacteria; phylum Bacteroidota; class Bacteroidia; order Bacteroidales; genus DASQZK01. Next base: position 13,746 of record CAVXNX010000030.1, read on the forward strand.
ACCGGATCGAGTATGAAATTATCCTGAGGGACAAGGAAATGAACCGGGTGATGATCACCTTTTTGGGAACCGGAAAATTACTTGGGGAATCACCCCTCTGAGAGGCTGTGGGCCGGAATTCATCCGCGTGAGGATGATCGCCGGCGAATGATCAGCGAGGATTCGGGTCATCCTAAATCCCGGGACTGTCCCTTTCCTTTTTCATGTGCCCTTCGTTCCCCTTTCACTTTTTGCCGGGACAAACCAGTTCCGGATGTTTGTTTTTAAAAGCCAGCGTTGCCGGGCCGAGTGTGGCGATTCCCCCGTTGCGGTCCACACCGTTGGAGGTCCATGGCAGATTCCCCTGGTAACCTTTCTCGAAAGCTTTCTCAAAGGCCTCGGTGAGGGTGACGCCCGCTTCCTTAAGACCCTCATCCCTTGCCGGTGATTCCTCGATGATAACCGGCTTATCGTCGATCCCATACCCGGCCGGGGACGTTTCGAAGGGAGAAGAATACCACTTGTGCACCCAGCCGTAATAGTGGATGCAGTAGAAATCAAGCCGGGCTCCCGGATCGTCAAAGGCAGCCTGAAGGGCTTCATCTTTCCAGTAATTGCCGACGTACCCCGGTTTATCGCTGTTCCATTTGATACAGGCTGAACCAATGGTTACCGGCAGTCGGCTGTGCGCATGAACGGCAGCGGCACACATCCCGAAAAAACGCTGAAGATGACCGACTTCCAACTGCCCGTCCTCCGGGTTTTCGGAAATCCATTCGGGCTCGTTGCACAGGTCGATGGCGAGCAGGTAAGGATTGGATCCGTATCGCTCAATGAACGGTGTAAGGTATTGATCGATAAAGGTTTCTGATGACTCCGGATCATTGATCACATGGCGCCAGTTCAGGTGATTGGCATTGGTGTTTTTACAATGATCAAAAGACATCATGGTGGCAATGACATAGATCCCGTTTCTCCTTGCGATATCGAAGAGGGAATCGCAATCCCGGAAAAAAGTCTCCGATACACCCGTCACACCGGTCGAATCGGTCAGAACTGCGCCCTTCCCGTCACAGCTGAACCAGATTCGGGAACAGTTTATCCCGAGATCCTTCAGCGTCCGGTAATGCGTATCCCACCACCCGGAGTCGAAATGCCCTCCGAAATCATTCCAGTGATGCCAGGGGGTATTTGCTCCATTGAACCAGATGCGATCACCGGAACCCATGCGGAATTGATTTCCGCTGACCGTCACAACCTGGGAATGGGACGGGATGTCGACGGTCAGAAGGATAGGGATCAACAGGAATCGAATCTTTCGAAAAACATTCAGCAGCGTTTTCATGATGGGTGATAATTAGGTTTGAATGGCAGGTTGAATTTCATGAGGGACCGGTTTTTTCCTTGTCCACAAGGGACAGGGAAAACCGAAGTTACTGAAATTTTTCCTGAAAGACCAAAGATGGCTGGTCATTGATTGGAGAAGAATCAGGAGGAGGGAGGAACCGTTCGGTCATTCGTTCCCCTCCTGTTGTTCCGTATCATCAGCCAATGGGTATTCCTTCAGATCTGCAGATAAACTCGCATCCCTATGCCGGGTTCACTGATCAACTCGATGGATCCCCCGTTTTTTTCGATGATGTTCCGGACAAGGTAAAGACCCACCCCGGTGCCTTCGGCTTTATTGGTGAAACGGTTAAACGGTTTAAACAGGTCATTCCGGTGTTTTTCAAGATTGATACCGATGCCGTTATCTTTCACCGAGATGATCACGGTGTCTTTCTTTCTGTGGCACCGGATCACGATTCGCAGCTGGGCGATCGTCGGCTCCGGTATTTTATGGCATTGCCGATGAGGTTTTTGATGATGCTCTCGAGAAAGGGCTGGATATAGACCATCTCCTTCACCCCGTTCAGTTTGATGCTAATATTCGCATCCCGGTGCTGGCTTTTAAATTCGGAGACAATGGCGGGCAACAATTCCTCCAGGTCTATATTTTGGGCGATGATCTTGTTTGCACTCATGAAATGGAGGACTTCGGTAAGGCCATTTATGGTCGAATGAAGTTTATTCAACGACTGTTTGAAAAACGACAGGAATTTTTCCTTCAGCAGCCCTTCTTCATCGTCTTCCATCAGATGGAAGATACTCAGAAGGTTGCCGACGGGTCCGCGCAGGTCATGCATGGCAATATGCATCACACTTTCAAGAAGGTCATTTGCCGATTTAAGTTCCCGGTTGACTTTCTCGATCTTCAATTCAATTTCTTTTCGTTCGGTAATGTCTTCCATGACGGCGATGAGGTATTTCAGTTCACCCTGCGGTCCGGGCTGCGGGGCGATGGTGATGCGGACCCACCGGGTATCTCCCGATTTGTTAAGGATGCGTTTTTCCACATAGGATCGATCGCTCGATACCTTCAATGATGGATTTTAGGATGGGTTTGCCGCGAAGGGATATCGGCCGGGTGGATCAGCTTTGAGAACGTCATCTGCTGTAATTCTTCCGGCAAATACCCAGTGATCCGGCAGAGGGTGTCATTGATCCTCAGCCATTTTCCATCCATGCTGATATGTGCCATTCCCACGGCAGCATTTTCAAATGTGCTCCGGAACCGGGATTCACTGAGCTTAAGTTCCTGCTCTGTCTCCCTCCGGCGGGTGATGTCCTCAACCGTGGCAATGGTTTTTTCAATGGCGCCTTTACCGTTCCGGATGACTGAAGCGATGACCCTCACCCAAATTACCTTCCCATCCTTTCTGACGTATCTCTTTTCATATTCCGACAGATCGACATTCTTTTTTAACTGGGCGATCACGGCCTCTGAAACCTTCAGGTCGGCGGGATAGGTGAATTCCCTCACATTCTTTCCCAGGAGCTCTTCGGGTTTGTACTGAAGGATCTGGCACATTCTTCCATTGACATTGATGATCCGGTTATTCCGGTCTCGTTCGATAATACCCACGGCCGTATTGTCGAAAATGCTTCGAAACCTGTTGGCGATCTCTTTCAGTTCGTCCTGCAGATTATAGATCCGGGTGATGTCACTTCCGTAAATATTCACATACCGGTGCGAAGGAATGGGAACCGCCAGCAGGGAATAGATCCTGTCCTGAATTTCCAGAATGAAATTTTTCCGTGCATTGGCCGAAAGGGTTCCGGTCATTTCATCGTTCCAGGGTCCGGGAATTGTCTCGCCGACCCGGCAGTTCCACATTTCCAGTATCCCGAGGCCGGCTTCATTGGAATAAAGCAACACACCGCGGTCGTCGATCCGCAGGACCGGGTTGGGATTTTCTTCCGGAAATTTGGAGATCAATTCCAGTGTCCTGTCCATTTTTTTCCGATCCGTGATATCACTAAAAAAAACGGCTGCCTGATGTTTCTCCGGGGGGCCGATGGGGAAGGCATTGACGGAAAACCAGCTATCGTTCAGCGCTCTTGCCCTCTGTTCTATCCGTACATTTTTTCTTTCAAACGCGACATCCCTGTAGATTTTAAACCAATATTCCTCAATGATCGGGATGCAACTCCCTCATCCACTTTCCTTTGGCATTGCTGAGTCCGGCCTGCCGCTCAAAGGCATTATTGATTTCAATAAATTGGTAATCAAGGGGTTTCCCGGGTTCATCCCGGACACGGATGATGCAAAATCCTTCATCCATGGTATTCATTATGGTCGGGATCAGCTCATTGGTTTCGGCCGGAAACACGTCTCACTTTCAGATTCGACATTTCCTCATCTTCCCTGTCGCTGATGGATTTCCTGATGATTCAACCTGTCCTTCAATGTACGATTTTCCTCTTCAAGTCTATCGATCAACTCCATCAATTCCTGCAATGACTTTTTCGTTTTCATGGACAAAATTTACTTACAGAAATTTATAGTTGAGTAGCATGAAAAGTTAAAAAAAAAGTGACATCTTTTTTAACTATTTACCAGGGTACTCCCCTGTAATGAATTTTAAATATTCGCTTCGATTGCATCGCAAGCTGAATTAAGGAGTTCACTTTCATTCTTACTTTTCGCATGATTTGCTTCCGCCGCTACCCAGCCTGCCAAATCATTTGCTTCCTGAACAGACAAATCAAGCACGACATAGTCACCACGCTTCTCTGCTGTTTTCAAATACCGACCACACATATCGCTGATCATCCTGTTCGCCTTTAATGCTTCGAACTCATAATGATATAATTCTATCTCAACTCTTTCTGATTTCATTGCTATTTTGTTACTGAGGGACGGGGTATCTTACCTTGTCAAGAAATTATATCCGTTAAAGGTATTGCATAATTCTGAGAAAACATTGCGTTCGTGTTTGCGGGTTGTTGAGACAAAGCTTGCTATTCGGGCATAGATATCTGCACCTTCGGAACTGCGGAAGCAATTGGATACTTTCATTTTTACTTTAGCCGGTCTGACATAACGTTCGGCGAGATTATTTGTAAAAGGCACTTCTAGATTGAAAGCGAATGCAAGTACAGCATCTTTTTCCCGGATCAGACGTTCTACAAGATTTCTTCCTTTGGTTCGTTTATAACGGCCCTTCTTTCCCGAAATCTTTCCTGGTGGGGGTTCAGCTTTTTCACCCATGCCACAGATCAGGGTATACCTCACTTCAATTTGCATTCGTCGCCTGATCCTTTCCTCAAGAGGCATTTCAAATATATGCATCAGGAAGGTTTTAAAAACCCTGGCCCACTTGCTTTGTTCGTTCTCGATCAATCCCTCCAGTTCCCTAAGGATATGTGCCCCGCAAAGGGCATGGTTCAGTTCAGTGAAATTGAAATAGCTACCCCAGCAATCATGCACCAGCCATCCGGTGAGCTTATCCAGGATGGATTGATCGCTCTGTAATGCCAGTCTCCCTCGTTTCTTATGTACGAAAAGATAAGTATACATCTCTGTAGTTGCAACGTGCAGCCAGCGTAACATCTCCTCTACCCGGATCCCGGTCTCATCGGCATGGGCGGTCATCGCCTCAATGATCTTTGATTTGATGATCGCTATAGTCTCCTTAAGTTGTTTGTAACATTGCTTCGAGGCTGAATATACCGTTGATTCATTGATGGCATATCCGAACAAGTCACTGAATAAAATCTGTATCTTTTTGAATGGTATTCTATAGTCTACATTCAACAATGTCGTAAGCGCTTTAACTCCCTGACCATATTGAACAGGAGCATTGACCCCTTCAGGAGCAACACCCTTGTGCCACTTGCCACATACAGGACATTTTCCCTTTAGCAACTCATGGGAGATAACTTCCAGCCTGGGTTGGGGTAAATCGAAAACCTGGCGCGTTTCTGCCACACTCAGTTCCTCATCGCTGAATTCATGACCACAGTCGCACGGACCGGGTTTATGCTTCACTGTCTTATCAGGATGCTCAACCTGTCTAAGGGTTCTGCCCTGATGGCCCTGTTGGCCTCCCTTTTTGCCCTTCTTCTTTCTTGGGAAAGCAGGCTTCTTCTGGTAACCATCACTTGATGGAGGTTTACTGCTATTACGGCTATTGCTATTTAATCGGGCTTCCAATTCTGCTACCTTGGCTTTTAGTGCTGTATTCTCGGTTTTTAATGCGCTATTCTCCTGGCGCAGGTCCTTGTTCTTTTCTGCAAGTGGTTCCAGCAGGTCGACACGTTTTGTAAGTTCCCGATTCTCTTTCTCCACTGCCGATAATCGACCTGATAGAAAATCAACCTTCTTGGCAAGTTCCAATATGACCTGATCGGAATGCAATGTTTTTTTCTTTCAAAACTACATCAGTCATATCTTGAATATCAAATATTTGTACCCCTTTTTATTAAGATCAATACAGAAAAAATGTTGATACCTCTTCAATCTGAAGATCCCGGAAAAATCGAAAGAAAAATCGGTTCACTAACTGTTGATAACCCCGTATTTTCTTTACTTTTGAGAAACCAGCTAAATATTTATTTGAACAATCGGGAGGGGTATATGTTGAATCCGGGGTGTGTAAAGAGTTTGCCGGGGAATACTGATCGTTTGCCTCAGTCGCCGCGGATCCAAAGCAGGCCGGACCTGATTCCTTTTTTTGGTCTTTTCTGAAAACAAGGGCTCTTCCCATGAACAGGTCATCTCTCAGCGTTTTTTCCACCGGATCTGAGGTCCCCGGTGGGGGGAATGAAAAGTAAATCCGTCAAATAAAGAATGATCAGGGACAGGATCCAGGGGATGAAGGTCCATGAGAAACCGGGATAGATCTTTTTGCCGGCAATGAGCAGAACAATCAACAGAACACTGGTCGCAATCTCAATCGCTTTCCGCACCCGGTTTCGGGTCAGGAGGATGATCAATGCCGGCAGGGTCCACATCAGGCTGGCATTATCCCGGAAGGCGGAATTCAGCGAGAACAGGGACACGAGGAGCAGAATAATGCCGGTCAGGGCCACCAGGGCATTGACGGCATAGAAGATCACGGACCGGGTTTTCCTGAACCACGACAACCCGGCGACCGTCAATACCAGGGCATAAGGAAATATCAGGGAAAAAAGGCCGGGTTTCCCCGGTCCGGAAGGTGCATCGACCAGGATTTCCGTCCGGTCCACCATCGAACTTGCCTCAAAAATCTGAAGGACGTAAATGGGAAGAAACATGAAGTCAAGACTTCCGGCTGTTTTATCCGCTTCTCTCCCGAGTGCCAGATTTACTCCCAGGTTGACCAGGTAGCGGTTCGAGATAAACGGCTCAAGGAGTTGCCTGAATGTTTTGCAGCAGAAGGCGGTGGTGTCGTAATGCAGTTGGATATGAGCCGGAGAAAGGATCGCATCCCGGATCCGGGTAGCGCAGTTATCATAAAAGAAATCATACCGGTAAAATCGCTCCCTGGAGCGGTAAACCTGATTGAGCCGCGCGTAGATCCGTTGCCGGTCAGGGTAGTCCAGGTCGAGCGTCTGTTCATGGACCCGCCTTCGCTCGGAAGATGAAAATGTCAGGAAGGATTCATAGTTATCGATGGAAAGAAAATAGTCGAGGTTGCCTTTCAGGAATTTTATGTAGAAGAAGGGGGTCTGAAAGTCGAAGGTGCCGAAATTGTAAACATTGTCAATTCCCGCCTCGCTATCCTGGATCCGTAAAGCGTTATGACCGAAGATGGTGTACAATTCCTCCCCGGGATCGATCGTCAGTATGGACACGCGGGAATTCTCTGACAATCCGTTGGCAAAGCACAGCCTGGAAATGGTCAGCAGGATGAGCAGGGAACATTTTATTTTTCGCTGAAAAGTCATTTTCAGTTGGAATTTATGTCATCAACAGACCTTCACCGGCCGATCAGCCTCTCACCGGCCAACAATCCTTTGGGTATTCCGCTTTACAGCGCGAAAATACGGGTTTTGCGCCATTGAATCCCCATGGCCGGGTCAGAATTTTACGCCCGATGGGGAGGAAAGGCTCCGGCTCACATGGATACCGCGGGCCGATTCCATTTCAGAGTGGAGATGGAATGCGCTTTGAAGGTAAAATCCAGTTTTTCGCCGTTCCAGGACAGGCCATACGTGATTTTTTCACCGTTATTGATCGTCACAAGGATGATGCTGCCGTCGGCATTCCGGAAGGCGGCGCTGTTCAATTGGGGCGGTCCGCCGTCACACCGGATCCTGAGGGCGCCCGGACGGATAAACCTGCTAAAGTGAGCCAGGTAATAGTACAGCCCGGTGTAGGTCACCAAACCGGTGGAACGGTCAACGATGACCACCGGGTGCTGGCGGTTGTCTTCCGGATCGCCGTGTTCTTCGGAAACCAGACACGGACCGCCATCCTGGTCCAGGATCATGTTCCAGTAGATCCAGGCCGATGCCCAGTGTTTAGAGCTGATATCGGTGGCATAAATTTCATCGAAATAGGGGATCATGCTTTTCGCCACCTGGCCGTTCCCGCAGGCACAGTCCCACAGGCGTGAATGATGGCCGGTCCGGGTGATAAGCCAGGCATAAAACGCATCGGGATACCCCGGGCGGAAACGGACGTATTCATCCGATTTTACATTGAATGTCATGGCATTGGAATCCATGGTTTTTCATTTTGACGTTGATGATATCTGGAAAACGGGAGGGAAAAGACATGGCTGGATTAAACGGGAAACAAATTTTTTCACGGAAGGTTTACCGGGGAAGGGATCATTATCCCGGGAAGGAATGTCTCAAACGAGAACTCCGGTCGATCCCATCCGCAAATCAATGTCAAAGATTGGGAAGGCGCGCGGTTTTTTTTTGTGAACCCCGGAAGTTAACGGACAAATGTTCCCGGATTTCGGCGAAATCTCTTCGACAGGCGATGTTCTTTTCTGAAAACATCGTATCTTCGCGTTCCCGGAAACAACCGGATGAGATGCCGGTAACGGCACCATGAAAACCTCTTCATTTTTTGATTTATGTTAAAAGGAATTAGTCCGCTCATTAGTCCGGACCTGCTGCAGGTTCTGGCCCGCATGGGACACGGTGACGAAATCATTTTGGCCGATGCCCATTTTCCCGGTGAAAGTTTCAACTCCCGCGTCCTACGGGCCGACGGGTTAAGGATCCCGGATCTTCTGGGGGCCATTCTCCCCCTTTTCGAACTGGATACTTACGTTGAATATCCCCTGGTGATGATGGCCGCCGTTGAGGGAGACCAGCTCGATCCGGAAGTTGAACGATCCTACCTTGAAAAGATCCGGATCACCAACCCGGACATCAACGGGATTCTCAGGATCGAACGGTTTAAATTTTACGAACGCACGCGCAATGCCTTTGCCGTGGTCATGACCGGGGAAAACGTCAAATACGGGAATATCATCCTGAAAAAAGGGGTGATTTAGGGGTAGGAGGCCTGCGGGCTTTGAGCCACTAAAAGGGGCCCTGATCCGCCATGGTGCACCCATGGCCAGTGCGGTATCTTTTCCCGGACGCCGGGTTTTACGGACAAACAGCCTGCCGTGGATGAATTTGCAGGAAAAATGCATTACCTTAGTGTCTGTCATATTCCGAGCCCGGTGAAACCATTTTTTTATACCCTCATCGTTCTCCTTCTGGCGGGGTTTCGGCCCTCGTCCGATGCCCAAACCATTCCGGCCTGGGATAATCCTGCTGGCCAACAGTGGCCGGAGGGTTTTCAAACCGGCTCCATCCCTTCGAGCCTGGATTCCACCCACCAAAAAGCCATACTATTCAGGGCAGAAGGGAATGATCCGCGGCCGTTGGTGATCTCGCTGCATACATGGAGCAGCGACTATACCCAGGCTGATCCTATCGCCGCAATCGCTGCCCGAAACAACTGGAACTACATTCACCCGGATTTCAGGGGAATGGCCGTGACTCCCAAGGCCTGCGGCAGCCGCTACGTTATCTCTGACCTGGAGGATGTTATTGATTTCTCCCTGAAGTATTTCAGGATGAAGTCCGATGATATCCACATCATCGGGGTTTCCGGGGGCGGGTATACCGGGTTAGTGGCCTACATGAAGGTCCGCCGGCCGGTGGCCAGCTTCTCCGTATGGGTGCCGATCTCAAACCTGTGTGACTGGTACTGGGAATCGGCAGGGCGGGAAAACAAGTATGCCGGGGACCTGGTAAACGTCAGCGGCGGGGATAGCCTTCCCGATTTCAATGATCTGAAGCAACGCTCCCCGGTTTTTATGGATTTCGACGATCTTCCCAATCCGGATGCCACCCTTGAAATATACACCGGCGCCAGTGACGGTTATACGGGTTCGGTTCCGGTGACCCAGTCGATCGATTTTTATAATCTCCTGGTCCGCCGGATGGGTGCCGACAGTTCCGCGCAGGTGGCGAATCATGAAATCCTCAATATCCTGGCCATGCGTTGTATGCCGAGGCCGGAAACCGGAAGAAAAATTTCCGGGAGGACCATCTACATTTACCGGGCATTCCGGAAGGTCTCCCTCACTGTTTTTGAAGGGACCCATGAAATGTTGCCCGAAACAGCCGCCGAATCGGTCAATAAGAAATAGCGTATGCCTAAGCTTTTAATGTTTATCCTTTGTGTGATGTCCCTGAATTCATTGATTGCCCAGAAGGTACTGGTTATCGGCGATTCGAATTCGGCTATCGCGAACAACTGGACCCTTTTTCTCAACGATGAACTGCCAGGAATCCGGCTGGTCAATAAATCCGTTTCGGGGAATACCATCGGGTTTGACAATCTCGGCAGCCGGCAGCTCAATACCCTGACGAATCTCCGGGCATATCTCGGTGAAGGTTACAGGGCGTTCAATGATTCCGTGCCCGATGTCATCGTGTTTCTCCTTGGCACCAACGACTGCAAGCACATTTTTGCCGGGCAGACCGATACGGTCCATGCGCATTTCGTCAGACTTTTGCGGGAGACCCAAAATTTTTTTAGCGGGGATACCCGACCACGCATCCTTGTGGTTTCTCCGCCCCCGCAGGATCCTTTTCCCACCCTTGCCGAAAAATATAAGGGCGGAGATGCATGTGCCGGCGAGCTGACGGAATTCTACCGGAGCATAACCGCTGAACAGGGCATCGACTTTCTGGACATCTATCATCCGTTGAAACCGGTATTCCCATACATCACCCTCGACGGGATCCATCTCGACCGGGAGGGCCAGGTCCTGTTAAGCCGGATGGTGGGAGGGAAAATCGCCGCCATGATGAAAGAATGAGCTCCGGAGACCATGCAGGGGCGCTGGATGCCGGATGGTCCCATTAACTTCAACGGCCTTTGTCAGCCGCAATGCCGGGGAAGTCAGTTCACCCTTGATCCTTCCTGTTACGATGAAGGTACCGCGCTCACCCTGGCGGACGATGCGGCTTTTTGGGTGCGGAACAGCGTTATGATCACGCCGGTCAGGAATGTCAGCGATACCCATATCCAGAATCGGGGTTGGGGCACATCCTGCTGCATGAGCAGTGTTGGCAGAAACGGAATAAAAGCATTGGCGACGCCGTGTACCAGAAGCCCGGAAAACGGCCTGTTGCCCGAGATTTCCCGTATCCAGGAAAAAATAAAGGAATAGCCGGTCACCAGAAGGAGGAAACCGCCGAAATTCATATAATTCTGACTGGCACCGGTTATAAACCATAACGGGAGATGCCAGCATGCCCAGACGACTGCCAGGATGATGTTGCCCAGCCAGATCCCGGACCATTTTTCGAGACGGGGCAGGGCATAGCCCCTCCAGCCGAATTCTTCCTGACCTCCGCCAAAAAACATCATCAGCAACAGGTAAGGAATGAACATCCACCAGGAAGGTATGAGCCGGGGCAATCTCCCACTTCCCCAGAATTCAGGAAGGATCCATGCGATGGCGGCAGTTCCGCCAAGGATCAGGAAGGGAAACACCCAGGCTTTCCAACCTAACCGGAGATCGAGGAAACTTTTCAGATATTTTGCCCCGGAACCCTTGCCCTGTTCAACACGCAAGGCATACAATGCCCCGGCCAGCGGACCGAAGGCGCCAACAATAACAACGGGCATGATCAGTCCTGACAAAAGTCCGGGCGACAAATGAATGATTCCCTGGCTGAAGAGAACCATTGGTAGCCAGAAAATGCACGACCAGATAAATGTGGCCGTGAAAAAACGAAACGGAAAACGGGCCTGTTCTTTCATGGTTTTCAAATTTTCGTTTTTGGACTAGAGGATTAGTGACCACATCCTTAAAGCAAAAATATATAATTTTTTGTAAGTTAAGAGAAGGGAGTCGGAAGTCCGGAGTGGCAAGTTGGAAGTTGGAAGTTGGAAGTCCGAAGTCGGACTTCCGACTGATTAAATAAGAATGGCAAGGGTGGGGAAGGAAGGGGGGGGAAATAAAAACCGGCAGAGTACGGCGAATCCTTTGATCCGTTGTACCCTGCCGGGTAAATCGCCGGTTTTTCCGGTCATCCGTGGTGCAGGATGATCTCAGTTAATGGTTTCAATTTTTGAGAGGGCTTCCATGACCTGTGCCTTCGGTAGTTTTTTCGTACAGAAGAACCAGTCTTTGCAGTCGAGACCTTCCTCTTTTCCTTCCATCCGGGCTTTTGCCGAATCACATGAGCCTGCCGGTGAAATGATGACATCATCACCCGGTTGCCAGTCAGCCGGTGTGGCAATGTCGAAATGATCGGCGGTCTGCAGGGCGGCGAGAACACGCCTGAGTTCATCGAAGTTACGACCCAGGGAAAGGGGATAATAGATCAGCGCACGGACGATCCCTTCCGGATCGATGAAAAATACGGCTCGCACTGCTTTGGTGGTGCTTTCAGAGGGCTGGATCATGCCATACATCCTGGCGATATCCATCGTGATATCTTCGATGAGCGGAAAATTCACTTCCACATTTTTCATCCCGCGGTATTCGATCTTCTCCTTGATGGTCCGCAACCAGGCGATATGGCTGTATAAACCGTCGACCGAAAGACCGACCAGCTGGCAGTTCAGCTTGTTGAATTCCTTTTCAAGGTAACCGAAGGTCATGAATTCTGATGTACAGACAGGGGTGAAGTCAGCCGGATGACTGAACAGGAGGATCCATTTCCCCTTATAATCTTCAGGGAAATTAATGATACCCTGTGTGGTGACGGCCCGGAATGAGGGTGCCTTGTCACCGATGCGCGGCATGCTGTGAAGGTTGTTTTCTTCCATCTTTTTTAATTTAGATATTGTTTAGAATAACACCCTCATTGCCGGATTGTTTCATGCGTTTCCCCTGATGTCCAATGAATTTTCACGGTGAATCCCCAGCCACGCCTGTTTCATCTCTCTCCGTATTTTTTTGGGTTACCCGGGGGTATACGGCGGATCATGGTTTTGGTTGCAGGTGTTTTCCCGGAAGAACAGGGGTCGTCTTGAGGGAATAAAGGGTACAGAACCGTCGCCGTGCATTCAACCTCCATCGACTGAGGCGACCTGCGGCGCTACCCGCCCGACTCAGAACAGGGCCCCTTCACGCAACCCAGTTTTATCGCGCTTCAGGGCGTTTAGGAGCATATAAATGTACAGCAGGTCAAGCACGGAGATGATGAGTCCCGTGACCAGCATCAGGAAATTCGGTCCGCCCGTTGTTTTGGTCCCCATAATGCCGAAGAGGATGGTAGGGGCGAGGGTCCCGATCCATTTGCTGACGGCAATGGTCAGGGATTGACCTTCCGGACCGTTCCGGTGCACCAGCATGACGATATACAGCACGGACATCAGGAGATTCTGGAGAAAAGCGGCATAACCGCCACCCAGAATAAGTCCGTATTGACGGGTGAAAACCCACTGTAATATCATGGAAATCAGGAGACCCGAAATTCCCCAGGCATAAAACCAGGCGGCCCTGATATTTTTGGGGAAATATTTTTTCCCGAACAGGAAAAAGGTATAGAGAATAATCAGGTCGAATGTGGCCCAGACGATGTTGATCACCACCTGGGTGTCGAAACCCAGCACCTTCACATCGGAAAAGGCATGCAGGATCTCCCAGGTGATATTCATGGCCAGGGCCCAGAAAGGCATGGCATAGGTTTTATCCCGGAATCCGATCCGGATGCAATCAATATAGACAATGGTCCATGCTGCACCGCTTAACAACAGAAGGAAGGTTTTGATGCTCATCGTTCCAGGGATTTTGAAAAACGCCGCGTTAAAGGTTTTAAACGGAGGAACCGGCCGGGGAGTTCGCATGAAGGACCGAATAATGTTCAGCGACGCCGGTGATGCTTTAAAGAGAAGAACATCCGGTGAGTTTGGGAAATCGACTCACCCAGGGGCAGGATGCCCGGTTGTGGTCAGCACCCCATGGATGGATTACCTGAAATCGGCATGCGCGGAAGAACCTGACAGGATATCTTCCATGTCGTATGCCATGGTGAACCTGGTGCCGATCCTGAGACGGATATCCGGGCAGAATCAAAGTTACGGTGTTTTGTGATTCCACATATGTAAAGAGACTGAATTTTTTACGGGGAAAAAACGGAACGGTCCGGATTACTGTTGATAAAATGCCTTGTCTGCAAAATGTCTTTCCCTTACTTTTGTTCCTGATCATGAAGAATCCTGAATTCCATGGATCCAAAAAACCGGGAAAAATGAAAACCATATCATGGGGTATTATTGGCTGTGGTGACGTCACCGAAGTCAAAAGCGGGCCGGCATTCGCTAAAGTTCCCGGGTCGCAGCTGGTGGCTGTTATGCGACGCGACGGCCGGAAAGCAGAAGACTATGCCCGCCGGCATGGCGTGGCCAGGTGGTATACGGATGCGGATGAACTGATCCGCGATCCGGAGGTGAACGCCGTGTATGTGGCCACGCCTCCCGATTCCCATGCCGAATACACCATTCGTGCATTGCGTGCCGGAAAGCCCGTCTATTGCGAAAAACCCATGGCCTTAAATTACCGCCAGTGCCTGGAAATGTTAAGCGCTTCAAAGGAGTCGGGTCAGCCTTTGTTCATTGCCTATTACCGTCGCAAGCTGCCGCAGTTTAACCTTGTCAGGGAATTGCTCGGGAAGAAGGTGATCGGCGATGTGCGTTTCGTTTCCGTCCAGCTATTTCTTCCCCCGCGTGAACAGGATTTCTCTGTCGAAAACCGCCCCTGGCATGTTATGCCGGAGATTGGCGGCGGAGGCTATTTTGCCGATATGTCCCCGCATCAGTGGGATATCCTGGATTACTGGTTCGGACCCGTGAAGCCGGTTCAAAGTCTTGTCCGCAACCGTGCCGGAAAATACCCGGCAGAGGATTATGTGTCGGCGCTCTTCGAATTTGACAACGGCATTCCCGGTCTCGGACAATGGTGCTTCACGGTGGATCCGGCCGGATCAAAAGACCTCATCGAGATCGCCGGTTCGAAAGGAACCATCCGGTTGTCCTGCTTTGGCTATATGCCCGTGACGGTTTTGACCGAAAAAGAGATCAAGGAATATCCCTATACACTTCCCCAACATATTCAGCAACCCTTTATCGAATCTGTCGTAAACGAGCTATTGGGTCTCGGAAGGTCGGCCTCAGATGCAGAAGCGGCGGCACGAACGAACCATGTCATGGATAGCGTGTTAAATGCATATTATTCCTGACCGAAAAATTCTCTTGCGCCTTGAAAGCGGGCGTATTTAATCGTATTATGAATTAGATGTAAATAAATGCCGGTACTGCATGTCTTTGACTTTTCTTTTTAAATTTGTCCGGAATGAATAACGATGCATCTTCAGGCAGCCTGTGAAAACGTTCTTTGCCAATGCCATGAAGATGAATAATGATGATGAATCCATGAAGCGCAAGTATTTCTTTTTCTTCCTTATATTTTTCGGGCTGGCTTCTGTCGCCCTGAAACTCCAGCCTTATTCAAAAGTAGCCCTTGCTGACGACGTGGTGCTGCCCGCTAAAAATCTCGCCGAGATACAACCCGTGATTCCCCTGTACGACAGTTTGATGAGCGCCGAGATTGCCGGGACCGGAACTGTCGGAGCTGCCGTGGCCATTATCTACAAAGGGCAGATCGCCTTCCTGAAATGTTACGGTGTCCGCAAAGAAGGCGAGAAAGACCCGGTTGACCCGAGCACCCTTTTCAGGCTGGGTTCTGTATCCAAGACGATCACCGGGGTGCTCGCCGGAATCCTTTCAAACGACGGGACCATTGATCTCGATACGGATGTGAAAGATGTCCTGCCCGGGTTCATGCTCAAAGATTCGGTGAACACCAGGCATCTGACCATCAGGAACCTGTTGAGCCACACCTCCGGGCTCGTTCCTCATGCCTATGATAACCTCGTGGAGGAACACATCCCGTTCAGCGTCATCATGGACAGCCTCTCGCGGGTGAGTATCTCCGCCCCCCCGGGTGAATTGTACAGTTATCAGAATGTGATGTTCAGTCTCTACGATACCATAACCTCCATAAAGACATCGGAGGATTTCGGGAGCCTGCTGAATGAGAAGATCTTCAAGCCTTTCGGCATGTCGCATGCATGCACAGGTTTCGAGGCTTTCAGGAACAATCCGGACAAAGCGTATCCCCATTGCGCGACGCGCGGCGGATACCGGGCCATGCCGCTGAACGACCGGTACTACAATACCCTGCCTGCCGCGGGCATCAATGCCAGTATCTCAGACATGGCACAATTTCTCTGCGCGATCCTCGAACCGGGAAGGATCGACGGTGTACTCGATACCGTGCTGACACCCCAGATCCGGACGCCTCTTCCCTGGACATACCTGCGCTACTGGGACCATCCCGATTCGAAGCAGTATGGCATCGGCTGGAGGATCATCGGCTACAAAGGCCGGAAAGTGGCCTACCACGCCGGTTATGTGGACGGATACAAATCGGAGATCGCTCTCTGCCAGGATGAGCAGGTGGGCATCGTCTTCCTTTCCAATTCACCCAACAAAGCGGCCTCGGTAAGTGTCCCCGCCTTCCTGGACCTGTACTTCAGGTACCGCGATCATCTGCAGGGAACAAGCGGAACAGAACTGGCCAGCAGGTGAGGGGGGGTGAGAGTGGTTTGGGAGTGGTTTGCCCCGATAGCTATCGGGGTTGTTTGAGGATGGTTTGAGGGTGGTTTGAGAGATGGTTTGAGGGAGCGAAGATCAATCTGTGTGGAGGTTTAGGCGTTATCATATGACTTTCAGGTGCTGTGTGTTACTGTTTCATTCATCATTCCTTCCACTTGATCGAACAACCCACGGCGCGTGTTTCGGGGATTTCAACCTTCTTTCCTTTCATCACATCATTGATCGCCAGGGCTACAAAATGTTTGTCGGCTTGTGAGGGTGAATCCACATTATTGTCGATAGCCCCCGTGTATGCGAGGTACAGATCATTTCCTTTCCTGACCACCAGATAGATTTCCGGGGTTCTGACAGCGCCAAACCGTCGGGCTACAGTCTGATCATCATCCCGGAGATAAGGAAAATCATAATCTTTTTCTTTCGCCTTTTTCTGCATTTCCTCCATGGAATTCATGGGTTGCTGAACGGCATCATTGGCGTTGATGGCGATCACCGGGTAGCCCAGGGGAGCGTATTTTTTGTTGAGTTCAATGATACGGTCCTCATATTTTTTGGCATACGGACAGGTGTTGCAGGTGAACGTCACGATATAGCCTTTGGCATTCTTCATATCGAGCATGGAATGCGTTTTTCCGTCGGTACCCCTGAGGTTGAAATCCTGCACCTGGTCACCCACCGAATACTGGGCATTGACGGATGCTGCGATAAGGATTGCGAACATGAGCATGGCTGATTTTTTCATTTTTCGAAGATTTAGAGAAGATTATTAATCATGGTTTTAAGCTGTGTGTAGTCAAGAGGTCCGGGATGGAAAACCCTTGTTTTATCAGAGGTTCTGTAAATGAGTGTTGCAGGGAGATCACCCTGCCAGTTTTTATCCACCATCCGGATCCATTGGTCTGCATCCTGATCGGTCATGAGCACGACATCCGGTCGGATTTTTCTGTCTTCCAAAAAGGGGATCAGCGATTTTTGGACTGATGACGGGAAGTCGAGGCTGATAAACAGGAAATCGACCTTTCCATTGGAATATTCACCCATTGCCTTCTCAAATTGCGGTATTTCCTTTACGCACGGGCTGCACCAGGTCGCCCAGAAATTCACCACGTGAACCTTGTCATCATCACGGGTGATTAGATCCTTCAGTCCGGCCGCATCAATCTTCCGGATTTCCTGTGCACCGACGCTAAAGCCTCCAATGTAGGCTATCATAAGAACAGTGAGTATGAACCTGCGCATCATCGTTTTACATGCATTAACAATTTTAATTTCTGCATGTTAAGGATAAAGGACGAGGAAATGTGTTAAAAAAATCCTAATTCGGATCGAGGGGAAAAGATGGGGTTATGGGGTTATGGGGTTATGGGGTTATGAAGGGCGTGAGGATGTGGGTCAGTCAGTCATATCGGCATTTTTATGAGATCTATTGAGGCCGGCCGTAGGGGCGGGTCGCGACCCGCCCGTCCTGGTGGCTACGCGGATACGTGGTTATGTGGGTACGGGAAGGCGAAAGGACAAGGATAGATGTCAGTTCAGTAACAGGCGAAGAAGATTGAAATCGGGAATACGATTTTCCCATCGCCCTCCTCCACCAAAATCATTTAATCCTCGTTTGACAGATTCAACACCGAATTGTTTTTAAAAATGAAAAAGAAAATCCTATGCATGAACCGCCCTTCGGCTGCGCTCAGGGACCGGAATTACGTAGATACGTGGGTACAGAGGTACGTGGGTACGGGAGGCGCGGTGAAAAGGATCGTTGTTAGTTCTGTACCAGACGAGTCTGATTGAAACCGTGCAGGCGATCATCCTGAAAGAACGTTTCTCCACCAACACCGTTTAAAATTCATTCGCCATTATCCACGAAGTAAAATATTAGCAGAGCGCGCGGGCATCCGCGATTGGTGTGAACCCGTGTGAGCCCGGGCCGGTGAGTAGGGCCGGTGCGTTTCAAGGGCGATCACGGGTTTGCAATCGCGGAGGGTTTCTTTGTTACTTTCTTTTGCCCTTGAAAAGAAAGTAAAAGAAGTGATGGGTGATGGGGTGATGGAGTGATGGAGTGATGGGTCAGTCAGTCATACACGATATTTTTATAAGGTCTTTTGAGGCCACCCGTAGGGGCGGGTCGCGACCCGCCCGTCTTGGTATATAAGGGTTACGTGGGTACGGGGAGACGTGGATACGTGGATACGTGGGTAAGTAGGTACGGGAAGCCGGTGCAGCGGGGATCGACGTCAGACACGTGTTTGGCGAATCGGAACCACCAAAAACGGGTGATATGCCTTAAATTCCATCCCCTCTGAAAACCGCATAAAAGCAGCCTGTTGAAAACTTTTCATCAAAATGTACGGAAACGGACGCTGAGATTTGGGGGGCTGGAACGATTAAGGGCCGGAAGGTGTAAGGTGGGGGTGGGTCCCTATTACATCTAAGACGTTGTTAGAAAGGATATTGCCAGAGCTATGCCCGGTTGTCAGGGAAGTGATGAGATGAGGTTATGGGGTTATGAAGGACGTGAGGATGTCGGTAAGTCAGTTATACCGGTATTTTTATGAGGTCTATTGAGGCCGGCTGCAAACGTGGGTACGAGGGTACAGGAAGGCGTGGTAACAGGGAATGTTCTCAGTACCATATCAGGAGAATCTGATTGAAATCGTGCATACGATCATACCGGTGGAATGCTTCTCCACCAACACCGTGGCTTGCATGGTCAAGCTTGAAAACCCCCGGATAGGGAAAAGATGAACTTGCATCACCCATTGGCACTGATCAACCGAAGGGAATCCTTCTTCAGGATTTTAAGATCCCTTCCGGCGCAGCTGATGATCCCGTCTTTTTCGAATTCGGCCAGGATCCGGCTTACACTTTCACGGCTGGCATCGACAAGGTTTCCAAAGTCGAGTTGGGTGATGGGCAGCGTGAACGTGTCAGAGTCATATATCCGGTCGGCGAATTCCAGGAGGACATCGGCAATTTTTCCGCGCATCTGCTTTTGCGTCCTGTTGGCACACCGGTTATATACTTCGAGCTCGTTACGGCAGAGTTCCATCATGATCTCGAAATAAAAGTCTGAATTCTCCTTCAAAAACCCGAGGAACGTGGCGATATCGATGTAACAAACTTCCGAATCATCAATGGCGGTCACCGAATACTGGTTGATCTTTTCACCGATCGTGGTCGGCAAACCCAGGTAACCGGGAGCTTTGACCATACGGACGATCTGTTCGTAATATGGCCCGGAAATATGGACCTTGGCCAGTCCGCTGCGCAGATACGCCACGTTGGTGGAAAATATGCCCTGCCTGATGATGGCATCTCCTTTCCTGAAACGGACAAATGCACAGTTGAACGACAGTTTTTCGATCTGTGCCTCATTGAGTTTTGAGGCAGCCTTCGATTTGATATTGCAAATCCCACATATGGTATCCATAACCTCTCGTCTTTAAAAAAATGTGACCTGTATCACAAACAAAGATAAGATACCTCACGCTCATTTTCGAATAATCCCTATAGGATTTCATCACCTTTGTTAATTAAATAACAAAAAAACAGTATGGAACAGAAAAAATTATGTATCGGTCTCTACACGGGAAGTGTGGACAAACTGACGGCTGCGGGGGTCATTCTCAGCGGTGCAGCAGCAGACGACATGAAAGTGGACATCTATGTCCTGCTGCAGGGTGCACGGGCATTCAAAAAGGATGTCGGCGACAATGCAGAAAAACTGCCGATGGCTGAAAATCCGGATTTGAAGGAAGAATTTCTCCAATCGTTGAAAAACCTGAATGTCAAAACCTGGGTGGAATTTTTCCGTGAAGCCAGGCAGATCACCGATGTCAAGATCCATATCTGCGGCCTTGCCGGTAAAGTCTGGGGCGGTGAAAAGCTGGACGATTTCATCGACCTGGCTGACGATATCTGCGGAATCGGGGCATACATCACCTCAGCGCAGGAAGCCGATGTAAACCTGTTTATTTAAGCCCGTCAGGGATTAGTGGAAATCATATCATAACGTAAATATCAAAGATCATGACTGTAGAAGAACTTAATCGTCTGAATGTAAACAAAACGGTCGATGCCCGTGGCACGGCCTGTCCGGGTCCGCTCCTCGAAGCCAAGAAGGCGATCGGGACTATCAATTCGGGAGATATCATGGAAGTCCTTTCCGCCGACGAAGGGACTAAGGTGGATGTCCCGAAGTGGTGCACGAAACAGGGGCACGAATACCTCGGGACAATCGATGAAAGCGGTTTCTTCCGGATTTTTATGAAACGTAAATAGTGTCAGAAAGAAAACTCATGTTTTTTAGCCGTGCTTGATAAGAAAACGTCAAGAGCAAGGCTTGCGATGACTGAAAAACAGGAGTTTACTATTCGTAAATGACTGTTTTGAAGTCGAGCATAACGCAGCTATTGGCGTTTTCTTGCAAGCACTAAATAAAAAGAACATGCCGGAACAGGTAACACAAGGGGCCAGGATCCTGGTATTTTCCACTGAGAAGATATCGGATCCGGCAATTGATATGGCGGGCTTGCTGAAACTGCATTATCCTCCCACTGTCAGCGTGATCACCGTTCCCTGTTCGGGCAGCGTCAAGCCCCGGTGGATCATGCATGCCTTTGAACGGGGCTTTGACGGTGTCTTCATTGCTGCCGACGGCAGTGACTGCCCCTATGGGGAGAGCTGCACGGAAAAAACCGGGGAAATTGTCAGGCGCACCCACGAGATGATGAAAGAAAAGCAAATGGATCCGGCCCGTTTGAAAATGGCGGCGATCTGTTCCGTTTGCAGCGATGCTTTCGTCAGACATGTCAGATCCTTCAACACCTATTTGAATAAACCCATATTGACATGACCAGGAAGGACTTTAGCCGGGAAGCGACGTACGACGTTATGGTGATTGGTGGCGGGATTGCCGGGGGTGAAGCCGCCCTTAACCTGGCTCATAACGGGTTCAGGGTTCTCATCGTGGAAAAGGATCTTTCCATTGGGGGAAAGATGATTCACCTGAGCAAGGTTTTCCCGACACTCGACTGTGCAGCCTGCATCACCACACCGAAAGTGTCGGAAGTTTCGCGCCATCCCGATATCACCATTTTGACCCACAGTGAGGTGGATTATGTCAACAGGACCGGGGTATCCGGTTTTGAGGCCACCGTGACCCGGCAGCCGCGTTATGTGATCGCTGAAGACTGCACGGGATGCCAGCTTTGTGAGGAAGCCTGTCCGGTGAGCGTGACAGACCAGTACCAGTTTGAACTGACAGGACGGAAGGCAGTCTATATCCCGTTCACCATCGCCAGTCCCAGGGTGGCCGCAATCGACATCGGAAACTGCACGCTTTGCGGTGCCTGCGAAAAAGCCTGTCCGGCCGGCTGCATCGATTTCACCCAGGAACCAGAGAAAATCCGGGTCCATGTCCGCTCCGTCATTATCGCCACCGGATTTCAGCTGTTCAACCCGCTCCAGGTCCCCCGTTACGGCTACGGCGTTTTGAAGAACGTCATCACGGCCATGCAAATGGAGAGACAATTGGCTCCCACTCGGCCATTCAACACCATCCTTCGGCCGGGCGACGGGAAAATGCCGGGGAATATCGCCTATGTCCTGTGCACAGGTTCCCGGGATGACACGGTCGGAAATCCCATATGCTCTAGGATCTGTTGCATGTATTCGATCAAACAGGCTCAGCTCCTGATGGGAGCATTGCCAATGGCGGACGTGACGATCTATTACCTCCATATCCGTGCATTCGGAAAGGGCTTTGAGGAGTTTTATGAACAGGCAAAAGGCATGGGCATCAATTTCGTTAAAGGGAAAGTCGGAAAGATCGGGGAAAAAGAGAATGGCGACCTGGTATTGCGTTACGAAGATATCGTCACGGGGAAAGTCAAGGAAGCCGTCCACGACCTGGCGGTGCTTTCGGTCGGCGTACTGGCGAACAGGGATGCGGAATCCCTGTTTCCGGACAGATCTCTCCGATCCGATCCGTACCATTTCATTAACCAGGAAGATATCCTTGCCAGCCCGGCGAAAACAAGTATCGAAGGCGTATTTGTCGCCGGAACGGCGTCCGGACCCATGGACATACCCGATTCCATCCTGTCGGCCGGAGCCGCTTCGGCGGAAGCCATAAGTTACCTGACACAGAAAGCAAGATGAAAAAGAAAATAGGCGTTTATATCTGTCATTGCGGAGGGAATATCTCCGACTATGTCGACGTGGAACAGGTGCGCCGGGCCATCGAGGAAGAAGGTGTCGAGATGGTTAAAACGACCATGTTTGCCTGCGCCGATTCAAGCCAGAAGGAGATGGTGGCCGATATTAAGGAAAGAAACCTGGACGGTATGGTGGTCGCCTCGTGTTCACCCAAACTTCACCTGCTGACCTTCAGGGCCGTGGCGGAGCGCGCAGGGTTGAACAAATACAATTACGTGCATGCCAACATCCGGGAACAGGTTTCCTGGCCGCATTCCGACGACAGGGAGGGAGCTACACAAAAGGCTATCCGCACTGTGAAGGCGGCGATTGCCAGGGTCCGTTATGCCGGGTCGCCCGAAACCATCAGGATCCCTGCTGTACGGGCAGTGGCCGTTATTGGCGCCGGCGTGGCCGGAATGCGCGCTGCACTCGAACTTTCCAAAATGGGTTGCCAGGTTTTTCTCATCGAAAACGCCCCCTATACCGGCGGTCGAACCTCCCAGTGGGACGTCCTGTTCACTTCGGAAGAGAGCGGGGAAAGCCTCACCACACGGTTGTACCATGAACTCAGGCAAAGAGGGAATGTGAACATCTTTACGAACACTGAAGTGATCGCTGCATCCGGAAGTATCGGGAACTTTACCCTTCAAATCCGGGTCAGACCCTATTATGCCGGACTCAACGGCGATTCAGAAAACCTCAGCGCGGCCATAAAGGCATGCCCGGTGGAAACCGGCGATCCATTCAATTTCAATCTCACCTCACGCAAAGCACTGTACCTTCCCTTCCCCGGAGAACATCCGCAAAAGCCGGTCATCGATATGCGATATTGCACCCGGTGCGGCGAGTGCGGGAAAATCTGCCGCGATATTGACCTGTCCCGGCAGGAGGAAACGCTTTCTCTCACCGTTGGTTCAGTGGTTGTGGCTACCGGGTTCGACCCATTACACACCAGCAAAAGGGGAATTCGGATATCAAAAGGGCGCGAACATCATGACTCTTCAGGAATTCAGGCGCCTGGTGGCCGTCAGTAAGGATAAGCTGATCCATAACGGACAGGAAATACGCCAGGTGGCCTATATCTACTGTGTCGGAAGCCGGCAACCGGGTGGGGACCATACCTACTGTTCCCGGTATTGTTGCACGGCTGCCATTCATGCCTCACTTCATGCCAAAAAGAAATTCGGGACCATCCGAAATTACCATTTCACGCGTGGGGTCCGCACGTATGGTAAACAGGAATCGCTCTATACCGAATCGCTGCGTTCGGGAGACATTTACCTCCAGTCTTTTGAGGATTCACCGCCTGAGGTCTGTGTTGATGGGGGAAAGACAGTGGTGAAGGTGAAGGATATTCTCACTGGCAACAAGGAACTGGCGGTGGAGGCAGATCTCGTTGTCCTGATCACCGGCATGGTGCCCAGGAACGGCGACATGACCGGTAAGCTTTTCAAACTGCCGGCAGGACGCGATGGGTTCTTCAATGAGATCCACATGAAACTGAGGCCTGTCGAAACCGTCATCGACGGTGTGACCATTGCCGGGACTTGCCAGGGACCAAAAAACATCACAGAATCGGTCAATTCGGCCCTCACGGCGGCTGTCAAATCGTTTTCGTATGTCAGTAAAGGTCAGCTCGAAACGGAGCCGGTCGTTGCGGGTATCGATCCCCAATCCTGCACCTGGTGCGATGCCTGTGAACGGTCCTGTCCTTTTGACGCCATCACCAGGCAGGAAGAGGGCGACCGCGCTTTTGGCGTTGTCAATACTTCGGTATGCAAGGGCTGCGGGATGTGCCTGCCGGTATGCCCGTCCGACGCCATCGAACTGGTCAATTATTCGAATCAGGAAATCGAGAGTATGATCAACGCGCTGGCCGGAGAAGGCGCAATCAAATAAGCCTTAACATGGAAAAGGGAAAGGAAAACACATCACGGATCCTGAAAGCGAAACAGGGTGTATCCCAGGAAGCACGGGAAAACCTGAAAGCGTTTACCCGGATGAAAAAGGCCATCCTGGATGCGCTTAAGGATCATGAACTGACGATACCTCAGCTGGCCGGGAAGCTGAATTTGCCTGCACATGAGGTGATGTTCCACTTGATGTCCCTTCTGAAATACGGGTTTGTGGAAACCGGGCCGGTGGATGACAATGATGAATACTTTTACTACAAAATCAAAGGGTGATGACGACGATAAATCCGGAATTTTCCAGGGAGCTGCAAAAATACGGCGCTTTCGATTTCAATGCCTGTTACAATTGCGGGAATTGCACGGCAGTCTGTTCGCTCTCAACAGAAGAGTCTTCTTTCCCGCGTGAAATGATCCGCTACAGCGTTCTGGGCCTCGAAGACGACCTTCAAGCTTCCCTAAAGCCCTGGCTCTGCTATTATTGCGACGAATGCAGCGAACTCTGTCCCAAAACTGCAAATCCCGGAGAACTGATGATGTCGCTGCGGAGATGGCTGACGGCAAAATATGACTGGACCCGGTTGTCGGGCCTTCTCTATAAATCCCTTCCCCTTACCATCGCCTCTTTTCTCCTGGTGGCCGCACTGATCCTTTGGCTCGTTCAGGCAAGCCACTTCAGCCATGAAATGATCATGCACGCCGGCCATACCTTCGAAGGCGTGGCGATCGGAGTGGTTTTCCTTGCGATCCTGCTGCCGAACATCATCCGGATGTGGTATTTTACCGTTTACCGGAGCGGGGCCAGGATCCCTTTCGGTCTGTATGTAAAAGGTGCGGGTGAACTCATCATCCATATGTTCACCCAGAAAAGATCGCTTTCCTGTGAGAATAACAGGTTCAGATGGACCGAACACCTGGTGCTCGTGGCCGGTTACCTTGCGCTGCTTTTCACAACCGTCGTGCTCGACTGGTTTGGAACGGCGGCGAAAGGAATCGTCTGGCTGGGGTATGCCGAGAGCACCGCTGTTTTCGTAATCACCTGCGATTTCATTCTCGACCGCATCAGGAAAACGGGGACGGTGAGCAAATATTCACAGGCATCCGACTGGTTCTTTGTGATCTGGCTGATGCTTCTCGGGGTCTCCGCATTTGCTGTCAGGGTGTTCATCGATACCGGCATGCTGGAAGATCACTTCTGGATATACCTCTTCCATCTCATCATCCTGGTACAATGGGCGCTGATCATTGTTCCCTTTGGCAAATGGACCCATTTTCTTTACCGGCCGTTTGCCGTGTATTTTAACAGCCTGAAGGAAAGAGCCGGACAATGATCACCAAATATGGCTCATGCCCGTGATCTGCCTTCGAAATCGTACAATATCTCAGCAGAAGGGGATGAGCACACCGGTAAACGGCGTATTCCGCACTCAATCCATCATCCATGCTTCATGCCCCTTCAAAGACAAGCCAGGGTTGAGTCTTCATCGTGAAAGGAGGAACAGTTACATTTCCTCCCCTACAGAGATAATGTTTCCGGCGGGATCTTTGAACCAGGCCATGGAAGGACCATTTTCCCAGTGATGGATGCCCTTTTCATCCGTCTGGAGGTCTCCGCCGTAGTGTTCAAACGATATACCTTTTCCCCTGAGCTCATCAACCGTGGTGTTGATGTTATCGCAGGGAAGATTGAGGACAGTGAATTTGGCCGGTGCATGGTCAGGTTTGGAGTAGACCATGATGCCATGGTCGCTGGAGGAATTCAGGAATAACCAACCCTCCTTGGTGTGATCTTCGACATTCAGTCCGAGGGTCTGGCCGTAGAACGTTTTGGCTTTCTGCAGATCATCTACAGAAAAACTTCCAAAGACTTTGTTTTTTTCCAACATGACGTGTTCCATTTTAAGTTTAACACAAAAAAACCGGTTCTCCATTTCATCATCAATCCTTCACTTTTGGGGGAACGTTCATGGTTGGGTCAATTCTCCGGATGCGGTAAGCACCTCACAATGATTTGTTAGTGAAACAAGGCGGTGGAATTTTTGTTTCCGTCTTCACGGGGATATTTCCGGTCGTTTCAATTATTTTACGATCCGTCTGAAAAGTGGAAATACTTCTCCTGTTTATGCGGATAAGATCGTTACTTTCTTTATTATTCAAAAAAACCTTCCTATTTTAGTCGGATACAGACGACGAGCTATCTAAACTAAAACTCACTCAAATAATGACCAGATCACTGTTCTCTGCACTGACTGTGGGTCTGACCCTGGTGGTATTTCCATCACTGGCGCAGATCCCTGCCCAGCCCGGGCATCCTCAGTACCTCATGAATGAACCCATCGATATCAGCGGCGATTTCCACGATTTCTCCAACACCTACTACCTGGCCGACAGCCTGGCTGAATTTGATATGGCCACCGGTACCGGGCGCCTGGTGTACCATCGTTACGAATATTTCACCCGCATGGCCTTCGACAATACGCTGGGAACATTGCGCCGGGTCCCGGCCAATGAATTCCCCACCAATGAATATGCCGCTTCTCCCGAACTTGCTTTTTCCGTGGAGTTTTGTTCCCCGGGGACCGTTCGTCTGCGAGCCAGTTCGGGCTTCGATGCCCCGTCGGCAGAAGAGTCGCTGATGCTTGTAAACGGGAAAGCGCCGGTGGACCGGACTTCGTGGAAGGCTTCCCGGATCGAGGGAGGGTATCAGTACACCGGGAAATCCGGGAAAGTGGTGATCCGGACTTCTCCCTTCCATGTGGAGATTTATGATGCGAACGGTAAACTGCTGACCTCGACGGTGAACCAGGCCGATTTTCAGAGTACCACCTATACGCCCGTTCTGCCTTTTTCGTACGTCAGGCG
This sequence comes from uncultured Bacteroidales bacterium, assembly GCA_963763215.1. Lineage (GTDB taxonomy): Bacteria > Bacteroidota > Bacteroidia > Bacteroidales > DASQZK01. The sequence goes on from CAVXNX010000030.1 coordinate 41,160, forward strand.
ATCGTCGGATTATTCGCGCAGTTTCAATGCCGCTTTCACCCTTTCCCCCGACGAGAAGATCTTCGGATGCGGTGAATCCTTCACCCAGTTCAACAAGCGGGGGCAAAAAGTCGTATTATGGGCCGATGATGCCAACGGGGTCCAGAATGAGGCCATGTACAAGCCGATCCCTTTTTTCATGAGCAGCCGGGGATATGGGATCTTTATGCACACCTCGACCCCGGTAACCTGTGATTTCGGGAAATATTTCAACGCTGTCAATTCGCTGATGATCGGTGACGATAACCTCGATCTGTTCATCTTCCTGGGAAAACCGGCCGATATCCTCGATGCCTACACCGACATTACCGGAAAAGCTTCCATGCCGCCTTTGTGGTCGTTTGGCCTTTGGATGAGCCGCATCTCGTACTTTTCGGAAAAAGAGGTTCGTGAAGTGGCCGATAAGCTCCGTGAGAATAAGATCCCTTCGGATGTCCTTCATCTGGATACCGGGTGGTTTGAAACCGACTGGCGGTGTGATTACACCTTCTCTGTTTCACGGTTCGACGACCCGGAAAAGATGATCGCCGACCTGAAAAAAGAGGGGTTCCACATTTCTCTCTGGCAGCTCCCGTATTTCGTTCCCAAAAACCGTCTCTACCCCGAGATCATTGAAAAAGGGCTTTATGTCAGGGATGATCACGGCAATCCGCCTTACGAGGATGCCACGCTGGACTTTTCCAATCCGAACACCGTCGCCTGGTACCAGGACAAGATCGGAAATCTCCTGAAGATGGGTGTTGGCGCCATCAAGGTCGATTTTGGAGAAGCAGCGCCGGCCACGGGGCTGTATGCATCGGGACGCACCGGTTTTTACGAGCATAATCTCTATCCGCTCCGTTACAACAAGGCCGTGGCGGATATTACTAAAAAGGTCAACGGTGAAAACATCATGTGGGCGCGCAGTGCCTGGGCCGGCAGTCAGCGCTATCCCCTCCACTGGGGCGGTGATGCGGCCAATTCCGACGATGCCATGCAGGCTGAATTGCGTGGCGGTTTATCGTTCGGCCTGAGCGGATTTTCATTCTGGAGCCATGATATCGGCGGTTTTGTCAACCGGACCCCGGAGGATATTTACCGCCGCTGGCTGCCCTTCGGGATGCTTTCGTCGCATAGCCGCTGCCACGGGGCGCCGCCGAAAGAACCCTGGGAATACGGAGAGGACTTCAATGATTATTTCCGTACTGTCGTGGACATGAAATACAGGCTCATGCCCTATGTCTATGCCCAGGCGAAGGAGTGTACGGAAAAAGGTCTCCCGATGGTCAGGGCGTTGTTTGTCCGGTTCCCTGACGATCCCGGCTCCTGGATGATCGACAATGAATACATGTTCGGTTCGGATATCCTTGTCGCCCCGATGTTTGAAAAGGCTTCCGCCCGCGATGTCTACCTGCCCGAAGGCCGTTGGATCGATTTCCAGACGGGCAAAGTGTTCGACGGTGGGTGGCATTCCATGACTCCCGGAAAAATTGAAGCGGTCATCCTCGTCCGGGATGGTGCAGTAATCCCGGAAATCAAGCTGGCACAATCGACAATGGACATGGACTGGTCGAAACTCGACCTCGTGGTCTATTCCGGGGGTACGGCTCCGGCCGAAGGTCTCGTCTGTTTGCCCTCCGACAATGTGCTGCATGCCGTGACCCTGGATAAAAAGGGAAACGGTTATGTTTTGCGTGAGGACCCGTATAAAGGAAATGTGAAATTCAGGACCAGGATGTATACGGAAGTGAAGGAACCGGCGGGCTTGTGATTTAGCCCCGGCAGGATGAAACGTTGCCGGGAGGGTTAGGGCACGGGCCTGATCCCTGAACGTTCAGTCGTTGTGCGAAGCCTCTTCCAGCTCCTTTTTTGCCCGTTCCTTTCCGACGTTCTTCTTCCGGAGGATCCTGGCCGTGACCACTTTGATGACGTTCAGGAACAACAGTGCGGCCAGGGCATAGCCCCAGACGATCAGGGCTTTTCCCCATCCGATGGGAGGCATCAGTATGCCATACACCGCGAAGAATAGTTCCCACGACCTGGGTGCCTTCGAGGGCAAGAAAGAACCGGATATTGGGATAGGGTTTATTCCAGAGCCATCCCTGGTTCCGCGTCAGGTAAATGGTCATATGGCCGGCGACGAGAAGTTTCAGGAACATCATGGTGTGAACTGTATTGTCGGAATACCCCGAGTGTGTCCGGAGATACCAGAACAGTCCGAACGACGTGATCACACCGCCGACGCTGAGCAGGCTGGCCAGGGTCAGCACTCTCGGCATGTTCCAGCGGACGGGTTTTTTAGGGGTGATAACATTATCATAGGCGATGAGCATGATCGGGATATCGTTGAGGATCGCCAGGAGGACCACCATTGGCAACGGTGAATTTGTCCCCGTCTTTTTCCACATCGGCCTCGGCCCGTTTATCGGTCGGATTGAAGGGCCGGAAATCCTTTATTGAATAATCGTCGAGTTCTGACGTGTCGTCCAGGGCGCCGAGGATCGCCAGGTCGATTGGGTCCTCAGTGTCTTCACGCTCACAGGTCAGCGCTGCAGCCAGGATCAGGTCGTGTTCATCGTCGGCATCGATGAGCTGCGGCTCCTGGAGTTTGAGTTCATTCAGGGTGAGTGTCCCGGTCTTGTCGGCGCACAGGACTTCGAGGCCGGCCATCTCTTCCATGGCGGAGAGTCTGGAGACAATGGCTTTCATCCTGGCCAGGCGGCGGGCCCCGATGGTCATCGTCACCGACAGAACGGCGGGAAGAGCTTGCGGAATGCCGGCAATGAGAACGACCAGGGCGAAAATGACCACCTGCATCGTCTTGTCATTCCTGATCAGCCCCGTCACCACAATGACGGCGACCAGGACAAAGGTTATCCCGATGAGAAATTTTCCGATTTTCAGGACAGCCTTCTGGAAATGGGATTTATCCTCGGCTTTTTCCACCAGTTCGACCGTGCGGGCAAATTTCGTGTCCCTTCCGGTGGCCATAACCACACCGCGGGCTTCACCCCGTTTCACTGAAGTGCCCGACCAGGCCTGTTCATCCTCCTTTTTCTCCACGGGAACCGATTCACCCGTCAGGGCGGATTCATCGATACTCGTATGCTCACCGGACAGGAGGACAAGATCGGCAGGGACCACATCGCCCATCCTGATCACCACGATGTCGCCGGGAACCAGTTCGCTGGAGTCGATCTCCTTTTTCTTGCCGTCACGGATGACGCGGGCCGTCGGAGAAAGCTTTTCCTTCAGCGCCTGAATGGCGTTTTCAGCCTTGTTTTCATGCCAGAAACTGACGGCGCCGTTGATCAGCAGCATGAAGAGGATCACGCCAAAATCTTCCCAACGGCCGGCAATGCCTGAAAGGACACTGGCGGCTTCAAGCATCCACGGGATAGGCCCCCAGAAATTTTTGAGCAATTTCAGGATCCAGCTTTCCTCTTCTTCTTCAATCGTATTCCAACCCTCCTTTTCCCGTATCTTTTTGACTTGTTTCCCGCTCAATCCTTTTTCTGTGTCACTATCGAACTGTTTGATGATTTCACTGGAAGATTTTGACTTTTCCGGTTCTGATTCCGATTCTTTATTTTTTTTCATGACAGCCTCGAAATTTTCGTTTAGAGGGAGAAAACACTGTGTTAAGTACAACACAATGAGCCGCCTGATTGTTAAACCGGGAACAAAAGGCGGTGAGCGAACGACCAAAATTCAGGCCGGGGTTGTTATTCAAGGGAAAGAAATTCATTTACCTAAAGACATTCATGATGACGAATTCAGAACATCAAAAGGAACCTTCCGGTGATAAGCTGGTGGTGGTCTGGTCCAGTGCGGATCCGGATGTGGCGCTGAGCATGACCTTCATGTATACCCATGCGGCAAAGAGGAATCACTGGTTCGAAGATGTCACCCTGGTCATCTGGGGTCCTTCGGCAAAACTGATCACCACGGATGAGGTGCTGCGCGAAAAAATCAGATCCATGCAGGACGATGGCGTGAAGGTCGAAGCCTGCATTACGTGCGCGAACATGTTCGGGGTGACCGGCAGCCTGAAGGAACTGGGCTACGACGTGAAGTCCATGGGCGAGCCGCTGTCGGATTACCTGAAGAACGGGGCCAAAGTCATAACGTTCTGACCCCGATCCCCTGTCCTTCTTCTCCTGAAACTATGCACGCCCCTCTTCAGTCTTTCTACGGTGTGCCAGGCCTTCATCCGGTTCGACTTCCCTTCCATGAAGCAACACTTAAATGAAATATCACCATGATTCAAACGCGGCGAATTTATGAAGAACCCGGTGGAACTGACTCCTGCCGGATCCTGGTCGACCGGATCTGGCCGAGAGGGATATCGAAAGAAAAGGCGGCGATCGATGAATGGATGAAAGATGTCGCTCCCTCCGGCGAGCTGCGGAAATGGTTCGGTCATGATCCGGCGAAATGGGGATCCTTCCAAAAGAAATATTTTGCCGAACTCCGTGAAAAGACCGATCTCATTATAAAAATAAAAGAACTGGAAAAGGAGCGCGGAAGCGTCACACTCCTCTACGCCGCCCGCGATGAAGAACACAACAATGCCCGTGCTCTCCTGGAATTTCTGAATGGATGATCTCCACGGCGCCGGAAACATCGTACATCTTTGTGAAAATTGTGTAAAGGATAACGGCCTGTCGTCCTGTATCTTTGTTTTTGAAATCGAAAAGAAGGCATGTTGCTGAAATTAATACATATCTGGATGGCTTCGGCCTGGTTGTTCTCCACGGCCGGATTTGCCAGTGGTCCTGCCCCCTGTCCCGCCACAAACCATGAGACGGGCAACACATGCTGTATGTCCGGTTCCTTCCGGGACGGGGAGCAGAATTCCGGGATCTGCCATAGTGCACTCTGGATGAAAAACACCTGCGATGATAACATGTCCCCTGCCGGCACCATGCCGTTGTTGGTTCCTTCACCGGCACATTTTGATTTTAGCCCGGCGGGCAGAGCGTCACTGTTTACGGAATATCCGCCCCGCGATCATCAACCCGGAGCCGTCTTCAACAGCCGCCCTTCCCCGGCCGGACGTCAAGGCCGGCAATCGAAATTACAGGTGTTCCTGCTGTGAAAAAATCCCGGTATGCCGGTTTCTCCGAAGTACGGTTCCGGGTCAACGCCTTCACGGACAATCCTGTGCCGGGGCTTCCGCCAGAACGTACAACGGCAACTCCACCAAAGGATTTCTTAAACCATTGAATACAGGAACACATTTAAAATTTAAAACGATGAAAACATATAAAAAAACAATCATGATCATCCTGGCCGTCCTGATCATTCCGTTTACCTCTTTTACACTGGTCAACGGATTTACTGGAAGCCATGAAAAAACGAACAGAAATGCGGATTCGGGGGTGGTATGCCCGTATTATTCCGCCACACAGAACAGTTCCAATGCTGTCATGCAGGGTGGATCCGGCTCAATGATGGCTTCACACGGTTACATGATGGGTAAGACCATGGCGGCCTATCACCATAGCATGCACAGCAGCGGGATGCCCTACATCTGTAACCAGGGCAACTCCGGTTATATGCACAGTTTCCCGAAGTCTTCGGGAATGATGAACAACAATGCAAGGTCTAACGGTAACCAACGTTAATATCCTGAGTATGGCTTCACCGGATCGGCAGTTTGCGGCGGTGAAGCCTTTTTTCAATCCATCTGGACGGTGCACCTTTTATTAAGAAGATTTTATATTAATGGATGAATAACAAATGAAAAAACGTATTACGGAAAAAGCACTAGTGGAAGGCATGGGCTGCCAGTCATGCGTCAGCAAAATTCAACAAGCCCTCCTGTCTGTCAAAGGCGTTGAGGAAGCAACGGTCAGTCTTTCGGAAGGCACGGCCGGGATCCGTTACCAACCGTCGATGGTCACCCGGGAAATGCTCGCTTCAGTTGTCCGGGAGAGTGGTTATACCCTGCATTTTGATGGAGGGGAACCTGCCGGGAGTTCTGCCGGGCATAACCTGCGGCCGGCTAAGTCCACGGAAGCCGCCCATCGGGACGGCGATACCTATTATTGCCCGATGCGTTGCGAGGGAGACAAAACCTATGATCAACCCGGGGATTGCCCGGTTTGCGGGATGCACCTGGTTAAGGCGGGTGAAGAGGAGGCTGGTCACGATAAGGGCCAACCGGCACACCACATGTACAACCATGGCCATGAAGGACAGGCACCGGCAGCCGTAGAGCACGGGGCCGGAGACGTCTATTATTGCCCCATGCGATGTGAGGGAGAAAAAACATATGCTGCACCAGGCAGGTGTCCGGTTTGCGGAATGTACCTGGTAAAGGAGGGTGAAGAGGAGACTGGTCATGATAAGGGTCATCCGGCACACCACATGCACAACCATGGCCATGAAGGACAGGCACCGGCAGCCGTAGAGCACGGGGCCGGAGACGTCTATTATTGCCCCATGCGATGTGAGGGAGAAAAAACATATGCTGCACCGGGCAGGTGTCCGGTTTGCGGGATGTACCTGGTTAAGGAGGGTGAAGAGGAGGCTGGTCATGATAAGGGTCATCCGGCACACCACATGCACAACCATGGCCATGAAGGACAGGCCCCGGCAACTTCCGGGCACGAGGCCGGAGATGAATATTACTGTCCGATGCGTTGTGAGGGCGACAAGACGTATGGTAAACCGGGAGACTGCCCCGTTTGCGGGATGGCATTGATGAAGATGGAAAAGGCGAGGAGTTCCGGCCGCGAGGTCGTTTATACCTGTCCCATGCATCCCGAGGTCAGGCAGAAAGGTCCGGGAACCTGTCCTAAATGCGGGATGGACCTGGTTCCGGAGCAGGTCGAGGAACCGGATGAAGAACAGAAGGCTTACCTGAAAATGATGCGGAAATTCAAGGTGTCGCTGATCTTTACCGCGCCGGTATTTTTGATTGCCATGCTGGGCATGTTCAAGGGGGTCCATCTCGACAGTCTGATGCCCGAGAGGGCCTGGGGCTGGGTGGAGTTCTTATGTGCCATCCCGGTGGTTTTTTACTCGGGCTGGCAGTTTTTCAAACGGGGTTACAGTTCCGTGCGGCGGAGGTCCCCGAACATGTGGACGCTGATCACCCTGGGCGTGGGGGCGGCTTTTATTTTCAGCGTCCTGGCGTTGATCTTCCCCGGTATTTTCCCGGCACAATTCAAGGATGCCCAGGGCAATGTCCATCTGTATTTTGAAGCCTCTGCCGTCATCCTGTCGCTGGTTTTACTGGGGCAGGTCATGGAACTGCGGGCTCACAGCAAGACCAGTTCCGCCATAAGGAGCCTTCTGAGTCTTACTCCGCCTGTGGCACGGGTCATTCGCCAGGGCAGGGAAGAAGAGGTGCCTCTCGGGGAGGTCGGGGTGGGTGACCGGTTGAGGGTCAGACCCGGTGACAAGATCCCTGTTGACGGGGTGATCGTGGAAGGTGCGGCTACGGTGGATGAGAGCATGATCACCGGTGAATCCGTCCCGGCCGATAAGGAGGAGGGAGATAAGGTCACCGGGGGCACGATCAACGGAAACACGTCGTTTGTCATGGAAGCCACCGCGGTCGGCCGTGACACCCTGCTGTCGCAGATCATCGGAATGGTGAACGAAGCCAGCAGGACGCGGGCGCCTATCCAGAGGCTGGCCGATGTGGCCGCGAAATACTTTGTTCAGATCGTCGTGTCGGTCGCCGTGGTGACCTTCGTCGTCTGGGCGGTATGGGGTCCACAGCCCGCGCTTGTCTATGCCTTTGTCAATGCGGTATCGGTCCTGATCATTGCCTGTCCGTGTGCGCTCGGACTGGCCACCCCCATGTCGGTGATGGTCGGTACGGGCCGGGGCGCGCAGTCGGGCGTCCTGGTCAAAGATGCCCGGGCCATCGAAGAGATGAACAAGGTGGACATTCTCGTTATCGATAAAACGGGGACCATCACGGAGGGTAAGCCCCGTTTGAAATCGTGGGTTTCTTTTGGCCGGATGAGATGACGAAGAGGTCCTCCGCCTGGCGGCATCCATCGATGCCAACAGCGGTCACCCCGTTGCGGAAGCCATCGTGAAGGGCGCCCGGGAGCGGAAAATTGACCTGGTACCGGTCCAGGATTTCGTCTCGGTGACCGGCCTCGGAGTTCGTGGGACATACCAGGGGAAAGATCTTGGCCTTGGCAATCTCCGTCTGCTGGAAGACTTCAATGCAAAGCTGACAGATGACCAAAAATCGAAGGCAGAGCAGTGGCAGTCGACCGGCCAGACAGTCGTTTTTCTCATTTCGGGCAAAACTGTGGAAGGCATGGTGAGTGTGGCCGATACCATCAAGGATACCGCTGCAGGGGCGATCAAGGCTCTTCAGGATACCGGTATAAAGGTCTTTATGCTCACCGGCGACAATGAATCGACCGCCCGCACCGTTGCCGGGGAACTGCATCTCGACGGCTATGTGGCTGACTGCCTGCCCGATGATAAGTACCGGAGAATCAAGGAATGGCAGGATCAGGGACATCTCGTGGCCATGGCCGGAGACGGGATCAATGATGCTCCTGCCCTCGCACAGGCCAATATCGGGATCGCCATGGGAACAGGCTCCGATATCGCTATGCAAAGCGCCGAGATCACGCTTGTCAAAGGCGACCTGAACGGTATCGTCAGAGCCAGGGAACTTAGCATCAGCGTGATGAAAAACATCAAACAAAACCTGTTTTTCGCCTTTATCTATAATTCCATCGGTGTGCCCGTGGCTGCGGGCATCCTGTACCCGTTCTTTGGCTTGCTCCTGAGCCCGGTCATCGCTGCCACTGCCATGAGTTTCAGTTCGGTATCGGTGATATCCAATGCGCTCAGACTGAGAAAGAAATAACCGGCCGACAGGGGATCGCCAATGATCGGTCCCTGATGGCTGATGTTTGATGGCAAAATCCCGTGGTGAGAAAAATCTCATCAGATGATGAAACCATGAAACAAAATTTACAGTGATCTGTTACTACGTTGATCAGGGACGTTCAAGAGGCTTCCCCGGTTGGACTTTAAATCGTAACGATTATGGAGATCATCTTTTCCCGTGGTGTTGAAAAGCGAAGCTGTTGCTGTATGCGGCGTACCGTCGTGGGGGGTGATCCTGTATCTTTGCATGAAGATAAATAAGATGATGCTTATCATCAGGCCCTTCACGAACCGTGAAGGGTTTTTTTTTACCAAAAACCCATAATCGATGAAAAACAGAACAATTTCTGAGCGCGGATTTCAGGCTGGCCGGTTTTCGGGATGGATGCGGGACGGCGGCCACAATCCGGTCAGAGCAGGCACGATCGTATTTTATGGAATGCTTAGGGGTCCCGCGTCGATGTTGGCCCGGATGAGTGCAGATCGGCCCGGAAGGCCGGATTCATTTAGGATGCCAGGCCAATGAGGAAATCTCTCCGGAAAAAAATCCGATCATTCATTTCAAAATTTGTAAGGGAGTCGGACTTCCGACTTCGGACTTCCGACTTCCGACTAATTAGTGCTTGCAAGAAAACGCCAATAGCTGCGTTATGCTCGACTTCAAAACAGTCATTTACGAATAGTAAACTCCTGTTTTTCAGTCATCGCAAGCCTTGCTCTTGACGTTTTCTTATCAAGCACGGCTAAAAAACATGAGTTTTCTTTCTGACACTAATTAAATACTAAATTTTTATTGACATGTCAAAAATATATAAGAACATCACAGAGACCATCGGAAACACGCCACTCGTAAAAATCAACCGTATGGATACGGGCAAAGCCACCGTTCTGGCGAAACTGGAATCTTTCAATCCCAGGGGGGTCCGTCAAGGACCGGATAGCCCTGGCGATGATCGTAGACGCTGAGAAGAAAGGGTTACTCAAACCGGGAACAGTCATTATCGAACCGACCAGTGGTAACACGGGAATCGGCCTCGCCATGGTGAGCGCCGCCCGGGGATACCGTCTGATCCTGACCATGCCGGAAAGCATGAGCATAGAACGCAGGAAGATCCTGAAAGCCTATGGTGCGGAGATCGTCCTGACTCCCGCCGGGGAAGGGATGAAAGGAGCGATCGCCAAAGCAGAAGAGATTGCCGGCCAAATACCCGTTCATTTCATTCCACAGCAATTTAAAAACCCGGCCAACCCCAGGCTCACCGATCCACTACGGCGGAGGAAATCTGGCAGGACACCGAGGGCGGGGTCGATATTTTCGTGGCCGGGGTCGGTACCGGAGGGACGGTTACCGGCGTGGGTGAAGTGCTGAAAGAGCGGAAATCTTCCGTAAAAATTTATGCGGTTGAGCCCGTAGGATCACCCGTCCTTTCGGGCGGATCCCCTGGACCGCATAAAATTCAGGGAATCGGTGCCGGTTTTATTCCGGACGTATTGAATACGGAATCTTACGACGGCGTTCTGAAAGTGAATGAGGAAGAGGCTGTTTCTGCTGCCCATGAGCTGGCTTCCCGTGAAGGGATCTTTGCCGGCATTTCGAGTGGCGCCGCCATGCATGCCGCACTGACCGTGGCCAGGAAAGAGGAGAATGCCGGTAAAACCATCGTGGTCGTTCTTCCCGACACCGGTGAACGCTATCTCAGTACCATCCTCTTCGACTGATCATTACAGGGAGCCTGGCGCTGCCTGTCCCGACGCCTCCAGGTATTTTCGTTAAAAAGTCATAAAAAGCCGATTCTTTAAGCCAATAATTGCTAAATCCCCTGCATGGGGCAAACATTCCTCCCGGTTGATCTGTATTCCAGATAAACCCGATAAAAAGATTTATCGGGATCATAAACATAAACAGGAGGTCTGAAAATGAAAAATGTAATGGTTTTATCGGTGTTGATGGCTTTTTCGATCCTGGCGGCGCCGGCAGTCAGTGCGCAGATGACGCACCAGAATATGATGCAGGATACCGCAGCTCACTATGGAATGAACAGAAACCACATGAACCGTGGCTCGATGATGCCCGGTTGCCAGAATTGCATGATGGGTCAATCCATGATGGGTGGATCCATGATGGGCCGGTCCATGATGGACGGAGAAAGGATGGGAATGATGGACCAGCGGATGATGGGTATGATGGGCATGATGGGCAACCAGATGCCGATGCATCCTTACATGGCCATGGTGAACATGCTCCCTTCCATGCAGCAGAAATTATCGCTTACCGATGACCAGGTATCCAGGCTCATCGATCTTCAGTCGTCCTTCCGGAAAGAAGCCGCCGGTTATGAGGCCGGTATGCAAAAGGGAATGCTGAAACTTCGTTCCCTCGTGAAAAACGGCGGATCTTCCGCTGAAGTCAAAAAACAACTGGAAAGTTGTTCCGAATCGCGGATCAGTCTGCAAGTCGCCGCCTACGATACCTTCACCCAAATGAAATCTGTTCTGGATGCGTCGCAATCCAAGCAACTTGAAGGGATGATGGAGCACCGGCAGGACGGCGGTCGCATGGGCATGAACAAGGGTCAGTGGTCCTACTGATTTACGGGGAAGTTAAATTTCATTTGCAAACCCGGAAAAAAAAGAAGAAATTTAGGAAGATGGGACCGGCCGCGGCGGGATGATAAGTCTTGCGTCACGGCAGGGAAGGATGGTGGCCGTTTCCTTAATGTGGTGTTAAAAGGGGGAACGGCCACAAACAAAGGCGATTGCGCATTGTTCTCAAACGACAGCTAAAACCAGTGACCATGAAAAGAAGACATTTTATCAAGTACAGTCTTGCCGGGGCTGCGGTGCTTTCTGCGTTTCCCTACCAGCTCTATGCCGGCACCGAGAAAAAATACATAACCGACCGGGTTACTCTTGGCAATACCGGCATTGAGCTGTCGAGGATGGCCATGGGCACGGGCACGAACGGCTCAGGCGGGAGTTCCAATCAAACGCGCCAGCTCGGGATACGCGGACTTTCCGATCTGCTCCGTGCCGCCTACGACAAGGGCATCACCTTCTGGGATTCGGCCGATCAGTACGGTTCGCATCCCCATATGAAAGAAGCCCTGAAAAAGGTCCCCCGTGAAAAAGTGGTGATCCTCACCAAGTCCCATGCCCGGACATACAAAGAGATGATGGCGGACCTCGAGCGGTTCCGGACAGAAATCGGGACGGATTATCTCGATATCGTCCTGCTTCATGCTATTACCGATCCCGACTGGAATATCAACCTGAGGGGGGCCATGGATGCACTCGATGATGCCCGGAAGAAAGGGCTTGTTCGTGCGCAGGGTATTTCATGCCATTCCCTGGGGGCCCTGAAAACAGCCGCCGACGAACCCTGGGTGCAGGTCGATCTTGCCCGGTTCAACCCCGGCGGCGTTGCCATGGATTCGGATGTGGCCACCGTGGCCGCTGTCCTGGAACGGATGAAGGAAAAGGGGAAGGCCATCGTTGGCATGAAAGTATACGGAGCTGGCCGCCTTGTCAATCAGAAGGATGAGTGCCTGGAGTTCCAGTCGGGTCACGATTTCCTCGACTGTTTCACCCTGGGGGTCGAGAATTACGACCAGCTGCAGGATATCGCGAAGCGCTACCCCGAGGCCAGTGTGAGGGGATAGGCCATCACCGGCTGAATGATTTCCAAATTGAAGCCACTCTTTAACCGTGGCTTTCATCACGTTATTTCACCTCAATCGTGAAGGAATGCGCTGGTTTCTGCGTGCCGGACCAGGCATAACCCTGGCCGGTTAATGAAAAGAATTGTACCTTTGTACCCACCATCAGAAATAACCCGGAGAAGAATCCGAACCCTTTCATCTATGACCCTGCCTGAGAAATTGACCGCCCTGCTGTTTTTCATCCTCGTATCGTTATCAGGCGTTCAGGCCGTCAAGGCCGGACCTGAAGCGGACTCGACCCGTTTCATGGAGAGCACGCGGATTGTTACCGGTTACCAGTGGGGTCGGGTGCTGCAGACCAATGATTTTGTCCGCGGAAAAAATCTTGTTCAGCAGCCCATCGACGACTATCATGCCTTTTCGGCCCAATGGATCAAACAGACCAACGGGCAGAAAACCTGGGAGAAAGCCTACCGTGATCCGTCATTCGGCCTCGGCGTCTATGCCATCCGTTTCCCCAATACGCCGGAGCTGGGAAAACCCATCGCGGTGTACGGGCTTTTCACGGCGCCTTTTAAACGCTGGCAATATCTGAGTTTCGATTATCTGATGGGATTCGGCTTCACCATGAACTGGGAATCTTTTGAAGTGGCGCAGAATGCCTACAACATTGCCCTGGGCGCTGAACAGAGTGTGTACATCGATCTGGGACTCTCGCTGGATTACCGGCTGAAAAACGGATTATACCTGGGTTTCGGGGGAAGTTTTACCCATTTTTCCAATGGGGCACTGAAAAAACCGAATTTCGGGATCAATACCGCCGGACCCAGGATCAGTGCCGGATACGATTTCTCCCCCGCCTTACCGGCCGGTCTTAACCCAAAACTTCCGCCATTCCACGGCGGAAATGAATATCTCGTTTCCGTCTTCACCGGGACCCGGAATGTCCTTTATGATGGAAGCGACGCCGATTCGGTGACCCGGTTCAAAGGGGTGTATTATCCCGTTTATGGCCTGACCTTCGGCTATAACCGGAGCATCAGCTATAAATCCAAAATCGGACTGGGGATCGCGTTTGACTACTTCGGTGCGGCAAATTCGCACATCACGCTTTTAAACGGGAAGCTTGAAGATCACGACGCTTCCTTTCACGACGGTTTTGAAATCAGCATTTTCCCGTCGTACGAACTGACCATCGACCGGCTTTCGGTCATCCTCCAGCCGGGCTTTTACCTTCACCGGCAAAACTACCGGGGCCGGACGCCCGGGACTTACCAGAGATTAGGCTTGAAGTATTATGTGTTCAGGAATATTTTCATGGGACTCAATCTTCATGCTTACCATTACTACATCTCCGATTACATCGAGTGGAACATCGGGTTCCGGATTGGAGGAAAGGATTGACGAAGGTCCGCTCGAACTTCTCTCTCGAGTTATTTAACGACAACCGACGGTCCTGGTCGGTAATCCCCGTTCACCCGTTCCTTCACCCTTTCCAAATCTTTCTTATCTTTGTATTCCGGCATCGGGGTCTGCCCTTAACCGTCTGAACAGACTGATGACTCCTGGTATTGATTATTCATTATAATCTGTCACGGATATGCTTAAAGTCATTCTTGCTGTCGGTACAGGAGGATTCATCGGAAGCGTCGGACGGTTTTACATCTCTAAATACGTACAAAACCTGGCCGGATCGTCCTTTCCCCTGGGAACATTCGTGGTCAACATCGCGGGTTGCCTGTTCATCGGCTTGTTTTACGGTTTATTCATGAAATATGCTGATCTGTCGCCGTCGTGGCGCTTGTTTCTTACCACCGGCTTTTGCGGGGGATTCACCACCTTTTCAACCTTTTCCTACGAAAATATCGCACTGCTCAGGGACGGGCAATACGTTTTCTTTTTCGGATATGCGGGAGGAAGTCTCCTTGCAGGTCTGATCTTCACATTTCTCGGTCTCATGCTCTCGAGAGTGATCTGAGAGCCATCATTTTTTTCAGATTCATCAAAGGAAGTTTGCTGCTTGAACGATATTCAACCTAAAAACCAGAACCATGAAAACGGGAAAACCATACAGCCGGCTCAGGATTTACATCAGTTCCACCGATAAATTCAAATACTCGCCTCTTTATGAAGTGCTTGTTTTCATGGCCAGGCGGCATGGCATTGCCGGGGCCACGGTTGTCAGGGGGGTGATGGGTTACGGATCGAGCAGCGAGGTGCATTCCTCCAAGTTCTGGGAACTCACCGAGAAGCTACCCATGATCGTCGAGGTTGCCGATACCCCGGAGAAGATCGACCGGTTTGCCGGGATCATCGTCCCGATTCTCGAAAAACTTCGATACGGCAGCCTGGTTACCCGGGAAGAGATAAGCCTGGTGCTCAGCAAAACCGGGAGCAGGAAAGAGCCTAAAGCCTGAAACCCCGGAACCGGTATTTCCCGGATTGAACTTCTCGGTCTGGGAAATATGGCAGCCGACACCGGTCCTGCCCGGGCAAAGGGCTTGCGACCGGAAATTTGAGGTTTCAATGTCCATTCCGGGCAAATTTCAGGCCCGCCTTAGGCACCGGTTTTCTCCAGCCGGCTAATGGCTTTCAGGGTACCAGTATCCGTCTTCGATCAGGCCGATCATCGTCAGCAAGCCTCCCCAGGAATAGAAACTGTTGCTGTTTTTGACATCGCCGCCAACGCCGGTCACGGAATTGTAGTTCTCATGCACCCTGCGGTGTTCATTCCATTCCTTGAGGATCAGTTTCACCGATTTCTGAGCCAGATCCCGGCGTGCTTCCGGGAGGTCGTAATTCCGCATCCCCATATAGACGAGGAAATTCATGGGGGCCCAGATCCTTCCGCGCCAGTAGGAGTTATCCTTAAAACCGGGATCGTCCCTGCTGATGGAGGGCATGACCCATTCGCCATAAAACTCGTTTGGATTGAAATAGTGTTCTTTGATCATCCTCTCAGCCTGCTCAGGGGTTGGAACTCCGGAGAGGAGCGGGATAGAAATTGGTGGGTGAGAGGTGCTTGCTGAATTCTCCTGAAGGCAGATACCTGTCGCGATAGATACCCGTTTTCTCGTCCCAGAGGTCCTGAAGTTTTTTCCCATACTTTTTGGCTCTTTCCTCAAGTTCCTTTGCGTCGTCGGCGCGTCCGATTTGTCCGGCAAGATAAGCCAGATTCTTGCAGTCGGCAACGTAAAGTCCCATCAGGCCGGCACTGGCCAGGTTGAGCATATTGGTTTTGGGATTGAAAGTCGCTTCGTCGAAGAGTGGTGAATTATCCAGTCCGGATTCCCATTTTGCGGCCTGTTTGGTATGTCCGTCCATTCCATTGGGAACCGAATCGGAACCCCAGGACAGGTAGCCCTGGTTATCGCGGGCTTTCGGCCACCAGCGGTTCCAGGTGAGCAGGTTATCGTAAACGTCTTCGATGAGCCATTTTTCACCGAACTTGTCATAGATCATCCTGCAGATAAGGCTGCCAACGGGTGGCTGCGACCGGTCATTGGATTTGGTGTTGAAGGAGGCGTCCACGTTAGGAATAAACCCTCCGCTGGTGATGCTGTTTGTAATGGCTACGGCATTGGAGTAAGCCAGGTCTTTATCGTTAACCGCGGCCATGAGCGAAGCAAAATAGGTATCCCAGTCAAAGATAATATATCCGCCCCAGGCTTCATTCCACACACGGCTTACCGAACACAGGGGACGATTATTCCGGGCATCATAAAAAACATTCCAGGCCATGACCGACTGCATGGCATCAAAGGCATCAGCCAGCTTGCCGTACTTTTCCATTTGTTGGGCATGCTCTTTGGCTTTCAGACTGAGGAGGAATTTGATCTCCTCCAGACTCCGTTTTTTACCGGCGTAAAAGCCGGCCTCTTTATCCGATTCAAACGATAGATAGGGCGAATGAAGGGGCAAGGCATAACGTGTCTCCGGAAGGGTTGCCCCGACCGTGGTGGATCCGGCTTCCGATTTCGCTTCAATGACATTCCCCGTTTTCCGTAAAATCCCCGGTTTGTCCCAGAGGTAAGCCGCCTGAAATAACATGACGGGTGGTTTTTCCGGGAGCTGCAGCGGCGTATACAGCATGACCAGCCCGTCTTTGTCCCATGCCGACTGCACATTGGCTTTCATGCCTGCCCATTCGATATCCAGATTGGTGTACGAACCGTCATATGCATGGCCATGGGGTGTCACATTTTCAGCGAAGGTGCTCTTGGGGCCGGCGATGTAATTATCGGTGAGCCAGTAGGGACCTCCACCTTTCTTCCGGAAAACAAGCGACACGGAAAGTCCTTCGGGCATTTTTACCTGGCACAGCAAATTTGGATTGTTCCAGGTGTTCCATCCGGTGAGCAGTCGTTTTCGTGTATTGACAAGGTTGTCATCCGGGGCGTTTTTCGGGTGAGAAGAAGTGCAGGCTGTCAGCAGAAGGGCGAGAATGCCTGCAAATGCGAGTCCTTTCATAGATGCTTTCGGGTTTAATGCAAATGTTTACGTTGAAATTCAAAGATAAGATCATTGCGTGTAATTCCCGAAAATACGCTGAAAAACTTGTTCCCGCCACGACATAGTGTGCTTCACCGGGGCAGGTTTCCGGAAAAGATCAAAGCTTCATGTCCATGAACGGATGTACGGCAAAAGCCTGGTTAAAGCGACAAAATGCCGAATATCCGGGAGTTTTTTTGTTGTAATTCAAAATATTGGTTTAAATTACAGGACCTGTGCATCCGAATCGAAACAGCAGTGCCTATGAAGGTTTTTCTGACCAGTGCGGATTTTTTGAAACTCCTGATGTACCTTATGGCTTTCGGACTGATATCCGTTGCTTCGGGACAGATCGCCGGGTTATTCAAAAAGATAAGACTTCCGCTGATCACCGGCCTGCTTCTGATCGGCATACTGGCCGGGCCCGATATCCTGGGAATGATCGACCGTGAGGCCATTCCGAAGCTCCGGTTCATCAACGACATTTCCCTGGGTTTCATTGCGTTTGCCGTTGGAGCCGAGTTGTATATCAAGGAACTCAGGAGCCGGATCAGGAGCATCACCTGGATGACGATCAGCCAGCTGACGGTCACCTTTCTGGCGGGTTTTGCCGCCGTCTATTTCCTTTCGGATCTCATCCCGTTCATGCGTGGACTGCCCCTGGTGACCGATGTGGCCATAGCCCTTTTTGCGGGAACGATCTTCGTGGCCCGGTCGCCGGCATCCGCCATCGCCATCGTGAACGAGGTGCGGGCTTACGGGCCTTACACGCAAACGGCGCTTGGGGTGACCGTCCTTAAGGATTTCCTGGTCATCATCCTTTTTTCCGTTGTCTTTACCGTTTCCGGTTCCCTGATCCGGGGTGAAATGCCCGGTGCAGGCTTCATCGTTCTTTTGCTGGCCGAACTTTTGATTTCATTCCTCCTCGGGCTGCTCCTCTGGAAGGTCCTTGCGTTGATCCTGGGCATCGCCGGGAAAACGGTACTGAAAAGTTTCCTCGTTCTGGCCGCCGGCTATTCCATTTTCCTGATATCTTACCTGCTCCGGGGGGTCTCCTCCGGCATTATCGGGGAGGTCGTGTATGTTGAACCCCTGCTTTCCTGCATCATTGCCAGTTTTTTCCTGACGAATTACAGCAAGTTCAGACCCGACTTTACCCGGTTAATTGAAGATACGGGACCCTATGTCTATGTCGTTTTCTTCACCCTCACCGGGGCTTCCCTGGCCATCGGCGTCCTCAAGCAGATTTGGGATATTGCACTGATCCTGTTTTTCGTCCGGATCATTTCACTGGTCATTGCGGGCTATGCTGGCGGAAGTCTGGCCGGTGATCCGCCCAGGCTGAACCGGCTGGCCTGGATGCCTTATGTGACCCAGGCCGGCGTGGGGCTTGGACTGGCTACCGTCATTGCCAACGAATATCCGGAATGGGGCCCTGAATTTGCCACCATGATCATCGCTGTCATCGTTCTGAACCAGATCGTGGGCCCTCCTTTCTTCAAATGGGCCATCCATATCGCCGGGGAAGAACATAAAAAGGCCGATCCTTTAACAGGACCCCAGCAGAAAATCCTCATCTTCGGACTCGAGAGCCAGTCTATCGCCCTGGCCAGGCAACTGAAGCTCCACGACTGGAAAGTGAGTATTGCTTCCCAGAATATCGACAGCAGCTTTAAGGTCGAAAAGGGGATCAGGGTCAACCTTTGCAAGGATATCAGCATCGATTCCCTCCGGGAGCTCAATGCCTGGAATGTCAGCACCATCGTCTGCCTGCTCTCCGATGAGGAAAACTACAGGATTTGTGAGCTGGCCTATGAGCATTTCGGCACGCGCAAGCTCATTGTCAGGTTGCAGGACAGGAACCAGTACCAGAAGTTCAGGGAGCTGGGTGTGCAGGTAATGGAACCCGCCACGGCCATGGTTTCCCTCCTGGAGCATTATGTGCGTTCGCCCCTGGCGATGTCGATGTTAATGGGAGAGAGCGAAACACAGGACACCATCGATGTGGAAGTGATCAATCCCGATATCCACGGTCTGACGCTGCGCGACCTCCGGCTGCCCACCGATGTGATCATCCTTTCGGTGACCCGCGGGGAACAGATGATCATCTCGCACGGGTATACGCGACTGCGGTTGGGTGATATCGTCACCCTTGTCGGTTCGCCCCAGAGCCTCCAAAACGTCATGCTCCGGATTCAGGGATACTGAGATGCTCCGGCTCTGAAGAATTCCCCTGGTTTCTTCCTTAACTCATCTGACGATTTTCAGGCTTGGATGACGGCCCTTCGGCTTCTTCTGCAAATTTACCCGGGAATGCATCGGCTCGCGATGAATTTCCGTTGGTTTCATTCTTAACTCATCTGAGGATTTTCAGGCTTGGATGATGGCCCTTCGGCTACTTCTGCAAATTTATCCGCGAATGTTCCGGCTCCGATGAATTTCCGTTGGTTTCATTCTTAACTCATCTGACGATTTTCAGGCTTGGATGATGGCCCTTCGGCTACGCTCAGGGACCGGTATTCGGGATTTACGGGGGGGTAAAATGTCGTTTCGGCTCCGCTCAACGACCGGCGATTATTGATGATCTGAAGAAGATTTATTCTTACCTGGTTACATTTTCGGGAACTGAAATTTTCGTCATTCCCATCCAAAGCGGTTATCTTTGCTTTCAAAAGTAGAGATATGGATGCCGAACCTTCCACCCGCCTTGCCCGTTTTGATAAACTTCATGTTGAGATTATCCGGAAACCCGACGAAGAATTGCTCCGGCACCTCCGGGAGACGGTCCTCGGAACCCCGGGCGGGTTGCAGTATCAACATACGCAGGTCAGGGAAAAACTCGCCCATATCCGCGACATTTATTTCATGCTGCTGAAAAAATCGGGTCACCTGCTGGGATCCGTGGGACTGGTTTCGCGTTCCACCTCGGCGGGAAACACGGCATATTCGTCCTGGTATGTCCGGTATTTTTCCATCCGGGCGCCTCTGAGATCCAGGAAACCGCAACCGGAGACGGCGATGAAAGAGGCTTCGCGAAGTTCAGGTCTGTTGAAATCGGTGGCTATGCCCTTTTTCGATGATCCCGGCAAACTCAGATCCGGGGAGGCGAGGGAAGAAGGGGCTTCATTCCTGTACGCCTATATTGAGGAAGCCAATGTCCGTTCCCTTCGCTTCAGCGAAGACATGGGGCTGAAAACCTGCCGGCATTTCGCCACTGTCCTTTTCAGCAGGATGAAACCTCAGGAAAGTTCCCGGGTGAGGCGAGCTGTTCCGGAAGAATATCCGGCAATCCGGGAGCAGCTGAAAAAATTCTATGCGGGTCATACCATGTATTACCCGGGGAACCTTTTTGTGAACGGCAATTATTTCGTCCATACCGAGGATGGCAGGATGGTGGCCGGCCTGCAGGCTCACAGCGATGCGTGGAAGATCATGGGCAGAGGTGGATTGGCCGGGAAGCTGCTGCTGAAGGTCCTGCCGGGCATCCCTTTTGTCCGCCGTATTTTCAATCCCGACGATTTCAGGTTCCTGGCCATTGAAGGTCTGTGGTATGAAGTGGGGTATGAACGCGTTCTGGGGACACTTCTCAGCAGTGTCTGTGCCCGGTTGGGCGTTCGCCTGGCCATGCTGTGGCTCGACACGGGAAGTCCGGTCCTGAAGGCTGTCGATGAACATGTGGATACCGGTTTGTTCGGAAGGGTGGTGAAAAGGACCGAAGCGCAGATCCGGGTGAGGTTTTATGGCTTCACCCTTGAGGCGATGGAAGAATTCTGCCGGAAGCCGGCCTACCTGTCAGCCTTCGATATGATCTGAACCACCGTTTTATTTACCGTCATTGCCGGCCCCTTTTCCGGCCATCCAGATCTCCTGGATCTTGTCGAAAAACGCACGCTTCCGGTCACTGCTGATCTCCCAGTCGACCGGGACACTCTGGAACCCCTGGCTGAAGTCCTCTCCGTCCCGCCGGAAATCGAAATAGCCCCACGAAGCGCCCGAGCGAAATGCCTCAATCATGTTATTATCGGGCTTGTCGAAATCATAGTGGTCATCTTCATTGAAAATCACCGGCATGGGATGGTACCCGGGCATCTCCCTGGTGAGTCTGACCATTTCTGCCATACGCGACGGATCATTTACGCCGTTTCCGTGCAAAAGGATAAAATCCGCCACCCTGACAACATTTATCGAAGGGAGGGTATTCCCGTTAAAAGATGCACTGACGGGGTAACGTTGAATCCCTTCTTTTTGCCGTAATCCTGTGCCAGTGTGATGAGTTCGTCAATCCGGTCCGCTTTAACAATGGGTGTTTTGTATGCCTCATTATTGCATTCGTTGGCAATCTCAATCATCACATTCGTATACTTCCTGCTGCTAAGCCAGTCGATCGTTTGGCGCACGGCATTCTTCACTGCTTTCTCTCCGTCGACACGGCCATCCTGGCCAAAATAAAAGATGCCCAGGATGGTCACCATTCCCAGCTCATCGGCCTTATTCATAATTCTCTCAAGCCGGTCCATGTAACCGGCCTGGAGATTGCCGGAGGAGTCGATGGCTGAATTGTACCAGGGCTGATCGGCCGAATATCCCTGGGGGCTTCCGCCCTGGAGATTGATGGTAAAGCCGAGTAAACCATAATCCTTCCATTCATCCATGGCAGCCACAAATTCCGAGGTGTTCCTCTCCGGGTCCCATCTGTGGGTGTCGGGGTAGTCCCACAGATTGACGGTCGCCGGATTGAGGTCATCAAAAATGCCTTGTACCATGCGGCTGTTGGGAAGCAATCCTTCCATGGAGATGCCGTTCCAGACGACACCCTTCAGGGTGGGCTCGCCGTTGATCAGGATTTTTGTCCCTGAGATCCCAACCGAGGTTTTCCTCATCGGGGTACCGGTGGCCGTATCAGCGGTGGGACGGTGCGACTGGCATGTGGAAATCCCAATCACGGTTATCCAAAGAAAAACAGTTCGTTTCATAATGAGTATCCCTTCCGTTTAATCCTGTTTTGTTACCCATTTGACGGCTCTCCTGAGGATTGTGTGGTATTCGGGGGCCTGGTACGAATCAGGGCCGTGACCCAGGAGCGACTGGAATATCCTGGCCTTCCCGTAGCAATAGACCCAGGCCAGCGGTTCTTCCCTGCCGGAGGTCTTCGAGTGGGCCGAATAGAGGGGTTTCAGACTCATATCCCCCACCTGGTTGAAATACAATTCGTCAACGGTTTCAAATGACGGAAGATCGTGGGTGATGTAATGCTTTAACCCGGTGATGTTGACGGTGAAGGGACCGTAGGC
The DNA here is from genome assembly GCA_963763215.1 of uncultured Bacteroidales bacterium. GTDB lineage: Bacteria > Bacteroidota > Bacteroidia > Bacteroidales > DASQZK01. The sequence goes on from CAVXNX010000030.1 coordinate 63,499, forward strand.
GTCATGTGCGCTCGGACCGTCATGGTCCCAGACACGCCTGACGATGTTCCGGTATTCGGGCCAGTCGGATTGCCCGGCGCCCGGAAGGGACTTGTGGAACGCCCCGTTAGAAAAATGCAGGACGATGAGACCGCCGCCATTTCCGAGATAAGAAACGAAACCAGCCCTGGCATATTCGCTCAGTCCGTGCGGGTCCTCCCAGTTGCAGTAATTCAGGACGATGAAGTCATAATCGTTGACCGAGACATCCCGCAGGATTTCCGGATCGGTGGAGATGGTGATCAGGGAAAGGGAGTCCTTTTCAAGGATGTCTTTGATGACCGGCGTGGTTTCTTTCCAATGGTGAGCCGGGTGATCGTTCCCCGTGATGAGGAGTCCTTTCAAAGGCCGCTTCTCATTCCGGCTGCAGGTCGCAAGGGTCAGAACGATGATTGGAAGAATGAACAGGATCTTTTTCATAGGTGTAATCTGGAAGGTTGTTTACGTAAAAATACATTTAACCCGGGTCAAAATGAAATTTTTTTGACTACTTTCGGGGCATACTCAAGTTGAGAAACCGGATGAACGAAATCGAAAAAACCACCATCGAGGGGTTTGTCATCAGGAAGGCAACCCCCGACGATTCGGGCCTCATCCTCGAATTCATCAGGAAGCTGGCCGAATATGAACGCCTGAGCCATGAAGTCGTTGCCTCCGAAGAGGATATTCAAAAGTACATTTTCAGTGATCAGGCTGTTGCCGAAGTGATCATTGGCTGTTACCATGAGAAGCCTGTTGGTTTTGCCTTGTTCTTTCATAATTTCTCCACTTTTCTCGGCAAACCCGGGATCTACCTTGAAGATCTTTTCGTTCTCAGCGAATACCGTGGTCAAGGCTTTGGAAAAAAGTTGCTTACCTGGCTTGCGCAACTGGCCGTGGAACGAAATTGCGGACGCCTGGAATGGGCCGTTCTGGACTGGAACGAACCCTCAATCCGGTTTTACGAGTCGCTCGGGGCCCATATCATGAAAGAATGGCTGATCAACCGGCTCACCGGTGATACGCTGGAGTCGGTGGCCAGGCAGTTCAAAGCGTCATAACCGTACGCCATTTTCCCACAACTTTCTGACTTTCCTTTCGTATAACCCCATTGAATCCCACCCCGGTTTGTACCGTGTTTGGTTATTCAGTGCCCATGGAGTCATAAGACATGATTATGCAAGGACGGATTGTTCTCATGGCAGTGGTTTTGGCATCACTGATCTATTTACCTGTTTCCATTGCATATGCTGGGATTCGTGTCGATGATGGCCGGTCAGTGGCAGCTATCTCTCCAGACTTTGCCGAAAGCCTTCCGACCGATGATCCGCGGCACGCTCTGGAAACCGCCTTCTTGCGTGCAGAAACTGATCTGAATTCCGGAAATTACCGGCATGCGATAAGGACCCTGAATGATGTGGTCGATTCCCTGAACATCCCCATTCCCGATAGTTTGTTGTCACAGTTCTTTTATTTCCGTGGAACAGCCAGGTTACATCTCGGGATGTTTCAAAAAGCCGGCGACGATTTCCGGAACCTCTACAAGAGAGCCAGGGTGGACGGAGATACATCGTTCATGATGCAGGCTGTGATCAACCAGGCAGAAGTGTACCTGCGAACGGGCGACTATGACAAGTCAATGGACGTTAACCAGCAATGCCTGATCCTGGCAGGGAATCGTTATGATACTGCGTCGCTGGCCATCATCTTCTATAATCTCGGCAACCTTTACGGCGATCTTTCCCGTTACGATTCGGCGGAGAATTATTTCCGGAAATCCTACACTCTGCATTGTGGGCGGAAAGACACCTCGGGCCTCATTCTGACGCTCATCAGCATGGCATCCATGGAGCGGGCGATGAATCACTATGAGACGGCCCGGGATTACGATCAGCGCGCCTGGCATTACTCCAGGACCTCGGGCAGACACTTCCATCGGCTTCAAATCCTGGAGGGACTTGGCCAGGATTATACGCAGATTCACGATTATGCCAACGCGGAAAAATATCTCAGAAGGGCGCTCAATCTGAACCAGCCGGAAAATAACCTCTACTTCACTTCGCATATCATGCACAGCCTTGCCCAGGTTTTCCTGGAAAGCGGGAGGACCGACAGCGCATCGGTTTATCTTGCTGACGGGATGAAGCTGGCCGGGCAGATCAGCAATAAGGAACTCCTCATGCATTATTACCGGACCCTGGCCGATCTCGATGTTGTGAATAAGGATTATCGCGGTGCACTTGAACATTACACCCAGTATCGCAACTATTACGATTCCCTGAACAATGAGCTGACCCGGTCGAAAATCGCGGATCTGCAGTTGCAATTCCAGGACGACCTGCACGAGGATGAAATCCATGATCTCAAGGTCAATCATGAACTGCTACAACTCAAGATCAGGAAGGCTAAACTTGAAAGGATCATTTTACTTCTCATCATCTTTTTCGGGATCATCGTAATCTTTGCCATCGGCATCCTCTACCGGAATGCAAGACGTGCGGAACGGATCGTTGAGAAAAAGAACGAGGAACTCGCCGAGGCCGTCGCCATCAAAAACAAGTTGTTTTCGATCGTTGCACATGATCTTAAAAATCCATTGAATGCCATCATCGGGTTTTCATCCCTGCTCGCCGAAGGAGGCAACAGGGATGAGGAGAAGGTGGTCCGGTATGCCGAGCGCATCAGGAATTCGGGTCTGCAGGGCTCCGGGATGATCGAAAAATTGCTCGAATGGTCGCGTCTCAATCTCAATGATATCCACCTCGATATCCGCCAGGACAGTGTTTACGATACCTCCATGAGGGCCTGCCATTCGGTCAGAAATGTGGCGGCGATCAAGGGTATTGCCATTGAAAATCATATCCCTCTCGGAACTTCAGCCGCCTTCGACAGTTATTCCATCGAAAGTGTCCTGCGAAACCTGTTATCCAACGCCATTAAATATTCGCCCGAGAACAGTGTCATCCATCTTTTTGCGGAGGAGCGTGAAGGAGTGATCGTCATCAGCGTCGCCGACAGGGGGACCGGGATATCGCCGGAAATCCAGGAAAAGATCTTCGATGAAAAAAACATTTTTTCGGTGCCCGGGACCCGAAGTGAGAAAGGGACAGGGCTGGGAATGATCCTTTCCAGGGAATTCGTCGTGCGAAATAACGGCGAAATCTGGTTCGAGTCGACGCCCGGTGAGGGCACGCGGTTCTCGTTCTCCCTGCCGGGCGGTAACATTCCGGCCGCCTAAACAATCGGGCGTCTTTACTGTTTGAATCAGAAACAATTTCCCATGAAATGGACCTTTGAAAACATTCCCGACCTAACCGGGAAACTCATCATTGTGACCGGAGCCAATAGCGGGCTCGGGTACTGGACAACCTTTCACCTGGCCTCGCATCACGCCGAGGTCATCATGGCCTGCCGGGATACCATCAAGGGTAAAAAGGCCGCCGAAAAGATCCGCTCTGGCGCCCCCGGTGCCAGACTGCACGTGAGGAAGCTTGACCTTGCCGACCTGGATTCCATCCGCGTTTTTTCGGCGCAGGTTCATAAGGATTTCAAAAGGCTGGATATCCTGGTGAATAATGCCGGCGTGATGGCCATACCTGAGCGCCGGACCCGGCAGGGTTTTGAGATGCAATTCGGAACCAATCATCTGGGGCACTTTGTGCTGACCGCCCTGCTTTTTGATTTGCTGAAAAAGAAGGCCGGCTCGCGTGTGGTCACCGTCTCGAGCCTCATGCACAAACGGGGCACCATCCGGTTCGAAGACCTGAACTGGGAAAAGGATTACTCCAAATGGAAAGCCTACGGACAGAGCAAACTGGCCAACCTTCTGTTTATGCGTGAGCTCGACAAAAAGATCAGGTCGGCCGGAAAAGATGTGCTTTCCCTGGCCAGTCATCCCGGCTGGGCATCAACCAATCTCCAAACGAAGGGACCCTCGATGGAGGGATCAAAACTGATGATCTGGCTGAATGACATTGGAAACAAACTTCTCGCCCAATCTGCTGAGATGGGAGCCCTGCCCACCCTTTATGCTGCCACCTCACCCGATGCGGAGGGAGGAAGATATTATGGCCCTTCGGGAATGAGCGGCTTACGGGGTTTTCCCCATGAGGAAAAGATCGATCCGGAAAAAGCCGATATGGACTCTGCCAAAAAATTGTGGGATGCCAGCGAGAAACTGACCGGCATTGGATTCAGAGTGAACTGATTTCACTTCAGTTGCTGGATGAAGCGACTGTCCGCTTTCCCGGTGGCGGATGGGGTGTGCTTTGATGTAAACAGTTGGTTTATTGGAATAAAATCCGAATCATCCTGGTGGATAATTCAATGATTATTCATAATTTTGTCTTTAGAATAAAACAGTACGCCCGATGAAAATTGTGTTCTCATATCCATTTACATTTCCGCCGGTGACTTTCCCGGTCATTGTTTGCGGATGATCCTTCCATTACCTCACAGAACACATTTTTTCAAATTGAAATTCTTCATACCATGTCGGGCAAATATCTCCGGAATCTGGGAATGCGATCCATCTTTATTTCCTCCCGAAAGGGGGGGATATGGAAAGATTTACGTGAAGCTTTAGCTGGCAATGACCGTGATTTTACAACGATAAGGCTGCGCCGGGCCATTTTTCTGCTGGCATTGCCCATGGTGCTGGAGATGATCATGGAATCGGTCTTTGCTGTTGCCGATATTTATTTTGTATCGCAATTGGGCGCCGATGCCATAGCCACGGTCGGTCTGACGGAGTCGATGATGACCCTTGTCTATGCTCTTGGTTTCGGACTGAGTGTTTCCACCACGGCGCTTGTTTCGAGGCGGATCGGGGAGAAAAAGCGCGATATGGCTTCCTTCACTGCGGTCCAGGCCATAGTGGCGTCGATGATTTTTTCCTTGTTCATTGCAGTTCCCGGCTTGCTTTTCCCATCGCAACTACTGACACTCATGGGGGCCTCTCCGGGGGTTGCACGGAGGTACCGGCTGTACCCGATGATCCTCCTGGGCTCGAACGGGATCATCATGTTACTTTTCATCATCAATGCTGTTTTCCGGAGCTCCGGTGATGCGGCGGTTTCCATGCGGGTATTGTTCATTGCCAACTCCTGAACATCATCCTTGATCCATGCCTGATCTTCGGCATCGGACCTCTTCCCGGGATGGGCATTGCCGGTGCGGCCCTGGCAACGACAGTGGGCCGTGGCATTGGAGTGGTTTACCAGTTTTATCTTCTGTTGACAGGGAACCGGAGAATACGCATCAGGGCCAGGCATTTCAGAGTTTCCTTCCGGATCATTGCCAGGCTCGTCAGATTGTCATTGGGAGGGATCGGACAGAATATTATCGCGACGTCCAGCTGGATCTTCATGGTGAGGATCATCGCCGGCTTCGGGAGCGAGGTGCTGGCCGGATATACCATTGCTATCCGGATCGTGATCTTCACTCTCCTTCCTTCATGGGGGCTCGCCAATGCGGCGGCTACATTGGTGGGCCAGAACCTGGGTGCAAAAAAACCCTCACGGGCAGAAGTTCGGTTTGGACAACCGGGTTTGTGAATATGGGCCTGCTCGGATCCCTGTCGATCTTTCTGATCTCCCATGCAGGCACCCTCGTGGCCTTCTTCAGTACCGAAGATGCCGTGGTTTCCGCAGGGGTCGATTGCCTGAGGATGATCAGCTATGGCTTCATTTTTTATGCCCTGGGTATGGTGATGATACAGGCATTCAATGGTGCAGGGGATACGGCCACTCCGACCTGGATGAACTTTTTCTGCTTCTGGATGCTTGAGATTCCCCTGGCATGGATTCTTTCAATCCTTGCCGGGATGGAGGAAAAGGGGGTCTATCTGGCCATCATCATTGCCGAATCCACCCTCGCTCTGGTCGCCATGCTGATGTTCCGCAGGGGGAAGTGGAAATTGAGGGAAGTCTGATAACCCATTCGTCCTTCCGGAATATAAAAAAACAGGGGTATAAGCAACGACCCTTCGGATGCAAGCCCTGAGGGCAGCCGAAGGGTCGTTGTTTTACTCCTGCGATCCGGTTTATGAATCACCGTTTAGTCGCGACCGGTCAGCGTTTCACCACGATCTTCCGGTTAATCATTCCTTCAGAGGTATCGATCCGGATGAAGTAAACGCCATTGGCCAGGTTTTCCGTATCAATCCTGAGCGGATAGCCGCTGACATCCTTCCTACTGATCACGATCCTGCCGCTGATATCCGAGATGCTGATGGCGTTGACCTTCAGATCCGGGTTGTCGATTCTCAGGTTGACGTAACCGCTGGTGGGATTCGGGTAAACACGGATGGCGGCGTTGAGCTCATTCTGACCGATCCCGGCGGGTTTCTGGACGAGAACAACGGCGATGGCTGAGTCACAGAGCGAAGGATTACTGACCAAACATACCTTGTATGAAATGGTGTCCAGATTATTGTTAAATCCGGCATCGGGCAGGTAAGTGATCGACTTGTCGGTTTCCAACTGTGCTGTTCCGTTGGCCGGCTGCCTGGTAATATCAATGGTGAAGGCCGACGGGATCTGATCATTGGCGGTAACCGGCAGGTTGACCGAGCTGCCTTCAGTCAGTGAGACGTAGTCGTTCGCCAGAACGGGGGCGTCGACAATGAGAAGACCGTTGCTAAACCGGGCGACAAAATCCTGGTAATAGATGTTCGCCAGGGTGGCGTCGTGAATGACCAGCGTATTTTCATCGTTCCGCAGATCGGCCGAAGAGCTCCAGTTGTGGGAACCCGTGAGGACGAGCGGATCGGAACCCGGGTCACCCTGATCAACGATCATGTATTTATCATGCATGATACCGGTTTCGCCGGTTTCCCTGAAGTTTTGCGCCAGGGCCTGCTTCAGCGTGTTGACTACGGTCTCGGAACTGTTCTCCTTGACATACACGAGGACTTTTGAATCCACGCCGGCGCCGGCTTTGTCACTGATGGCATAGCCCAGGTCGGTTTTGGTGATCAGCATCGTGGCGATGGAGAGATCGTGATCCGCGGTTTTCAGGTTGTCCAGGATCCTTGAATTCACCTGGTCGGAGGGACTGAAATAACATTCGACATTTTTTCCGCCGATGATGAACTGGTGCGGGGTGTTGTTGCTCTTGTCGGGGCCGAATTTTGATGCAAGCGGATCGGGCTGGAGCCCTTCACTTCCGAACATCTCGTTAAATTCGAGGGTGTAGGCCAGGGCAAGACTTTTATCCTGGATAATGATGACGTTGTTCGGATCCGTGTTGATCTGCCCGTCGGTGAAGTTCGTCGATCCGGTCCACACGATCGGATCATTGGCATCGGTGGAATGAGCGTCGATGATGACAAATTTGTTGTGCATGATGCCGTAAACGGGGTAGTTTGAAATCGGACTTGCCATTTTGCCGATACTGGCATTGAGGTTTTCCACTCCGGAAGCGTCGATGTTCGAATCGTAGACGACCCTGATACTGACACCACGGTCATAGGCGGCGTTCATGGCAGCGGTAATGTTTGATATGCCCGAGTTGTTGAAATTATAGATGGCCATATCGATCGAATATCTGGCCCGGTTGATATAGCTGATGAGGGTGTCGTCGATGGCATGGTCGAGCTGGATGGCTTCTGTACCGGTTGAGACGGAATGATCCACAGCCCGGTTGAAGTAGGCCTGCATCTTCCCGGACGATTCCGACCGCGTGACGTATACACCCACCGTTGCCCTTGTCGTATCCTCGCCCATCACTGAGAACGGCTGAACATAATAGACTTCTGACGGGCCGGCACCACTGACGGACACGCCGTGGGTTGTCCCGGTCCCGGTTCCGGCGAGAACCCCGAGTTCCATATCCGGCGTGTTCCCGTAAAAAGCCTCGGAGGAACCGTCAACGTCGGTCTCCCAGCTCAGGTCGAAGCCTGTCATGGAAAGGTTGCTGAGGGTGACGGCCGTCGTCAGGTTTATCGGACTTTCAGGCATGATATCGGTGAGCCCGCGGACCAGGATCTGGTTATAACTTAAATACTGTGAGAGGATCCCGGTAATCGTGACAAGGCCTGATGGCAGCGGCTTATCCACGAAGACACTTTCGGTGGTGCTGACCCGGACCTCGCCCGGTTCCCCGTTGGCGGTGAAAAAATAATTACTTTTGCCGACGATGATCGTGCCGGGGCTGTCGAAGGTGGCATCTTTGATCTGTACGAGTTGCCCCTCATATGCATCACCGAGCTGGCCGGGGGTGAGGATCACCGGGGCGGGCAGGTCATTCTCCGTTGAATTGACCGTGACACTGGCCACCGGGTCCAATTCGAGGAGGTTGTTGTAGTCTTTCAGGGTGCCGGTAACGGTTATCTCATCGCCGGGGTTCAGGTTACCGACCAGGGAACCATAAGCGGCGAGGCCGCCGGTACCATCCTGGAAATACCTGATCAGGCCCAGTTCGGAGCCATTGGTCACGATGCCGTGAACGGTCACTGTGGCTCCCGCGCCGGCCTGCCGGGCCTGGCTGATGGTGATGGTTTGCGAATAGGTGCTGAAGGTCAGCAATAAACCGGTTAGTACGGATAGATATTTGATCATGATGGTTAACATTTAATGTTTAGAATGTGATTTTCAGTGCGGTGATGAACCGGCGGCCCATCCCGAAGAACACGGTTGCGGCCTTGGCATCGAAGCTGGCCGGTTTGGTCACCAGTGTCGAATAGGGATCGTTGTTGGTGGCATCCGTGATGTATTCATTGTCCAGGACATTGAGCAGGCTGAAGGTGAAGTTGAACCTCAGCCTGTCGTAGATCTTGAACTTCCAGCTGTACCCGGCGTGCAAATCGACGAGGCCATATGACGGGATCAGCCAGGAGTCGATCACGTTGCCGTTTATGTCGGTCGTGGTTTCCGGGCTGAAATCGGAATAGTACCTGTCGAAATAGGTATAACGAAGGTTGAAATACATCCCTTTCAGGGGTTCAAATTTCAGACTGCCGCCCATCTGTGTCTGAGCCGCGTTCCCGACGTGGATCCCCCGGGCATCAAACGAGATGACTTTATCGACCGGTTTATTGTTGTCCTGATTGTAGAACTGCAGACTGTCAATCTTTTTATCCCAGACCCAGTTGCCCAGGGAAAGGAGACCCTGCACTTCCACCCGGCGGGTGATCTTGTAGACGAAATCCAATTCGACCCCCTTATGAATGGCATCCAGCCCGGGGATGTCGGCATAAACCGGGATCTGGTCCTTCTGCGGATCCCCGGTGTAGCCTGTCTCTCCCGGCTTGAGAATATATTCCGACCGGACGGTATTGGTGGGTTTATTGTACCAGTATGTCAGGTAAGTGTTCAGGTTCGCCGAGAACCGGGCTGAAGTGTAGGCATAACCGAGTTCCATCGATTTAACAAGCTCGTTCTGGATTTGTTGCCTGAAGTCGGTGGTGTAGCCGACAAAGAAATAATTGAAATCCCGTGTTTTGGATAACCACCCGAGGTTGGCAAAGACGTTGGAGTGCTGGCTGATGTTATAGTTTGCCCCGGTTTTGATGGTATAACCCGGTGTGTATTTCCAGTCGGAAGACGTGCCGGTGAAATAATCCACTTTTTTGTATCCATTCATGGCCGATGTCAGGTTCAGGAAAGCCGAGAACTTGTCGGCTTTATATTCGGCCAAACCGAACACTCCGCCCCAGCGCACCAGGCCGAGGTAGTTATAATTCACGGTGTCGCCGGTAAACTTCATCGCAGCCAGCGGGTCCAGACCATAATTGATGGTGAGGTCGGAACGATCGATGGCGTAATCGGCTCCCAGGAGGTCGGTGATGGTTTCATAATGTTTTCCCTTATAGGACCTCAGGTCGACACCGCCCGAAAAATTCCATCGTGAGGACTGCCTGAAGTTGAAGGTGGCGAGGTATCCGTACCAGATGTGTTCATTCCTTCTCCGGGAAAGGTAGTTGGAGGCATAATAGAGGCTGTCGCTGAAGGCGCCGTTGATGGGATAGGAAACCCCGAAAGGTGTCTGGGTGGGTTTGGCATTCTGATCGTAGATGCTCTGCCAGTCGATCTGCCCGTAATGGGGGTTAGACGGATCGCTGATCCACTGCGTGGTTTTCAGGGAACTTGCCGGGCTGTCACCGCCCCCGTAGCCGAGTGACAGGTAGACGATATTTGAGACAGATAAACGATCGGTCACATTCCAAAAGTCTTTCAGGCTGAACTGGGGCTTGTGGTAGACATTGACACGTTCGGAGAGGACTTCCTCCGGAGCATTGGCATCGTAACGGTCGCGCCGGAGAACGCCCCAGTGCTGGTTGTATCGCAGGCCCATATTGTTGATGGCCGGAATATAGAGGAGATCGCCGGTACTTTCATTGACCGCATTGACCGGTACGCCGAGATCTTTGGCGTATTCCACATCATAGGAGGCGATGGGGAGCTGGTAGGAACGTTGTTCATGATGCTGCGGGGCGCCGAAACCGGAGGCCGTGAACAGATGGTTCCCAAGCCTTTTGTCCAGTCTGAAAAAATAAAACCAGCCTTTGGAAAAGGTATTGTCGACCCAGCCGTTTCCGCGTTTGTAAGATCCTGCCATCGAAAGCGACCAGCCTCCCGGGGTCAGCCCGGAAGAGAAGGCCAGGGACGTGCGGTATTTGCCTTCACTGTCGATCTCGTTTTTAAAGGAGAGTTCTCTCTTGCTTTCAATTCCTTTGGTCAGGATGTTCACGGTTCCGCCGACAGAGGGGAGGGCAAGTTTGGAGGCGCCGAGACCCCGCTGGACCTGGATGTTGCGGGTGATGTCGTCGAGGCCGAACCAATTGGACCAGTAGACCCAGCCATTTTCCATATCGTTCATCGGGATGCCGTCGATCATGACCGCCACATTGTTCTGACTGAAACCCCTGATGGTGATCCTGGCATCGCCGTCGCCGCCTCCCTGTTCGGTGGCATAGACGCCCGGGGTGCTGTTCAGGACCATGGGGATATCGCGGCCGGCCAGTTCATGTTCGAGCTGGACGGGCGGCACGTTGCTGAAAGCCACTGGTGTCTCCCTGGTGATCGCCATATCCGCAACCACTTTCACCTCGTCGAGCATCTGCGGCTCGAGCTTGAAGGAGAGAAAAATCGTCTTGTCTTCAACCTGGATGTCCTTCTCTACAGGATTGTAACCGACGTAGGAGACATGAAGCTTATAATTTCCCGGGGTTATGCTGAAATTGAAGGTTCCCGTGACATCGGTGACGGTTCCTTTCCCTTCCCCGTAAACAACGGTGGCACCGATGAGGGGCTCTCCGGTCTGTTTGTCTTTTACTGTTCCCTGAACATTGGTCTTCTGACCGAATCCTGCCGGAAGGGACAGGATCGTGAACAGCAAAAGGACGAGTAATTTTTGCATGACTGGTTTATGATTTGGCAGAGATCTTGAAATTGGCCTGCCGCATGCCGGATCATGAGGCAGGGATCCGGGCATGCGGGCCATAAATTTTCATGGACCGGCAGGTTATTTAACGAGAAGTTTTTGGGTGATGAGCTGGTTACCGGCGAACTTCATCCTGACGAAGTACAGGCCGTTAGTGCCTTCAGGAAGCTCAACGCGGATATTCATTTCTCCGGCCTTGTTGTCCTTTTTAAAGACGGTCTGGCCGAGCATGTTAATGACTTCCAGTTCGTTTACCGGCCTGTTGGTGCTGACTGTAAAATGTCCATCGGAAGACGGGTTGGGGAAGACGTATGCTTTGACTTCTGCCCTGACGGCCGGGACCTCTGTCTTTGAGGCGCAGTCGCAGGTGTGAAATCCCAGAGAGTCCCACTTATCGACGCCGCCGGGGATGGTATCCCACTGGACGCTGACGTCGAAGACCCCCGGGTTCTGTGTCACGCCTGTTTTGACGGATGGTTTCCGGACCAGTGAATGGTTTTCTGTCCAGGGGATCCAGTAATATCCGTTCCGGAACGATGTAATTGATGACCTTGGCGCTGTCTGTCCCGGTCTTGTCTCCATTCGCATCATAGATATTGCGGTAGATCCATTCATTGGTAAATGCGGCCCATCCTTCATCGTCGGAGGTCATCCCGCCGCCGATGGTGCCGAAAAGGTCGACGGGAACAGCCTGGCTTCCGTCGCCCGGATCATAGAGAAGGGCAATGGCATCATTTCCGTTCATGTACATGGGGGCAGGGTAACCATGGTCGAGCTGGTTGCCGAGGGCCTGGAGGGCAGGGTCACATTTGGGTGAGGTGCTGCCTCCGCCGAGATCCTGGTCGGTGGTCTGACCGTTGACCAGGACGAAGGTGGTGTGAGGCTGGATAAAACCCTGGAGCCGTGTCGATCCTCCCCCGGAATAATTCGTCGAACCGTTGGAATACCTGACAACCAGATATTTTCCGAGATCAATGATCCGGTCGGAGGTGTTATAAATTTCAACAGCTTTGTTGTTCCCGGAGCCCTCAACATATTCCGAGATGATGAGATCGGTGCAGTCCTGTGCAAAAAGTCCTGCGGTGAGTGCTGCTAACACAGAAAGAGTAAAAATTTTCTTCATCGTTTATCCTTATTATTGTTTGTTATGATTCGCGTTAAAAGACGGTTTTATGACCTGAAGCAAGGTGAACGAATTTCGGTTGATCCGGATCTTTACAATGCGTTCAACGTGTGCTTTTTCACCGGCGTACAAAACTACAAAATATATACCGGGTTTTGGGTTTCGAATTTCAATTTTCCTGCATATTTATATCCAATATAATGATCCTTCCGCCTTGAAAACCCAGGCCCGGGAACCGGGAAAAACAAGGGCGATGTTTCAGAAATCGGTAGCTGGGTTCGGCCACATGAAGATGTCATGGTCCGTGGCAGGGCCGGAGATGTTCTCTTCCATAAGAAAGAAAAAAGGCGTTCCCCGGGTCCCGGCATGCCATTCTGCACGTTACCGGAACCCGGGAAACAGCCTTTAGAGAGCATCAGGCAGTTTCCCTGAGAAAGGGAACGCCATTCTATTTTTTCATAAACCTCAGGGTCTGGTCGCCTGCACGCAGCAGGTAGAGTCCGGGATGAAGGTCGCTGATGTCGATCACGGCATCAGGGCTGTTCACCGTGACGGTTTTCACGACAGAACCGACGAGGTTGATGATCTTCACGTCCTGGCTGCCACGGATGCCGGCAACATGCAGCTTGCTGGCTGCAGGAACCGGGTAGAGCCGGATTCCGGTAACCACCTGGCTGTTGATACCGGTATTGTCGATGGAGAGGACGATGGTGTAAACCGTCGTGGTTGATCCATCCTGTGAGGTGACGGTCACCGTAGCGGTGCGTTCAGCTTCTGTTCCGGTTAGGCTGGTGGCATTGACCACATTGACGGTTGCATTCGCATCGCCTGTGGTATAGGTGATGGTCGGGAGGTCAGTTGTTCCGGCCGGCAGAACCACGCTGTAGGTTTTGGTTGCGGCATCGAAACCCGTTACTGAGGTTCCGTTCACCTGGAGGTCACTGAGGGTTGCATCAGCGGAGTAGGGGGTCAGATCCTCGCCGCTCCTTGGAGCCACTTTGGTGGCGCTGTGGTCCCAGATGGCTATACCAGCAACATCAGCCTTAGCGGGGATCGTCATCCCGGTAAGAGAAGTGTTGAAGTAGTGAACCCATATGATGGTCGAATCACCGGCGACGCCAGCCTTGGTCTGCATGTTATTGGCAAAAGTTCCGCCGGCCTGAGCAAACCCGATGCCCTCCAGTTTCACGAACTCGGAAGCATAGCTGTCAAAATTGGCGTTGAGCTCGGCAACGGTGATCACCTGGGGTTCAACAGCATTTCCGGTACTTGTGGCTGCTCCCGGATCTTCGGTGGGATGCAGTTCAAGGTAACCAAAGTAGTTCTCGAGTGTTCCGGTGATGCCGGTGATCCCGTCACCGATCGCATAGGTTGTGGTGATGACACCTGGGTTATCGTCGATTTCGATTGCCCCGCTGTTATCTTCGAGGTACTTCTTGTTCCTGTAGCTGTCCTGGGCGGTCAGAACGGCTTCGCCGGTCACCCGGTAAATCCTGGTGAGGTCGGTGGCAGCTCTAAGGTCTGCGATGTTGGCGACTTCGAGGATGGGATTGAACACGATGGTGTAATCCAGTACCGTGGTCCCGTCCTGAGCCGTGACTTCGACGGTGGTGGTCCGGGCAGCGGCATCGCCGGCGAGGTCAGTGGCGTCGGTCTGGACGGCCGTTGCATTGGCATCGGTGAGCGTATATCCGACAACCGGGACAGTCGTGGTACCGGCGGGAAGATTGACGACATAGGATAGTTTGGCACCGTCGAAGCCGGTGATGGTGGTTCCGTCAACCGTGAGGTCCGACAAGGTGGCGTCGGTGCCGGCGGGGATGAAACCGGTGACCTTGAAATCGGCCAGTTCCCAGGTGGATGCGCCATCGGTGGTATTGGACAGGTATTTGAAGGCGATGTAAACCGTCCCGCTATAGCTTGAGAGATCGATAGAACCACTGTTGGTCCATGTCCAGGTACCCGGTGAAAGGGTGGCCGAAGTCGTGATATCGGTCCATGAAGCGGCGGCGATGCTGGCTGCATCATAGGTGCCTGAAAAATCGGTGGAGATGAACACACCGAGACCGGGTCCGGCGTAGTTAAACGCTGTGGTAAACTGGAAGCTGTTGCCTGTGGTGGCATCAAGATCGATGGCGGGGGAGATCAGCCAGTCTTCATTATCCTGGTTGCCTCCGGAATAACCGCTGATTTTGGCGTAGGTCATGCCGCCACCTGCGGCAATACCCCAAACCTGGTCGCCGATCACGCTGACAGCGGTGAACGGATCGAGAGCGGTGGCAAAGTCTGCGAAGACAATAACGCTGGGCTGTTTGGAAGGTGTGGCACTGATTTTCGTGACAGCATCCTGAACGTTCGGCGTGGCTTGATCATCCTCGGCGACGAGATAAATATCATAGGTGGCATCGGTGGTCAGACCTGTGACGGATGCTGTACTTTCGACAGTTGAGCCGGCAAAAGAGCCTGAGGCAATGGCAGCAGCGCCGGCAGCACCTGTTCCTGCCATAACTTCAGCGACAGAGGGTTCGGTAGCACCGCCGTCGAGAACCACGTAGTAAATGGTCGAAGTCTCATCGAGTTTTGCGGCAATGTCGAAGGAGTTCTCGTCAAGATTAATGATTGACGGATAATTGGCAGCCCATACCGGGGCAGAGAGGTCAGCCATGGCTGTGACAGAGAAGTCGTCTAGGTAAACGATCTCTTCACCGTCAAAACCAGCCTGATCGTAGAATCTCAGCCCGATCGGCAAACTTCCTGTAGCCGAAGCGGTGAAGGTTGTCGTGAATTCCTGCCAGCTGCCGGTGATGGTATTATCGGAATAATTTCCATAAGTGCCGTAATACCACCTGGCGGCAACATTCCCTTCCGTATGATAGACCCAGATTGAAAGTGTATACTGGGTTCCGCTGACGACATCGATATCCTGTCTGAAATCACAATCGGCCTGCGTTCCCGTTGTAACATCAACGGAAGCTGAACTGGAACCTCCATGGACAATTGTGGCTTCCTGGGTTACGGTAATACCCGGGCCAATAGTGGTCCATCCGTCAGGTAAATTGTTGGTCCAGGTTTCAAAACCAGGATTTGCGGCAAGATTCTGTGCAGAAGCATCGGGAATGGTCAGCCCGATCATTGTCAGCAAAAGGATGAATAAAGGTAGTGTGTAAATCTTTTTCATAAAGCATGAGATTATGTTAGACAATTAAATTTCCAGTTTCCGTGTGAAATGCCATCAGGCAAAAAAGGACTTCAAATTACTATTTTTTTTAAATCCTGAAACCTATTGCAAAACATCTTGCCTTCAACGTGAGGAAAAGGAGGGTGCAAGTTGATAAAAAAATTCACTCCGGGGGTTAATCTAAGGTTAAATCTGACCACCATGGGATTTGGGATGGCGATGCCGGCATTGTCCAATGGCCACGGTGCTTTCAGACTGACAGCATCCTCCAACTGAAACGATCAGGTGGTAAGGGTTTTTTATTGAAGCCCGGAGGGTCCTGGCGATCTGATATACCTTCGACAATTTTTATTAACAACTTTTCAACCTCTGGGTGTTCATGATTTCCTCTCCCTGGCCGACGCTGGGGAAACGGAGGATTAAGATTCAGCTAATCAATGGCATGAGGATTCCGATCGATAAAATATCCGTTCTCGTGTTCCGGCAGAGTGAGGCAGGAGGGGAGCGGAAGGGAAACAATGGCGAAGATGGCGTTTTGAACCCCGGGCTTTCGGTAGCCAGCTTCAATCCAGGTTATCCTGGACGAAAAGTTCACGGCTGCTCAAATCCATGCCCAGGAGCTTTCCATAGCCGGGAAGATCTTTATAGACGCATCCGGCGTCGAGATTGATGATGCTTTTGCCGTTTTTCCTGACGGAATTTCTGATGCTGACAAATGGCATGGGGGTATGCCCGTGGATCAATGTTTTATGCCGGATTTTTTCGCCCTCGTAGACCATGTCCCTGGACCAGAGCATCGAATACCTGTCGGAGAACACATCCTGTTTCCGGAAATTCAGACCTGCATGAACGAGGATGCAATCGTCGAGATCATAGAAAAGCGGAAGGTTGGAGAGAAAGTGGATGGCATGGTCAGGGATGAGACACAGGGCTTCAGCTTCAAAGAGTAAATGGTTCGGGGATCCCGAAACTTTTCAGGGTTTCCTCTGCGCCATTGTTGTACCAGACGTGGAGGAAATGTTCGTCGCTGATGGCCCGGATCATCATGTCCTCGTGGTTGCCCATCAACGGAAAGATCCGGTAACCCTGCCATTTCAGCGTGATGAGATATTCAATGACCTCCCGTGCCCTTGGACCGCGATCGATATAATCGCCCAGGAAATAGATATCATCCTCCCGGGAAATGCAGATCTTTTCCTCCAGGAGGTTTTTGAGGGTCAGAAAACACCCGTGTATGTCTCCGATGGCTATTCTTCGGCTCACGACCGGTTGATTTTCCCAGCGCAGGGAGGCTCACCTGTCACGAAAAACGAGCGATTCTCCGGCTCCGGATGATTGTACAAATCACCCAAAATTTACCCATAATTTTCCAGCCGTCCCACATGTTGTTAAGCAATAGCTGATGGTCCGGCACGTTCAGGGTCAGGAGGCTCATTCCATATGGACGGCTTTTTCACCGGCCGTGATTTCCACTTTCAGCCTGTTTTGGGGCGGGGGAAGCGGACAGGTGGCAAAGGGACTGAAGGCGCAGGGCGGATTGTAGGCTTTGTTGAAATCGATGATCACCCGGTTATGTGAATCCGGCTTCCCGGTGGTGAGGAACCGGCCGGAAGGGTATGTTTCCCGGCCGCTGGTGCGGTCCCCGAAGATGATAAAGAATCCTTCACCTTCCAGAAATGGGAAAAGTTCCGTTTTTGTTCCACCGACAGTGAATATGAGCTTACCGGGACATTTGTATTCCTCGGTTCCGCCGATCATGGTGGAAACGCTGAAGGTGCTGTCGGTCGTAAAAGGGACGTATTTCGCCGTTATCCGCCACTTAAGAGAGGCAGGATAGGCGGGTATGGAATCGAGGAGCCCGATCCGGGGGTGATGGTAATTCCGGAGCCGGATACCGTACCGGTCACCTCTTTTGATGATAAACCAGGCAAACGGACCGGTCTCCATCACTGTCGGCTGCTCCGTGAGGTCTGTCTTCAGTTGCACGGTATCACTCACCGGCCGGGCATTAATGGTGACCGTCGTTCCCCGAACGGGCACAAAGCGGACATCATCACCCGATTTGATGATTTCCCCGGTGAATGCCGGGGCTCCTTCCGGGAAGACAATGGTATTGGACGTGTCGGAACCGAAGGTGTTCACCCCGTCCCTCAGCCAAAACAACCCGGCCAGGTTAAGCCAGCCTTCAGGACTCTTGAGCCGTTCAAGGCGGGCCGTCCGCCACGCCTCGATATCTTTCCGGTAAGTGGCGGGGTCCGGGGCTTTCTCCCCGGAACGGCATCCGGTCAGAAGGGTGAAGGCGAAAATGGCGAATGTGATGTATCTTGACATGATTTTTCTTGTTTTACCGGATGCAAAGAAATTAAAAATCGGGTACAACCAAAAACCGGTAAGGTATTTTTATCCAGGGATGAACAGGATCCGGGAATCTTTCTTCAAAATGCCGCCCGGGACGGGTTGATATATGTTGTAAAACATATTTTATAAATCAAGTCTCCTTTGAAGGAGTATTTCGGTTTGGATTGGACCGATTGAGAATGTTTCGGATACGGCGCAATGCCGGGGGCGGTCGATTTTCATCCGGCTTTAGCCCGGCAGGGTATAAACGGCCAAACAGGGGGGCGGATTTCCCGGATACCCATCTCAACGTTCCCGGTCGAAAAACGATTTACGGAACAGGGAAGTAAACCATTTTAAAAAGCGCTGGTTTTCAGCATCCCGGCATGACGGGAACGAGTCTTGACGGCCGGGATCATTTTTTACGTTCGAAAAAATGTTTTGTGAATATTTGGAATCCGCATATATTCGTATCACATAACAAACCTAAACGACCAATGAAAAAACGACTTGTTCTTGCTGTTGCAGCTGGATTCTGCAACAGCATGTTTGCCGGTGGGTTGTTGACAAACACCAACCAGAGTGCTTCATGGGTGAGGATGCCTTCCCAGGATGCCACAACCGGGATTGAGGCGGTTTACTTTAACCCGGCCGGCGTGATGAAACTCAGCAATGGATTTCATTTCTCACTTTCCAACCAGTTTATTTCCCAGAAAAAAGAGGTTGAGAATTTTTATACCGGTCCCGGCGGTGAATACGGGCTCAACCAGTCGTTGTACAAGGGATCGGTATCTGCACCGGTTTTCCCGGGTATTTATGCGGTTTATAAGAGGGACCGGATTGGCTTTTCCTTTGGGTTCAATCCCATCGGCGGGGGTGGCGGTGCCACTTTTGACCGCGGTCTTCCATCCTTCGAAATGAGTGCTTCCGATCTCGTGCCTTCACTGGCATCGAAGGGCGTCAATGATTACCGGCTCGATGCCTATTTCGAAGGCACTTCGGTCTTTTTTGGTTATCAGGCCGGAATTTCCTTCAAGATCAATGATATGATCTCTGTTTTCGGCGGTGCGAGGTATGTCACGGCAAAAAATACGTATTCGGGCTACCTGAGAAACATCGAAGTGTATAATTTCATGGGGAATGCCGACTGGACACGTGCCGATGCCATCCTCACCGGCTTCGCCAGCCAGGCCGGTGCGGCCGCCACTGGTATGCAGCCACTCATCGACAACGGGCTCGGCCCCCTGACCTTTGCGCAGGCTGAAGGCAGTGTCGATGCCCAGACGCAGGCCAAATTGCAGGCACTCGAACAAGGACTCCAGCAGTTCGGCATCGATCCTTCCGTTCTGACGCTGGCCCAGGCCCAGGGTGCCTATGACCAGCTTGCCGGCACCTATTCAGCCAAGGCCCGGCTTCTGGGTGATCAGCAGGCGGACGTCGAGCAGACCGGGACAGGCATCACTCCGATTATCGGGATGAACATATCCCCGAACGACAGGCTCAATATCGGGATCAAATATGAATTTGCCACGAAGATCGAATTGACCAACAAAACGGCCAAAGATTTCACCACCGGATATACTGCCGAAGGTAATCCTGTGACGATGTTTCCCAATGGTCAGAAGACCCGGAGCGATATGCCGGCCATGTTATCTGTCGGGCTGAGCTACAAGGCCACGCCAAAACTTCATGTGACCCTTGGCGGACACTATTATTACGATCTGAAGGCCAATTACGGCAGGACCATGAACGGCGAACTGGTATCGAACAACAAGGTGATCGATCACAATTATTTCGAGGTTGCCGGTGGTCTGGAATACAACCTCACCGACAAGTTCCTTGTCAGCGGGGGATACCTCATGGCAAAAACCGGGGTGAACGCCGACTACCAGAGCGACCTGAACTACAGCCTCACCTCGAGCACGGTGGGGATCGGCGGGAAATACATCCTCAATGAGATGATCGGCATTAACCTTGGCGTTGGTTACACCGTTTACCAGGATGGTGAAAAAAAGGTGAGCCATGAATTCGGCGGCACCGTTTACCAGCCGCGTGAAACCTATTACAAGAACAACCTCTTCATCGGCGTCGGCGTCGATTTCAATTTCTGACATTCCGCCCCCATGTGCCGGCAGGGGATGCTGCCGGCACATGGGGGCGTTTTCCGGGACATGACGATCCGACGGACCGTCTACGCCCGGGCATTCAGGGATCGTGTTTTGTGAATCGCTGCCTTCCCCCTCCGTTCTCATTCACCGAGAGCCTCGAGCATCTCGCGGTAATGCGGGGGCTTGCCGGCTTTCAGCTTGCTTCGCCATTCCTTTTCCTGGCCGTGATCACCCTGGCTGCGATAGATCTGAATGATATAGGAGTAAAGGGCCGTTTCAATGGCAAGATCTTTACCCCTCAGGTTGCTGAGTATCTCCTGGTAGGACCGGAGGGCGAGGTCGGTTTTTCCTTCCGACCAGAGCCGGTGTGTGGCCAGGAACCTGGCATTCAGGTCAGGATCGGTCACCAGCCCGTAAATGGAAAGACAGCCCTGGTCACATCGCTCTTCGATATCGACACAGGGTGTTCCGGCCGGCAAGGGCGGGAACTGAAGGCTGAATGTCAGAGATTCTCCGGGTTGATGAAAATATGCTGCTGCGGGCAATCCGGCAGATTCACGGTCTTTTCCAGGCGCAACGCTTTTCCCCCGGGAAGGGTCATCGTCGTCCTTTTATCGATGCAGAACCGGCCGTCGGGCACCTGGCTCGTGATGCGCATGACAACTGTCGTTGATGAAGGCGAGAGGTTGATCTTCAGGATTTCAAGCGTCTGGTGTGACTTGTATGTATAATCGGGATCGTTGATTTCCTGGGTGAAGGCCGGAAATTCAACAAGGCAGAACACGACCAGGTATAATATTCGTCTCATCATTTTGAAATATAAGATCGTCATATCAGCGGCCACACTCCGGATCGCGTTCTCAGAACAGGAAATCCATCACAATGTAGAGGCCGTGATCGCCGTCTCGCGGATCGGCAGCGATGCCGTAATCGGCCGTGACGATGAAATTTTCATTCAGGGCGATATGGAGTCCTCCGCCATAACCCATGTGCATCTTCTCTTCATCCCCACGTGCAAGCCAGGCAATGGCTTCAGGATTGTCTGTTGGCGGAAGTTTGTATTTACCGGTGACCATACCTCCATCGAGAAATCCGGCCAGGGCGATGTAGACATTCTGGTTGAGGACAATGGTCCGGATGACTTTATACCGGAGCTCCAGGTTTCCATAAAAGAAATCTTCACCCACCACCCGGTTACGGAGAACCCCTCTGACGGTTTTTCCTCCGCCAAGCCCGTCGCGTGTCAGACCAGGTGCTGTGTTAAAGACAAACGGCAGCATGTAATAGGGCATCTCACCGCCAATTTTTGCCTGGTAAGAAAGCCGGTAAGCAAAATTCATGACATCGGGGAGGATGGTAAAGTATTGCCTGTGCGTGATGGCGATCCGTGAATAGGACAGGTCTCCGTTTCCGAGAAACCGGGGAGCCATGAGGAGCTGAACCTCCGTCCAGATGCCCTTCATCGGGTTGGGTTCATTATCACGGGTGTCGTACACGGCGCCGAGTTTCAGGAGGTTCGTGTTGCCGCCATTGACCTGTCCCGCCGGTATAAGCCCCCACCGGACATAATCCTGGAACAGGCCGCCGCCCACATCGGGTAACCTGTCCTCAGCCGGCTGGCCTTTGTTCAGCCGCTGGATATCGACAGTATCCGTCTGGATACCGTAAAAAGCATACCCGGCAAGCCAGTGAAAATTGGATTCCCCGATTTTTCCCATGAAATCGGTCTTCAATCTCAGAAGCTTGCGATCCATCCGGTAAAACATCCTCGACTTGTACTCCGGGCTCTGATCATCCTCGAAATTGGCATTGTAATACGCATTGTAGCCGTTAAATCCGTAAAAATCAAGGGCCTGTTCCGTGAGGTAACTGAATTCGGCCGAGGTTCGCACGCCCGGAATGAGGTATTCGGAATCGTAGGTGAATTGGTTTGTTCCACTTCCCTTGGTGGTTCGCGACCATTCCAGGTACAACGAGTGGAGGTACTTCGGATAGGTGCTTCCGTCACCGTAGTTATAGAAAT
Source organism: uncultured Bacteroidales bacterium (assembly GCA_963763215.1). Lineage (GTDB taxonomy): Bacteria > Bacteroidota > Bacteroidia > Bacteroidales > DASQZK01. The sequence continues at coordinate 85,671 of CAVXNX010000030.1, forward strand.
TGGCAAGGGCACCGTACCTGAACCCGACATCCGAATCATAGGCGATCGCAGGAACAGCGCCGAATGTCCAGCCGGTTTTCACCTTGGGAACTTTTTTCTCTTTGTCCTGTGAAAAGAGAAGCGTTGAATGAAAAAGGGTCAGTAAGACCAAAGAGGTGAGCAGGATTTTCATGGGTTGTTCGTTTTTTTCAGCCTGCCGGGCCATACCGTGATGGTCTGTCGATGCGGAGGGCATTGAATTTTTCAGCTTTGGTTATGAAGTGGTTGAGACGTAAATCCTGACAATATGTGAAGCAATATAAGAATATTTTTCTGATCTCGTATTTTCTTTAAAAAGTGCCATGGCATCGAAAAAAGTATTATTTTTAATCGATGGATCCGGGATTCACTCCATTTCAGGCAGGTTTCAGGATTCCAGCGGCCGAGGGAAGAGAGAGGATCCGGATGCTGAGGGGTGTCAGAGGTGCCAGGCTGATCGGTTGGTTTAAACTTTTTTCTGAATGAAACAGTCCACATTTTCCCTGTACTACTTTTCCATTGGCATCGTCTTCATTATCCTCGAACATTTCCATTCATTCCTTCCTGCACTTTTGGTGAAAGCGCTCATCATCCCCGCCCTGATGGTGTATTACTATTCCCGCGCAAAAAACGGGTATTCCCTGTTTCACCGCCTGATCCTCACCGGTCTCCTTTTTTCATGGGCCGGCGACATCCTGCTGCATTTTTCGAATGCGGGCAGAGCACTTTACCTCGATAACCAGACCTGGTTCATCCTGGGGCTCGGTGCATACCTTCTGACCCAGGTCTTCTACACTCTGGGGTTCACCCTCCAAAAAGGCAGAAATACCATTTTCGGCAGGAGGATATACCAACTGTTCCTGGTGGCAGGATACGGTTTTCTGATCATCTGGCTGATATACAACAGGCTGGGGGATTTTCGCCTTCCGGTGATCATCTACGGGGCCGGGATCCTGACCATGCTCACCGCTGCCCTTAACAGGTATGGCAAGGTGAATGGCCTCAGTTACATGCTTGTGGCGAGCGGAGCCCTTCTTTTTGTTTTTTCCGATTCCATGGTCGCCGTGAACCGCTTTTATGAACACGTTAATTTTGCCAGGATCTTCATCATGGCAACCTACGTCACCGCTCAATACCTGATCGCCACCGGTTGTCTCAGGCAGGACTTTCCGGGTGAGACAGGATGACGGGGCGGGGAAATTCAATGTCTTCCTTCATGTGAGACGCACAGATTTAGAACAACAAATACGCCCTCTATGAAAAACGTAACCCGTATTCTTCTCTATATCGTGGTGACAGTGGCCCTGGTTTTTATCGGGCTTATCCTGATCGCCACGCTGAGCAATTACAAGCCCCCGGAGAAGACACAGCTTTACAGTTCAAAGTCCCCCGACCTTGTTCCCGAATGGGTTGAAATGGATTTTTTGACCTGGAATATCGGGTATTGTGGACTGGACTCGACCATGGATTTTTTCTATGATGGCGGAGAACAGGTGAGACCCCCGGAAAGCCATGTGAAAAAAAGCCTGTCGGAGGTCATCTCCTTCCTCACAAAAAATGATACCATCGAGTTCTTCCTCCTCCAGGAAGTGGATCAGAGATCAAAGCGGAGTTACCGGATCAATGAATACGACAGTATACGCCACGCCATGGGCAACTACTGGTCATCGTTCGGTAAGAATTATGATGTGTTCTATGTTCCGGTGCCTTTTAACAAACCAATGGGAAAGGTGGTCTCCGGCATTCAGCTTTTAAGCAAATACAAGCCGGAAACCTCGGTGCGGTGGAGTTTCCCTGGAAATTATGCCTGGCCGAAAAGTCTTTTTATGCTCGACCGGTGCTTCGTGGTCAACCGATACCAACTGAAAGACGGCCGGCAGCTCGTGGTTATCGATACACATAATTCCGCCTACGATGATGGTTCCCTCCGAAAAATGCAGATGACCTATTTGAAAAAGGTTCTCCTGAATGAATACCAAAGAGGCAACTATATCATCACCGGCGGAGACTGGAACCAGTCACCTCCGGGATTTTCGCCGGCATTCACGGAGGATGTTTTTGACAGTGAGAATTTCTCTCCCATCCCCACAGACTATCTTCCCGCCGGGTGGACATGGGCGTATGATGAATCAAAACCTTCCAACCGCCGGGTGGATACTCCCTACACAAAAGGAACGACGCCCACAACGGTGATCGATTTCTACCTCCTCTCACCCAATGTAAAGCTGGTTTCCGTTCGGACCATCAGCCTTAGTTTTGCCCCATCGGATCATCAGCCCGTCAAAATGAAAATACGTTTATCCCAATAGACATCGCCTCATGAAAGCCTTGAAAATCATTCTGATCAGTTTTGCAGGTCTCCTCGTTGCTGTCCTCGTTGCCGGATGGATCCTGGTACACCGGATTTCGACCCGGTCGATACCCGACTACAACCAGGATGTTGCCCTCACCGGACTTTCCGGAGAGGTTACCGTTTACCGTGACAGTACGGCCATGCCGCAGATCTATGCGCAGAATGAAGGTGATCTCTATCGCGCGGTCGGCTACCTGATGGCCCAGGACAGGCTCTGGCAAATGGACCTTCTCCGGAGGCTGACACAGGGAAGACTTTCCGAACTTTTTGGGAAGGATTATGTCAAAATCGACAAGCTCTTCAGAGCCCTTCATTTCGACCAGAAGTCGGAAATGGTGCTGGACAGCTGCAGCAGCGACGTGATCAATTGTCTGACCGCTTTTTCTGACGGCGTGAACCAGTATATCGATGATCACCACGACAGGCTTCCTCCCGAATTCACCATCCTTGGTTATAAACCCGACAAGTGGGAACCCCTCCATTCGGCTAACCTCATCGGTTATATGGCATGGGGACTCACCATGGCCTGGAGCATGGAAATAAACCTCTATAAGATCGAACAGGCCGTCGACAGTGCCCATTTTGCTGAGCTGGTTCCCGATATGGCCATGCAGCAGCAGGTGATCTTTCCGGATTTCATGAAGAAACACGGAGCAGCGTTGCTCTCGGTGCTCGATCCGGTCGACCAGGCCATCCGGGACCTGGGACTGCAGGTCTTCCTGGGGTCGAATAACTGGGCGGTTTCCTCTTCAAAGAGTGTCAGTGGTCATGCCCTGATGGCCAATGACATGCATCTGGATCTCAATGCCCCGGGAATATGGTACCAGATGCACCAGGTCATTCCGGGGAAACTCGACGTGACGGGCGTCGTTCTGCCGGGAGCCCCGCTGATCATCTGCGGTCATAATGCCGATGTGGCCTGGGGAATGACCAACGTGATGCTCGATGATATGGACTTTTACCTGGAAACCATCGACCCCGGTGATTCAGCGAAATACCGGTTCAATGGCGGGTGGAAAGATCTCCGCTATGAAAAGGAGGTGATTCGCATCAAGGGTGGGGACTCCGCCGTGGTCTATAACCGGTTCACCCACCGGGGACCCGTGATCTCGGGATTCAAGGGGATTGAGAACAAGGTGATCTCAATGCGGTGGATCGGAAATGAATACAGCAATGAGTTGCAATCGGTCTATGGATTTAACCGGATGAAAAACTGGGCCGACTTCCGGAACGCGGCGAGAACCTTTATGGCCATCAGCCAGAATATTGTTTATGCCGACAAGGAAGGCAATATTGGTCTGCAGACGGCTGCCGGCATTCCCATGCGGGCCGGCAAGGGGATTTTCATTGTGCCTGGCGATACTTCCGAATTTGACTGGAAAGGCATGGTCCCCTTTGAGGATCTGCCCTACAGTTACAATCCCGAATCCGGGTATGTGGCGTCAGCCAATAACCGGACCGTCGGTGACGATTATCCCTTTTACATCAGCCGGTGGTTCGACCTCCCCAACCGCTACGAGCGCATCGTGGAGGGACTGACGTCCAGGGACCGGCTCAGCGTTGAAGATTTTAAGCGGATCCAGTCTAATCAGAATTCGATGTGGGCACAGAAACTGGTCCCGTTCTTCACCTCGGCGATGGCGCCACAGATCAATGATCAACCCCCCATGGCCAAAAAAGCCTTCCAGATGCTCCAGTCCTGGGATTTCGAAATGGGAACCGGAAGTGTCCCATCCACGATCTTTGAACAGTTTTACGTGGAATTTCTTTATGCGATGTTTCATGATGAACTTGGCGACACGCTCTACGACCGGCTCATCGACCAGGACCTGTTGCCCGCTTACCTGATCGACAAAGTCCGCCGGACGGGCCGTTCAGTTTGGTTCGATGATGTCCATACCCCCGGGAAGGAAGAGACTGCCGGCGATATTGCTATCGTGGCCCTGAACAAAACGGTCGATACCCTCCGGTCGCGACTTGGAAATGACATGTCCGCCTGGGAATGGGGTAAGGTCCATACCCTGATGCTGCAGCATCCCCTGGGTTCGGTAAAAATTCTCAACCGGATTTTTCATCTCAACCGTGGCCCGTACCCTGTTGGCGGGAGTTATCATACCGTCAGCCCTTTTGCTTATCCCCTCACCGACCTGTTTCATTCCAAATTCGGATCCTCGCATCGCCATATCTTTGTCGCCGGCGACTGGGATCATTCACAGGTTATCCTTCCCACAGGGATCTCGGGAATACCGGCAAGTCCTTATTACTGCAGCCAGACAGGGAATTACCTGAATGATGTGTACAAGACAGATTATTTCTCCACGCCCATGGTGAGCGCGCATGCGGCTTTCCGGATGAAGTTCGTGGCGACAGGTAAATAGGGAGCAGACAGACCGGGTGTTATGTTGCATGCTTCTCGGGGAAGAGTGCCATGGAGATCTTTTCCAGCAGGACGTCCGCTTTGATGGGCTTGGCAATGTAATCAGAACAGCCGGCTTCGAAACACTTGTCCCGGTCAGACTGAAAAGCATACGCCGTTTGGGCAATGATGGGAATGGCGGGCGATTTTTTCTTGATCATCCGGGTGGCCTCATAACCATTGAGTTCAGGTAACTGGATGTCCATCAGTATAATATCGATTTCGGGATGCTTCGCACTCATCTCAACGGCTTCCCTGCCGTCGGAAGCAAAAAGCAGGTCCGCTTCCGTGTCAGCCAAAACCTCCTTGAGAAAAAAAGAGCTGGAAAGGTCATCTTCAACAATCAGGATCGTTTTACCTTTCCATTCATATTTTCCAAAATAATCTTCGTTGACCGGCATGAATAATTCTAATAAGATTTTTTTATCTAACAGATCATCAAGATTCTAAGATAACTATTTTTTTAGGATTACATAGGGGTGCGGATTTATTTGTTTGAAAAAAAACAATGTGAATGCCATATTGTTTTTATGGTGTGCGGTGAAGGGGGGTTGGGAGAGTCTGGGTGAACGTGGCCCGATCATGAGGGGAAACATTAACCTGTCATCTTGAATTTATAAGGTTTTTTGGCCGTTTAAATTAAATTATTTGAATATTTTTACCTCTCTGCAATACACATAAAAACTGGCTGAACGATGAAATACAAAAAAATCCTGGGCATCGATATCGGTGGTTCAGGCATCAAAGGAGCAATTGTCAACACCAGGAAAGGAAAGTTGAAAACCAAGCGGTACAGGATACAGACACCGGAACCGGCCACCCCGGAAGCCGTTGCGAAGGTGATCCGGAAAATCGTCAGCCATTTCGACTGGAAGGGGCCCATTGGCGCCGGGTATCCCGGTGTCGTCCAGAACGGGATAGCCCGGACGGCTGCCAATATCGATCCTTCATGGATAAACACCGACATCAATGCCTTATTTTCGGAAGTCACCGGTTGTCCGGTGCAGGTGGTTAATGATGCCGATGCAGCCGGGTATGCCGAAATGAAATTCGGAGCCGGAGCCGGGATTAAGGGTGTTGTTGCCCTGATCACTGTCGGGACAGGCCTGGGAACGGTGATGTTCACCGGCGGCAAGCTGATGCCCAACCTTGAGCTCGGTCACATCATTCTCCATGGCGATGATGCCGAGAAATACGCCTCGGATGCCGCCCGCAAGACGGATGATCTCAGCTGGGAGGACTGGGGAAAAAGGTTCAGCGAATACCTCACGCGTCTTGAGGATCTGACATGGCCCGACCTGATCATCATCGGCGGGGGGGCGAGCAAGAAAGACGACCGTTTCTTCAGCTACCTTAAAACACGAGCCAAAGTTGTCCCTGCCGAACTGCTCAATGAAGCCGGGATCATTGGCGCCGCCATCGCCGCCAAGGCCTACCAGAAGGCTCAGAAGGCGTCGGAAAAAAAGAAAAAATCGACGAAATAGCCTGTTTTTCCGGTTTACCGGAACCTATTAGCCTTCCGTCACTCATCGTCATCACCGGTTTCCCCTTTACCGGCGAATTCTGCCGGGTACGGCTGATTCCCTTTCAATGCGAACCACAGGATCCTGTTCAACATGTCGTCATTCCCGGAGTCGATATGCTCAAATTCAGGCCGCATACTCTGTTTGGCGTAATGGAGAGCCTGGCCCCCAAGAGCTGAGAGAGGCGGATTGAGCTCATCGAGGTGGATGATATTGGGTGTGGACGTGTAGGAAGCATCCGAGGGGGTGTTCTCAAAACAATCGAACATCGGTGAAGCAATGGCGTCCTCCACATTCATCGGCGGCAAACCGAGGATGAGCTCGATGGTGCGAACCATACCCTGCTGGTTGTAGGGGGTGTGGATGGTTTTGTGCAGGACGGAATAGGGGCTGATCACATAGCCGACCGTCCTGTAGGGGGAAAGATGATCCCATCCATCCTGCGAATCATCCTCAGTCACGAAGATCACTGTCTCTTTCCAGAACCGGCTATGGCTGACGGCTTCGACGATCCGGCCGAGTGCCAGGTCATTATCGGCAACGGCTGCCCGGGGGGTCGGAAATCCCGGTTGGGTGCCGGCGGTATGGTCATTGGGAAGAGCCATGATCATCAGCTCCGGCAGCTGGTCGCCTTCCATTTCTTCATAGGACCTGAGATCGCGGATAAAAGCATCGGCCCTCAGCTGGTCGGGGATTTTATGGCTGTCGTAGGCAGGGTAGGTCTGGCTGAGGATCTTTTCAACGGGTTCGATGGTCGTCTTATTGGTAAATTTGAAAGGCTGGTTGTTCAGATACCTGGCATAGATGTCGGACCAGGTCAGGGAGTTGTCGAACTTCGGTATGGCCGCCTCGCCGTAGATCTTCGTGGACTTATGATGGCTGGACGGCCTGATCCCAGAGAAATCCGGTTGGGGCATACACCAGGGCATCGGTCTGAACATGAGGGTAACTCCGGAACCAACCCCAGATGTTGCGTTCGATGTAATCGGTCACGATGGACGCATCCGTCCACTGGTGACCTTCGCCGGAACATTTTCCGGCGACAGAGAAATTGTCCATCAGCAGGAAGTCCTTCGAAATCTTGTGGGCATTGGGCGTCACCATCTTTCCGAACACACACAACGTCGAATCGCCGTCACCCCCGGGCATATCCCCGAGGACCTGGTCGTAAGTCCGGTTTTCCTTGATAATGTAAAGAACGTGCTTGAATACCGAGGGTTCACCGGTTCGTTCCGGAACGGGTACGGGTTTGATATCGGGCCGTGGCGGCAGGGCCGTTTGTTCGATCCGTGATAACTGGTTGACGGCAACAACAGTCCGGGTATGCTTTTTCAAAGCGCCTCTCCGGGGGCCTTTGATGATGGAGATCGAGGTCAGGAGGTGATGACTGTTATAGGCGGGGCCGGGTGAGAGATCGGTGGGCACCTGCAGGAATTTCCCGTTCCCTTCCAGGTTGGTCACATACAGTTCGCCGTCGGTCGACATGACCACGGATGACGGGTAGGCAGCTGTCGGGATGAATCCGGTGACGGTGCTCCTGTCTCCTTTCCCTTTGACGGCAGCATTTTTACCCAGTCTGATGACAGCGAGGGCATTATCCATCCCGTCGGCGATGTAGAGGATCTTCCCGTTACGGGAGAGGCCGAGTCCGTTGGGTGAATCCCCGAAATACGGGTTGATGCCCGGCTGGAGGCGAACGGAAATGACCTCGGAAATGGTGTCGGCATCCGTGCTGATCACCGTCACCCCATCGCTGTTGGCCGTAGTGAGGTAGACATAGTTTCCCCCCGTTGAGGAGACAATATCATTGGGATGGGGAGCGGTTACGATCTCCGAGAGCTGTTTCCCTGTGGCGGGGTCGAATACGGAAACGCTTCCTTCCCTGGTGGCCCCTGTAGAAGGATCGATCATGGCAAGGCCCCAGGGAACACCGGCGACGTGTTTGTCATCTGCCGACGGTACCGGACCTGCCCAGTTGGTCACATAAAGTTTGCCGGCGGCTTCGGTCAGGCCGTAGGGCGCCACGCCGGTCGGGGCGATCCATATGGTGTCACCGGTATCAGCATCCTGCTTGATCAGCTGGTTGTTGCCATCCAGGACCACATAGAGATAATCTTTTCCCGATTCGCGCCGGATCAGCAATTCATTCGGCAGGGCAACGCCTGCCGGGGCCTCTGGCATGTAGAGGAAATCTTTTTGAAATGTACAGGTCTTCCCGTCCCAGTTCATCTCGACGACATAGGAGCGACCGTCGCCTCCCAGGGCACTGAACCAGACGGAATGTTTCCCGTTGGTTTCATTCCAGGTGATCCCTGAATAGGTGCTCTGAGCCAGAGGCATCCCCGGCAACTCCTGGAGAGGGAAATCGATAGGCGATCTGCCTTGTCGCCGTGTTGAGGAAATAAAGGCTCGTGCGTTCTTCGACAACCAGCCATTTTTCATCGGCGGAAAGAGCGCAGTCGAGGGCGTGGTTCTCCCTGTCCTTTTCGCCAAAAACGATCTGTTCACCAGCCGGCTGAATATACCGGCCATAAGCAAACAATACCTTCCCGTCAGGGCTGCCGGAAAGCCGCGTATCCGCCGGCTGGGCCTGAAGGCCCAGGGCCATAAATCCGATCACTACCCCTGCAATTGTGTACTTGATTAACATGAATTTTTCTTTATATTTAATGTGTCTGTGACGAAATGTATTTTTTCAATCTTCTTCATCCCCGGCATTGCCGGTACTAACGAACGCTGCATGCACCGCCGGCGGGCATGGTGAATCCAGGCCCCTGACCGCCTTCCAGATGATCTCATTGAATGTCGCGTCATTCACCCGGTCCTCCTTCGAAAAGTCCAGGGTTTCGCTCAGTTTCTGCCAGTCATTGTGACCCGTGTTCAAACGATTCAGGTCTACCCTGGCCGGCCTGGCTGGTAAACGGCGGATGGCCGGGTTTATTATTGAGACTTCGCCAGACCGGGGTGGCTGAAGCATCGTACTGGCTCATCGGTGGAAGTCCCAGGATGAGCTCGATGGTCCTCAGCAGCGACGAGGTCGAGTACATGGTGTGATCGACGTATCCCTGCTTGACAAACCCGCCGGCGAGGTAAGCGGTCGACCGGTGTGCGTCGACGTGATCGGGTCCGTTTTGCGCATCATCCTCGACGATGAGGACCAGGCTCTCATTCCAGATTTTGCTGTGGCTGAGGTAATCGACAAACAAACCGACCGCCAGGTCATTGTCGGCTACCTGGGCGAAAGGTGTCGGCTTGCCCAGGCTGAGGCCGAGGGTGTGATCATTGATAAACCGCAGGGTGTTGAGTTGCGGAAGGCTCCCGGCCGCCAGGAGGGAATCGAAATCGCGACGCCACTGGCTGAAACGCGTCGTATCGCGGACCAGCTGGTCCCAGCTCGTGTAATAAGGACAGAAGTGATTTTCGAGAACCGGGATGTTCGGCTTATAATCGTCGGCAAATTCGCCATAGGTGCGGTAGGACACCCCGTAACGCTTACAGGCGTTCCACAGAAAGCCGTTCTTGTTGTTGGCAATCTCACGGCTTCCCTCCGAATCGTATGTTCCGCCCCGGCTCCCGTAACTCGTGGGCCATGTTTTTTCGAGGTAGTCGGTGGCATAGGCCCCCAGACTCCAGTTATGCCCGTCGGCGCTGACTTCTCCATCGACGTAAAAATTATCGAGCAGAACGAATTCACGGGCGATGGCATGCTGATTCGGGGTGATGTTCTCGCCGAAAAGCGTCAGATCGGGACTGCCGTTTCCTTCGGGCATATCTCCAAGGACCTGGTCATAGGTCCGGTTTTCCTTGATGACGTAAAAGATGTATTTAATGGCTGAAGAATCACCGACCACGCGGGGAACGGGATTTCCTTCACCGACCTCCGAGATCATCTCCCTGTCCTTGCTGTAGGGCGTGTTGTGGTATACGGCCTGGGAGTAGGCCGCCAGCGCTTCGGAGCCGGGGATTTCCAGGATCCCCAGGCTTCCCCTGAAAAGACCGGCGATATACTGGACCTTCATTTTCAGGTCCTTCTCCCCTTTGTGTGTCGTCACCTTTTCACCCTTGTAAACGGGGTTAGGCCCATAGGGATTGGCCATCGAGGAAAGACCCTTGCCATTGCTTTCCAGGATCAGATCGCCCGCGGTCCTCACACATGTGGGATACCAGCCGGTGGGAATGAACCCCTTGCTTTTGGAAGATCCCGGTGAACTCACATCAAATACAGCCAGACAGTTATTGTCGGCATTGGCAACAAAAAGCTGCCGGTCGTCGCCGGAAAGGGCGACGCTGTTGGTCGTCGAACCAGCCGGGGAGCCGGGGAACAGGGCGGCATTGAGGGTTTCAATGACCCTTCTTTCCCGGGTATTGATCACCGATACGGAATTGTCGTTTGCATTCGAGACGAACAGGTAGAGCCCGTCGTGCGTCAGGCACATGTCGTTGGGATGGTCGCCCACCGGGATGGCAAAGGTGAAATGCATCGCTTCCGTGTCAAAAACTTCGATACGGTTACATCCCCAGCAGGAAATATACAGCAGGGAACGATCCGGCGACAGGAGACAGGTATAGCCTTCGCCTCCCAGCGGATAGGTGGAAAGAACCCTGTGGGAACGGGTGTCGAGGATGTAGAGGGAATTGTTCTCCCTGGTCACCGTGTAAAGTCTTCCTTTTTGTCCGTCCACAGCGAGGCCGGCAGGCGAGATCTTCTCCGGCCAGGGACTGCCCAGGACCAGCGTGTCGGCATTGACAAGGCGCTGCTTCCTGATCACGTAACGAATGATGATGTTGTCATTTCCGCCCGAAGCATACAGGGATTGCCCATCATCTGAGAAAGTCAGGCCGAGCCAGGATTTTCCGATGACCACCGAATCGATGACCCTTTTTCTGTCCATATCGATCAGCTGGATGGTCTGCACACTCTGCCCGTTGTTTGTTACGGCAGCCAGCCGCTGAGTGGGCGAAATGGCAATGTTCAGGGGGAGGTCGCCAAGAGGGACCTGCCGGCCGGCAGGGGTCAGGGACCAACCGTTCGGAAGATTGACCCGGCCCGATTCAATTTCTGAACCTGTCTGGGACCACAGCCGCTGGTTCCCCGGTGGGGAAAACAGCAGCATAAACACGAAAGCTGAAAATATGAAATGTCTCATGCGGAGTCTGTTATGAGGTTTGACGGATGCGCCCTTCCCGGAATAACGTCTTCAGATCCTGAAATGTTAAGATGGCATTTCTTTTTATGGTGTAAAAGTAAAAAATGAAACCGGGCCGGCCCCCGTTTTTTTAAAAAAGTTGCAAGTTGGAAGTTACGTGGGTACGTGGGTACGTGGGTACGGGAAGGCGTGGTGACAAGGATAGTCGTCAGTTCCGTATCCGGAGAATCTGATTGAAATCGGGAATACGATTTTCCAGCGCACTCCTCCACCAACACCATTTAAAATACATTCGCCATTATCCACGATAAAAACCATTAGCAGAGCGCGAGGGCGGCCACGATTGGTGTGAACCCGTGTGAGACCGGGCCTGTGAGTAGAGCCGGTGCGTTTCAGGGCGATCACGGGTTTGCAATCGCGGAGGGTTTCTTTGTTACTTTCTTTTGCCCTTGAAAAGAAAGTAAGGAAAAAAGTGATGGGGTGATGGGGTGAAGGGGTGATGAAGAAAGTGAGAAGTGAGAAGTGAGAAGTGAGAAGTGAGAAGTGAGAAAGTCATCGTCATGTTTTAGACGAAGATTAACATCAGTCCCTTGACAGGGGAATCCGATTGAGAACGTGCATACGATCATACCGGGGGAATGCTTCTCCATCAACACCGTTTGTAAAACGTTCTCCATTCTCCACGAAGTAAAACCTTAGCAGAGCGCGATGGCAACCCGCGATTGGTGCGAACCTGAACGAGCCCGGCCCCAGTGATGAGGGCCCCGTGCGACAAGGGCGAGAGAGGGTTGTCAATCGCGGAGGGTTTCTTTGTTACTTTCTTTTGCCCTTGAAAAGAAAGTAAAGAAAAAAGTGATGGGGTGATGGGGTGAAGGGGTGATGAAGAAAGTGAGAAGTGAGAAGTGAGAAGTGAGAAGTGAGAAGTGAGAAAGTCATCGTCATGTTTTAGACGAAGATTAACATCAGTCCCTTGACAGGGGAATCCGATTGAGAACGTGCATACGATCATACCGGGGGAATGCTTCTCCATCAACACCGTTTGTAAAACGTTCTCCATTCTCCACGAAGTAAAACCTTAGCAGAGCGCGATGGCAACCCGCGATTGGTGCGAACCTGAACGAGCCCGGCCCCAGTGATGAGGGCCCCGTGCGACAAGGGCGAGAGAGGGTTGTCAATCGCGGAGGGTTTCTTTGTTACTTTCTTTTGCCCTTGAAAAGAAAGTAAGGAAAGAAAGTGATGAGGTGATGGGGTGAAGGGGTGATGAAGAAAGTGAGAAGTGAGAAGTGAGAAGTGAGAAGTGAGAAAGTCAACGTCATGTTTTAGACGAAGATTAACATCAGTCCCTTGACAGGGGAATCCGATTGAGAACGTGCATACGATCATACCGGGGGAATGCTTCTCCATCAACACCGTTTGTAAAACGTTCTCCATTCTCCACGAAGTAAAACCTTAGCAGAGCGCGATGGCAACCCGCGATTGGTGCGAACCTGAACGAGCCCGGCCCCAGTGATGAGGGCCCCGTGCGACAAGGGCGAGAGAGGGTTGTCAATCGCGGAGGGTTTCTTTGTTACTTTCTTTTGCCCTTGAAAAGAAAGTAAGGAAAAAAGTGATGGGGTGATGGGAAGGAAAGTGAGAAGTGAGAAGTGAGAAGTGAGAAGTGAGAAGTGAGAAAGTCATCGTCATGTTTTAGACGAAGATTAACATCAGTCCCTTGACAGGGGAATCCGATTGAGAACGTGCATACGATCATACCGGGGGAATGCTTCTCCATCAACACCGTTTGTAAAACGTTCTCCATTCTCCACGAAGTAAAACCTTAGCAGAGCGCGATGGCAACCCGCGATTGGTGCGAACCTGAACGAGCCCGGCCCCAGTGATGAGGGCCCCGTGCGACAAGGGCGAGAGAGGGTTGTCAATCGCGGAGGGTTTCTTTGTTACTTTCTTTTGCCCTTGAAAAGAAAGTAAAGAAAAAAAAGAAGGGCGCGAAGAATATTTAAACACAAAGGCGCTAAGGCACGAAGGAAAAGGGGATGCTATCCAGCAATTCCATTCAAGGCCACCCGTAGGGGCGGGTCGCGACCCGCCCGTCTAAGTGGATAGGTCATTACGTGGGTACAGGAACGTTCACAGAAATAATTCCAGATTCAGTTAATTTAACAGTATGAAATACAGCTGAATACGTTTTTAAACGTAAAAAATAGTTAAATAACTTAAAAAATAGTTGACTTACGTAAAAGATAGTTGTAATTTTGTGTCATTATCATGATGCTCTAAACAAGATGTTATGAAAAGACTGACGAAAGCGGAAGAAGAAATTATGCTGGTCCTCTGGAAGATCGAGGAAGGTGTGGTCAGGGATGTTATGGCCGGATTGAAGGAAAAAGATTCTCCCTACACCACGGTTTCCACGGTGATCAGGGTATTGGAGAAAAAAGGCTTTGTCGGTCACCGTGCGATCGGAACAACGCATGTGTACTATCCCCTGGTCTCCCGGCAGGATTACCTGAAAGGGTACCTCTCGGGAGTAATCAGGAATTACTTTAATGGATCCTTTTCGTCAATGGCCAGTTTTTTTGCCAGGGAGAATGATTTGAGCCTTGAAGATCTAAAGGAGATCATGCAGGAAGTCGAGGAAGATTTAAAAAATTCCCAATCCAATGAATGAACCGGGCATCTACCTGTTGAAAGTCTCTGCGGGGGTGGCGCTTTTTGTCCTTCCCTACATGCTTTTTCTGCGCAATGATAATAATCTCCGCCTGAAACGGATTTACTTGCTCCTGGCCCTTTTCAGTTCGTGGCTGATCCCGGTCTGGCATCCGCACATCCTTCCTCCGGCGATACTCGATACACCAAGGTTCCTGCTCGATATCAATCCGGCCGGACCGCAGCCGGTGATCCATTCCGCCGGCGGACCTGTTGGCATCTCCATCTCCGACCTGGCATGGTATGTTTACCTGGCCGGAATTCTGATCCTGTTGTTCCGGAATGCCTGGTTCATCCTGAAAAACGTCAACATGCGGAAAAGTGAAATGACGGAAGATTATCACCTTTATTCGGGCGGTGACCATGCGTTTGCCTTTTTCCGGAACATCTATATACCTGAACACTTCGAGTGCCGGGAAGACATTGACACTATTCTGATCCATGAGCGGGCGCACATCAGACAGGGGCATTATCTCGATCTTTTATGCCTTGAATTTACCGTGCTCCTGACATGGTTCAATCCTTTCACATGGCTTATATCCAGGATGATGAGAGAAAATCATGAGCATCTGGCCGACCGGGAGGTACTTTCCCGGGGGGTTGATCCGGCGCATTACCGCGCCCGGATTCTTAATCAGGCGTTCGGGACCAGGATTTTCAGTCTTGGTCATCCTTTCAATCATTCATTCACCAAAAAACGATTTGCCATGATGAAAAACATGCGATTTTCAAAGTCAGGGCTGGTTAAAGTCATTTTTCTCTTACCGGCCATTCTCATCACCCTGAGTTTTATCTCTACAGGCAGGCAGAAGGAGTCTGCCGTGACCGGGAAGGTCACTCTTTCCGATAGCGGGTTGCCGGCGGTGGGAGCTGCCGTGGTGGTCTCCAATACGACTACCGGGACCGTCACAGGCGACGGCGGCGTCTTCAGCCTCGGGGTCAGCGGACGCGTCAGGCTGGTGATTTCCTATGTCGGTTATACCTCGACAGTGCGTGAGGTTTCTCCGGGCGACCGGGTTACTGTCACTCTCGATCCTGCCAGGACCGAGGTGGATATCAACAATCTTCCCCCGGAAGAAAAATCGCCGGCCCTGAATAAGGAGGGGGAACAAACTGTTTCCGGCAATGACATCTATGTCGTTGTGGAGCAAATGCCGGAATTTCCCGGTGGGCGTAAGGCATTACGGGATTATGTATACAGCCACCTGACTTACCCCGGAAGGGCCGGGCAAAAAAATCCAGAAGGGACCGTTGATGTGGGTTTTACGGTCACCAAAGACGGGCAGGTGAAGGACATCCGGGTTATGCATTCCAGTAATCCGGTCCTGGATAAACCGGCTATGGAGGTCTTTAAAAATATGCCCGCATGGAAACCCGGCTACCAGCATGGTCACCCCGTGGACGTCAATCTGACCGTCCCGGTCCGGTTTGAACCCGGCCGGGGCTCATCCCTGGATAAATAAGCCAATCCAGTTGAAAGGAACCCGGATGTCACCATCCGGGTTTTTTTTATCGAATTTCAATCGGCCAGTGCCAGGGTACTGGTCATTTTTAACAATTCCCCCTGCCGGTTGTTAAAAAAAGAGAATTGACGCTTCCCATTTTTTTAACCATTTAAAAAGCACAAAGCCATGGCACAAGATTCAAACGGCTCCTACCTGCCAGATCCCTCGTTATTCAAGAACTCCTACATTTCTTCGCTCGAACAGTACCAGGAACTTTACAAGGAAAGTGTAACCGATTGCCGGAATTTCTGGGAGAAGCAGGCACACGAGCTTCTGAGCTGGGAACATGATTTCAGTTTTGTCAGCGACAGCGATTTCAAGGAAGGACTGATCTCCTGGTTTCTCGGTGGAAGGCTCAATGCCTGTGAAAACTGTGTGGACCGGCATGTCAAGCGCAAGGGCGACCAGGTGGCGATCATCTGGGAACCCGATGAACCGGGGAATGAACAACGGATCACCTACCGTCAGCTCCAGCGTAACGTGTCACGGATGGCGAATGTGCTGACGGCACAACGGTATCCGGAAAGGGGACCGGGTCGCCCTGTACATGCCGATGATTCCGGAAGCGGTGTATGCGATGCTGGCCTGCACCAGGATCGGTGCGGTGCATTCGGTCGTTTTTGCCGGTTTCAGCGCGGAATCACTCCGCGACCGGATCAATGATGCCCGTTGCAAAGCAGTGATCACGGCCGATGAAGGCGTGCGGGGCAAAAAGATCATCCCACTTAAAAGAACCGTTGATGAAGCCACGATGGCCTGTCCCACCGTGGAACATGTCTTTATCGCCAAACGAACCGGCGGGAAGATCCCGTTTTTCCCTCCCCGGGATATCTGGCTCGATGAAGCCATGGAGTCGGAACGTCCATACTGCCCCATTGAGCCCATGGATTCGGAAGACACCCTCTTCCTTCTTTATACTTCGGGAAGCACCGGCAAGCCGAAAGGCGTATCACATACCACTGCCGGCTATCTCTTATTTGCGGCCCTGACCCATAAATATGTCTTCGATTACCACGACGGTGAGGTCTTTGCCTGTGTGGCCGACATTGGCTGGATCACCGGTCATTCATACGTTGTTTACGGCCCCTTGCTGAACGGGGCCACGACGGTCCTTTTTGAGAGCGTTCCGAATTATCCCGATGCAGGGAGATACTGGGAAATGGTGGAGCGGTTGAAAATCAACCAGTTTTACACGGCACCCACGGCCATCCGGGCCATCCAGCGTGAGGGGAACGAGTACGTGAAGAAGTACGACCGGTCCAGCCTCCGCATACTCGGCACCGTGGGCGAACCCATCAATCCCGATACCTGGAAATGGTATTACGATGTCGTCGGGGAGGGGAGATGCTCCATTGTGGATACCTGGTGGCAGACGGAAACAGGCGGGATCCTCATCAGTCCCCTGCCCGGGGCCACGCCGGAAAAGCCGGGTTCGGCCACCCTGCCGTTCTTTGGAATTGAACCGGTGCTCCTGTCGCCCGAAGGTGAGGAACTGGAGGGCAACGGCGTTTCAGGACTGCTCGCCATCAAGAAGCCATGGCCTTCAATGGCCCGGACGATCCAGGGCGACCATAAACGCTTCTACCAGACCTATCTTGAGCCCTACAAAGGGTACTACCTCACCGGCGACGGCGCCATACGGGATAAAGAAGGCTACTACTGGATCACGGGACGCGTCGATGATGTGATGAACGTGTCCGGTCACCGGATCGGTTCGGCCGAAGTGGAAAGTGCCCTCGTCGCCCATCCGTTCTGCTCGGAAGCTGCCGTGGTTGGATATCCGCATGAGATTAAGGGAGAAGGTATTTTCGCTTATGTCATCCTTCATGAAGATTCCGAACTGGAAGACGGCCTTGTGGGTGAACTGCGGAACGAGGTCAGGCGGCACATCGGGGCCTTTGCCACTCCCGACAGGATCCTGATCGCTCCCGCCCTGCCCAAGACGCGTTCGGGAAAGATCATGCGCCGGATCCTCCGGAAGATCGCGGCCAACCAGGTTGCAGATCTCGGGGACATATCGACCCTGGCCGATCCGATCAGTGGTTGACAAGCTCATCGAGCTGAGAGCTAAACTCGAAAAAAGCGGGGAAATAGCCTGAGGGTTCATTCTTCTGATCAGGAGCGGCCTTCCCATTCGTCGAAGAAACGGCGGAGAAATTCCTCCATGAAAGCGTGCCGCTCCCCGGCAATCCTTCGTCCTTCCTGTGTGTTCATCCGGTCTTTGAGGAGGAGGAGTTTTTCGTAGAAATGATTGATGGTGGGAGCATCACTCCCGTAGTATTCTGCGGCATTTTGATAGGTCCGCGGGAGGAATTTCCGGATCGTAGATCCTTCGGTTCCGGTATCCTCCGTAATTGAAGGTGCGGGCAATACCGATCGCCCCAATCGCATCGAGCCTGTCGGCATCCTGGACAACCATCAGTTCGGGCGACTTTTGCAGATCATCATCTGTGCCGCCCTTGAATGAGATGTGCCGGATGATATCCAGCACCGCTGAGATGACGTCCGGCATCTGCCCCCTTTTCTTCGAGAAATTCCCGGGCGACAGCCAGTCCTTTCTCTTCCGACCCTCCGTGGAATTTGGCATCGGCGATATCATGCAGCAGGGCTCCGAGCTCACAGATCAGCGGGTCGGCTTTTTCGGTCTGCAAAAGGAGCCTGGTATTATTCCGGACACGGTGAATATGCCACCAGTCGTGGCCGCCTTCTGCCTTGTCCAGCTGTTGGCGGACAAAGTTTTCGGTTTCGCGGATGAGCGCATTGTCATTCATCGAATGAAATTTGAAGCAAAGATAGGCGATTAGTCTCCCTTCTCAGCCTACATCTTTACGATCCCGGCAAAACCCATGAAAGCCAGGGCCAGCAAGCCGGCCGTGATGAAGGCGATGGGCACACCCCGCATGGGTTTGGGGATGTTCAGGAGCTCGAGCTGTTCACGGATGGCCGAGAAAAGGATCAGGGCCAGACCGAAGCCGAGGGCATTGCCGGCGGAAAAGAAAACACTTTCGATGAGGTTATTGTCTTTCTGGATCGTGAGGACGGCAACGCCGAGAACGGCGCAGTTCGTGGTGATCAGGGGAAGGAAGATCCCCAGGGCCTGGTACAGCGAGGGACTGACTTTTTTGAGGATGATCTCCACCAGCTGGACCAGGGCGGCGATGACCAGGATAAAGGTGATGGTCCTGGCAAATTCGATGCCGATGGGAACCAGCAGGTAGGTGTACAGCAGGTAGGTCATCGTTGTGGCGATCACCATGACGAACGTTACGGCACCCGTCATCCCCAGAGCGGTCTGCACCTTGTTTGACACCCCCATGAACGGGCAGATGCCAAGGAACTGGGTCAGGACGATGTTGCTGACAAAGACGGTCGATATGAGGATAAGTATATATTCCATGGTCGGCGACAGGTTTAATAAATGCGTTTTTTGAGTTTATGCATCAGCATGATCAGGTAGCCCAGAGCAAGGAAAGCGCCCGGAGGCAGGATGAAAAGCAGCATACCATCGCCGCTGATGAATTTATGTCCGAAAAGCGATCCGTTGCCGAGGAGTTCCCGCACGCTGCCAAGGATCGTCAGGGCAAGGGCAAAACCAAGTCCCATGCCCAGACCGTCGATGATGGAGCTGAAGAAGGTGTTTTTTGAGGCGAAAGCTTCGGCGCGGCCCAGGACGATGCAGTTCACCACGATCAGTGGGATAAACAGACCGAGTGCCTTGTAAAGATCGGGGAGAAACCCTTTCATCACCAGCTCGACCACAGTGACAAAGGTGGCGATGATCACGATGAACGCCGGGATCCTGACTTTGTCGGGCACACCGTTTTTGACCAGTGAGACAACGAGGTTGGACATGGTCAGGACAAAGGTTGTGGCCAGGCCCATACCCAGGCCGTTGACGGCCGAGGTGCTCACCCCAAGGGTGGGGCAGAGTCCAAGGAACAACACGAAGACGGCATTTTCCTTGAGAAAGCCTTTACTGAAATTCTGCCATTGATTCATATCGTTCAGTTTTTTTCGTTTTCCAGTTTTCCTTTTTCAGCCATGAATGCATTGTAGGCCCGCTGGACCGCATCGCAATAGGCTCGCGAGGAGATGGTTGAGGCGGTGATCGCATCAACATCACCCTGGTCCTTCTTTACCTGGAGCTTAAAATCGGCCGGATTCTTGCCTTCAAACTGCACTTCGAAATCCGATTTGGCGCGTTCGATTTTCTGTCCCAGTCCCGGGGTTTCCTGGTGGGAAAGGACTTTGATATTGGTAATGGTTCCGTCCATTTTGAAGCCGACCATGAGGGTGATCAGACCGCTGAATCCTTTGTTGGTATAGGTTTCAACGGCGACTCCGGTCAGCTTCCCGTCGGTCCTGGCCGGGTAAAAGGTCAGGCTGTCTTTGTCGGCAGCGACTTTGAAACGCTCCTGGTAAGGATTGTTGGTGAATTCCGGGATAACCGCCTTGATGGCTTCATTTTTCTTCACGATCTCAACCCTGGCGATCGGCTCCTTGGTGAATTCATAAGCAAATCCAAGGGTTGCTGAGGCGATGAAGGTGACCAGGAAAAGGGTCATCACCATATTTTTGAAGCTCGATTCTTTCTTAGCCATTTTTTACCTCCCCAAAACGTTTTGGTTTGAAATACTTATTGATGAGCGGGGTAAAGCCGTTTCCCAGGAGGATGGCGAACTGAACACCTTCAGGGTACGACCCGAAAACCCTGATCAGGACGGTCAGGATGCCGATGCCCACACCATAGACCAGCATGCCTTTCTTCGACATGGGTGATGTCACGTAATCCGTGGCCATGAAGATGGCTCCCAGCATCAGCCCACCCGTGAGCAGGTGAAACAACGGGTTGGCAAAACGCTGATCATTCGCCAGCCAGAGAATGCCGGTGAACACGGCAACTGTCAGCAGGATGCTGACCGGGATGTGCCATGAGATGATCTTCTTCCAGAGCATATAGAGAAATCCGAGCAGGAGGGCAAGGGCGGCAACTTCACCGGCCGATCCTTCCATTTTTCCGAGGAACATATCGAGGTAGGAGGGCATTTTGCTCATCACCTCGGCGAGTGGGGTATGTGCTGCCGAGCTTTCATTCAGCATGCTGAGGGGGGTGGCTCCCGTGGTGGCATCCATATAGCTGAACCACTGTCCGGGTTTGGGATAGGAGGTCATCGCTGCCGGGAAGGAAACAAACAGGAAGACCCTTCCGACGATGGCCGGATTGAACGGATTATTGCCGAGTCCCCCGTAGGTCATTTTGCCAACGCCGATGGCCACCAGCGCACCGATGATGACGATCCAGAACGGCAGGTTGGCCGGCAGGCAGAAGGCCAGCAGAAGGCCGGTGAGCGCTGCCGAACCATCGAGGTGCATGGGCTTTCTGACCGAGGATGTAGGTCGCGATCAGGTATTCGAAAAGGATGCATGAAAGCACCGAGGTAGCCGTAATGATGATCATCCCGAGGCCGAAATAGAACACCGAGACCGCCAGGGCAGGCAACAGGGCAAAGATCACCCCGTACATCAGCTTCGGAACAGAATCGCGCGTCTGAACGTGGGGTGAGGGTGAGACAGTAAGAATTTTCATATCAGTGTATCTGAACCATTTGTGCATTAATTGTTTTTCCGGGCTCTGAGCATAGCGCCAACCCGGGCCTTGCCGAGACGGACATAATCGAGCAGGGGCCGGTTTGAAGGGCAGATGTAGCTGCAGGATCCGCATTCGATGCAATCCATGGTCCGTTCAGCCTCCATCTGTTCCCATTTACCGCGTTCCGAAAGACTCATCAGAAGATAAGGTTCCAGGCCCATGGGGCAGGCAGTGACGCACCGGGTACAGCGGATGCAGTTGCGGACCTCCTTCCGGTGAGCTTCGTTGTCGGGAACGATCAGGATGCCCGAACTGCCTTTCATCACCGGGACATCCGGATTGCTGAGGGCTTTGCCCATCATCGGCCCCCCATTGATGATCTTTGCCCGTATCGTCCGGAATGCCGCCGGCAGCTTCGATCAGGGCGGAAACAGGCGTGCCGATCCGGACGATGAAATTTCCCGGATCCTTCACCGATTTTCCGGTGACGGTGACGACGCGTTCAATGAGGGGTTTGTTTTTCTGAACAGCCTCATATGCCGCATAAATACTTCCCACATTAAAAGCCACGACGCCCACATCGATGGGCAGTCCGCCCTTGGGAACCTCCCGGCCCAGCAGGGCCTGGATCAGCTGCTTTTCCCCTCCCTGGGGATACTTCACCTGGAGGGCGGTCACGCTGATGCCTTCCTCATTCGAGGCCAGGTTCGAAAGACGGGCAATGGCATCGGGCTTGTTATTCTCAATGCCGATGATGGCTTTCTTCACCTTCAATGCTTTCATCATGATCCGGATGCCCACCATCAGTTCTTCACTTTTTTCGAGCATCAGGGCATGGTCGGCGGTGAGGTAGGGCTCGCATTCAACCCCGTTGACCACCAGGTATTCTGCCTTTTTCCCGTTGGGTACGGCAAGCTTGACATGGGAAGGAAAGGTGGCGCCCCCGAGACCCACCATCCCGGCGGCAAGGATCTTTTGCCGGATTTCTTCCGGTGTGAAGGGGATGTCGGTTTTCAATTCTTCTGAACGGTCAATGCCGTCGACCCAATCGTCACCTTCCGTTTTGATCTGGACAGCCATGCGGCGATAACCCGAGCTGTCGGTGAAGAAGTCGATTTTCTGAACCGTTCCCGATACCGACGAATGGATGTTGGCAGAAACAAAGCCTGCCGATTCGGCGATCAGCTGACCGGTTTTCACCCTGTCGCCTTTTTTGACCAATACGTTGGCTGGTGCCCCGATATGCTGTGAAACCGGAATGATGACCATTTCCGGAAGGGGAAGGATCCGGAGACCACTTCCGGCCGAAATTTTATGTTCTTCCGGGTGAACACCGCCTATGGAAAATGTCTTTAACACGTTTTTCCTCCTGGCTTAATTTGATTATGCTTCCTGGATTTCTTCAGCTGCTTCTTTCTTTTCCTTCCGGGGCGGGAAGTTGATCTCGAGGATCGAATTCGTCGGGCACTCGGGAACACATTTGCGGCAGAGCCGGCATTTGACCGGATCGATCCAGGCCAGGTTGTTCTCCATGGTGATGGCATCGAACGGACAGACCTTCACGCATTTCCCGCAACCGATACAGGCGACCTGGCAGTTTTTGCGGGCCACACCGCCCTTTTCTTCATTGATGCAGCTGACGTAAATTTTGCGGTCTTTCGGGTATTTCTTCCGGAGCTCGATGATATTCCTGGGACAGGCTTTGACACAGGCGCCACAGGCCGTGCATTTTTCATCGTCCACTTCGGGAAGCCCGGTGACCGGGTTCATATGGATGGCATCGAAATCGCACGATTCAACACAATCGCCGCAACCAAGGCAACCGAACGGGCAACCGCCTTCGCCGGCATACAGGCTGTGTGCGACGGCACACGACATGGCTCCTTCATAGAGATGTGCTCCTGCTGCGGAATTCGGGTGTGCCGTTGCAGCGGACAACCGCCACCTTGGCATCCTGGGTGACGACCTCGCGGCCCAGGAGCTCTGCCAGTTTGCTCATGGCCGCATTTCCGCCCACCGGACAGTAAAGATCATTCAGATTATCCGATTTGACGAGCACTTCGGCGAAATTCCGGCAACCGGCAAACCCGCAGCCGCCGCAGTTTGCCGACGGCAACTCGGCTTCCACCAGGTCAATCCGCGGATCTTCGTAAACCTTGAATTTACTGGCAACGAAATACAGAATGACTGCCGAAGCGACCCCGATGGTACTCAGAGAAATAATGGTATATAAAACAATGTTACTCATGTTAAACGGACTTACTTATAGAAAAACCAAAAGTTCGGTTGAGTTTGTCCCGATACAGGTATACTCCTAGGTAATAGGGCACCAGAACGGCCAGCGAAAAGAGTCCGGCCCTCAGCTCGGTAATTCCTGTGCCGGTGAGGATGATCAGCATCAGCAGGAGCAAAAGGAAGGGATAGACATAGCCGATCAGCACGGCTTTGGCCCCCAGCGAGGCTTTCATGGTCACCCTGACCTGATCGCCTGTATGGAACGACCCGCCGGTATTGGGCACGACCACCTCCTTGTCCTCCGTATCGGAAGCGGAACACACGCCTTTGGCATGACAGGCGGCACAGGCTGAAACGGAAGTGAACCTTACCCTGATTCCGTCATCACTGATATGCTCGATCATACCCATATGCTCGATGGCATTTCCGGTCGACATCATTTCCTGCTTTTGTTGAAAATCAGGTACAAAATTATAATTACAGGAAAATTAAAAGTTGCTTTTTGTCATATAAAGGGGTGATAAAAATAATTTAGCATGAATTTAAATAAACAATAGCCCTTACGGCAATGCCCGCCTGGAAACTCAGGCAAGTGAAGTAAATGACTCCGAAAACGGTAAATATTCATGCGAGAATGTTTTTATTTTTTCCATTTCATGACCTCAGGGCGGATGGCTGAGAGATCTCTTAGCAACGGCTCCCGTGTCAATGATATGGGAGCCCGCCTACGGTCCATTCTTCGTCTGCGGAAGAAATATCCTCCACGGGAAAACGTTACTCCCATGTCATAACCTGCCGGCCTAAGATTGAAGCTGCCAGGTGAGGGTTAAGCCGGGCGGTTCGCCGGATTGGCGTAGGGAGGATGCCGGAAGAATGGAAACGGTGCACCGGTGAAGGCTCACCGGCAGATGCCGGATGGAAGTGAAAGCTTAGGCTCTGCCCTGTGCGTGTTTTTTGGAAATATTGTTAGCTTTGAACCTTTTATCAAACGGAAAACTGAAATCGTGAAAAAATCGTTTCCCATCATCGCCTCATTGGGCCTGGTCTCGTTGATCCTCATGAGCTGGGGATATGATGGCCATTACAAGATCAATACCAATGCCGCCCTGTCCTTCAACCCGGAGATGAGCCAATTTGTGGAATGGACCACGAGGCTTGCCGAACATGCTTCGGATGCCGATAACCGGAAGAGCAATGACGACACCGAAGGACCGAAACATTATATCGATATCGACAGTTACCCGGAATTCGTGACTGACGGCCACATATCGCAGACCTGGGATTCCATCGTGGATGAGCACGGCGATGCCTTCGTGATGGACAACGGGATTCTGCCCTGGGCAACACTTGCCACTTACGACACCCTGAAAAGCTGCTTTGAGCGGAGGGACTGGGATAAGGCCGTCCTTGTGGCTGCCGACCTGGGGCACTATGTAGCCGACGGGCATATGCCTCTCCATATCTGCAAGAATTACAACGGTCAGCTGACGGGGAATTCCGGTATCCATTCGCGGTATGAATCGACGATGATCAAGGCCCATATCACGGAAATCAACTACCCGGGCAGCGATGTTTCCGTTATCCATGATGTCCGCGGGTATATTTTCAGTTACCTGTATGACACCTACCCGTACGTGGACTCCATACTCATTGCCGATAACTATGCCAGGGAAACGGCAGGCGACACCCGGTCCACGAATTACACCAATGCACTTATGGAGCAGGACCAGGGGTTTTACGGTGAAACTGTTCAGTGAGGCGTCCCACTCACTCGCCGAACTGATCTATTCGGCATGGGTCGAGGCCGGAAGTCCGAAGATGGATGCTGCCGCAGTTTTCCCCACACTTTCACAACCGGGGATTAACCTTGATCAGAACAGTCCCAATCCTTTCACCAGCGCGACGCGCATCACCTATTCACTCCCCCGGAAGGCCAATATTTCTCTTGAGGTCAGGAATCTTGCGGGTAGCACGGTGGCCACCATCGACAAAGGCTTTAAACAGGAAGGGAGTTATCGCGTCGAATGGGTGCCGCAGAATCAGCCTGCAGGGGTCTATTACCTGGTCCTCGACACCGGCCGCGAACGCAGGGTGAAAAAGATGATCAAGACGGAATGAATCAGCCTCCTCTTTTTTTAGAGGAAAGTTTGAAGACCGATTCGCCGGCGAAGCAAAACAGGATGATCCCCAGGGAAATCAGGATTCCGGTTCGATTTGCGGAGAATTGCTGGATGACCAGGACCACCGTGGCAGCCATGCAAAGCAAAAAAGCCATGAAGGTGACGGTGCGGTTCGCTCCGGTATCAGACGCCAGCCGGAAGGCCGAAAGGTTGACAAAGGCAAAGATCAGCAGGAAGCCCACACTGCCCGAAGTGGCAATATTCTCCAGATCCACGGTATTGACCAGCACGATGGTCAGGATTGCCGTGATCACCAGGCCAATAGGCTCGTTCCACAGGTATTTCGTCAATTCATGGGGATCTTCATCGTCGTTGGCCAGTTCATAACTGACCCGGCTGCCGCCATAGAGAGTGGCATTGATGGCTGAAAAGGTGGAGATCAGTGCCGCCACGGTGATAATGGCGAATCCCGCCTGTCCCAGCATGGGCCTGGCCGCTTCCGCCAGGGCATAATCCCTGGCCCTGGCAATTTCGCTGAAGGGGAGGGAACCGACGGTGATCACGGCGATCAGGATGTAGAGGATGATCACGAAGCCAACCGAAATGTAGTAGGATCGCGGGATGTTGCGTAATGGATTGATGATATTCGGCGCTGCATTGGCGATCAGCTCGAATCCCTCGTAAGCCACGAAAATGACCATGCCCCCGGTAATCATACCTACCGGGCTCTTCCACGAATGAAAGGCGAGCTGAGACAGGCTGGCGCTTTTCGTAAGTCCCCACGCCCCGACAAAGACGAAGGCCGTCAGGATGCCCAGCTTGATGATCACCGCATACGATTCGATCCTTCCCACCACACGGATACTGTAGTAATTGACTGCCGAAGCGACCAGGATGATGAGTGTGGCATAGATATGCCTGTCAACAACCACCTTGCCGGTGATGCTGAGCAGGTTCGGCGCATACGAGCTGAAGGCGGTGGCATAGAGCGACAACATGATGATGTAGCTGACCCAGAGAAGGTTATTAAGACCCCCGCTGAAAATGTTCTTTCCAAAAGCCCGGTTGATGAAATTGACCGTCCCGCCGTTGCCCGGGTAGGTCAGTGACAACCGTGCATAGGCATAGGAGGTCATCATCGCGATGACGCCGGCGAAGAGAAAAGCTGCCGGGGCCCCGCCGCCGGTGAGGCTCACCGAAAGACCGAGAACGGCAAAAATTCCTCCTCCCACCATTCCCCCGATGCCGATGGATATGGCGTCCCACAAGGTGATCTGGTCTTTTTGCTGTATGGTCAAGACAGATTTAGATTTGGGAATAGGGCAAAGGCTCCAGGAAAATCTTGATGATGCGCGATACCGTGTCGGCATAAGCGGGGTCGGATGACATACGCTTCCATCCGGGATCACTGCCAAAATCCTTCCATAACCGGTCCCGTTCTTCCATGTCGTTGAAAGCCAGCATGTAAGTGAGGCATGGGAGGTTCTCGCCAGTCAGGTCTTCACTGTAAAAGACCGGGCTGAACTTGTTGTTCAGGAAGATATCGATTTCACCGTTGTTGAACATGGCGATCTTTCTTCTGACCGCATCCTCATTGTATCCTTCATATGTCCGGAGCTCGAACAGTTTTTTCCCCGAAATGGAATCGGAAATCACCGGAAAGCCCTCAAAAGCCAGAAGCAGGGAACTTTTGTAACGGTTGAAGACCGGGTTGCCGGCGGGCTGTTTGTCGTAAAAGGCGGAATCATTCCGGAAGGTCTCATCCTTTTGCAATCCCATGACGATTTTAAAGTAGTGTTCAGGGGAAGGATAGGGGATCAACACAAAAACCGTGGCAGGTTCGGCCTTTCCGAGCGGGACAAAAGCCCCGGCCCTGGCAACCCCTGCCCTGTTGAGAGCGGGGAAAAGAGCTTCCCTGAGATATCTGTCCAGGTCATTCTGCCGGAAATTCCGGATCATTTCGTACTGGCGCAGTTCATAAACCATCCGGTTCCCCGGGTCGTTGTTTCCGGTTTCCAAAAGGGATAAATCCTGACGACACCGCTGAGGCGCCGATGAATGAGGATTTGACAAAGGTTCTTCGTTGCATGCATTCTGGTTTAAGGGTGAGCCTGGTTCAGCCCCGCCGGCCCGCAAAAGTAAAGCGGATACAAAGCGCTGAAACCGGCCTGGTTCTAGTTTGTGGAATTAAAGATAGGAAATCAGCCTGATAAAATGCGCATTTTTGAACGCCGGCATGTGTATTAAACCATTTTTTTTTCAAATCACGGGAAGGAATCTTTAAGTTTACTTCAGAATCGCACAGTAACATTGTCCATTATGCGCAACCATGAAAGTCCTGATCATCGAAGATGAGCCCGGTCTGCTGGAGACCATCAGGGAGTACCTCGCAAAAGAAGGTTATGTGTGTGAGGTGGCTTCAACCTTCCTCCAGGCTGAGGATAAAGTCTCTGCCTACGAGTACGATATGGTTATTCTCGATATCACCCTTCCCGGTGGCAGTGGCCTGTCGATCCTTCAGCTCCTGAAAAACCTTTCTCCCGGGACAGCGATCATCATCGTTTCGGCGAGGAATGCCCTGGACGATAAGCTGACAGGCCTCGACCTCGGCGCCGATGATTATCTGACAAAGCCCTTCCATCTGTCGGAGCTGAATGCACGAATAAAGGCCGTGTGGCGAAGGAAGAAGTACAAGGGATTCGATGAGCTGATCTTCAATGAGATCACCCTCATTCCCGGGCAGCGGGAAGTCCGGGTTCATCGGGCTTCACTGTCGTTGACCCCCAAGGAATATGAACTTCTGCTGTATTTTATCTCCAACCGGGAACGCGTCCTTTCGAAGGAGTCGATCGCGGAGCATCTCTGGGGTGATGACATCGATCTTTCCTGGAATTTTGATTTCATCTACACCCACATCAACAACCTTCGCAAGAAAATTCTGGCTGCCGGTGGTCAGGATTACATCAAAACGGTTTATGGTACGGGATACAAATTCACCGACGCATGAAACTCCTGAAGAAAATCAATCAATCTTACCTGGCTGCTACAGGTATTGCCCTCCTGGCGGGACTTGTGGTGATCTATTTCGTTCTGCTCCGGATGGTGCGAACAGAAACCGATGAGAAGCTCTACAACAATACTGAACATATCGTCAGTGAGATCGAAACCACGGGTAAACTTCCCGAGATCCCTCCTTTTATCGAGACCACCGAAACCAGGTCATCCGATGAAATGAGCCGCCTCGGCGACACATCTTTTTTCGATACCAGAGAGCGCGAAGCGGAACCATACCGGCAGCTTGTCACCGTGCGGAAAATCGGTGGACGTTTTTACCGGATTACCGTCAGGTCTTCCGAAATCGAGAATGGTGAGTTCCTGATGTCGGTATTCATCATTCTCGCCGGGGTGTATACGGTCTTCATGACGGGCATTTTTCTCTACATCAGGCGCCGCACGTCCCGGTTGTGGTCACCTTTTTTTAAAAACCTGTCGTTCGCCCGGAATTTTTCCCTTTCCGGCCTTCAGCCTGTCCATCTGGAAGAAACCGGGATCGACGAGTTTGACGAAATGAAGAGAGTGGTTGAACAGCTTACCCGGCGTGCGATGGACGACTACCGCAACCTGAAACAGTTCACGGCCAATGCATCCCACGAAATGCAGACACCGCTGGCGGTGATCCGGAGCAAAATGGAAGCCCTGCTGAATGACGGGCAGCTCACCACGACCCAGTTGGAACGGATCAAAGATGTCAGCAGTTCGGTCAACCGGTTGTCGAATACCCACCGCAGCCTCCTGCTGCTCGCCAGAATCGAAAACGGCCAGTTTCCGGAAAAGAGGGAGACCAGTTTCAGAACGCTGCTAATCGAACAATCGGAGCAATTCTCCGAACTGGTAAAGCTGAAACAGATCACCCTAACGGGTCATCCGGGCAGTGATTTCACGCATGTCATCAATCCCGGGCTGGCGTCCATCATCGTGTCCAATCTCCTGGGGAACGCTATCCGCCATACTGAGGAAGGTGGTGAGATCACGGTCCTGACATACCGGTAATTCCTTTCAGATCAGGAATTCGGGCCGGAAGTGAACTCTCTAAGGGAGACCGGCTTTTTCAACGGTTCACCAGGGAAGATGACAGCTCCGGGGGCCCCGGACTGGGATTGTCGATCGTCAGTACCATTTGCGGTCTGAACGGTCTTGACGTTTCCTACAGCTGGGATGGCGGGGCGCAATATCACTGTTTCACCGTTAGCAGGGCATAATGCCGGGGTTCAGAATTTCTTCAGAAAGCGAAATATATCTTTGCCCTATAATACAAAATTAAACATTCAAACATTAAAACATGAAGATCATGAAAATCATGAAACATTATTAAACATTAGGATCATGACATTATCCGGCATCATTGCGGGACTGTTTTTCAGCATCGGTACGTTTGGCCAATCGGTCCTTCCGGGTGAGGTAAAATCCGCTTTTGACAAAAAATTCGAGACAGGCGAAAGAGGTCAAATGGAGCAAGGAGAATCCGAAGGAATGGGAGGCTGAATTTACCCTCGGGGGTAAAGACATGTCGGCTTCTTTCGACGCGTCCGGCAAGTGGATCGAGACGGAGACGGAGATAAAAGAAGTCGGATTTCCCTCCCCCGTACAGGATGTCATCAGAACTAATTTTCGGGGTATACGGTAAGTGAAACGGAGAAAGTTGAAAGACCCGGTTTCAGTGGTTTTGAAGCGGAGCTGAAAAAAGGGGGAGAAGACCCTTGAAGTTGTTTTTTCCGCAAACGGGGAGATCATCAGTCAGAAGGATGAAAAGGCGGCCGACGAAGACAAGGACTGATAGGCCATGACCGCAGCGTGACTCCCTCAGCTGATGGCTGACCAGTTCACGGTTTTATGGTAGAGCTTTTTCAGTTGCTTTGCCAGGATGAAATGGTCCTCTTTTCTGAGGCCGGGATCTTCTTCGATAATTTCCTGCGGCCATGTTCCGCGCATACTGGAGGATTTGACCGTCTCGACCCAGGTTGGCAATTTTCAGGTCGAAGGGAATGCCGCTCTGCTGTGTACCTTCAATGTCACCCGGTCCGCGGAGTTTAAGGTCGACCTCGGCGATCTCGAAGCCGTCGTTGGTGCGGACCATGGTTTCGATCCGTTTCCGGGCGTCGTCCGAAAGCTTGTAGCCTGACATCAGGATGCAATACGACTGGTCGGCGCCCCTGCCCACCCGGCCCCGGAGCTGATGGAGCTGCGACAGGCCGAAGCGTTCGGTGCTCTCGATCACCATGACAGAAGCGTTGGGCACATCCACACCCACTTCGATAACCGTGGTGGCAACCATGATGTGGGTTCTGCCGGCCTTGAAATGATTCATGGAAATATCCTTCTCCTCGGGTTTCATCTTCCCGTGCACGACACTCACGGCGTACCGGGGAGGGGGAAATGCCCGGACAATGCTTTCGTAACCGTCTTCGAGATCTTTGTAGTCCATTTTCTCCGATTCCTTGATCAGGGGATAGACAATATAGATCTGCCGTCCCTCGTCGATCTGCTGCCTGATGAAGCCGTGCATTCTGAGCCGCTTGTTGTCGGTCAGGTGGATGGTCTTCACGGGTTTGCGGCCCGGAGGCAGCTCATCGATCACGGAAACATCCAGGTCGCCGTAAAGTGTCATCGCCAGTGTTCGCGGGATGGGCGTGGCCGTCATGACCAGCACATGGGGCACGTGTTCGCTTTTTTTCCAGAGTCGTGCCCGCTGGGCGACACCAAAGCGATGCTGCTCATCCACGATGACCAGCCCCAGCCGGTTGAACTTCACCTTTTCCTCGATGAGGGCATGGGTGCCGACCAGGATATGAAGCCTGCCCGCCTCCAGGTCTTCATGGATGGTTGTCCGGGCCGCTTTTCGCGTTGAACCGGTTAGCAGTTCAACGGTGACATCCATGCCGTCGAGAAATTTTTTGACCGTATGATAATGCTGGATAGCCAGGATCTCCGTCGGGGCCATCATGCACGACTGGAATCCATTGTCCAGGGCGATGAGCATACTCATCAGGGCGACCAGGGTCTTCCCGCTGCCCACATCTCCCTGGAGAAGCCGGTTCATTTGCCGGCCCGAGCCCATGTCACGCCTGATCTCCTTCAGCACGCGCTTCTGCGCCCCGGTCAGCTCGAAGGGCAGGTTCCGGTAATAAAAGGTGTTAAATTGCTCCCCGACCGTGGAAAAAATATATCCCCGGTATTTCTGGTCACGCGTGGAACGGTTCCTCAGGATATTGAGCTGGATGAAAAAAAGTTCTTCAAACTTAAGCCTGAATTCGGCCTTTTTTAAAATTTCCGGATTATCGGGATAATGGATGTTATGCATGGCCTCCCACAGCGGGATGAGGCCAGCTTTTTTCAGCAGCCAGGCAGGCAGCGTTTCTTCGATATTTTTATCCAACTGACGGAGCAGGTTCCCGATCATTTTCTGGATGGCCTTGCTGGTCAGGTAGTTGTTTTTCATTTTTTCACTCGTGTTGTACATCGGCTGCAACCGCGATGTCAGTTCGTCAGCTCTTGAGATCTCGTCGATCTCGGGATGAACGAGGTTCACCCGGCGATTGTAGAGGGAAGGTTTTCCAAACACGATGTATTCCTTACCGGCAACAAACGTTTCCTGGATCCATTTATGGCCCTTGAACCAGATGAGTTCCAGGGTGCCGGTGCCATCGGTGAATCTGGCGACAAGGCGCTTCTGCCCCCGCTTGACCCCGATCATTTCATAACCGGTGATCTTCCCCTTGATCTGGATGTAGGGCAGGTCCCCATTGATGTCGCGGATGTGATAAAAACGGGTGCGGTCAATGTAGCGGTACGGGAAATAATAGAGCAGGTCCCTGAACGTGGTGATATTCAATTCCTTGTTCAGGATTTCGGCACGTTTCGGGCCGACACCCTGGAGAAACTTAATATCCGTTTCGAGTAATTCCTGCATCGCGGTGATTGAGTTTTTAAAGATCGGAAAAAAATACATAAGGACAAGCTTCAGGAGGCATCGCCTTTTGAACCCGGAGATCCCGGAAGCCGTGAAGCGGCTGAATTCGGCAGCTTTCGGTTAAAAAACGTTAAATTACTTGATATACAGTATATTGTTGACGGTTTGATCAACTATGGTATACTATTTGAAATTTTGTGTGGAAAATACAAAATACCATTAACTATGAAAAAATTAATGTCATCATTCATGGGTTTGTTCCTGCTTGGGGCACTGGCTGTACCGATGAACGTTTTCGGACAGAAGGATAAGAAAGCTTCCAGGGACAGTACACTTACTGCGAAATTTGAATATACGAAACAAATGCTTCAGAACAAGGATTTCGTTCTGGAAGCCGATTACCTTGCAAACCGGATGGGCGAAAGAATGCCGGTATCTTCAACGCTGAACTTTATTTCAGTCGATTCAACCAATGCTGTCCTTCAGATCGGGAGAAACACCGGAATCGGTTATAATGGCGTCGGCGGGGTGACCGCGCAGGGGAATGTGACACGATATAAACTCCAGACCGATAACAAACGAAAGAGCTTTTACCTTTCTTTCAGCGTCACGACCCCAATCGGGTCCTATGATATCAATATGTCTGTTGGTGCCGATGGTTATGCCAATGCCACGCTGACAGGCATCAGCAGTGGCCAGCTGATCTATACCGGGTATCTTGTCCCCATCGAGAACTCGTCGGTCTACAAGGGATATAATACCTATTAAACCTGGGAGCTGGCTGACCACATTTTTCCTCCCTTCCGGCGGGCGGGGATTGTGTATCATTATCGCCATTTTGTGGATTTTGTGGAAAGTGCGAGCAATATATGCGAAAGGGACCCTGATTTTATGAGATGTCGCTATCCTGACCGGGAATGCAAAATGTTCCCGGTTTTATTTTTCTGTTCCCTCCGGCAGGAATATCTTTGTCATCTTCGGAATAGGCTCCACTGTCCACCGGATTTTCCGGTAAACATTTTCTTTCCTCCGGGGAGGTTTAGACGGTGTGGCATCATTGAGAGCGCCGTGACTTTTTGTATCTAATGTTTTGTGAACATGAAGAAAACTCAAATCTCCTGGCTGTTCGTGTTCGTCCTGGCCATCATCTTTCCGGTCATTTTTTCCCCGAGAGCCCACAATCCTCTCGTCCTGGTCACATCGGCCATCCTCTTCGTGGTCCTGTTGCTTTTTTTCCGGCTTACCGTGAAAGTGGATGACCATTATGTCCATTATATTTTTGGGATCGGGATCATCAAGGGGAAATATGCCCTCGAAAATATCGAAAGCTGCCGGCCGGTACTGGACAGCTTCCTGGGATGGGGCATTAAGTTCAGGCCGGAGGTCAATATTCTGAATATTTCGGGACGGTACGCCATTGAGCTGATCCTGCGGAACCAGGAAAAGAAGATATGGATCGGGACAAATCAGCCGGAGAAGCTTTCCCAATATATCAGCTCGAAACTGATCAAACCCATGCATAAGCCGGGAACGGGAAAGAAGAAACCCGGATGACCGGGAGGCCATTTAGAATTTCTACAGATTTCTGTGTTACGTTTGAGGTTTCATGCCGAACGACTATGAGAAAAACCGGACTTTTTTTCATCCTTCTCTGCCTATTCCAGGCGATGGTCCATGCCCAGGATACACTGGAAGGCTTCCTTGATTCTGCCCTCGTCAACAGTCCGGTCCTGCTCGAAAACCGGAACATGGTCCGTATGGCTGAGAATGATAAACAACTTTTCCGCGCCGGTTTGAAACCACAGGTCGGTTTTGCGACCGACCTAACCTGGGACCCGGTGGTCAACGGTTACGGATATGATGAGATCATCACCAACGGCCAGGTGGTCAGCACCCTGGTCAGCTTCGACAAAGAAATCCTCTTCCGGGGCCAGCTCGACGACCACCTTCAGTCCTATAATATTCAGAAGGAGCAGGCCGGCAACCAGTTGCAGATTTCAAAGGCTTCCCTGAAGAAGGATATCACCTCGAAATACCTTTCGGCCCTTGGCGACCTGATGCAGTGGGAATATAATTCGGATATCCTGGAATCGCTGCGCGGCGAAGACAGTCTCCTGATCCGGCTGACGAGGGCGAATGTCTACCGGCAAACGGATTATTACACCTTCCTGGCCAGCCTTAAAAGTCAGCAACTGGCCGTAAACTCAGCACTCCTGCAATACCGGCAGTCGTTGGCGGACTTGCGGTACCTGGCCGGACTGTCGGATACAGCTTTTGTCCGGCTCACCAAACCGGAGATGGTTGTGCCGGGAATCCCTCCAAAACCGGCATCGATCTTCTTCCGCCAGTTCACACTCGACAGTATGAACCTGCAAAACCGACTGAACCTTATCGACCTGGAATACCAGCCTAAACTTAGCTTTCATGCCGATGCCGGATATCTTTCCTCCCTGATGACCGATCCATATAAGAATTTCGGGGCAGGAGTGGGGTTGAAATTTTCGGTCCCGATTTATGACGGAAGGCAGAAGGAACTCAAATATGACAACGTCAGGTTGAACCAGGAAGTGAACAATCAACGCCGGTCTTACTTTGAGCGGCAGTATGACCTGAAGGTCGCCAGCCTGAAACGGATGTTATCCGACCTGCAGGAACAGGCCGGAGATATCGGCGATCAGATCCGTTTTTATCGCGGGCTGATTGATGCCGAGCAGCGACTTTTGCCTTCGGGGCAACTCGATATCAGCCAGTATTTTATTCTCATCCGGAATTATATCGATCTCAGCAATGAATCGGCAAAAAACAAGGTCAGGCGTATGATGCTGATCAATGAAATCAACTACCTGGCTAACTGATGACCAAACCGGATCAGCAAAAACGCGGTCATAAACCTGCTGAAGATGAAAATGAACGTCATGAAAAAACTCAACCTTTATGCCCTGGTTCTGGGCATCCTGGCTTTTTCCTCATGCCATACGAATAAAGGTAAAGAGGATGAAAGCCATGTCAAGGCCTATCCCCGGGTCAGGGCAACAACGGTTACCTTTGGCCCGATCAGCAGCCAGGTGGATGTCAATGCCACGGCATCTTACCTCAAGGCCAGTGTTATCAGCTCCCCTTTTGACGGTTACATTGTGCGCTCGTTCGTTGAACCCCGCCAGAATGTCGGACCGGGACAGATCCTTTATATTCTGCAAACCCGGGAATCGCATGCCCTCGGAGCCGTTAATCCCGAACTGCCCGGCCATTTCGGCGGAACCGATACCATCAGGGCGCATTCCGAAGGTTATGTCACAGAAACCGTCCACCAGCAAGGCGACTATGTGACCGGCGGTGAAAAACTGCTGACCATGAAAGAGACCTCGAGCCTGGTATTTGTCCTTCATCTTCCGTATGAGTGGCACAACCTTGTCAACCCCGGCATGAAAGTCGAATTGCGGTTTCCGGACGGGACCCGGCATACGGGTAAGGTGAAGCTGATCAGCCCGGAAGTGGATTCCGCCGATCAGACCCTGAAAGTGATCCTCTCGGTAACCAATGCCAGGGCTGTTCCGGAAGGGCTGATCGCCAGGGCTGAGATCACCAGAAAATCAAGCGAGAATGCGACTCTGCTCCCCAGTGATGCGGTTTTGACCAATGAAACTGAGACCGATTACTGGGTCATGAAGATGATCAATGACTCGGTCGCGGTGAAAGTCCCGGTGACCACCGGTATCGCCAGTCACGACACCATGCAGATCCTGAGTCCGTCATTCACAAAAAAAGACAGGATCCTGATATATGGAAATTATGCCGTTCCCGACACCATGCAGGTCATCCTAACCGATACGGCGCAATGAAAGACTTTTATAACAGCTTCAAAAAACCGGTGAGTTTCCTGCTCGTGCTGATCCTCGTGGGGGGAGGTTACCTGTATACCAAAACAAAGACTTCGCTTTTTCCCGAGATCACTTTTCCGAAGATCAAGATCATTGCCGAGGGTGAACTGAAGCCCGAACAACAGATGATGATCACGGTGACCCGCCCTCTGGAGGATGCCGTCAAAAAAGTGCCGGGGCTGAAGATGATCAGGAGCACGACAAGCCGCGGGAGCTGTGAGATCTCGGCTTTCATGACCTGGAAGACCGATATCGATGTGGCCGAGCTCCAGGTCGAATCCCGTATCAGCCAGGTCAGGAACCAATTACCGTCGGGCCTTCAGATTACCGTTGAAAAGATGAACCCGTCCATCCTCCCGGTGATCGGGTATTCGCTCGAAAGCGACCGGTATTCGCTCATCAGTCTTAAAAAACTGGCCGTCTACACGGTCAAGCCCTACCTCTCCCAGGTCGAAGGTGTGGCCGCTGTGCAGGTCCTTGGTGGTAAAGACAAGGAATTCCGGGTGATCCTCGACAAAGAAAAGATGAGCAGCCTGGGAATCACCCCTTCGTATCTGGAACAGGTCATGGACCGGAACGGCATCCTCCTGTCGAACGGCTTCATCAATGATTACAACCGCCTGTATCTGAGTGTCACCGATGCGGCCTTTCATTCCCGGAAAGATGTGGAAAACCTGGTGGTCAGGAATGACCATGACCGGATCATCCTGTTACGGGATATCGGGTTGGTGAAGATCGAGAAGGCGGTTGAATACATCAAGATCAATGCCAACGGGAAGGAAGGCGTACTGATCAATATCGTCAAGCAACCCGGTGCAAACCTGATCTCCACCACCGATTCGGTGCAGAACAAGCTCATAAGCCTGAGACAGGTTCTCCCGCCGGGAGTGACCATCAAGCCCTACTATGTCCAGGCTGAATTTGTCAACAATTCCATCCGGTCGGTCAAAGATGCCTTATGGATCGGTCTGGCACTGGCCATTGTGGTGGCGTTGCTTTTTCTTCGTTCGCTGAAGGCGGGTGCCACGCTGCTCATTATGATACCTGTTACCCTTGCCCTGACCATTTCGGTGCTCTACGCACTGAACTACACCTTCAATATCATGACCCTTGGCGCCCTGGTCGCTTCCATCGGGCTGATCATCGATGATGCCGTGGTCATCATCGAACAGATCCACCGGACGCACGAGGAGCATCCGGGAAGTCCTCCCCGTGAGCTGGTGAAAAAGGCTATTCAGTATCTTCTGCCGGCCATGATCGGTTCGTCACTCAGCACCATCGTGATCTTCCTGCCTTTCATCCTGATGTCGGGGGTGGCGGGCGCTTATTTCGGCATCATGACCCGGACGATGATCATCACCCTGGTGGTTTCATTTTTCGTGACATGGATCGGATTGCCCGTGACCTATCTCCTGCTTTCACGCAAAAAGCGGAGAAAAGCACGGACCCGTGATACGGAAGGGCACGGAGTGAAGAAACAGGACTGGGTGGGGATATTCACCCATAAGCCGTACATCAGCATCGCCATCGTCGTGGTCCTGGCGGGCCTCATTGTCTTCATCTATCCCCGGCTTGAAACCGGATTCCTGCCTTATATGGATGAGGGAAGCATCGTGCTCGATTTCAATTCGCCACCCGGGTCATCTCTTGAGGCAACCGATAAAATGTTACAGGAGGTCGACCGGATCCTGTACAACACTCCCGAAGTGGTGGCGTTTTCACGGCGGACCGGTGCCCAGATGGGATTTTTTATCACCGAACCAAACCGGGGCGATTATCTGATTAAAATAAACCGGAAGAAAGGAGAGTCGACCGAGGAAGTGATCGAGGAGATCCGGGCCCGGGTGGATGCCAGGGTTCCTGCCCTGACCACCGATTTCGGACAGGTGATCACCGATATGCTCGGTGACCTGACCACATCGGTCCAGCCTGTCGAAATAAAAATTTTCGGCAGCGACAATGAGAAGCTTCAGGAATATTCCAGGAAGGTGGCCGGAATTGTGCGGAGTGTCAACGGCACTGCCGATGTTTTCGACGGCATCATCATCGCCGGTCCGTCGGTCGATGTCTTTCCCGATGCTGAGGCTTTGGGCCGTTACGGACTCAGTCCGGCGGATCTCCAGAACCAGCTCCAGCTGGAAACCGAAGGTCTTGTGAGCGGCCATGTTCTGGAAGGAGAATACCTGCCCGCTATCCGGCTGACCTTTCACGACAGTACCGATTTTGACATGCAGAAGCTGCGGACTTCGAGAATCTTCACCCCCGGCGGGAAACTCATCCCGCTTGAACGGGTGGCGGAAATCCGCATTAACCATGGAAGTGCCGAGATCGAGCGGGAAAACCTCCAGAATATGGGTGTGGTGTCGGCGCGGCTGAGTGGTACGGACCTTGGATCTGCCATGAAGGATATCCAATCGAAGATCGCATCGGGGATTTCCCTTCCCGGGGGCTATTATATCGAATACGGCGGTGATTATCAACAACAGCAGCAATCCTTCAAAGAACTGCTGAACATCCTCATCATTGCCAGTCTGCTCGTTTTTCTCGTCGTTCTCATCCTTTTCCGTGATTTCCGTGCTTCCGTGATCATCCTCATGATCGCTGTGCTCGGGATCTCGGGTGGCTACCTGGCACTGTTCATCACCGGCACGCCCCTCAACGTGGGCAGTTACACAGGACTGATCATGATCGTCGGGATCATCGGTGAAAATGCCATTTTTACCTATCTGCAATACCGCAAAAACCTTGAAACCACGAATGATGTACACGAGGCCATTACCTTTTCGATCAGCACCAGGCTCAGGCCAAAGCTGATGACGGCCCTGTGTGCCATCACGGCCATGATGCCTCTCGCCCTCGGCATTGGAACCGGTGCACAGTTGCACCAGCCCCTCGCCATTGCCGTCATCGGGGGGTTCGTGGTGGCCCTGCCCTTGCTGTTGGTCGTATTGCCGGGATTCCTGAGGCTGGGGGAAGGGAAGATCAGCAAAAAATTTGGGAGGGACACGGAAAAGACGGGTTGAGACGG
Source organism: uncultured Bacteroidales bacterium (assembly GCA_963763215.1). Classification (GTDB taxonomy): domain Bacteria; phylum Bacteroidota; class Bacteroidia; order Bacteroidales; genus DASQZK01. Next base: position 125,154 of record CAVXNX010000030.1, read on the forward strand.
ATGAACACGGATAATAAAAGAGGGGACACGGATAAGACGGGTTGAGACGGATGAACACGGATAATAAAAGAGGGGACACGGATAAAGACGGGTTGGGACGGATGAACACGGATAATAAAAGAGGGGACACGGAAAAGACGGGTTGAGACGGATGAACACGGATAATAAAAGAGGGGACACGGAAAAGACGGGTTGGGACGGATGAACACGGATAATAAAAGAGGGGACACGGAAAAGACGGGTTGGGACGGATGAACACGGATAATAAAAGAGGGGACACGGATAAAGACGGGTTGGGACGGATGAACACGGATAATAAAAGAGGGGACACGGATAAAGACGGGTTGAGACGGATGAACACGGATAATAAAAGAGGGGGACACGGAAAAGACGGGTTGGGACGGATGAACACGGATAATAAAAGAGGGGACACGGATAAAGACGGGTTGAGACGGATGAACACGGATAATAAAAGAGGGGACACGGAAAAGACGGGTTGAGACGGATGAACACGGATAATAAAAGAGGGGACACGGAAAAGACGGGTTGGGACGGATGAACACGGATAATAAAAGAGGGGACACGGAAAAGACGGGTTGAGACGGATGAACACGGATAATAAAAGAGGGGACACGGAAAAGACGGGTTGGGACGGATGAACACGGATAATAAAAGAGGGGACACGGAAAAGACGGGTTGGGACGGATGAACACGGATAATAAAAGAGGGGACACGGAAAAGACGGGTTGGGACGGATGGACACGGATAATAAAAGAGGGGACACGGAAAATAGCAGTAGAGGAGGAACGGTCTTTGTCCGTTCCTCTTTCGGCCTTAATTGCTTATGTCCTTGTGCCTTTGTGTTTACTCCTCTTCGTGCTCTACCGTTTGCCTTCTTCCTTAGTGTCATCGTGTCAATCACGGGTCAGTCCCGGGGCCTGCCGGTCACGGCCTGATCACCTTATTCAGCGCCCGGGGGATCTGGAGCAGGTCATAATCATGGTCGAAAACCAGGTACCGGTTGGACCATGCCGGTGAATATTTTTCCTTGAAATCCCTGAGCCCCTTGTAGTGAGAAAAGGATTTTATCCGCTCGTAGGCAAATTTCATCGACCGTTCCGGGAAATTTTTGGGATCGGTCAGCCCCGACATGGGGGCAAAGCCCAGGTTCACATAGCGGTAATTTTTGGATTTCAGGTAGTTGAAAAGCTCAATAAGGAGAAAATCCATGATGCCATTGGGGGAATCCGAGGTATTGCGGATGAGATCGTAGGTTCCTTCACCACTGACAAAATCGGGGATGATATTCAGGAAGGCCACGATCATTTCCTCGGAGTTTTCAACGGTAATGACCGTTTGCTGTTTCAGCTCTTCCCACTTGAACATGCCCTGGGAAAAGATGATCTCACTGCGGTGCGTCTGCTCGAGCCAGTCATTGGAGACCGTTTTGAGTTTCTGCAACAGCCCGTCTTTGAGCGGTGGTTCGTGAATGCTGGCATGGTAACCGCCGGACCTGACCTTGTTGATGGCGTTCCGGAGGGATTTCCTCTGTCCGCCCTCCAACGAAAAGGTTTCCAGGTCCACCACTCCTTCCTGCCCGAGGAGCATAACTTTTTTACCCATATTTCGGTAGAGGTCGAGGCTGTTCTCCGGTACACGGTAATAGATGCTTTTCAGTCCGTTCTCGTAACAAAAGGCATCGAAGCTGCGGATGCACGCTTTCCGTTCCCTGTCGGAAGGGGCGACAGGCTCCTCGAGGACAACGGCAAATCCGCCTGAAATGCGGTAAGCCAGAAAAGCCGAATTATTCTCCGTGAAGTAGAACAGCTTGTCGGGGTAAATTTTGAAAAAGTCCAGGGCTGAACGGCCATATTTCTCAAGCAGGTTCCGGGCGGTTTCCGTTTCCTCCAGCGAGGGAGTATTGCGGAAAACGTAAGGCCGGATAAGGGTATAGATGAGGAAAGAAAGGCTTAGGAACCCGAAGGCGTTGATCGACAGCAGGAAATTCCTGGCGAACCGGCTGGTGGGATGAAGATCGCCGCTGCCAACCAGAAAATAGTTGGCAATGGTGTATTTCACCGACTGGAGGAAATTGAAATCCATGTTGAAATGTTTCCTGTTCAGGAAATAAAATCCGACAACGCCATAGACGATGACCGCCATGATACTCAAAAGGGAAGTCTGGATCCCGACATACCGTAATTTGGGATTGCCCTTGATGTAGTATTCCTTACGGGTGGCGATCAGGATAGCGATGACCCCGAGGGAGACGAGAGCTTCTTCATAATCGATGGCTTTGGTGAGATGACCGATGAGCGAGCCCAGGCTGAGGAAAAGGGCAAACCACCAGACACTTCGCAGGCCTTTCAGCATAAAAGCCGCGGTGACCAGGAGGAACAGCCCGGCCAGGAAGACGAAATAATTGGAGGCATCGATGGCATTCATCGACAAAACGTCTTTCAGTACCGTCAGCCGGGAGGAAATGGCGGGCGTGAGCACAGAAATGATATTGATAATGCCCAGGATGAAAAGCAGGAAAGCCGGCAGGACCCTCATGAGAAGCCTGTTGATCTTCATCATGAAGCTGATGATGCCGGCAAAAAGAGGAAGCCAGAATTCGAAAAAACGGTAGAGCAGCGTGATGGCAAGCGCTTCCGCGTTCGAATAGCCGAAGCGCATGATAACGAAGGTCATCGATAATTCAATGGCGCCCAGGCCTCTGAGAAATGGGGAAATGATCAGGAAGACTACGGCGACGATGTAGCCGATAACTGCGGTGAAAAGCGAGGGTTCGTAGCCCATGGCTTTCATGGCGATAAAAAGATGCATGATCCCGGTAATCTCGATGAGGACGGAGTAGAAAACCGTGATGAAAAAATGCTTCCGCTCTATCTTGTTGTTGGCCAGGTCATCCATAAAAACCTGCGTCCGGGGTATCATTTTTTGGATAAGGCGATAAACGATCCCCTGGTGCATCACCGAAAGGTAGACCAGGTAAAGCAAGGCAATGATGGCGATCACGCTCACCAGGGCAATCCATTCCCCCTTGCCCACCGAACCCACAAACAAGGCGTAGAGGAATGCCGGCAGGGCAACAAGGATGACCGAAAGGATTCCCACGAAGGCATATACCGAAGAGGCGAAATTGATCTGAGACTTTGTGATGTTCTTTTTTTCGATTTCCCGGGTAAAAAAGGCCAGCGAAGAAATGCCGCCTGCAGGCAGGAAGACACTGATCAGGTTACGTTTCAGGAAAAGGATCACGGCATCCCACAGCCCCAGCCTCGTCCTGACCGACCGGAACGACGCGGTATACATAAGCCCCTGAAGAACGATGTAGACTACGGTGAGAAGGATGCCGGCCATGACCCAGAAGCCGTTGGTCGCCGCAAGCACTTCCCGGACCTTCTGCACTTCACCTCGCTCATGCTTCACAAACCATAACCCGACGCCAAGGAATAAAAGGGTCAGAATAAATTGTCCGATGAGCCGACGGTTTTCAAGAATGAACGGCAGACTTCTTTCTTTGACGAAGCTGGAGATCATTGACATGGGCAGAGAGATTCGCGCTTTTGACTGGCCCGTATTTTCAGTCATTTTGAATAGTTTAGGTTCGTAAAGCCAGATAGCGAAGAATGTTGACTCGCCGCTTCTGAAGGTTCAGTTCACAAAGTTAACACCTGAATTCTTTTTTTGTGCTACTTCATTCGCAGAAATGACGGCAACCGTGAAAGTCCGTATGCCCCCACGAAATGAAAACGCATTTCCGTGCCGTCGCCAGGTGAAAAAATCACGCCGGTTGAAATAATTGTCACAATAGGTGTTGTCTAATAGGATAAGTACGCGGCAAGCGATCTTCTTCATTTTTCCACCAATGGACTGTTGATGATGCGATCTCATGGTTACCGGCAGGTTTCAGGTCATGAAGGGAACGGGGGGAAAATGACACCCCTGGCATCCGGCCATGGCAATATTTCCGCTGCCGGCCAGTTTTTTTACAAGATGGATACACTCAGGATATTTTTCAGGTACATCCGTTACCGGCTGACCGCGCGTCATCGCAAGGGGCATGGAATCCATTCCCCGTTCATGTACACCTTTGTTTCGGAAGTGGTCTTTGGCAGGGATAACCCGTCGCTGATCGTTCCGGCGAAGATCATCTGCTTTCACAGGTCGCTCCGGAAGAGCAGGGAGGTGATTGGTGGCGGACGCCACGGTGCCGGTTCCCATGTATCCAACGGAGCGATGAGACATGTGTCTGACATGACAAGGCATTCGGGCGTCAGTCCCAGGCATGGTGCCCTCCTTTACCGGATGGCCCGGTATTTCTGTCCCGGTGAAATACTTGAACTCGGAACTGGGACCGGCGCCAGTACAGCCTATCTCCGTGCCGGAGCCCCTGCTGGCAGCCGGGTGGTCTCTGTCGAAGGCGAAAAGGACAGAACGGATTTCGCCCGCTCGGCATTCGCCGTGAATGGATTTCCGGAAGTGCAGTTCGTTAATACCCACTTCGACGATTTTCTCCGGGACTGGAAACCGGTCGACCACCCCCTGCTGGTCTTTCTCGACGGCGATCATACCTTCCCCGCGACGCTGCGTTATTACCGGAAAGTTGCTGAATACGCCCGACATGACACCATTCTTGTGATCGATGATATCCACTGGTCCGCAGATATGGAAAAAGCCTGGAAAGCGATCAGGCAGGACAGCCGCGCAGCGCTGACGGCCGATCTCTTCTTTATGGGTATCGTCTTTTTCAGGGAAGGGGTGATCAGCCAGGATTTCATGATTCAATTTTTAACCTGTTCCGGTTTTTAAATACCATTTATATCATTAAATTCGTAAAAATTTAGAAATCTGCGTGAAATGGACAAGGTCATTAATATCGAAAATGTCGTTAAGAATTACTGGATCGGGACGATTGTGGTGAAAGCGTTGCAGTCGGTATCCCTGAGCATCGACAAAAACGAGTATGTTGCCATCATGGGGCCTTCAGGTTCCGGAAAATCGACACTGATGAACCTGTTGGGATGTCTCGATACCGCTACCGAAGGGAGGTATATCCTCAACGGCACGGATGTCAGCAAGATGGATGACAACGCGCTTGCGGATGTCAGAAATACGGAGATCGGATTTGTTTTCCAGACCTTCAATCTCCTGCCCCGGTACACCGCTCTTGAAAATGTGATGCTTCCACTGATCTATGCGGGAAAATCGAAGTCATTCCGTGAAGAACGGGCCAAGAAAGTGCTCGGGGATGTCGGCCTGTCCGACAGGACGCACCACCGGCCCAATGAGCTTTCCGGTGGTCAGCGGCAAAGGGTGGCCGTCGCCAGGGCGCTGGTCAATGATCCATCCATCATTCTGGCCGATGAACCTACCGGTAACCTTGATTCAAAAACTTCGGAAGATATCATGGCCCTTTTCGGCGAGATTCACCGCAAGGGGAATACAGTCATCCTGGTTACCCACGAAGAAAGCATCGCTCTGCACGCTCACCGGATCGTCCGGCTGATGGACGGGCATATCGATGCTGATTATGTTAACGAAAATCCGGTGGAAACATTCATCTCCGCCGGATAGATGTCATTAAGAGGGAGGTCGTTTTGAAAATTTACACCAGAGGAGGTGATAAAGGAACCACAGCCCTGATCGGGGGGCGACGTGTGCCCAAGCATCATCAGAAAATCGAGGCCTACGGGACGATTGACGAATTGATGGCTTGCACCGGCTTTTTGATGGATACATATAATAACCCTACCAAAAACGAGTTATTCATCTGGATACTGGACAGGCTGATGACCATCGCATCCCTGCTTGCTTCCGACGGTCAGCAGGAAGGGCTTCCCAGCCTTCACCCTGAAGATGTTCAGCGACTCGAAGATGAGATCGATGCCATGGAAAATAAACTACCCGCATTACGGTCCTTTATTCTCCCGGCGGGCCACCCCACGGTTTCGCTTTGCCATCTCGTCCGGACCGTGTGCCGGAGGGCCGAACGAATCATCATCAGGATGGCTGAAGAATTTCAGGTGGATGACCTGATACTCAGTTTCCTAAACCGGTATTCGGATTACTTATTTGTGCTTTCGCGCCTCATGGCCAAGGAGTTGGGTGTGCCTGAAATTACGTGGAAGCCAAAGTTGTAAATCTTAAAAAAGTTTTTATATTTGCGCAATTTTAAAACAGCAAAAATTCAGTTATAAGAAATTTTTGTACTATGTATTGGACACTTGAACTTGCATCAAAACTGGAAGACGCTCCCTGGCCGGCATCGAAGGATGAGTTGATTGACTTTGCCATCAGATCAGGAGCACCCCTGGAAGTGATCGAAAACCTCCAGGAAATTGAAGATGAAGGTGAAATTTATGAGAGTATCGAGGATATCTGGCCCGATTATCCAAGCAAGGACGATTTCTTCTTCAACGAGGATGAATATTGAATAAGCCTTTCTTACAGCCGTTTCCCTGCATCAGTTTGTGCAGGGTAACGCCTGTAGTGATCATAAATTGAAAGTGATTGGTTTTTATATGACACCTTAGCCCCTTCTTTAGGCAGGTCCATTGCCACCCTGTTTCATTTCCTTTGCCGTTTTTTTCCGGGCATGATCATATATCCCGGTCTTTTACCTCCGGTCTCACCTGTGTCCGGATCTTTCCTTTGTATTCAACCGGGTGCCTCGGCCTCACTGTCATCGCGTTTCCAGATGAACACATCATTCCTGCTTAATGGACGGTATTCCCCGAACCACCGGAAATTCTTGAAATATTTCTCATTCTCCGGAAACTTGTCGAGGGGGTAATACACCAGGTCGGGACTTTCGAGGTAAACGATGAAATCGACTTTATTCTTCTTGAACTTGATCTCCAGATTCGGAACTCTGGGCCTTATTGACCCCGATGAAGGTCTTGCCGTCTTTGGCATAATAGATGGTTTGGGCATTGCCGTTCACATCGATCCGCGTGAGTTCATTGTTGCGGATATAGCCGGTCATTGACCGGCCGGTGATCTGGTTGAATTTGCCCGAGTCCTCACGCGAGATGATGAAGGCATCGTTGATCATCTCCAGGCGGTCGGCCTGCTGATTTTTAATGTAAAGATTGATGAATTCGGCCGTGATCTGGTTCTCATCCGACCAGATGACGGGCTCGCCAAAGAACCGGAAAACGGAATCCGCATCGCTGTAGACCAGCGAGTCAGCATTTCCCCTGCATGTCGTCCCTGAACAGTTTCACATGGCGGTAAGCCTTGATGATATTGAAATCGGGGATGGTATCGGGTACCGATTTAAGTGTATCGGCATGCACATAAAGGCTGTCGTTTTCATCATCGACCTGGATCATCAGGGCCCGCTTGGTGAGCATGGCGTACTTCGACTTTTCATAATACACCGCTTCATTTCCCTTGAGAACAACGTTCTGTCCGGTATCGACCAGTACGACATTATCAAAAGCTTTCCCCAGTCCGGTTTCCCGCTCATAATAAAGGCTGTCTCCGCTGAGGGTCTTTCCTTCACTTTCCAGCCAGGCATTTTTGTTGAACTGGGAGATGTTCTTCCTGGTGTCGTACCAGCCATTCTCACAATAGATGAAGTTATTCTCGGCGATGATGTCGGTTGGGCCAAGGAAATAGGCGATTTCGGTCACCGTGTTGTATTTCAGCGTATCGGAATACATGGTATAATCCGGGTTGGTGACCACCACACTGTCCTTGAAGAAAAAGAGTTTCTGTTTTGAATAATAATTGCCCTGGCGGCTTTGGAGGGTATTGTCGCCATTGACGATCCGGCCGCCTCCCAGGTAGTAGGCCAGGTCGGCATTGAAGTCATAATCGATGTAATCGGTGGTCAGCCGGCTTTCTTTATCGATCAGAACCACATTTTTGCGGACCTTCGCAAAACGGATGTCGCCCCTGTAATTGAGGTAATCGCCGTAGAGGTTCAGCGTATCGCCCTGCCAGAGATGAACATTGCTCCAGGCATCGACCATGTTCTGTTCGGAATAGTAATAGGCGCTGTCGCAGGTCATGTACACATCCTCATGCTTGAAATGGACATTCCCGATCAGGCGTTTGGCATTATTCCCAAGCTGGTTGTTAAATTCGATGTAATCGGCACTGATTTCGATCTGGTGTACCTGCTGGGCAAAGAGGATGCCCGGAGCCAGGAAAAAGATGAAAGCAAGGAGGATGCGCCCGGCATTTTTGTGACAGACCACTGCAGGAACCGGGTGCGGCTCAACGGCAGACAGATGTAAACCTGATTCAGCCTGAGACAACATGATGCGACTTTTTCAGCATAACCTAACGTAACATAATACAAGGACTCCGGCGGTCAATTCTCCGTTTTCAGCCACCCGTTTTTGATGAACTCACAGTCCTTGAATGCGTCGTCGATATGGATGTAGGTGTCTTTCTGTTTATTTTTGATCCACGTGTCAACGATTTCCTGTTTCTTCTGTGCCAGTGCCATCATCTGGATCAGCATATAGTCCTGATTCAGGTTGGCTTTGTGGGGATCGGTCCTGGATTTGAGACGGACCACCTTGTATATGGTTTTCCCATTCTCGTCGGTGGATTCATAGGGATCGGAGATCTCTCCGATTTTCAGATCACGGACTACAAGGTAATCCTTGGTATCGAGCTGCTTGAGCTCAAATTGCGATGAGCCGGTCTGGGGATTGACAACCAGCCCGTGATTCATGGCCGTATTCTTATCCTGTGAATAATACCGGGCGGCATTGGCAAAAGTGATGCTGTCCTTCCGCACGCCGTCGATGATGCTGTCGAGCCGGGTGATGGCTTTCTGCCTGGCCTCAGGGCTGATCCTGGGCTTCATCAGGATGTGACGTGTATCCACCCGGTCGTCTTTCCGGTCGACAAGCTGGATGATATGGTAGCCGAATTCCGACTCCACGATTTTGGAGATGCCTCCTTTCTTAAGGGAAAAGGCCGCCTTGGCATAGGCCGGGTCAAGTTCCCCCCTCGACATATACCCGATATCGCCGCCGTTGGATGCCGAAGGACCTTCGGAATAAAGGACGGCGAGCGTTTCAAAACTTTCTCCATCCATGATCCGCTTCCGCAGTTCGAGTAATTTTTCCTTCACCTCAAAAATGGCATCTTCACTCAAAGGCGGGTAGGCAACGATCTGCTCGATCTCAACCTGTGCATCGATGGTCGGGATACTGTCGGGGTCGAGGTTGTTGTAAAATCTCCGGACTTCCGAGGGGGTGACTTTGACATCACCGGTGATCTTTTGTTCCATCTGCTGGGTGATCAGCTGTTCACGCATGGATTCCCTGAAGTCTTCCTTGATCTGGAGAAGGGTTTTGCCGAAATACTGCTCGAGCTCTTCCTGGCCGCCGATCTGATTGATGAAATACTGCATCCGGTTGTCGAGTTCCTGATTGATCGTACTCTCGGAGACTTCAATACTGTCGATCCTGGCCTGGTCGAGCATGAGTTTTTGTTCAAGAAAATTCTTGAAAATGACGCATTTGAGATCAGGGATCTGCACACGCTGAGCCCTCATCTGCAGATACTGGCTTTCGATATCCGACTGAAGAATGGTATAATTGCCGACCACCGCCACCACGCGGTCGATCATTTTGGGTTGAGCGGCTGCACCAAGGCTGATAAAAAAGGTAGAGATCAGGAACAGGTATTTTGAATGCTGCTTCATGGATTGGGATCTTAATATATTTGGACCTGGTTTCTGCTCAAACCTTCTTTGTAAACAGTGTTTTCCAGGTCCTGTAAGTATTCTATCTTGCGTTTGTTCATCAGGACACTGCGGATATTATCCCTGACCAGTTCGAGCGGCGCAACCTGACCTTCCGGTATTCTCCCGATGATGTGAATGAAATGATAAGAATGAGAGTCGCTGGTTTCGATGTTCTTGTTGTAATTCAGGTACCGGCCCGGGTTGTCGATGTTCAGTGGTGTCCCGGCGATGAGTTCGGAGAATTTCATCCAGTGCTCACCGTTGATGATGTATTTTTCTCCGTAAGAGCTGCAGTAGCCGAGGAGTTCCTTCATGTCCTCATCTTTTTCCGAACGGTACAGTTTCCTGACCTTCCCGATGTCGGGTGCGGTGAGCGGAACCATCACATAAGTCACTTTCACCACATCCGAACTGAGGATGTAATTCGAAGCGTTTTCTTCATAGTACGATTTTATCTCCTTTTCAGGGATAATGGTGTCCAGGTTCCGGGCCAGGAGATTCTGCTTGTACTTAAAAATGATCAGCGAGGTGCGGTATTCTTCCACCTGCTTGCTGACATCCTTCTCCGTGTCGGGCAGGTTGTCTTCCGCCTGCTTCAGCAGAAGCTGGGTCCTGACCCATTCCTCGATCAGCCTTCTGGCCGTCTTCACACTGTCCTCTTCGCTCAGCCCTTTCTGAATGTGTTCACGGAGATCGGAAGGGTAGAGGAAGGAATTGTTCACCCTGGCCACCGGGCTCTCCGGGGTGGATTGGTTCCCCCGGTCACAGGCGGCAAAGGCCATAAACAGGCTCAGTATGAATCCAAGTGTTTTGCGTTGCATAGGCTAATCCTTGATTTTGGCCAGCACATCCTTGTTGACATGGATGGGATATTTTTCCCTCAGCTGTTTGACCCACTGATCTTCAAGATATTTTTGATAATCGGCCGTCACCAGTCCCCGGGCTTCATCGAGTTTCCTGACCTGGGGCGGGAGGACTGACTTGATGTAGACAAAGGCCGGCTTACCGTCTTTCATAAAGGTCTGACCGATCCCTTGTGCCCAGTTGGTGGTATCCACCTGCGTGTTATCGCCTTTCTCATATTTTCCGTATTGCGCCGTCACACAGGTGGAGGTATCGCCGGGGCACAGTTTTGACACCAGGTAATCCTGCCCGAAATTTTTCTTTTTGCCTTTCTTTTCGGTCAGGGTGCGTGCTTTCTCAAGAAGTGAGCTGTCGTTGACCGTGATGGTCCAGGCTTCCGCTCTCTTTTCCCACATATACTGGTTCTTGTGGTTCTCATAATAATTCGCCAGACCGACAGAATCCTTCACCGCCTTTGACCATACCATCTTATCGGTCAGGTCGAACAGGAGGATCCCGTCATGGTATTCCTGCAGCACATTCCGGAATTCGGGGTATTTGTTCTCCAGCTGGCTGTCCTCGTAGGCGGTGAGTTTCGTGTCGACGAATTTATCATAAAGGTCGTTGAGGTAAACCGCCAGGCTGATGGGGCTGGTCCTCGGTCTGTTCTTTTTCGATGAAGGCCGCAAATTCACCCGCGGTGACTTTCTGGTCGGCTGCGGTGAACAGGACGAGACGGTCCACACTGGCAGGAACGTTATTTTTCCAGGTGCCGCTGAATACCGAGGTGTCGACATGAGCCACGAGCTTGTCGAAGTTGGCCTGGTTGAAGTTGTAATGATATTCGCTCTTCAACTTGTCGATGAATGCCTGCTTACGAAGGTATCCTCGGGGTCCGTTCCCGAATTTGGGGACGAGATTGGGTTTTTCTTCCTCGAAGGTGCCGACGCCTTTTTTCCCGAGAAGCTTAACGAGGTGCCACCCGTAAAATGACTGGAATGGTTCACTGTAGTCGCCTGGATTCTGCAGGGCGAAAGCGGCATTTTCAAATTCTTCGATCATTTGTCCCGAGCTGAACCACGCGAGTTCACCGCCTTTTTCGGCGGAGACCCTGTCGTCGGAATTGTTTTTTGCCAGGGTGGCAAAGTCGACGCCGTTCTGAAGGCTGTCGTAAATGGCAAAAATTTTCGCCTTTGCGGCTTGTAACTCAGCGGGGTCCTGGGATTGGGGAGCCCTGATGAAGATATGGTCCACGTGTACACTTCCCCTGGCGGGCCTGACGTCCTGGACCTTGACGATGTGGTATCCGAATTGCGTCCGGAAGGGCATGGAAATTTTTCCGACCGGGGTATTGTAGGCTGCATCCTCAAAGGGGAGCACCATCCTGAAGACGGTGAACCAGCCGAGGTCGCCGCCGTTCCGCTTTACGGAGGGATCATCCGAGGTTGCCCGGGCCACCTTGTCGAAATCTTCTCCGTTCAGGATCCGCTGACGGATGTCCATGATCTTTTGCCAGGCATACAGGGTATCTTCCGGCGAGGCCTTGGGATCGAGACTCACCAGGATATGGCTGGCATGGATCTCTTTTTTCATTCTCGCGTAAGCTTCGCGGGCGAACCGGTCGACCGCTTCAGGATCGGACAGGTAGGGCCTGGCCAGCTGGGCACGGTATGAATGGTATTCATCGAGAAAGGCCCTGGTGGTATCCATACCCAGGTTTTCCGCTTCGATGACTTTCAGCTTGAAATTGATAAACATATCGAGATAGTCGTCAACACTCTGTTTTTGCGACATGCTCTCATTGTTGTTCTTTTGGTAGATGCGTTCAAATTCACCGGCGGTGATATCTTTGTTGCCGATGGTCATCAGCACCTCATCCCTGTAACTCCCGTCACCCTGTGCATTTGCAGTGAGGGCGATAAAAAGGCAGAGTACGGAAAGAAGAACGGTTGATCTCTTCATAACAGATAACTTTTCGTTGGTATAAGTGAAGTAATAAACGGGATTTCAGACATCTTATTTTCTAACGGCTGTAGTTTGGCGCTTCGCGGGTAATGGTCACGTCGTGGGGATGGCTTTCAAGCACACCCGCGTTGGTGATGCGGACGAAGCGGGCATTTTTAAGTTCCTGCGATGTTGGGAGCGCCGCAATATCCCATACCGGCACGCAATCCCCCCAGCATCTGGTAAACGACCTCAGATAGCGTTCCTTTGTAAGGAACCCGGGCGGCAATACCTTCCGGCACCAGCTTGTTGATGTCTTCTTCCACATCCTGGAAATACCGGTCCTTCGAACCCTGCTGCATGGCCTCGATCGAACCCATTCCGCGGTAAGACTTGTATTTTCTCCCGTTGTAAATGATGGTTTCGCCGGGTGATTCTTCAACTCCGGCAAGCAGTGAACCGGTCATGATACAGTCGGCACCTGCGGCGATGGCTTTGACGATATCGCCGGAATACCGGATGCCGCCGTCGGCGATGACCGGGATACCGGTATCCTTAATGGCTTTGTACACATCGTAGATGGCCGTCAGCTGGGGAACTCCCACTCCGGCGATGATCCGGGTGGTGCAGATCGATCCCGGGCCGATCCCCACTTTCACACCGTCGGCACCGGCATCGACAAGTCTCCTGGCGGCTTCGCCGGTTCCCACGTTTCCAACCACGATGTCGATATCGTCCTTGCCGTAGATCGACTTCAGTTTTTTCAGTGTTTCGATCACCCCTTCGGTATGGGCATGGGCCGTGTCAATGACCATGGCATCGGCACCGGCTTCCATCAGAACGCCCACCCGCTCGATGGCGTCGGAGGTCACCCCGATGGCGGCGGCGACCCTCAGCCTTCCCTTCGAATCCTTGCAGGCATTCGGACGGTCTTTCGATTTGGTGATGTCCTTATAGGTGATCAGGCCGATGAGGCGGTAATCCTGGTCGACGACCGGCAGTTTTTCAATCTTATGCATCTGGAGGATCTCGGCCGCCTTGCTCAGATCCGTCTTGTAGGTCGTGGTGATGATGTTCTCGCTGGTCATCACCTCTTCCACAGAGCGTTTCATGTTTCGCTCAAAGCGGAGGTCACGGTTGGTGACAATGCCGGTGAGCCTGCCGTTGTCATCAACCACGGGGATGCCGCCGATTTTGTACTCCTTCATGATGCTCAGCGCGTCGTTGACCGTGGCATCGCGATGGATCGTGATCGGATCGTGGATCATGACACTTTCGGCCCTTTTCACCCTGCGGACCTGCGCCGACTGAGCCTCGAGAGGCATGTTTTTGTGGATGACCCCGATGCCGCCCTCGCGGGCAATGGCGATGGCGAGATCCGCTTCAGTCACTGTATCCATGGCCGCCGAAACAACCGGCGCATTCAGGGCGATGTTCCGGGAAAAACGGGTTTTCAGTTCCACCTCACGCGGGAGGACCTGGGAGAAGGCAGGTATCAGAAGGACATCGTCGAATGTCAGCCCTTCAGATTTTATTTTATCCTCTGTAAACGACATTGGTGTAATTTGGTTAAATTTAAATGGCTTATAATAAAAGGTTTTATAAAATAAGCCTTGTATTTCGTGCGGCAAGTTAGCGAATATTTTACAAAATGTTACCCAGGATAAAAAGCATTTTGCAGCCTTTAAAGCTGGCTTTCGCATCTGTAAAGGTACGGCAGAGGAAAGGTTGGAGGTTATCACAAACCCATGAGCTCAAATACCTATCCTTACGGGTACCTGACGTCTCTGGATAAGTTCTGTCGTTGCATGGGAAAGGTCATTTCCGCAATGATCACAAAACATGGCCTTGTGTTCGATAAAATGATCCGGATATTCTGTCATCTTAGGGTGATTGCCTTTATGACCGTCCTGCCCGCCAGGCTTTTTCCCGGAGGACTTGCGCAAACTTTTTATTTTTAAAGGTCTGTTCTCATCCTTTGAGGGGGGAACGGAACTATTCCGGCTGATTTTGTGATGCTCTAGACGCTCAATTTCTCTTTCAGGGTTATAATTAGTGTCAGAAAGAAAACTCATGTTTTTTAGCCGTGCTTGATAAGAAAACGTCAAGAGCAAGGCTTGCGATGACTGAAAAACAGGAGTTTACTATTCGTAAATGACTGTTTTGAAGTCGAGCATAACGCAGCTATTGGCGTTTTCTTGCAAGCACTAATTATAAGTGGAAAAAGCCAGATGATACATCATGTTTCTGGCCATTTCTGTTTAGCAAATTTGGCTATTGCAGAAGTCTGATGGGAGATTTCTCAGTCGCTATCGCTCCTTCGAAATGACAGACGTCGTGGTAGGAGGGGGCATACCGGCGCGCGTCGCGCGCCGGTATGCCCCCTCCCTGCACTTTCCCGCTACTCCCAATAATCCTTTCAGCTTTGTCATTTCGAGGGAGCGATAGCGACCGAGAAATCTCAAAATTGTCACCAGGAATTTATCTTTTCGGGATTGTATTAAACCTGGATGGTTATATATCGAACTTTGGAAATTATGGCATTGCCAATAAAATCTAGATTGTCTGTATCAGCAGGACATTCCGGAAGATTTATTGCGATATTACAATAGCAAATAAATAGCTGTTAAACCAAAAATACTTCCAAAAACCAAAAATAAAATGATAAATAAAGTTTTCAAATCAAAATAATTTAATGCCAATGAAAATTCATATATTGAATATCATTGGTGTCCGGTAAAAATCTAAGGTCATATAAAAAAGGGCTGGTCAGTGAAGACCAACCTCGAATGGTTATCTTTGAAGTCACAATTGGACAAGGGCAAAATCAGGAAGATAGCCATGGAAAACCTGGCAGACGGGTATGTTAAGAAGTTTTCAACTTACAACCATTTGGTGGTGATGCTCTTTGCTGCCTTCGAAGGTTATCAGTCTATCCGAGAAGTCATTTGGGGTTTATTGGGTGATGCCCATAAGCTGACTCACCTGGGGTTAAGTTATATCGTTAAACGCAACTCTTAGATAACCACCATGAACTGGAAGAGGCCCCATAAATTAAACGCGCCGGTTCACATGTTGTATACGCATTTGAATGACAGGAATAAAATGTGTAATTTCATCACACGGAAAGCCGGAACACCAGGGGCAGGGCTTCATGGCAACATGACATTTTTCATGATTTTTGAAAAATGGTAACTCAACTTCAGACGTTATAACCGTAAAACCATTGGCCGATTTTCAACAGATACTCGCGAAATACTGGGGTTATTCAACCTTCAGGCCTCTCCAGGAGGAGATCATCCGTTCGGTTTACGAAGGGAAGGATACCCTGGGCCTTTTGCCCACGGGCGGAGGGAAGTCCATCACGTTCCAGGTCCCTGCCATGGCCATGGACGGGGTCTGTCTGGTGATCACCCCCCTGATTGCCCTGATGAATGACCAGGTCGGGAACCTTCGTAAACGGGGCATCAGGGCCCTGGCCATCCATTCCGGCATGAGCCGCGATGAAATTGATATCGCCTTCGACAACTGCATCTACGGCGATTTCAAATTTCTTTACCTCTCTCCTGAGCGACTCGATACGGAGATGTTCAGGGCCAGGATTGAAAAAATGGAGGTCAGCCTGATCGTCGTTGATGAGTCCCATTGCATCTCCCAGTGGGGCTATGATTTCCGTCCTTCGTACCTGAAGATCGCCGGCCTCCGTGAGTTGATCCCCAACGTGCCCTTCCTCGCCCTGACGGCAACAGCCACCCCGCAGGTCCTGGAGGACATCATGGATAAGCTGCAATTCCGGGAGAAAACGGGTTTTCAGGAAAAGCTTTGAACGGAAAAACATCACCTACCGCGTCGATCATGTAGAGGATAAAATGCGACGGCTCCTGCTCATTGCCGGCGAGATCCGCGGCACCGGCATCGTCTACGTCAGGAGCCGGAAAAAAACTCGGGATATCGCCCATTTTCTGGAACAAAACCGGATCAGTGCCGGCTATTACCATGCAGGCCTCAGCCATGAGATCCGGAATGCCAGGCAGGAAGAGTGGCAGACGGGAAAAACCCGGGTGATCGTGGCCACTAACGCTTTCGGCATGGGAATCGACAAGCCCGATGTGCGCTTCGTGATCCATACCGATCTTCCCGATTCACCTGAAGCCTATTTCCAGGAAGCCGGGCGTGCGGGAAGGGATGAACAACCGGCCCTGGCCGTCCTGCTCTATAATGATTCCGACAAGCGGCAGGCCGAACAACGCATTGCCACGACCTTCCCGGAAATATCGGTGGTCAGGGACGTCTACCATGCCCTCGGAAACTATTTCCAGCTGCCGGTGGGAAGCGGCAAGGGCCAGAGTTTTGATTTCATCCTTTCCGATTTTCTCACCCGTTATCGTTTCAATGCCCTCCTGGCCCATAACAGCCTGCTTATCCTCCAGCGTGAAGGTTACCTGGAAATGAGCGACGAGATCAACAACCCCTCGCGGGTGCATTTTAAAGTCGAACGCGACGACCTTTACAAGTTCCAGGTTTCCAATGTCAGGTTCGACGGGTTCATCAAGCTTTTGCTCCGGTCGTACACCGGAATGTTCTCCTCGTTTGTGGCCATCGATGAAAACCTTTTGGCCAAACGTTCCGGGTTGAAGCCGGAAGATATCTACACCTATCTTTCCAAACTTTCTTCCTATCGGCATCATCACCTACATCCCGAGAAAACGGAACCCCGTGATCACATTCACTGAGGAACGGCTGGACCAGAAAAGCCTGCGTTTTTCAGTGGAGTCTTATAAGTTTCTGAAAGAGAGGTACATACAGAAAATCCGGGCGATGGTCGATTACGCCTCTCAAACGGCCATTTGCAGGAGCCGTTACCTCCTTGATTATTTCGGCGAAAAGGATCCTCCACGATGCGATCAGTGTGATGTTTGCCGGGACCACGGGGAGCAGGACCTGAGCCGGTATGAATTTGATACCATCCTTGGCGAGATCAGGACAAATCTCGCCGCGAATCCCATGAAAATCACCGACCTGTCGGGACTCATCCGTCAACCGGAAGAAAAATTCACGCGGGTTTTCCGTTGGCTGCTCGATCATGGCAAAATTGTGAGGACCAGCGACAACGCCTTTGTCTGGAATGAAAACTGAGCGAAGATTCTAACCAAATAATTTGTACCTTTGCGCATTACCCTGTTTTAAAATGGAGAAGCTTCACGAACATGTGTATTCCGATGAAGTCCTGAACTTTGTCAAACAAGCCGGCAATTTTACGGGGATCCTGGCCGAAGAAAGGGAGGTTGAGAGAAGGCCGTTTATTCTGGCCCTGCTGAAGGTGATGCCGGCGATGTATTCGGCCATGCTGAGGATCCGGGTCAATGATCCGGTCTATGAAGCCGGGAATGAAAAATTTGTCAGCGAGGAGGAATGGTCCACCGTTTATCAAAGGGTCCTGTCCATCATGGGATCTCAGAATGAATACCTGGATATCCCCGAAGAGGACGAATACGATACCATGGAACTGATCAGCCGGGAGATCTCTGAGGACCTGGCGGATATTTTTCAGGATATCCGGGATTTTATTGAACTTTACCGCAACGGGACGGATGAAATTATGAATGATGCACTTTGGGAATGCCGGATGAATTTCGAGTCCTATTGGGGTAAAAAATTATTGCGAGTTTCTGCCGCCCTTCACCGCATCCTGATGATGGATGAGGACACACTTGACAGGATGGACCGGGAATGGGAAGAAAAACACGGCGGAAGAGAGATCGATACCAATGAATGGTTCATCTCTAAACGTCAAAAAGATTTGGGAGGAGAACGTGATTTTCAGCAGTGATATCAGTAAGGAAGAATTAAATAAGCTTAACCCCGGGGCCTATAACGGCAGGATCTGGATCGTCGAAAATCCGGTGGATGTCGAGGGGGTGATGAAAAAGATCAGCGCCAGTAAAACGGTCGGTTTCGACACCGAAACCAAGCCAAGTTTCAGGAAGGGACAGGTAAACCATGTGGCGCTGGTTCAGATCGCCACACCGGAGGAAGTCTACCTCATCCGGACGATCTACACCGGGTTTCCCCCGTCGCTCATTGCCTTTTTTGAAGATCCCGGTATTTATAAGGTTGGCGTGGCTCTCCGCGATGATATCGGCAAACTCCAGCTGGTCAAACGTTTCACACCCGGCGGGTTTCTCGACCTGCAGGAATATTCCAACCAGTTCCATATCGAGAGTAACAGCCTGCGTAAACTGACGGCTATCGTTTTGGGAGTCAGGATCTCAAAATCCCAGCAACTGTCGAACTGGGAAGCCGACACCCTCAATGAGGGTCAGATCATCTATGCAGCCACCGATGCGTGGGCCTGCCTTGAAATTTACAACACACTAAAGAAATCGGTCAACAATTATGGGAAGAAATAAGCTCATCCTGAAACCCGGGAAGGAGCAATCGTTGAGACGTTACCATCCATGGATCTTCTCAGGTGCCGTGCAGGAAGTGCCGGCAAAGACAACAGAAGGAGAGATGGTCGACGTGTTCAGCAGCACCGGCCAGTACCTCGCTACCGGTCATTATCAGAAAAGTTCCATTGCGGTGCGGGTCCTGAGTTTTACCCGGCATGAATTCGACCAGACTTTCTGGGACGCCAGAATCCTTTCGGCCTGGAAGTTACGGGAAGAGGCCGGGCTGGCCGGACAGGGTAGCACCAATGCCTTCCGGCTCGTCAACGGCGAAGGAGACAGTATGCCGGGACTGATCATCGACTTTTATAATGGCACCGCCGTTTTCCAGGCCCATTCGGCCGGCATGTATCTGGTGAGGGACCAGATTGTCAGGGCCCTGGAAAGCCTTCCGGGCAAACCGGTGTCGGCGGTTTATGATAAAAGTTCCAATTCGCTGCCGTTCAAGTCGGGACTGGAGCCCAAAGACGGCTATCTCTCCGGGAGCGGTTCGGTGAATGAAGTAACGGAAAACGGGCACCGCTTCCTGATCGATTGGGAAAAGGGCCAGAAGACGGGATTTTTCCTCGACCAGCGGGAAAACCGGCAGCTGCTCAGCCGCTATTCTCAGGGCCGGCACGTCCTGAACATGTTTGGCTATACCGGCGGATTCTCCGTTTATGCTCTCGCCGGCGGCGCTGCATTGGTCCATACCGTTGATGCCTCGGAACAGGCCATTTCCATGGCGGTAAAAAATGTCGGGCTGAATTTCGGGGACGATGCTCCGCACCAGGCTTTCGCCATGGATGCTTCCGGTTTTTTCATGAAAAATAAAGCGGACTATGATCTGATCATCCTGGATCCGCCGGCATTCGCCAAACATCAGAATGTTCTGAACAATGCTTTACAGGGATACAAAAACCTGAACAGGACGGCGATGGAAAAGATCCTTCCGGGAGGTATTCTCTTTACCTTCAGTTGTTCACAGGTGGTCAGCCGGGAAAATTTCCGGAAGAGTGTTTTTGCGGCGGCAGCGAATACAGGCCGGCGGATCAGCATTCTTCACCAGTTATCCCAGCCGGCAGATCATCCGGTCAGTATCTACCATCCCGAAGGGGAATATCTGAAAGGTCTCGTTCTGAGAGTGGAGTAGGGGAAAGCGCAGGACCTTCAATGGTTGTCCGCTCCGAGGAATTCGTCAATGACGCTGATCAGCGTATCGGGTCGGATGGGTTTCGAGAGGTATCCGTCAAACCCGTTGCTCAGGAACTCTTCCTTCTCCTTTTGCATGGCAAAAGCCGTTTGAGCAATCACCGGCGTTCCGGCCGAAAGTTTTTTGATCTCCGCCAGGACTTCGAGTCCGTTGATATCGGGTAACCTGATATCGAGAAGGACAAGATCGGCACCATGTTTCCTGAATAAATCAATCCCATTTTGCCCATTCGTTGCGGCGATGAAAATGTAGCCCAGATTGTTGATGACTTCGGAAAGGAATTCCCGGCTGGCTTCGTCGTCTTCAACGGCGAGGATGATTTTGTTTTCAGGTTTCATGGGTCGGTTTTAGTAGAGACGATAAGGTTTCGTGTGGTTCACCAGATAGCTGACCTGCCGGGGAAATTAAAAAAGGAAACCTTAAAAAACGCCAATGAATCCCATCTTCATATCTAATATGAACGCAATACCCTCCCATGGACCATGTTTACAGCTTTTTCAGGGAGGCATCCTTCAGAAGGTCCACTTTTAAAATCAAGCGTCACCTTCCATGATATACCATTCCCATCCGGGCCGTTAACCTGGCTTTTACGATTTATCCTTTATATCCTTTTTAACATCCTCGACGATGCTATATCAAATTTATTAAAAAAATCTTCTTAATCCGGGATATGCGGTTTTTTTTATGCTGTTTTTAAACAATCTTTTTAGGCGATCACAATCCTTTTTAATAATTTGGACCTAAAATCAAACCACCGCAAGTCATGAGAAAAACAGCTTTCGTCGTGTCATTTCTTTTCGGGGGGATGTTCCTCTTATCCTCCTGTATCGATATCCTCAACAATTCCGTCGAAGGTGACGGTAACGTTGTCACCGAAAAACGGGATATCGGATCGTTCAATTCCATCGAGGCGGAAACGGGCCTCAAGGTTTATGTGAAATTCGGAGAACCCACCGGTGTGGTTGAAGTGGAAGCCGATGAAAACCTGCAACAGTATATCAGGACTGAACTCCGGGGAAATACCCTGGTGATCAAATCCGATCGTTCCATCCACCATGCCCGGGCCAGGGATGTCTATGTGAGCGCCGGACCGCTGAAAGAGATCCGTGTCTCCAGTGCGGCCCAGCTTAAAGGACAGAACCGTCTCGACGCCGACATGATTGAGCTGAATGTCAGCAGTGCGGGAACCCTCGATCTCGACATGAATGCCGGTACGCTCCATATCGATGCCAGCTCGAGCGGAAAAATGAACCTTTCCGGGAAAGCCCGAAAACTGGTGGCCTCGGTCAGCAGTGCCGGGCAGATCAATGGCGATGATCTCGAAGTTACTGACTGTGAGGCTGATGCATCAAGTGCCGGTCAGATGAATCTGAATATCACCGGTGAACTGTCGGCCACCGCCTCCAGTGCCGGGTCCATTCGCTACAAAGGTGAACCGACGGTCAAAAAGCTCGAAAGTTCCAGCGCCGGAAGCATATCCAAACATTAGGTCTTATCCGGCCTTTCCTTTCGGCATGGTCAAAACGCATAATCCTCCATCCGGAAATGGGTCCCATGACGGAAATAACCGGTGTTGTGGGTCCGGATGAGAGAAACCGGAGTTTCGGCCCGCGAATGCGAAATCCACACCATGCGAATACCAATCATGGGTTGCGTTGTCGGGTGTCCCTTCGGCGGGATCCGGAATTTCGTTGAAAAACCGGATTCACAGCTTCAGGCACGGCAAGGTGAAGGAGAATTCGGACCCTTGGTCTTTCTGGCTTTTCACGTTTATGGTCCCGCCGTTTTTTTCGACGAATTCCTTACAGAGGACCAGCCCGAGACCGGAACCCGACTCGTTGTCCGTTCCACGGGTGGAAAAGCTGGAGTCGAGCCCGAAGAGGCTGTTCCTCTCTTCTTCTGTCATACCCACACCATTGTCGACGATACGGACCGTGGCGAACCGGGTTTTCATGTCCACGACGACCCGGACCTTTCCGCCGGAAGGGGTGAATTTCACCGCATTGCTCAACAGGTTTCGCAGAACCGTACTGATCATGTTGATGTCGGCATTGACATACAGCGGGGAACTGTTACTGAAGATGATGCCGATCTTCTTGATCTTTGCCGATTCACGGAAGATGTCGCATGCTTCCGCGATCAGAGCGACAATGTCAAACGGTTCGGGCCGATGGGCAATACGCCCGGTTTGAAACCTCGACCATTCGAGGAGGTTTTCAAGAAGGACATTGATCTTCACTGCTGAATTTTCGATGACATCAGCCATTTTCCTTGCCTGGGCAAGATTCTGTCGATCGATGTATTCACGGAGAATATGGGAAAAGCCGATGATGTTTCCCAGCGGGCTCTTCAGGTCATGGGCTATGATCGAGAAAAACTTATCCTTGGTCCGGTTCAGCTCCGTGAGCTGCTCGGCCTGTTGTTCCAGCCTGGCTCCGGACTCTTTTTGAACGGTGATGTCCCTCAGTATGGCGCAAAAATGAAAACCAGCCGGAGTGCTGACCGGAAAGGTGGTGATCTCAAAGATCAGTTCTTTCCCGTCCTGACGTTTGAATTTCCGGTCGATCTTCATATTGAACCAGTCGGCATTGCCTTTGCTTAAGGCTTCGGCGAAGGCTTTCCGGTAATGGTCGTTGCTCCTGGAGGAAATATCTTCGAGGTGTTCGCAAGTCGGAATGCCCAGAGATTTTTCCCCAGCGCTTCCCCGCGGGACAACCCGGTAATGGATTCCATCGCGGTGTTCCAGTGGATGATCGAGGCGTTGTGATCGGCGATCAGGATGCCATCGGTCGACTGTTCCGCCAGTCCTCTGAATTTATTCTCGCTTTCCATGAGACCTTTCTCAAGGTATTTGCGGTGCAGGACCTCAGCGGCAAGCTGGGCAAGGGCCTCCGTAAACAGTGCATTGGGCCCCGGTCCTGTTGTCCGGAAATAGAGCTGAATTTCAGCCAAAAGGATATCTCCCCTTTTCAAACCGAGAAGATAGATGTCTTTTATGCCGGATAGTCCCATGATTTTTCGGGGGACCCCGGCAGGAAGATAGCCAGATACAAAGTCTTCGAAACCCTTTTCATAGCGCATCAGCCTGCCCGTCTTCAGCAATTCGATATTCCGTCCGGTGAGTTCATAGCTCTTTCCGACAGGTGAGAACCCGATGAGCCTGATCGCCCTGCCAAACAGGGTGTCATCAAGACCATAAATGTTCCTGACTTTGACCAGGTCTTTACCGGGTTCCTTGATATTCAGTACGATATAGGAATCGGGATGCTTTTCATGCAGCACTTTCAGCAGGTGGTCGAAAACACTGTTCTCATCGGGGAGGGAGATCAGTCGCTTGGCGGCATCATTCAGTTCTTCAAGGTCATTGGGGATGTCCTGGGCTTTCCGGCTGAATCTTTCCGCGGGTTCGGTCAGCGTCACGAGGATGGCTTCACGACCGACGGACCTGATGGGATTTGCAGTCATTTCACCTTCACCTGGGATCGTTTTCCGGTTAAATTTGAAAGCGGACTGTTTTCCAGCGGTCAGCTTTTCCAGTTCACCCTGCATCCTGCTCTTTATCCAATCCCGTCAATTCGTGCAGTTCACATCCTTTGAGCGGCTTCCCCTGTTTCCCGAGAAACTCGGCAGCCGCCTTGTTGGCTTCCAGTACCGCGCCGGAGCGGCTGTCGATGATGAGTTTGCCGGCCGGATCTTCCATAAATGAGGAATAGAAAACATCGCCGGGCTCTCCTTTCCCGGTTTCTTTTTCCAGGGGTTCCGTGATGTGGGTAAACTCCATAACGGAGTATCTGTCTTCTACGGATTCCACCATCCTTGCCATGGCAAGGATATGGATGTCATGCCCCAGGTGGTGCCGGAGTCCCAGACTCACCGGTTCGTTGTTGTGATCATCCGTGGCGCTCTCCATCATTTTCAGAAAGGATGTCCTGTCATGGGAAAGCACAGGTTCCCATGGCCATGATTCCTGGCGTTTAGTTCTTCCGGTGTATAACCAGTTAAGCGGGCCGCGGTATCATTGGTAAAAACGGCTTTCTGATCCCGGAAAATGAGGATACCTGAAAATGGGTTCTGTAATAGGGAAAAGACTGTCCTTTGATAGCATTCATCCCCGCCGTATCCGGCAGTCATATCGTACATTCTCAAAAGTCACATTAAAATGGATGTTCCGTTTATACGAAAAAACCGCCTCTGATGTTGTGACCGGAGGGAAAGGTTTATGTTAAATTTGTTTAAAGTCCTTTTTTGCCGATGAAGGGAATAAAGGCCGGCGTATGGGAGGCATAACCGGAAAAATCGGGGCGTGACCGGTATTTTTCTTCCAGCATGGGGACGCCGGTGACAAACCGGAGAAGGAGCGTGATGGCCAGGGGGCTTACCCAGGTATAGAACGACTGACCGCCTCCCGTGGAGACCATCCAGAGACCCCACCACAGAAGCGCTTCCCCAAAATAGTTCGGGTGCCGCGAGGTCGACCAGACCCCGACGGTGATGATCTTCCCGGCATTTTCCTTCTTTTTTTTGAATGAGGCAAGCTGGTAGTCGGCAATGGCTTCATAGAGAAAACCGGCGGCAAAGACAAAGATGCCGGCTATGTTGACCACGGTGAGTGGGGTAGGATTCGCGGCAAAAGCGGAAATCAGTGGCAGGGCAAGGACCAGCATGACCAGGCCCTGGAGCATGAAAATCTTAAAGAAGGAAATGAGGGGCGCTTTTTTCCCCCAATCCTTCCGCCAGGCAGCATACCTGAAATCTTCCGCCTTCCCGATGTTCCTGATGAAAATATGACCCGATAACCTCGCCGCCCATAAGGTGACCAGGATGAAGAGGATGCGGCTCCTGTCGGTGAGTTGCGGAAAGCTGAGGGTCAGCACCAGGCAAATCAGGATGAATCCGGGTCCCCAGCCGATATCGACGATGGAATAATTTCGGACCAGGTTCGCCAGCAGATAAAATGCCACCATGTAACAGAAGACGGCGATGGCCGATATGAGGATCGCGTGCATCATGATTATTCAGCCATTATGGCGACGGCGACAGCTCCTTTACCGGCATGCAGGCCGATAACGGGAGAGATGTCGACCACGGCCAGGGGATCATTTCCGGTATAGTCTTTCAATTCCTTCCTGAACCATTGCGTGGCATTTTCCTGGTTGGCATGGAGCAGGATGTAATCTTGCATTTTCCTGTCTTTGAGGAAATGGTGGATGTGTTTCATCACCTTTCGCATATTGGCATGCTGGCTGAAGGCTTTGTCGAAGAGGCTTGTGGTGCCATCAGGGTTGAAGGAGACGATGGGCTTTATATTCAGAAGGCTGGCGATGCGGCCTTTAAGAGGACTGACCCTGCCGCCCCGGACGAGATATTTGAGATTTTTTACGCTGACGAAGATCTTGGTGTTGTCGCGCCATGCCGGGAAGTGGCTGACGATCTCATCGTGCTCCATGCCCTCCTCAATGGCCCTGGCCACACGAAGGGTCAGAAGACCCAGCGAGCCCGAAACCTGGCAGGAGTCCAGGACGGTGATCTTTTTATTCATCTCTTTGGAGATCCGCCTGGCGGCATTCATGCTGTTGCGGTAGGTGCCGCTTAATTTCCCGGCAAGGTGGATGGCGATCACGGAATCGTAATGACTGGCCAGGTGTGAATACATATTCAGGAATGCCCCTTCATTCGGCTGTGAAGTCGATGGGAACTGGGGGGCGTTTTCGAGAAGGTCGAAAAACCGGGAAGGCTGGAGGGTAATTTTATCGATATATTGACTATCCCCGAAATGAATGTTCAGGGGCACATAATGGATCTGGTAAAAATCGGAAATTTCGACGGGAAGGTCGCAGGTGGAGTCCGTGACGACCGCAATGTTCCACTTCCGGGACGTCACCACTTCGTTTTGTTTCACCATGTCGTCGGCCTTCTGGAAGGTGATGGTGCCGTACTTGTCGAGTTTTTCGAAGAGCAAGGGTGGCGTGTCGGTGTGGATGTGAAGACGCACCATACTGGGTGAACCGGCGATCACAAGGGAATCGCCCATCGGGCTGATCTCCTCTTTCATGGCCGGTTTATCGATGTTTTCACCTCTGATGATGGCTTCGGTGCAAAAGCGAAAATGAAAGTCATCGTGCGCGATGCTTTTGAAGGGGGCTTCCTCAATGGCTTTTGTAGAAGCGATGATCTCACGTTTTACCCCTCTTTTGCGCATGCCTTCCATTATCCCTTCGAGAAAGAGGACGAAACCCTTTGCCCCGGCATCAACGACATTGGCAAGCTGAAGGGCTTTGAGTTTTTTCGTTGTGTCGGCCAGGGCATTGGCGGCAATATCGTAGGCCCTTGAAAAGAGACGGGAGAAATCATCGATGATATCCTTTTGGGAGTAGATGAAATCGGCCCATTCCCGGATTACGGTGAGCATTGTTCCTTCGACGGGATTGGCGATGGCCTCGTAGACATAAGCCACCGATTTCCGGATGGCCTCGGCGAAGCCGTGAATGGTAAGATGGGGATGATCGCCCGACTCCACGCTCATGCCATAGAGAAACTGGGCGAAAATCACGCCCGAATTTCCCCTGGCCCCGTTGAGGGCCGCAACGGCAATGGCATCGGCAGTGATCTTGAACGAATCATCGGGGCGGGCATTGTCAATAATGTAACGGCAGGTGGAAGCCAGATTCGTGCCCGTGTCGGCATCCGGGACCGGAAAGACATTGATCTGGTTGAGTAATTTCTGATTCTCAAGTATTTTATTGGCACCCGCGAGAAATATCCGGTAATACATTTTCCCGCCGATGCTGGTTATTTTTTCGTTTTTCGTCATTCCTTCCGTTTTTACAGACGCATTTCGTGAACATTTTCTGAAAAGAACTCAGAGTAAGAGGGTCAAAAATAAGACAATTTTCCTATTAAACATCTTTGTGGCCCAAAAGTTAAGTGCAATGGGTAATGATTTTTTTGATTTAAATGGCTGTATAACTTTAATTTAAGTCTTCAGTCATGGCCGGGCCCGGGAGAAAGCGCATGCCAGGCCGCCAACGCTTCCGGCGGAATTTTTCTGAAAAGGGTATAAATAGTGTCAGAAAGAAAACTCATGTTTTTTAGCCGTGCTTGATAAGAATACGTCAAGAGCAAGGCTTGCGATGACTGAAAAACAGGAGTTTACTATTCGTAAATGACTGTTTTGAAGTCGAGCATAACTCAGCTATTGGCGTTTTCTTGCAAGTACTAAATAGGGAAAGATAAATATCCCGGGATTTTTATCTTCACGACAAGACGGCCCCTACCCCGGCGGGAAGGGCGATCACCTGCGTCAGATCGTCCCGGGAGATGGTGTCGAGCACGACGTCAACAAACTGGTTGACTCCGGTTTCAATGCCGGGAATCTGAACGGGGATGTAATGTTGACCATACCCTCCGGCAAACCCGTTAACATCGGGTTTCTCGATCAGGACGCGCTGTTTTTGTCCCAGCATCGTGAAATAGTATCTCTGCTTGTTCTTATCGGAAATTTTGCGGATGATCTCGCTGCGTTCGGCCTTCACTTTTTCAGGGACATGGTCGGGCATCCGGGCGGCGCGCGTTCCGGTGCGCCGGGAATAACGGAAGGTATGAATATGACTGAAGCCGTATTCCGAAGCAATATGGCAGGTCTTTTCGAAATCTTCTTCTGTCTCTCCCGGGAAACCGACAATGATATCGGTCGTAAAATTGAAACCGGTGTACATCCGGCTGAATTTCTCAATGATTTCCGTATACGACCGGACCGTGTACATCCGGCGCATCTGCATCAGGATCCTGTCCGATCCGCTTTGCAGGCAGAGATGAAGGTGAGGGGTCATTTTTGGATGACTGAAAAGTTCGGGGAAGCGCTCACTGAAACCATCGGGTTCGATCGAGGAAATCCGGACCCGGAAATCGCCGTCCACGTCGAGGATTTTTTCCAGGACATCTTCGAAACGGTTGCCCTCGTCATCATACCGGCCAATGTTCACCCCGGTGATCACGATCTCTTTAAAGCCGTTGGCGATCACGCGTTTGACATTTTCGACGATCTCTCCCATGGGGCGGCTGACCGCCCGGCCCCTGACCCTCGGAATGATACAGAACGTGCAGAAATTATCGCAACCGTCCTGGACCTTGATCGAGGTGCGTGTATGGAAGCTCTTTTCGACGGCCTCAAATCCGAAAACGTCGCCGGCAAAGGAGGCAGGATGGACGATTTCGCCCTTGAAATGGCTGTCGACCAGGGCGAAGATGGTGTTTTTGTGGTCATTTTCAACCACGTAGGTGATATTCTCCTGTTGCTCGAGCTGTTCCTTGCGGTGGTTTGCCATGCAACCGGCGACCACCAGAACGCTGCCCGGATTGAACCCCGCCGCCTGGTGAATGAAATTCCTCGACTTCTGATCACTCTGGTTGGTTACCGTACAGGTGTTGATGACGGTGACATCCGACTTTTCACCGAAATCCACCACCTGGTATCCTGCATTGTGAAATTGCGTGACCAGGGCATCCGTCTCATACTGGTTCAGCCTGCAACCGAGGGTCTTAAATGCAACTTTTTTCATGAATGATTCTCCGTAATTCGTCATGGTTTCCTTCCTTCCTTCCTTCCTTCCTTCCTTCCCCGCCACTCTGTTCCGGACGCCATGGTCTGCAACAGACCGATTGGCTATTCCGGCTGAAGCGAGACGATTTGCGTCTTTTCCGTTTCTCCTTCCAGGGAAAATTCCGTGGCGGCCGTGATCTTCACATTGGTAAACCGTCCGACCAGTCCCGTTTGGGGTGAGGGAAAGCGGACATTGATCCTTCCCTCGGTGAGTCCGCACAGGTACCCCGGTTTCCTGTCTTTTCCGGTGACCAGCACCCGCAGCGTCTTCCCGACGAGCGTCCCGTTGTACTCACCGGAAATCCCGGCCAGTATCCCGGTCAGCACGTTTAGCCTCCTTTTCTTTTCCTCTTTCGCGATATCATCTTCCCACCGGTAAGCTGCTGCACCGGGCCGGGGCGAATACTGGGCGATATAGGCCATGTTGAAGCCGAATTCCCTCATGGCTTCGGCGGTGTTCATGAACTGTTCTTCGGTCTCTCCGCTGAAACCGACGATGATATCGGTGAACAGGGTGGCTTCGGGCATCTTTTCCCGGATATACCTGACTATGGTCCGGTAACGTTCCATGGAATGTTTCCGGTTCATGCGGATTAATACCCTGTCGTCACCCGATTGAAGCGGCAGATGAACCTGCTTGGCGATGCACCGGTAGCGGGCCATGACATCGATCACCTCCGGGTTCATGTCCCGGGGATGAGGCGAGGTGAAATAGACCAGGAATTCCCGGCCGGTTTCTTCACCCATCTTCCCGATCTCTTCGAGGAGCCGGGCAAAATTCAGTTCCTCGCCCTTTTTGTCAAAACCGTATGAATTGACATTCTGTCCGAGCAGTGTGATGGTTTTGTAACCCGAGCGGATGAGTTTCCTCACCTCATCCAGGATCTCGGCTGATGGCCTCGACACCTCCCGTCCCCGGGTATAGGGCACGGCGCAAAATGTGCAGAATTTGTCGCAGCCATTCTGGATGGGAACATAGGCCTCAAAATCGGAACGGTAAGTGGGTTGAATGTTCCACAGGGAGAAGATATGCTCATTCTTCGGAATGCTCAGCGGATTCCCGTTGAATCCGGCCTCGGTCACCACACCGTATTCCCGGATCATGTCGGGAAAGCTTCCGGCCTCACTCATCGGAAAGATCAGGTCGAAGAGTTTCAGGAATTTTTCCCGGTCGGCCGGCAGCATGCAGCCTGAAATGAAGGTGATCAGGTTACGGTTGTTTTTCCACCTGTTCCATTTGTAAATCCGGGAATAGACCTTGTCGATGGCTTTCTGGCGGACAGAACATGCCAGGATGCCAAGCAGGTTGGCCTCTTCCTCATTCTCCGTGTAAATATATCCCATACCCCGGATGATCGTGTGCAGTCGCTCACTGTCAGAGATGTTCATCTGGCACCCCAGCGTGATCAGGTGATAATACATACTGTTCTTCCTTCCTTAAAAATAGACTTCCGTGTACATCTGCGATTGTGAAAAGCCTTTTTTCTGCAGAATGTCCATCGAATCGAAAATCATATTGCTGTTTCCGCAAAGATAAATAAGAACGTCACGATCAAACGTTGTCGTGTGCAAATAGGCCGTCACCCGTCCATGAAAATCACCGCTTGTATCGCGGGAGGTGCAGGTGATGTAACGCCCCCCGGCGAAGTGGTCGTGGTCATAAGCCTCGTCAATGGTCCGGATTCCGTGGATCAGCGTGTAGTTGGCATGCGGAAATGACCGGGCAAAACTGTGGAACGGCGCGACACCGGTACCGCTGGCAATAAAAACCAGTTTTTTGAAACTGGGCGGCTGGGAATTGTACATGAAAAATCCGTATGGCCCGCTGATATCGATGATATCCCCTTTGTTGAGATGCCGGAGTCTTTTACTGACCATCCCTTCTTCCACTTCCCGGACAAGAATTTCCAGATAATCCTCATCGACGCCGCTGTATATTGAATATTCCCGCGATTCGGCCGAATCGTGCAATCCGGCCACCAGATGCTGCCCGGGTTTGAATTTCATGCCGTTCCTGCTGAAACGTAACACATAAGTTCCTTTACATAAATCTCTTACCCGGTCAACCACCCAGGGTCTGACCATTTCCTTAATATCGTACATTCTCATAAATTTTGCTGCAAAGTTAATTTAAACTGTTTAAAAATAAAAGAACAGGAGCCGTTCCGGAATGTTCAGGGCGGGACCCCGGGTGAGCGAAAATCGGAAAATTCCGTCCTGCCTGCTTTTATTCCGCCTCTTTCATCGACAACTGGATCCGTTTCCGGGCGACATCCACTTCCAGGACCTTCACCTTCACATGCTGGTGGAGTTTCACCACTTCATTGGGATCTTTGACGAACCGGTTGGCGAGCTGTGAAACATGAACGAGGCCGTCCTGTTTGACTCCCACATCGACGAAGGCGCCGAAATTGGTGATATTGGTGACGATGCCCGGAAGGATCATCCCGGGCCTGAGATCACCGATTTTGAACACATCGCGTGAGAATTCAAAAATTTCGATTTTCGAGCGCGGATCCCGGCCGGGTTTTTCAAGTTCCTTCATGATATCGTTGAGGGTCGGCAATCCGGTATTTCCTTCGACATAATGGTTGATATCGATCTTTTCCCGCAATTCCTTCGAATGCATCAGGTCGATCAGGTCGCAGCCGAGGTCCCGGGCCATTTTTTCCACGATATGGATAGCTTTCCGGATGAACCCCCGTATTGTCGAGCGGGTATTCCGGGTTATCGATGCGCAGGAAACCGGCCGATTGTTCAAATGCCCTGGCACCCATCCTGGGAACCTTCATCAGCTGCCGGCGCTGTCTTGAAGGCGCCGTTTTCCCTGCGGTAATCGACGATGTTTTGTGCCAGAACCGGTCCCAGTCCGGAGATGTAGGTCAGAAGATGTTTACTGGCGGTATTGAGGTTGACCCCGACCATGTTTACACAGGACTTCCACCACCTGGTCGAGGCCCGATTTCAGTTTGCCCTGATCCACATCGTGCTGGTATTGGCCCACACCAATGGATTTGGGTTCGATCTTGACGAGTTCGGCAAGGGGATCCATCAGCCGCCGGCCAATGGAGACGGCCCCCCTGACGGTCACGTCATAATCGGGGAATTCTTCGCGGGCCACTTTGGAGGCGGAATAGATGGAAGCTCCGGCTTCGCTGACCACGAAGACCTGGATTTCGCGGTCAAACCGGATATTCCGGATGAAATTTTCCGTTTCCCTGCCTGCGGTTCCGTTCCCGATGGCGATGGCTTCAATTTTATATTGCTGCACGAGCGTGTCGATTTTTTTGGCGGCGCCATTCCTGTCTTCCTGCGGGGGATGCGGATAGATGGTGGCATTATGAAGCAGATTGCCCTGGGCATCGAGGCAGACTACCTTGCAGCCTGTCCGGAAGCCCGGATCGAGCGCCAGTACCGATTTCTGTCCCAGGGGCGAAGCCAAGAGCAGCTGCCTGAGATTTTCCGCAAAAACGCGGATGGCTTCTTCATCGGCTTTCTCTTTGGATGAGGCTTTGAATTCATTTTCGATGGAAGGGCCGAGGAGACGTTTCCAGGCATCTTTCACCGCCAACTCCACCTGCTGTGAAACATCGTAGTACCCCTCGACGAAAAGGCCGGTGAGTCCGTTCACAACGTCTTCATCCACCGGCTCAATGCTCACCTTCAGGATGCCTTCCTGCTCCCCCCTCCGCATGGCCAGTATCCGGTGAGAAGGACATTTCTTCAGGGGCTCGCTGAATTCGAAATAATCCTTGTATTTGATGCCTTCTTCCTCTTTGCCCTTTATCACCTTTGAGGTGACCAGGGCATTCCTGCTAAAGTGATGCCTGACCAGGTTCCGGGCTTTCTGGTTTTCGCTGATCCATTCAGCAATGATGTCGCGGGCACCCTGCAGGGCATCTTCGGCCGTCGGCACCTCTTCAGAGACATATTCCTCAGCCTTTTTGAAGATCTGTAATTCTTTCTGCTTCATCACCAGTCGTGCCAGGGGCTCAAGGCCCCGGTCACGGGCAATGGTCGCCCTTGTCCGTTTCCTGGGTTTGTAGGGAAGGTAGAGATCTTCGAGATCGGTGATGTTGTCGCAGTCTTCAATCTTTTTCTTCAGCTCCGGTGTCAGTTTATCCTGCTCTTCAATGGTTTTCAGAACGGTCTGTTTCCGTTTGTCGAGTTCATGGAGCCGGGCCAGTTCATCCCTGACCGCGGCCACCTGTTCCTCATCCATACTCCCGGTCATCTCCTTGCGGTACCGACTGATGAACGGGATCGTCGCCCCTTCCCCGAGAAGCTTGACCGTGTTGGAAACATGCCGTTCCTCCAGGCCGGTGGACCTGGCAATGATTGCTGAATATTCCTTCATAATCGTTTGTTTTATGAACCCAAAGTTTGGAAATTTGTCTGAATAAATAAAAAAAGATCTTTGCACCGGAACCGGGAAACCGCTGGTTCCTTTCCATTTCTTCCTGGGCTGCAGCGACTAACACAGATGAACACATATCGATGATCGCCATTCTTTCTCCTTCCAAAACCCTTATTGAGCACCACCGAAGGGTGACTGACGTCTTTACAGTGCCTGAATTTCTGGCTGTGGCGAAAAAACTTGCCCGCCAAATGCAACGACTGTCTCCGGCCGCATTACAGGAACTCCTGGAAATCAACCGGGAACTCGCCGATCTGACTTTCCGGCGGTATATGGAATGGACACGGCCTCTTTCACCCGAAAATGACGTCCAGGCGCTTCTGATGTTCAGAGGTGAGGTTTTTAACGGGTTGAAGGCAGAAACACTCGGGGCCGATGATTTGTTATACGCCCAGGACCACCTACGGATCCTCTCGGGACTTTACGGAATCCTGAGGCCCCTGGATCTTGTCAAACCCTACCGGCTGGAGATGCGTACAAGACTTAACGTTGGAAAACAACCCGATCTCTATGCCTTCTGGGGCGACAGGACCACCAGGGCCCTGAAAAATGCTTTGGATGGACATGCGGAACGGGTACTTCTCAACCTGGCCAGCCAGGAATATTTCCGGGCCGTCAACACCGGCAGGCTGAACGCAAGGGTGGTGACCTGTCATTTCAGGGAGGAGCGCAACGGGGCATATCAATTTATCACCGTCTACGGGAAGAATGCCCGGGGGGCGATGACCCGTTTCATCCTCCGCAACAGGATTGAAAAGGCCGATGACCTTCGGGCCTTCGATGAGGACGGTTATTATTTCAATGCCCGGCTCTCCGGTGAAGATGAGTGGTATTTCACCAGGCAGGGCCGGCAGACAGATTCCTGAGCGATGGTGCGGCGTGAGGTCCGTGGATTTTTACCGATGGGTGAGGGGAGCTTTGGCCGGGAGTTCGAAGAACGCTAAAACGACTGAAAAATATGAAACACATTCTCATCACCGGTGCCACGGGAAATACCGGAACGCTGATCGCGGAGGAACTGCGCAACGAAAAGGGACATAAGATCTTCGCGGCTGTGCGCGATGTGGACCGCGCTGAAGAATTGCTTGCCGAACCGGCCTCGTTGAATGTCAGGCATCTGGATTTTGAAGACACGCGGACATACGCTTCCGCCCTGAAGGACATCGACACGATCTTCCTTCTCCGTCCACCACAGCTGGCCGCCGTTAACAAGTATTTTCTGCCCTTCCTCGAAGAGGCCCGCGAAATGGACATCCATGAAATCGTTTTCCTCTCGGTCCAGGGAGTTGAAAAGAGCCGGATCATCCCGCATCATAAGATCGAGGATATGGTGATCAGCCTGGGATTCGATTTCGTATTCATCCGCCCGGCTTATTTTATGCAAAACCTGACCACCGTCCTTCTCGACGACATCGTCGGGAAAGACCGGATCTTCCTGCCGGCACGCGACGGGGTCTTTAACTGGATCGATTTGCACGATATCGCCCGTGTCTCGGCCATCGTACTGCGTGACTTCCCGAAACACAGGAATACCGTCTATACCCTCACCGGGAGGGATAACCTCAATTTCAGCCAGGTGGCAGGACTGCTTTCCCGTCAACTCGAACGGGAGATTAAGTACATCAGCCCGACCCTTTTCAATTTCTACCTGGAAAAACGCAAGGAAGGCCTTCCCTCCGGGCAGATTTTTGTCATGATCCTGTTGCATTACCTTCAGGCCTTTGAACGCGCACCCGATATCACCGATGATGTTGAAAAACTTACCGGTCGCAAGCCGTGCAGCCTGAGTGAATTTATTGAACGGGAAGCCGAAAGCTTCAGGAGATGATGACGGCCGGCCAGGCATGAGGCATTCCGTAATCGCGTGGGCTGGCGACACGTTCCCGATAACCCGGATTTCCCGGTTCAGAAGTTTTTAATATCTTTAGAAGTGTTACCAAAACCTAAAATTCACCAACAATGGAAAACAACCAGGAATTGCCGGCTGAATTTCGGATCGATCAGGAGACCGGCACCAACATGAATGAAATCGGAAAATGGGCGGGATTTCTTGCCATCGTCGGTTTTATCATGCTGGCTTTGATGATTGTCTTCAGTTTTTCAATTCTTTTTATCACGGGACCTATCCCGGCCGGGCCCTACGGTCAGTCGATATCCAGGGGGGTTATCTTCTTCCTGTACATCCTGATGGCTGTTGTCTATTTCTTCCCGACATGGTTCCTGTTCCGGTTTGCCGACCTGATGCGGAAGGCGCTCAAGAAAGCTGACCACGCTCTTTTCGGCGAGGCCATCCGCTACCTCAAGAGCTTCTTTGTTTTTATCGGCATCCT
This sequence comes from uncultured Bacteroidales bacterium, assembly GCA_963763215.1. Taxonomy (GTDB): domain Bacteria; phylum Bacteroidota; class Bacteroidia; order Bacteroidales; genus DASQZK01. Next base: position 160,652 of record CAVXNX010000030.1, read on the forward strand.
GACCATCATCGGTTTAGCCATTATGTTCGTGGCAATGCTCATCGGTCTGGCCATGGGGAAGATGTTCTGACAGGATGCCGGATCATGCCCGGCAGGGTCGTGAACCTATTTTCCGGATGCGCCGTATAAAGAAGTTGCCGGCCCGGTTGCCCGCCGGCCCGGCTCTCCCGGAGTATAACCATATCTCCTTCTCCATGAGACAACGACTGACGATCATCCTGGTGTTTTTGCTTTCGGTATGGATTTCCGGTTGCCGTTTTTACCACAACCATGTGACCGGTCCTTCCTGGTTCACAATGAGTGCACCCGGTCAGACCCGGAGCGGAAGCTGGTATTTTCGACAGGAATTCCGGATGAAAAAGGTGCCGGAACATCTCGATGTCCGGATATCGGCTGATAAACGGTACAAGCTTTACGTCAACGGACAATTTGCCGGTACGGGACCACAGTTATCGGATGTCGCTCACTGGAAATACGACCGTTATGATATCGGTCACCTGCTGAAGAAAGGACAAAATCTCATCGCCGTGCAGGTGGATTATTTCGGCCGCTATGGCGGGGCTTCCATGATCACCGTCAGGCCGGCATTCTGGTTTGCCTGTGCAAAAATACCCGGGTTGAACACGCCGGGCAAATGGCTCTTCGCGAAAAACCTCTCGCGGGAACCCTTGCCGGTGACCGACGGAGTGGATGTGAGAGGAGGATTTCTGGCCCCGGCGTGTGATTCTGTGGTCGACAGCCTGGGCATCTTCGCGTGGAACAGGTCGGACTGCGGATATGAAAACTGGCAGCCGGCGGTGGGTGACAGCCTGAATCTGAAAAACGGTCAGAATCTTCCCTGGCAGCTGGAAGAACGGAACATCCCCGCCCTGGAACGTCAGGTCAATCGCTTTGTGCGAATTGCCGAGGCTTATGGGGCCTTGCGCATCGCAGAATTGTCGGCTTCCAACCCGTCCTTTGCCGTGCCCCCTCACAGCGTGGTCCGCCTCTTGTTCGACAATGGTGTGCTGACCACCGGATTCCCTGAACTGCACTACAGCGGGGGGAAGGGATCCACCATCCGGCTCACCTGGGCCGAATCCCTTTATTCTCCGGGGAACCGCAACAGGAACGGAGAACTGGTGGGAGAAGGACTGGCGAAAGGAAACCGGGACATGACCCATGGCAAGGTCATGATCGGATGTCATGATATCATCCTTCCCGACGGGCATAACGATGCCATGTTTTCGCCTTCATGGTTCCGGACCTACCGCTATGCCATGCTCGACGTGAAGACCGGGGCCGATACCCTGAAAATCATTGATTTTCATGGCGTTTTCACGGCCTATCCCTTTGAGGAAAAAGCCGCCTTCTCCAGCGACGATCCCGAACTGAAAACCATCTGGGAAACCGCGTGGCGAACCGCCCGCCTTTGTGCCTGGGAAACCTACATGGACTGCCCTTACTACGAACAACTTCAATACATCGGCGACACCAGGATACAGGCTTTGATCTCTCTCTATATCTCGGGTGACGACAGGCTGATGCGCAACGCGATCACGCAGTTCAGCCATTCCATCGACAGCACCGGTCTGACCCCGGCGGCATATCCCGACCGCGGACGGAACATTATCCCGCCGTTCTCTCTTTTCTGGACACTCATGGTTCATGACTACTTTATGCTCCGGGATGATCCTGCCTTTGTCTTCAGCTTCCTCGACGGCATCAAAGGCGTCCTGGACTGGCATTCGCAGTATGTCGACCCGGTCTCGGGAATGCTCAGCCATGTGCCCTACTGGAATTTTGTCGACTGGTCCGAACAATGGCCCTGGATCCCCGACCAGCGAACGGGTGGCGTTCCCAAAGGGGCCGTAGGCGGCCGGTCTTCCATCCTCAGCCTGCAATATGCCTGGGCCCTGAAATCGGCCTCGGAATTGTTCTCGGCCGCAGGAAGACAGCAGGAGGCCGACGAATTCATGCGCTCGGCCCGGGCGATCATCCGGGGAACTTTTCAAAACTGCTGGGACGACAGGAAGAACCTGCTCGCCGATTCCCCGGAAAAGACCGAGTACAGCCAGCATGCCAACATCCTCGCCGTCATCACCGGTCTCGTCCCGCCGTATGAAGCGGGAAAATTTATCGAACGGATTGCCTTCGACCCCGATCTTATTCAGGCAACCGTGTATTACCGTTTCTTTTTAAACCGTGCTCTCGGGATCGCCGGAAGGGGAGACCTCTTCCTGGAGCTCCTGGACCCATGGGAAGACATGCTGAAGCTCGGGTTGACCACTTTTGCTGAAAAACAGGATCCCACCCGTTCGGACTGCCATGGCTGGAGCGCTTCACCCGGCTATGAATTCCTGGCCACCGTTTGCGGTATCGTTCCGGCTGAACCCGGCTTCAAATCGGTGCGGATCCGCCCGGCGCCAGGGCACCTGCAGCACATCGAAGCCACCATGCCCCATCCGCAGGGGATCATCAGGTTCAGGTACCAGCATGATGACGGTTTCCGTCAGTTCAACATCGACCTGCCCGATTCGGTTACCGGCGACCTGATCTGGAATGACCGTGATTATAAGTTGAAGGGAGAAGGGAACGCATTCCGGATCGAGGATGAATTCAACTGAACCGGCGTGGGCAGGCAAAATTGTACGGGGAAATGCGTGTTTGCTATTTTTAATCAAGTTGTCTGGTTAAAAATGACAATGATGAGATATGACAGATACAATTAAACTATATAGACAATTAAAGTATTCACTATCTTATAATTTCTTGTCCTCATGCCGGACATGCATTTACTTTTTTACTTGATCAAAAAAGTAGACAAAAAAATCCAACCAAAATCATCCCGGCCTTTACCCACAAGGCCCACGGTGATGTGGCATTTTGGAGGCCTTCGCGCCACGCTAGTAAGCATAAATCATAGTTACATCTTTTTTTTACAGGACACTAATGTTTTTTATTCTATCTTTCGCTAATGAAATCCGATCTAGTCATTTATTAGGCTTCATACTAATAAAGCGTTTAACGGATTTTGAGTGCTTGATGCTCTTAAAAAAAAGCGGAATAAGTTGATAGGAAATTGCACCGGAATACCGCACAACACCATGCCATCAAATGATAACTACTTTCCCATGAAACCATTTTTCCTGTCGCTGGTGATCTTCCTCATGATGATTCCCGGCCTTTCCGCCCAGCCGGTGAAGCTCATCCTGGACACCGACATCGCCCTCGATGTGGACGATGCCGGCGCGCTCGCCCTGCTCCACCGTCTCAGTACCCTCGGCGAATGTGACATCCTCGGCATCATGGTATCTTCCAGTGCACGTTCCTACGATGGTTACTGGGGTGCGGCATGCGTAGACGCCATTGATACCTATTATAAACGCGGCGATATCCCGGTGGGCATTTACCAGGGATGCCACAATATCCCCGACCGGGTGAGCAATTACTCAAAGGAAGTGGCCGATCATTTTCCCCACGACCTGAAGAACGGATCCTTCGCTCCCGGAGCCTGCAGTCTCTACCGGAAGATCCTTGCGGCACAGCCCGATCATTCGGTGGTCATCGTCACCACGGGTTACCTGAATAACCTTGACGACCTTCTGAAATCCGGGCCCGACGAATTCAGCACGCTCTCCGGGCCCGACCTCGTCAGACAAAAGGTGAAATACTGGTCATGCATGGGTGGTCAGTATCCCCAGGGCAATGAAGAATTCAACTTCAACACCTATGCCCATGAGTCGGAATATGTGCTTGAAAACTGGCCGGTCAAAGCCATATTCGGCGGATTCGAAGTGGGCTGGCAGGTGAAGACCGGCGGGGACTTTGACGAGCTTTTCAGTCCGGAAAAACATCCCGTTGCCATGGCTTTCAGGCTTTACACCGGAGGAGCCGACCGGTACAGCTGGGATGAAATCTCCGCCTACATCGCCGTCAGGGGAACCGGAAAGTACTTCGACCTCATCCGGGGAACGAACCGCCTGGAGGTGACCGATCCAAAGATGCCGGGCGACCTGGTCCACAGCCGGAATATCTGGACCGGCGATCAGGGCGGGAGGGATTATTACCTGGTGCTCAAGGTCGCACCGGCCGTTATGGAAGAGGAGTTGAACAGCCTGATGTATGGAGAGGCTGAAGACAAACGGTGATGATGAAAAAGATTGCCCCCGGGTTTTTTGGACCGGAATGCTGACGCCACGGTCCTTTCCCGTTCACCTGAAATGCCGCTGCCGGCAGGATTGGCTCTCCTCTTTAGGTGCCCCTCTCTCCGCGGGCCTGAATGGTCATGAATCGATGCTCAGAGGTTTTCTCCACATCCCGCCACCCCGGCGTAATCCATTATTTTATTACCTTTGCCTTAAAATCCATCGAATGTGATCTATCCTGACAATTTCGAAAAGAAAATCGGTGCTGACAAGATCCGGGAACAGGCGACCAAATTCTGCCTCTTCGATCCCGGCAGGGAAGAGATTATGCATTCGGAATTTTCATCCGATCCGGAACGCATCCGGTCCAGGCTGGAGGAAATTGAAGAATTCCGGCAGATCATCATCAACGGCAAAGAATTTCCCATCGGGCATTTTATCGACATCTCACGCCTGCTGAAAAAGGCGGGGGTTGAAGGTGCTTTCCTGGAAGAACAGGAGTTTTTCGATCTGAAAAAGGCGCTCGATGCCGTCAGGGCCATCCTGACGTTCCTGAAATCCGGCGAACAGGGTGAATACCCGCGACTATCGGGGATGGCTTCGGAGGTCACGGTCTTCCCGGCCGTCATCGACCGCATTGGCAATATACTCAATAAGCAGGGCCGGATCAGGGACAATGCCTCCCCCGATCTGAATCGCATACGTCGCGACATCAGCGGCAGGGAAGCGGCCATATCGAAGCAGATCAACCGGTTGCTCGAGACCGCCAGGCAGCAGGGGCTGGTCGACGAAGATGCGACGCTGACCATCCGCAACGGACGTCCCGTTATTCCCGTTCCCGCCGTGAACAAAAGGCTGATCAAGGGGTATGTCCACGATGAATCGGCCACCGGCAAAACGGCGTTTATCGAACCTGCCGAGGTGGTGGAGGCCAACAATGAACTCCGTGAACTGGAGATTGCCGACCGCCGGGAGGTCGTCCGGATCCTGGCAGCGCTCACCGACTTTATCCGTCCTTACATCGATGACCTGCACCGTTCGCACCGTTTTCTGGCCCGCATCGATGCGGTCCGGGCCAGGGCCCGGTTTGCCCTCGATATCAACGCCGTTATGCCTGCCGTCCGGAACGAGCCGGAGATGGACTGGCACACGCGCCATACACCCGCTGTTATACCTGTCTTTCCGGGAACTTCACAAGGAAGATGAAGTCGTTCCCCTCGATCTGAAACTCGACGTGACGAACCGGATCCTGCTGATTTCCGGTCCCAATGCCGGGGGTAAATCGGTGTGTCTTCAGACCGCCGGTCTGCTTCAGTATATGCTCCAGTGCGGGTTCATGGTCACCATGTCGGAAACATCGGTCTGCGGGTGTTTCGAAAGCATATTCCTCGATATGGGCGATGAACAGTCGATCGAAAACGACCTGAGCACCTACAGTTCGCACCTGATCAACATGAAACAGTTCACCCGTCATGCCGGCGACCGGAGCCTGGTGCTCATCGATGAATTTGGCAGCGGGACGGAGCCGATGCTGGGGGGCGCCATCGCCGAGGCCGTCCTGGAGAGCCTCAATGAAGCCCGCGTATTTGGCGTGATCACCACCCATTACACGAACCTGAAGCATTTTGCCGCCTCCGCCGACGGCATCATGAACGGGGCCATGCTGTTCGATACCAACAAAATGCTGCCGGTATACAAATTTGCACCCGGAAGGCCGGGTTCCTCCTTCGCTTTTGAGATCGCCCGCAAGATCGGCCTGCCTGAACAGATCATTCAGTCGGCCAGGGAAAAAGTCGGACAGGAACATGTCGATTTCGAAAAGCATCTCAGGGATATCATCCGCGACAAGAAATACTGGGAAACCAAGCGGCAGAAGATCCGGCTGGCGGAGAAACGTCTCGCCGGGCTGGTTGAAAAATACGATCTCGAACTGAGCGATACCGATAAACTGCGCAAGAAAATTCTCCGTGAAGCCAAAGAAGAGGCGGAGCAGCTGCTGTCCGGGGCCAACAGGCAGATCGAAAAGACCATCCGTGAGATCCGTGAGACCGAAGCGGATAAGGCAAAGACACGTGAGGCCCGGAAAAAACTGGAGGAATTCAGGCAGAAGGTCAATGAGGAAGCCGGGGTTGAAACCCCCGGTGAAGTGGGCGATGAACTGAAGCAGAGGCTGGACGAGCTGAGGCGCACCGGAGAAACGATCAGGTCGGTCAGACCTGCCCTTCGTAACAGGAACCCGGTGAAGACCGGGGAGGCCGGCGAGGTGATCCGTCCCGGTGATTATGTGCTGATGAAAGGGCAGGAAACACCCGGGGAAGTGATGCGGATAAAAGGCGCGAGGGCAACGGTGGCCTTTGGCAGCCTGCAGACAGTGGTCGATATGGCATCGCTGGAGAAGATCAGCGAGGAAAAATACCGGAAAATGGAACCTCCGGTCAGGAGCTCATCGCAACTTGGCGACTGGAGTGTCAGCCGGCGACGTTTGGATTTCAGCCCCGAGATCGACATACGGGGCAAACGCGGTGACGAGGCGATCTCCCTGCTGACCGATTTTATCGATCAGGCCGTCATGGTCCAGGCCCGCCATTTGCGCGTCCTGCACGGAAAAGGAAACGGTATCCTGAGGGAACTGGTTCGTCAGTATCTCTCGGGAATGGATGTGGTCAGGAATTTTGCCGACGAACATGTTGAACTCGGTGGGGCAGGAATCACCGTGGTTGAACTGGATATTTAACACCATGCTTGTTTTTTCCGAACATATGGGCCCCCGGCTCCGGTATATCGCCGGGTTTGTTCTTGGCGACCTGCTGGGTATGAACCCCCGCTTCACCACCGACCGGGAAGAAGCCTCTTCCCTCACCGGTCCGGTGATCTCCTACTCGGACCATCCCGTCGACGGCAGTTTCATCATTCAGCCTTCGGGCTTTCTCGGGGAACAGGGCATCCGGCCTTTCATCCCTGAGGTAGGCAAAGGGGACGGGGGGATCTTTCTTTTTCCCACCGACATCGGCGACCTGCCTTTCGACCTGTTTTCCGCTGCCTTCTACCTCATCTCGCGTTATGAAGAGTACCTGCCGTTCCGGGCCGATGCCCACGGACGGTTTCCTTCAACCGAAAGCCTGGCTTACCGTCACGGCTTCCTTGAGATACCGGTCGTTAACCGGTGGGCGAACGATTTGGCAGACCGGCTGAAACAGAAGATGCCAAATGTGAAGGCATCACGGCCTCCGGCCGTCTTCCTGCCCACCATCGATATCGATGTGGCATGGCTGGTGAAGAACAAAGGTTTTTACCGGACAGCCGGCGGACTGGCGAAGACCGCCCTGCACGGCGATCTTCAGGGGGTTTCAGACAGGGTCGCTGTCCTCGGCGGTCGTAAAACGGATCCTAACGACAGCTATGGATTTATCCGGGAAAACCACGGTGAAAATCTCACGGTGTTCATGCACGCCGGTCCCGGAGGGAAATTCGACCTCAACAACCCGGTATCCAATCCCGAATGGAAAAAGCTCGTGGCTGAAATGGACTCCCGTTTTACCGTCGGGTTCCATCCTTCTTACCACAGCGGTGAGAATCCGGCGATGTTCGCGAAGGAGCGCAAAATCATAGAATCGATCACCGGCAGGAGGCTGACCCGTGTCCGGCAGCATTTTTTGAGGCTGACTTTTCCGTCGACCCTCCGGCGCATGGCGGAAGCCGGGTTCACCGAGGATTACACCATGGGATACGCCGATCACACCGGGTTCAGGGCAGGGACCTCCAGCCCGTTCCTTTTTTACGATCTTGTGCTGGACAGCGTCAGCCCGCTCAAAATCTTTCCCTTTGCGGTCATGGACCGTACACTGAAGGATTATCTTTCACTCGGGCCCGGGCAGGCGCTTGAAAAAATAAGGGATCTGGCCACGACCGTCCGGCGGGAAGGCGGAATCTTCATTCCGGTCTGGCATAATGACTCCCTCGGCGACTCAGGGGAATGGTCCGGGTGGAGAAAAGTATACAGCAGTATGCTCTCATGGATTAATGAAACGTATTGAGATGATACACTATATCGAACAGGGAAAAATAGACCGGAAGAAATGGGATGAATGCATCGGGCATTCAAAAGCCGGTTTGATATATGCCTTGTCATGGTATCTGGATCTGACGGCTCCCGGATGGGGCGGACTCGTGGAAGACGATTACCAGGCGGTGATGCCGGTGACGATGAAAAAAAAATTCGGGATCACCTATCTCTTCCAGCCCTTCTACAGCCAACAAATGGGAGTCTTCTCCAGGTCGTGGGTGAATGCGGCAAAGACGGCTGAGTTTATCGACGCCATTCCGGAATTTATCCGGTATGGGAAATTCAATCTGAATTACACCAATGACACCAGCGGATTGAAGTTGCCGGTGTCAAAGAACAGCAATTTCGAATTACGGCTGGGTCGGAATTATCAGGATATCAATGAGATGTACACCGACAACACACACAGGAATATCCAGAAATCTCTGCCTTTCGTGGAGCTGACCGATAAGATCACCGTGCCCGACCTCGTCAGGCTGAAGAGGGAAAATTCCGCCGTTCCGCGTCCCCGCGAGCATTTTGAATGGATGGATTGCTTTGTGGATAAGGTCATGAAGATGGGCCACGGCCGGCTCATCGGGGCCATTGTCGGGGACCGCCTCGTCGCCGCGGCCTTCTTTGCCGTATTCGCCGGGCGGATCTATTACCTCATCCCGGTTTCTGGTGAAGAAGGCAAAAACTCGAGAGCCATGTTCGGCATCGTCGATTATATCATCGGCAATTACGCCGGCACCGGCCTGGTGCTCGATTTCGAAGGATCGAATATCCCGGGAATCGCCCGTTTTTTCACCGGATTCGGTGCCAGGGAAAGCCGCTACGATACACTGGAAATCAACAGGTTGCCAGCCATTTTCCGGTTAATCAAAAGATGAATATGCCCGAAATACGAAACATACTCTCTCCCGTGGCGACACCGCTTTCGCTCGGCAGGATGATCCGGCTGACGGGCAAAACACTCATCTTTCCCTTCTACCATATGGTCAGCGACGACCCGCCACCCCATATCCGTCATCTTTACCGGGTGAAAAGCCTGGCCGAATTCCGCTCCGATCTCGACGGCATGCTGAAATATTTCGAACCGGCCTCACCTGAATGGCTGATCAACCCGGAAAAGATGAAACCCGGCGGTAAACCGGCCTTCATCCTCAGCTTTGACGACGGCCTGCATGAAGTTTCTGAATTTATCGCTCCTGTCCTTGAAGAAAAGGGGCTGAATGCGGTTTTTTTCCTGAACAATGATTTCATCGGCAACCAGGGTCTCTTCTTCCGTTACCGCGTTTCTCTTCTCATCGACAGGCTTAGCCTTGGGGGCCTTTCTGACCGGACGCTCAAAGAAGCCTCCCGTCTTATGGGACTGGAAAAAACCGGCAGGACCGGTCTGATCCGGGCCATGCTGGATCTCGGCTATGCGTCCCGGGAAATGATCGGCCGGCTGGAAGAGATCATGGACGTAGACACCCGTGGGTACCTCGACAGCCATCATCCTTACCTCGATGAGCCGGAAATCCGGAATTTACTCGACAGGGGCTTTTACATCGGCGGTCACAGCCACGATCATCCGTCATTCAGAGATCTCGATGCCGATGCCCAGTTTGACACGATTATCAGCAGCGTTGAGGACATCAGGAGGCGGTTCGGCATCCCGTATTCCCTGTTTTCATTTCCGTTCAGCGATATCGGGGTGGGGAAGAAGGTGTTCGGTAAACTTTACCCGGAAGGCAGGACATTGCTGGATGCATCGTTTGGGACCTCAGGGTTGAAGGCGGATGAAGCCTATCCCCACTTCCAGAGAATACCCCTTGAAAAATCAGGGATTGATGCTGAAAATTATCTCAAAACCGAGTATTTTTATTACATCCTGAAATCCATGACCGGACGCAACAGGATTTCGCGGCCGGCATAGACACGGGTGAACCCACAAATGCTGCATTATGAGTTTTTCATTACTGGACAGGCTCGTTGAGAATTTTGAACTTTTCCCGGTGAGAAATGCCTTCTACATCCAGGGGGTGTATTACACGTACGGCGAATTCAGGGAAAAGGTGGCGGCGATCCAGTCGCTCATTCTGAGCACCGTTCCCGCGGAGGATAAATACATTGGCCTGTTCACCTTTGACGACGTGGAAACCTACGCTGCGATCTATGCCGCCTGGTTCAGCGGCAAAGCCTATATCCCCCTGAACCCCGGAAATCCCGCCGCCAGGAATGAGAGTATCCTCCGTCAGACGGGAATCACGTATGTCCTCCATTCCCTCGAGATCCCCGGGTCTGCCCTGACGCCGGATTCCCGCCTGCAACTCATCAATACCTTTGTTCCGGACGAAGGCGGCGGACCGGAGATCATTCCCGCATCTCCCGGGGATGACTTCTATGTTCTCTTCACCTCGGGCAGCACGGGGGAACCCAAAGGGGTGCCCATCAGCCGGCGGAACCTGAATGCTTTCGTTAGCGCGTTCATCCGGTATGGCTATGATATGGGTCCGGAAGACCGGTTCCTGCAGATCTACGACCTGTCGTTCGATGCATCGGTTCATTGCTACACCGTACCGCTGACCCTCGGCGCCTGCGTGTATACGGTGCCGCGTAATGAGATCAAGTATCTCTATGCCTACCGCCTGATGCAGGAACACCGGCTGACCTTTGTGAAGATGCCCCCCTCGACGCTGGCCTACCTCAAGCCGTACTTCTCTTCGATCCGGCTGGAAGATCTCAAATACTGCCTTCTCGGGGGCGAAGCTTTTCCGGTTATCCTGGCTGAAGCCTGGGCCGGTTCGGTACCGAATGCCAGGATCCAGAATGTCTACGGACCCACCGAGGCCACCATCAACTGTCTGATCTTCGACTGGCACAAGGACCTGCCGGCAGAAAAGTCCTATGGGGGCATCGTCTCCATCGGGCGAACCTTCGGTGATAATGCGATGGTGGTGGTCGATCACTTTCTGAAACCGGTTCCGCCGGGCCGGAAAGGTGAACTGTGCATCGCCGGCGATCAGGTGACCAGGGGATACTGGAACGACCCCGCGAGAACGGCCGCGTCTTTTTTTGAAATGGAGACAGAAGGCAGGATCCGGCGCTACTACCGGACAGGCGACCTGGTGTTTGTCGACGACGAGGGTGATGTGATGTTCTGCGGAAGGATCGACAACCAGGTGCAGATCCACGGATACCGGGTCGAACTGGGTGAAATCGAAAAACATGCCCGCGATGTGCTTGCACAACCCAATGCTGTGGCTATAGCCACTGAACGCGAACCGGGGGCCACAGAAATATTCCTGTTCATCGAGGACCGGAAGGGGAGGGAAGAGGAGGTCCGTGAATACCTGGTCTCAAAACTTCCCCCTTACATGATCCCTGCACGGATCATTAACCTGGATGAACTCCCCAAACTTGTCAGCGGGAAAATCGATCGCCGCGAACTTTACAAAAAGATCAGTCCATGAGCTTCGAGATGGAAACACGGTCCAATCTCATTGAATTTTACATGAGCATCGCCAGGAATGCAGAGTCTCCCATGCGGCGAGACCGGTGGGGCCGGTTACGTGATGAACCCTTCAGGCAGCTGGCCATCGTATTTGCTCGGCGGTGAAAAGCTTTCGCGGGGAACCATCGACGCCCTTGCCGGCAGGATGAAGAGTGGTGAACTGCCTGCATTCTGGATCCGGGCCGTTGCTCCCGGTGACCGTTTCGGACATGACGTAACGGCCCTCGGCATCCGCCAGATCAACGACTGGGCCGGGATGTGGCTGGAACGTGATAAGCCGTTTGGACGGCTCGCCCCCGACAGGGAAAGCACCCTGGAGCGGATCACCGGTGAGCGGGAACTGCGCGAATGGCTCGACGTTGTCAATCACGAGGTTATGAGCGGAAAAACCATCGATTTCCGCCTGTTCCGCAAAGCACTGAGTGAACCGGAATTCAATTTCTTCCGCATCCTCAGGGGAAAGAAAACGGTCGCGACCCTCTTGTCTTTCCGGGAGGGATCGGCCATTGGCATTTATATGGTCTCCACGCGGACTGAACTTCGGGGTATGGGATTTGGAACATGGATCACCTCAGAGGCAGTGGATTATTTTATCCGGAAAGGGTTTCGTAAGTTTGTGCTGCATTCCACCACCGCCGGGTATCCCGTGTATAAAAAGCTGGGCTTCCAGGAAAATGGTCGCTATGGGATCTACTGGATGGTTGGAAAATTCTGACAGGTTATGGAAATGGAAGAAATAAAAAGAAGGGTGACCGCGGTGTTCAGCACGACCTTCCGGGACATTACCGGGCTGGACGAAAACACCAGTGCGAAGGATATCCGGGAATGGGACAGTCTGAAGCACATCATGCTGATCACCGCGATCGAAAAGGAATTCGGGATCCGTTTCGGACTCGATGATATGCTCAATATGCGGACATTCGGCGATATATGCAGGGCGGTGGAGAAAAATCACCACGCCTGATGGAACTGGTCAGGGTAACAAAAAAGGAGCTGAAGCAGGAAGCCGGCCGCATGCTCGCGTCGGGCGCAGGCACCGTTGCCATCACCCCGCAGAGAGCCGCCAGCCAGTCGGAAAATCCATTTGCCGCGGATGATGACATCCTGCTTTTATACGCAAAGGACCCTCAGGGAAACATTGCCGGGTACGCCGGGATCCTCCCCGGGATCCTGAACGGACGCACCAGCGAAAAGATCTTTTGGAATTCATGCTGGTATGCCGATCCGGAATACGGCGGCCAGGTGTCTGTGCCGCTCCTGACAGAATTCCTCCGTGTGACCGGCCAGCGTGTCCTTTTCTCCGATCTTTCCGAAAAAACAGCTGCCATCATCGGGCGGTTGGGAGGATTCACCATCCGGCAGCGCCAGGGTATCATCCTTCGCATGAGATCCTCACTGCACCATCGCGCCATGAACAGGAAAGGTTCATCGCTCAGAAACCGCGTCCTCAGGTTTGCGGCGATGACAGGTCTTTTGAAACTGACCGATTCCCTGTTCAATGCCGGCAGGAACCTGCGGCTGTCAAAGTTCAGGGGGAAAATTCCGGACGGGGTGACTTCGGCAGAGTTTGATTTCCCCGATGCCGGACAGTTGGAATTCATCCGCAACATTTCTTCAAACGCCATCACCCGGCCCGCGCGTGAACAGGTGGAATGGTGGATGGAAAGCTTCTGGCTGACAAAGAAGGACGAGTCGAACCGGTCGCTTGAAAACCGCTATTTTTTCAGCGCCTTTGCCCGTGATTTTCATTACCTGTGGTTCGAAGCCGCCGACCGCACATCGCGGCTCGGGATCGCCCTGCTGACCTTTCGCGACGGAACGGTCAAGACGCCTTATCTCTGGTTTGAGCCCGACAGGAAAGAAGATTTTTTCAGCGCATTGCTGCACTTTATTCTCAGCGGAGAGCAGAATAAGGTGCTCATCACTTTTCATGAAGAATTCAGCCGTTTCGTCGCCTTGTCTTCACCCCGGTATCTTCCCCGGCAGGCCAAAACGCGTTACACGGCCGTTGCGGATCGTCTGACCGCGATCGCCGGCATCGATTTCGGGATGCAGGACGGCGACGGCGATTATCTTTTCACCTAACCGATCTGGCTGGTCAAAAACTCAATCTCGGGATCGGTCATGTCGGTCTCCAGCAGTTTCCCTTCGAAACATTTGAAGATCCGTGACCGGAACTTTTTCAGCAGATTGTAGTTGTGTGTCGCCATGACCACCGCTCTTCCGTTCTTGCTGATGTCCCTGAGGATATGCATGATGCCTTCTGACGTTTGCGGATCGAGGTTGCCGGTGGGTTCGTCGGCGAGGATGATCTCAGGATCGTTCAGCAGCGCCCTGGCGATAACGACCCTCTGCTGTTCACCTCCCGAAAGTTGATGGGGCATCTTGTACCCTTTGTATCCAAGGCCGACCTTCTCGAGGACTTCACCGATGCGGGTATTGATCTCCTCCTTGTTCTTCCAGCCCGTGGCCTTTAGGACAAAGGCCAGGTTTTCATGCACCGTCCGGTCGTTCATCAGCTGAAAATCCTGGAAGACGATGCCCAGTTTCCGTCTCAGGTACGGGACCTGCTTTTGCCGGATCGATTCCAGGTTGAAACCCGTGACAACGGCATTTCCTTCCTTCAGCGGGATCTCCGCATTTATGGTTTTAATCAGCGATGTTTTTCCGCTTCCCACTTTCCCGATCACATACACAAACTCCCCCTTCTGAATGGTGAATTCGATATCCGACAAAACGAGATGATCCTTAATGAAAATCGATGCATTATGAAATTCAATAATGTTGTCAAGAGCCATGAAAAAGCAATTTTTAGCGTTTATCCTGCGTTCTTATTCTGTCAATCCGGTTGCCGGGATTGAATTCGAATCAATCAATAGTACAAATATCAGTGTTCTGAACCGAATAATAAAATCTTTAATTAACAGCCCCCTGTTAATTAAAAAGAAACGAGTGGTCCGGCCTGAACATCATTTATGCTTAATTTTACGTGATACTTCAAAGAAACTGGTATGATTAAACGAAAATATCTGATTTCCCTGGTGTGTGTTCTGGTCATCTCGGGGGCTCAAGTTGTTTTATCACAGAAATCAGAGATCTATACCTGGAACGGCAGGAATTTCAGGAAAGGGATGGAGTTATACGAAAAGGAAAAATACGGCGCCGCCAGGAACTTCTTTGAAAAATCGCTTGATGATATGGCCCCCGGCCGGTCGGAACAGAAAACCGAGGCGGAATATTACCTGGCAATGTGCTCCGTCGAATTGCAGAACCTGGATGCCGAACACCTGGTGTACCGGTTTGCCATGGAGAACCCGGAAAGCCCGCTCATCAACCAGGCCTACGACAAGCTTGCCAACTACATGTACATCAAGAAGGACTGGCCCAAAACGATCAGCTATTACAACAAGGTCGACCGGTTTTACCTCAGCAGCGAGGAACTCTCCCGGTATTATTTTCAGAAAGGTTACGCCTATTACATGCGAAACGATTATGAAAATGCCCGCGTAGCCTTTTATGAGATCAAAGATACCAAAACGGAATATTCCTCACCCGCCCTTTACTATTACTCACACATCGCCTATGTCCAGGGGAATTATGAAACGGCCCTGAACGGATTTCTGAAACTCGTCGATGATGAGACGTTCTCCCCGGTTGTTCCCTATTACATTTCACAGATTTACTACCTTCAGAAGAAATTCGACAAGGTCATCGAATTCGCACCGCCTCTGATGGAAACCGTGAGTGATAAACGGGCGCCGGAAATGGCCAAGATCATCGGCGAATCCTATTTTTACCTTGGCCGGTATAAGGAAGCCATTCCGTTCCTGGAAAAATACGGGGATGCGGTCGGAAAAACCTCTGTCGACGACAAGTACCAGCTGGCTTTCGCCTATTACATGACGGGAAATTACGAGAAAGCCTCCCGGTTGTTTGAACGCATTTCACTCAATAATACAGAGGTCAGCCAGAGCGCCCTCTATCATCTCGCCGGGTGTTACCTCAAGCTTGGGGAAATGAACAAAGCCCGTGCGGCATTCGCCTCAGCAGCGCGGATGGATTTCGATCAGGCCATCAAGGAAGATGCCCTTTTCAATTATGCCAAGGTGACCTATCAGCTGTCGTACACGCCCTTCAACGAAGCCATCAGGGCCTTCAATGCCTACATCAGCCAGTACCCTGCCTCAAAGCGGATCGATGAGGCTTACAATTACCTCGTCATGGCTTACATGAACACCCGGAATTACCGGATGGCACTGGAATCACTCGAGAAGATCAAGGATAAGGACAGCGAGATCGAGAAGGCATATCAGAGGGTAGCGTTCTTTCGCGGACTGGAATTGTTCACCAATCTGAGGTTCGACGATGCCATGGCGGTCCTGAACAAATCGCTGAAGTACGACAAGTACGATGCCACCATCCGGGCACGGACCTATTACTGGCTTGCCGAAACCTATTACCGGATGAATGACCCCGGAACCGCTGAAGATTTCTACAATCTTTTCCTGGAAGAACCCACCGCCGTGCAAACCCCCGAATACCGGAATGTCAATTACAGCATGGGGTATCTCGAGTTTTCGAGAAAGAACTATGCCAAAGCGGAAAGCTGGTTCCGGAAATACGTCAACCTCGAACAAAACAGCAATTCGGTGACGCTGGCCGATGCATACAACCGGCTGGGCGACTGCCGTTTCGTTCAGACAAGTTACTGGCAGGCCATCGAGTACTACGACAAGGTGATCAACCTCGGGAAAGCCGATGTGGATTATGCCTATTACCAGAAGGCCTTCACCCTCGGTCTTGTCGACCGTCCGCAGCGGAAAATTGAGACGCTCAGCGAATTGCGCGCAAAATACCCCAATTCATCCTACAATGACGACGCCCTTTACGAGCTGGGCCGGACATACCTGGTGTTGAACGATCCGCAGAATGCCATGCAAAATTATGCAAAGATCGTCTCCGACTATCCCAACAGCAATTACCTCAGCAGGACGCTCGTGCAACTCGGCCTGATCTCGCGCAACGCCGGCCGGAACGAAGAAGCCCTGACCTATTACAAGAGGGTTGTTAACGATTATCCCGGTACCCCCGAAGCCTCCAATGCTTTGAAATCCATTAAAGACATCTATGTGGATTTGAATGATGTGGACGGATACCTGGCTTATGTGAATGCGATCGGGCAGGGCGTTTCGGTGAGTGAACAGGATTCGCTTCTCTACACCGCCGCCGAGAACACCTACCTTGCCGGGAATTGTGAGAAAGCGGTCAACGATCTCGACAGCTACCTCCGCCGTTTCCCGAACGGGGCTTTTCTTCTGAATGCCAACTATTACCGGGCCGACTGTCTTCTGAAACTCAACAGGCCTGACTCCGCCTTCAGCTCGCTGCTTTACATCATCGACCAGCCGGCCAACATGTTCACCGAACCGGCACTGGTTGCGGCATCGAGGATCACCTTCCAGAAAGAAGATTATAACCGGGCAGCAGGATTTTACAAGAAACTCGTGTCCCTGGGCGAGAAGAAAGCCAATATCAATGAAGCAGAGGTCGGACTGATGCGTTCCTATTCCCGGCTGGGTGAATACCAGAATACCATCCAGGCGGCGAACCAGGTTCTCCTCCAGGATAAGCTCGAACCTTCCGTCGCCAGGGAAGCCAGGTACCTGATCGCCGATGCGTATTTCAAACAGAACGACATGCCTTCAGCGTACGACTGGTACGGACGGATCGCTAATGAAGTGAACAGCGAGCAGGGTGCCGAGGCCAAATACCGGATGGCGGAGATCGACTATAACCGCGGGGAAGTGGATAAGGCCGAAAAAGAGGTCTTCGAATTCATCGATATGAATACCCCACACCAGTACTGGATGGGAAAAGCCTTCCTTCTCCTTTCGGACATCTACCTGTCGAAAAAGGATGATTTCCAGGCCGCTCAGACCCTGGAGAGCATCATTAATTACTACACTTCCGACACCGACGGCATCAAGGCTGAAGCGGTCAAACGAAAGAAGGCCATTACCAACCGGGTCGATGAAGAAAACAAGCCCGCTGCACCCGACAGCACGCTGAGTGAACCGGATAGTTTGTATTAGTTGATTAATTCCTGAACGTTTGTGCCATGAAATCATTCCGAAAACTTATATTCATCCTGCCGGTTTTGGTATTTATCCCTTCACTGGCGTTCTCCCAGGGACAGGTCGAAAAGGAGGTCAAGGTTGTCAAGCCTTACACGCCAACACTTTCGGATGCCGAAAAAATCAATCTCCTGCCGGTCTTTAACGACTCCTCGAGGGTAAATCCGCAATTCGGATATTCCATTACGCCCAAAAGATACGACACGCATTTCATTCCCAGGCCCATCCAACCGGCCAGGATGGTCGGGCTGCCTCTTGAACGGCTCTATAAAAGTCAGCTTTCCCTCGGTCTCGGAAATTATTTTACGCCTTTCGCCGAAATCACTGTCAATCAGCTCAGATCCCGGAAGACGGACCTGGGATTGTACCTTCACCACCAGTCATCGGCCGGAAAGGTCAAACTGGATAACGGGATAAAGGTTCCCGAGAATTACAGCGACAACAGCGGTGAGCTCTACGCCCGGCGTATGTTCTACCGCTCGGCCCTGGAGGCTGGTGTTTCGGGGGGATACCATTCGGTGCTCTACTATGGCTACAACCCTGATCTGGACACCATGCTGGAAAAGAAAAATATACGGCAGAAAATCTATACGGCGGGCGCCAGGCTCGCCCTTTATTCCACCAATACGGATTCCCTGCACCTGAATTACCGGGTCGGTTTCGAAGATCAGCTGACCCATGACGCATTCAGCAATACCGAAAATGCCATCCTGATCAATGCGAAGTTCGAGGGTTTCATCGGTGACTGGTATTCCGGCCTCGGACTGGGTACGGATTATTATGCCGAATCTGCCGGGATCGATTCGTCGGATAACCTGATCATCCGGGTCGATCCGTTCATCTCCAAGGCTGCCGATGAATGGCGATTCCTCCTGGGACTGAACACCACCACCGATATCCGGGGTAAAGGTGCGATCCACATTTATCCGCGGGCTTTGTTCCAGTTCAATATCGTGAAGAATGTCCTCATTCCTTATCTCGGTGTGGATGGCTACCGGGAGGTCAACAGCTACAGGAAAATCCTCTTTGAGAACCCGTATATCGTGCCCGGGCTGTCGGTCAGAAACAGCGATTACGGGATGAACGGCTTTGTGGGCCTTAAGGGACAGTACAGTTCCAAAATGGCTTTCGACTTCAGGGTTTCGTTTGCCCAGCTGAGCGATATGTACTTCTTCATAAACGATACCACCAGCGTGCTGCAAAACCAGTTTACCGTAACCTATGACAATGCCTCCCTGTTGACCACATCGGGTGAGATCACCTGGAACCAGAGCGAGAAGCTGCAGTTCATGCTGAAAGGCAATTACTATCACTACAACCTCGACAGTCTCGCGCATCCATGGCACAAGCCGCAATTTGAAGCCGTACTCAGTGCGAACTACAACCTGCGCGACAAGATCCTGGTGAATGCCGATGTTTTCTACACCGGCAAACGGTATGCCCCGGTCAACGGCCAGAGCCTCGAACTCAAACCTTATCCCGATGCCAACCTCTCGGTGGAATACCGCTATACCAAGCTGCTTTCCTTCTTTTTACGGCTGAATAATCTGACCTCTTCGAGGTACCAGATCTGGAACCAGTACCCGGCCCAGCGTTTCCAGGCCATGGTTGGGTTTACATATGCCTTATAATCAGCAACTTGACATTTTTTTCGACCGTTTTACAAAAAGATATAAAAATCTCGCGTCCTCATCTTTGTAATGAGTTGAATTTCAGTGATGTTACAGTGTTAATTCTTTGTTGAAAAACTGCCCAAAATAAGTCCTTTTTCACAAGGATAAACCATTCATTTTTTGTATCTTTGACGGGAAAGTGAGTGATGATGGAATGATAACATAACGTATTGAAATTCAAACTGTTTTTATTTGCGATTCACGGATCATCAACCGGTCTGTGTTTCCCTGTCAGGAAAACAGAATCAAGCACCAAAATCGCGAACTCGATTGACCGGGCAGGATCATGAAAAATGACCCTTAAGGTCTGTCATGTGTTGATATAAATTTTAATTCATGGATAACAAAGAGAAAGAGTTAAACGAAAATGTTGTGGTAGGGGAAAATGGAAAAACCTACTCCGCGACCAGTATCCAGGTTCTGGAAGGGCTGGAAGCCGTGCGTAAGAGGCCGGCGATGTACATTGGCGACATCAGCATCAAGGGATTGCATCACCTGGTTTACGAAGTCGTGGATAATTCCATCGACGAGGCGCTGGCGGGGTATTGCCGGAACATCGACCTGGTCATCAACGAAGACGGGTCCATAACTGTTACCGATGACGGCCGCGGTATCCCCGTCGATACCATGCTGAAAGAAAAGAAGTCGGCCCTCGAGGTCGTCATGACGGTCCTGCATGCCGGGGGTAAATTTGACAAGGATTCCTACAAGGTTTCCGGCGGACTTCACGGGGTAGGGGTATCTTGCGTGAATGCCCTTTCATCCCACCTGAAAGCCGAAATTCACAGTGACGGCAAAATGTACGTCCAGGAGTACCAGAAAGGCAAACCTCTTTACGAAATCAGGGAAGTCGGTGAATCGTCCAGGACCGGTACGATCATCACCTTCGAGCCCGATCACGAGATCTTTACCACCACCACCTTTAATTTCGAGATCCTGGCCTCTCGGCTCCGCGAGCTGGCCTTCCTGAACAAGGGAATCCGGCTTTCCATCACCGATAAGCGGGAACTTGAAGAAAACGGCAATGACAACGGTAACGGCAATGGCAATGGCAACGAGAACGGTCAGGATAAATTCAGGAGTGAAATGTTCTTTTCTGACGAAGGTCTGAAGGAATTCGTCAGGTTCCTCGACGTGAACAGGGAGAGGCTCATCGACGAGATCATCCACATTGATACGGAAAAGAACGGCGTACCCGTGGAAATTGCCCTGCATTACAATACCTCTTTCACCGAGAATATTCATTCGTACGTCAATAACATCAATACCATTGAAGGCGGCACACATCTGGCCGGGTTCCGGCGCGGGCTGACCCGCACGCTTAAGTCGTATGCCGAAAAATCCGGCATGCTGACCAAGCTGAAATTCGACATCAATGGTGATGATTTCCGTGAAGGACTCACGGCGATCATTTCGGTTAAGGTAGCGGAACCCCAGTTTGAGGGCCAGACAAAGACCAAACTTGGCAACTCCGACATTATGGGTGTTGTTGACGGAGCGGTGAGCGGCGAGCTTTCCAATTACCTTGAAGAACATCCCAAGGATGCCCGGACGATCGTGCAGAAAGTGATCCTGGCCGCCACGGCACGACATGCCGCCCGGAAGGCCCGTGAACTCGTGCAGCGGAAAAACGTCCTCTCAGGCGCCGGGCTTCCCGGCAAACTGGCCGACTGCTCCGATAAGGATCCGGCAAAAACAGAGATCTTCATCGTTGAGGGAGACTCCGCCGGCGGTACGGCCAAACAGGGTCGCGACAGGAATTTCCAGGCCATCCTTCCCCTGAAGGGAAAAATCCTCAATGTCGAAAAGGCCATGGTGCATAAGATCTTCGAAAATGACGAGATCAAGAACATCTTCACTGCCCTGGGTGTGAACATCGGCACGGCGGAAGACAGCAAAGCCCTCAATATCGACGGCCTCCGGTACCATAAAATCATCATCATGACCGATGCGGATGTCGACGGAAGCCACATCTCCACCCTGGTGATGACATTCTTTTTCAGGTACATGAATGAACTCATCAAGAACGGCCACCTCTATATCGCCACTCCGCCTCTTTACCAGATCAAAAAAGGCAACCAGGAAAGATACTGCTGGACCGAGGAAGAGCGGAAACAGCTCGTCGAAGAATTGTCCAAAACCGGAATCGGCGTGCATATCCAGCGTTACAAAGGTCTCGGTGAAATGAACGCCGAACAGTTGTGGGATACCACCATGAACCCGGAAAACCGGACGCTCCGCCAGGTGACCATCGAAAGTGCCGCCGAAGCCGACCGGATCTTCTCCATGCTCATGGGCGATGACGTGCCGCCGCGCCGGGAATTCATCGAAAAACATGCAAAATACGCAAAAATCGACGCGTAATATTCTCCCCATACACTTCAGAAACGCAGGCCGGACTCATCCCGTGTCCTGCGTTTTTTTATTCCCGGGGGACGGGCTTCCGGCCGCAAGGAATCTCCAATTCCCGCGAAATTTGGATCTGCAATAAAAAAATGTGTATCTTAATAGCGTCTAAATCATGAGGTATGCCCGAAGAAAACAGAAACAGTTCACTGGATAGCAGAAGTGAGGAGGTCCGCGAGATCCTGGGCCATGTCCCCCACTGGATTGTCCGATGGGGAATTCTGCTTGTTGTTCTTTATCATTGGACTGATCCTCCTGGGAAGCTGGGTGTTTAAATACCCTTACGTGCTCCCGGCAACGATTCATGTCACTACCGAAAATCCACCCTATAACGCCGTGGCCAAAACCGATGGCCGGATCGCCAGGCTTTTCGTGACCGACAACCAGAAGATCGGAGCCGGGCAGATCATGGCCCTGATCGCCAGCACGGCCAACCTCAATGATGTACAGCTCCTCAGGTCGCGTCTCGACACCTTCCGGTATTTTCTCGAAACCCCAGGAATAGACACGGTCTTCCATTTTCCGGGAAAACTCCAGCTGGGAAGTATCCAGTCCTCCTATGCCAATTTCCTCAAACAATATGAGGACCTGCTGAACTTCATCAAGCTCGACTATCACGACCAGAAAATCCAGTCGGTAAAAGAGGAAATTAAGCGCTACCAGGCCTATTCGTGGACATTGAAAAGGCAGAGCAACATCATCAGTGACGAAGTCAGCCTGGCCCGGAACCAGTTCAGTCGCGATTCAACGCTCTACAAGCAGGGCGTTGTGCCCCAGGCCGATTTTGAAAAGTCGAAATCCGCCTTCCTCGTCAAGCAGCGGGCCTATGAAGAATCCAGAAGTGTTCTGGTTAACAATGAAATACAGATATCAAAGCTGGAGCAAATGATCCTCGATCTCGAATTGCAGAGAAACGATCAGTACGGCAAACTGCAGCTTCAGGTGATCGAAGCTTACGATAACCTGACAGCCGAAGTGGCGGCCTGGGATGAGAACTATCTGCTTCGGTCTTCGATTGACGGTGTCGTCAGTTTTACCCGTTTCTGGAGTGAAAACCAGAACGTCAGACAGGGCGATGTGGTGATGACCGTCATCCCCGGGAATGCCGGGGAGATCATCGGGAAAATCGAACTGCCCATCAATGGCTCGGGAAAAGTGAAAACCGGCCAGGATGTCAACATTAAATTTGCGAACTATCCTTACATGGAATACGGCATTGTGAAAGGCCGGGTTAAGAATATCTCTCTTGTTGCCAGCGACAATGCCTACTCGGTTCTTGTCAGCCTTCCCGGCGGGCTCACCACCACCTACGGCATTGTTGTCGGTTTCGCCCAGGACATGCAGGGCACGGCCGAGATCATCACGGATGACGCCAGACTCCTGGAACGGATCGTTGATCCGGTCAGGTCGGTGATTTCCCGACAGCAGGAGCTGAACAGAAAAAAATCCGGGGCCGTTCTCTGACCCCGGATCCATTTCCTTACTGACGTTTTTTTACCCAGATTTTTTCCATATCCTCCAGGGTTTTTCCCTTGGTTTCCGGAACCAGTTTCCAGACAAACACCGCGGCGAGTATTCCCATGACCCCATAGATCCAGTAGGCGAATCCCTTGTGGAAGGTGGACGTCAGCCAGGGATTTCCGTCGAGGATCGGAAAGGTCCATGAGATCACCAGGTTGGCGATCCACTGCGCGGCAACGGCAATGGACATGGCCCCGCGGATGGAGTTGGGAAAGATCTCGGAAAGCAGAACCCAGGTCACCGGACCCCACGACATGGCAAAGAATGCGGTGTAAGCCAGCATAAAGACCAGGGCGATCATGCCCAGGTTGCCGAAATAAAAGCTGAAGCCCAGGCAAATCATGCTGGCGGCCATGCCCAGGGCTCCGATGATCTGAAGGGGTTTGCGCCCGAACCGGTCGACGGTGAATATGGCGAGGACGGTGAAGATCAGGTTGACCGCCCCGACGATGATGGTCTGGAGCAACGACGTGTCGGTCGAACTTCCCATGTTGGCAAAAATGCTGGAGGCATAGTACAGCACCACGTTGATGCCGACAAACTGCTGGAAGACCGAAAGGAAGATACCGATCACGATCACCAGGCCGCCGTAGCTCAGCCACGGCACACGTTTATGGACGAGGGTCCGTTGAATGTCGCCGAGTGTTTCCTTCGCCGCTTCGGGATTGGTCAGGCGTGTCAGAAGATGCATCGCCTCGGCTTCCTTGTTTTTGAGGACGAGGAATCGGGGGGTCTCGGGCACGAAGAACAGGAGGAAGAGGAACAGGGTGGCCGGGATGGTTTCAGAGGCAAACATCCAGCGCCAGCCGGTCTCGTTGATCCACTGCTGATCCTGACCGCGGGCAATGAAGTAATTGACGAAATACACCACGAGCATGCCGAAGATGATGGCGAACTGGTTCCACGACACCAGTTTGCCGCGGATCCGGGCCGGAGAGATCTCGGCGATATACATCGGCGAAAGCATCGAGGCGAGCCCGACGCCGATTCCGCCCACAACCCGGTAGAAGATGAAGCTGCTGACGACTTCCGCACCCAGGAAGTTCATTTTGTCGGGGATCGCCGACCCAACGGCTGAGATCAGGAACAGGGCGGCTGCCAGCAAGAGCCCCTTCTTCCGGCCGATGGTCTGGCTGATGTATCCGCCGATGGAGCCACCGATGATACAGCCCAAAAGGGCACTGGCAATGGTGAACCCGCTGACCGAGTTGGCCATGTTTTCCGTCAGTTCGTTGGGCAGGGCGAGGAACTTAAAGTAGACGATCAGGCCAACGATGGCGATCAGGATGATGCTGTAAAGCGTCCCCTTCCCTGTTCCGAACAAGCGGTAGAAGAAGCTGCTGACAAGGAAGGCGACGATGCCAAAGCAAATGGTCGCCGCCACCTTGAATTCGATGATCACCCTGACGGCATTGACAGGGTCATTTCTTAGTGGTTCAATGAAAAAATTTTCGAGGGCCTTGATGGCGCCGTTGATCACTGCCGTGTCGTATCCGAAAAGCAGGCCACCGAGGGTAGCGACGAGGGTAAGACCGATGATCAGGGTGAAATTTTGTCTGGATGAGTTCATGTCAGATGGGTTTTGTCAGTATGTGAGCGTTCGGTCCGTCTTCTCCGGCGAAAAAAGAGAGAGGGTGCAGGGAGGAGGCGTTTGGAGATCCCTGCACCCGTTCATATCAGATATATTGATTAATAAGGGCCTCGAACATTTCCTGTTTGCCGCTGATCTGGGCAGGTTCGCCCTTCGAGACGGCAATCTTCCGGAGATCTTCCAGGGTAAGCTTTCCTTCCTCGAATTTTTTCCCGTCACCCGAGTCGAAGGAGGCATACCTGTCCTTGCGCAGCTTAAGGTAGTCGGATTTGGCGAGGATCTCTTCGGCGATCAGGAATGCCCGGGCAAAGGTGTCCATCCCGGCGATATGGGCAATGAACCGGTCCTCGAGATCGGTGGAGTTGCGCCGTACCTTGGCGTCGAAGTTAATCCCCCCGGAGGTAAAGCCGCCGGCCTGGTGGATCACCAGCATGGTTTCAACGAGCTCGTAGAGATTGACCGGGAACTGGTCGGTGTCCCACCCGTTCTGGTAGTCGCCCCGGTTGGCATCGATGCTGCAGAACAGGCCGGCATCAGCGGCTACCTGTAACTCATGCTGGAAGGTATGGCCCGCAAGGGTAGCGTGGTTGACTTCGATATTGAGCTTGAAATCCTTGTCAAGACCGAAATGGCGAAGGAAGCCGATTACCGTGGCCGAATCGAAGTCATACTGGTGTTTGGTCGGTTCCATTGGTTTGGGTTCGATAAGGAAGGTCCCCCGGAAGCCGTTCTTCCGCGCGTAATCTTTGGCCATATGCAGGAACCGGGCCAGGTGTTCCGTTTCACGTTTCATATCGGTGTTCAGGAGAGACATGTAGCCTTCGCGTCCGCCCCAGAAAAGGTAATTTTCACCGCCCAGGGCAATGGTGGTGTCAATCGCATTTTTCACCTGTGTGGCGGCCCAGGTGATGACCTGGAAATCGGGGTTGGTAGCGGCACCGTTCATGTACCGCGGGTTGGAGAACAGGTTGGCTGTTCCCCAAAGGAGTTTGACGCCCGAATCTTTCTGCTTTTGCTTTGCATAGTCGGCCATCATGCCGAGGTTGCGTTCCGATTCACTGATGCTGCTTCCTTCATCCACAAGATCGAAATCGTGGAAGCAGTAATAGGGCATCCCCAGCTTGGTGGTGAATTCAAAGGCCGCGTCCATACGGTCTTTGGCGCGTGCAACGGGATCGGTTTTTTCATCCCAGGGAAAGTCTCTCGTTCCCGGGCCGAACGGATCGCCGCCCTTTCCGGTCATCGTATGCCAGTAAGCCATGGAAAAACGAAAATACTCCTTCATGGTCTTTCCGTTGCTGAGCACCTGGTCAGGATTGTAATATTTGAATGCAAGAGGGTTGCGCGATCCGCGTCCTTCATAGTTGATTTTCCCTATTCCGGGGAAAAATTCTTTTTCACCTGTTAGATAATCCATGATTTTTATGATTTTTTGGTTGTCAATTCGAAACAGGAGAGCCATTTCCCGTAAGCCTGCCGGTATTCATCCTGGCGGGAGGCATCGGGTTCGATCACTTCGAGTCGTTCCAGATTTGTGAAGGCTTCGCCGGTCGAAGCATAGATGCCGGCGCCGAGACCTGCGCCGCGTGCTGCTCCCTGGGCACCGTCGGTGTTGTAAAGCTCAATGGTTGCCCCGGTGAGACCGGCAAGCGTGTCCCTGAAAACAGGGCTGAGGAACATGTTGGCCTTTCCCGCCCTGATCACGGAAGGATCGATACCCGTGTTCTTCATGATCTCCATGCCGTACCGGAAGGCGAAGACGATGCCTTCCTGTCCGGCCCGGATGAGATGGGAACGGTCATGGATGTTGAAGTTCACGCCGTGAATGCTGCATCCCGGATCGGCATTGCCAAGCATGCGCTCAGCCCCATTGCCGAAGGGCAGTATGCAGACCCCGCCCGAACCGGCAGGAACGTTTGAAGCCAGTGTGTTGAGGGTGTCATACGTTTCGCCCCTTGCCAGCTGTTTTTTCAGCCACGCGTAAAGGATCCCCGTACCGTTGATGCACAGCAGGACACCCAGCCTGTTGGCCGCCGCGGAATGATTGACATGGGCAAAGGTGTTGACCCGGGAGAAGGGGTCGTATTTGACCTCATCGCTGATGCCATATACCACGCCGGAAGTTCCGGCGGTGGCGGCGATTTCGCCGGGCTCAAGGACGTTCAGCGAGAAGGCGTTGTTGGGCTGGTCGCCGGCACGGTAAGCCACCGGGATGCCGGCCGGCAGGCCAAGCGACGAAGCGGCCTCCGCACTGACCCTTCCCTGGATGGAAAAGGTCGGAAGGATATCGGGAATAACGCCGGGGTCAAAACCGTAGTAATCCAGCAGGAAGTCGGCCAGCCGGCCTTCACGGAAGTCCCAGAAAATCCCTTCTGAGAGCCCCGAAACGGTCGTGTTGACTTCCCCGGTGAGCCGCATGGCAATGTAATCGCCGGGCAACATGATCTTCCATGTTTTTTCAAAGAGTGCCGGTTCGTTTTCCTTCACCCATTTCAGCTTGGAGGCCGTGAAATTTCCGGGTGAATTGAGCAGGTGACCCAGGCATTTCTCCGGGCCGATTTCCAGGAAAGCCTTGTCGCCGAAAGGGACAGCCCGGCTGTCGCACCAGATGATGGACGGACGCAGAACTTGCCTGTTTTTGTCGATCATCACCAGCCCGTGCATCTGGTAAGAAATGCCAATGGCCCGGACCCTGCTCCCGTCAATATCTTCCAGGACCGCAGCCGTTGCCAGTTGGAGATTTGTCCACCACTGTCCGGGATCCTGCTCCGCCCAACCGGGTTGTTCAGCCTTGATGGCCATCTCCTCCCGGGGGTAAAACGCACTGGCTACCGGCTTTCCCGAGGCGATGTCGATCACACTGGCCTTAACAGATGAACTTCCGATGTCATATCCGATAAGATACATATCTTTTCATATTTGGGTTAAAATTGAAATCCGTCAAACCGGTTGAAACTGTCGGAAAATAGTTTCCGGTCAAACCGGAACAACCTTGCCGGCTTGTGGGCCACCTCCTTTTCCTTCTCATCGAGGGCCACCAGGTAATCGGCCTTCAGCACTTTCTTTCTGAAATTCCGGTTGTCAAGCTCCCGGCCGAGGATAATCTCATAGAGATTCTGCAGCTGCCTGATGGTGAATTTGCGGGGCAGGAGCTGAATACCGACGGGCTCATACTGGAGCTTCCGCCGGAGAGTGGCCAGACCTTCCTTCAGGATACCGGCATGATCGAAGGCCAGTTCCATGGTCCCGGTCACGGGGAACCAACCGGCATTGTTTTTCTTGGCCAGCTCCCGCCGGCTTTCATCAATTTTGATCAGGGAGTAATAAGCCACCGTCACCACCCGCTCGATGGGCAGTCCCGTGGTTTCCCGGAGCCAGAAGAGGTCCCGTTCATGGCTGATCCGTCCCGGAGCGCCGAACACGTGAAACTGCCGGAGATAGATGTTCTCCAGGCCGGTGAGCTCCCGCAGGATCCGGTCGGCAGCCGAATCAAGATCCTCCTCGTCGGTGATGAAATCGCCGGGAAGCTTGTAATCGTAACCGTAATCATTGGTATCGCCCGAGAGCCGGTACCGGCGCCTCATCAACAGCACCTTCAGCGTCTGGCCGTCAAAGCCGAAAACCACGCAGTCGACCGATATGTGAGGATTAAGTTTCAGCGGATGTCTTTTTAAGTCGACTAAAAGTAAGGAATGATTTTTTGAAATGCAAACTTAGCGTCAAATATACGCTAACTATGAACCTGAATTTTATCCTCTCCAGAGGGTCGCCCGCCGGAAGACGGGCAGGAGAATGAAGCACCGGCGCCAATAATTCCCGGATTGTCGCGTTCTTGTTCAGGACAAAGGGCTATTTTAGAACAATTCTGTATTACCGGCGAACGGTGGCGGGGATTTCAGATTATGCCTAATTTTGAACAAAGAGAAGGAGGATGACACATGGATGCCTTATTTCCGGGACCTAAGCCCACAGCTTTCAATGTGATGCTCAAGCCGATAGGACCGGCTTGCAATCTGAATTGCACGTATTGTTATTATCTGGAGAAGAAGAATCTTTACCTGGATACCCGCAACTTCAGGATGCCCGATGATGTCCTTGAAGTCTTCACCAGGCAGTATATTGAAGCCCAGGACGTTCCCGTTGTGAGCTTCGTATGGCAGGGGGGAGAACCCACGATGCTGGGTGTGGACTATTTCCGGAAAGCCCTGAAGCTCCAGGAGAAATATGCCAATGGCAAACGGATCGAGAATGTGTTCCAGACCAATGGCACCCTGATCACCGATGAATTTTGTGAGATGTTCAGGGAAAACAATTTCCTTGTCGGGGTTTCCATCGACGGACCGGAGCACCTGCATAACCACCACCGCCTGAACAATGCCGGGGCCGGTTCATTCGACAGGGTCATGCACGGGATCGAACTTCTGCATCAATACAAGGTGGAATTCAACACCTTGTCGGTGGTCAACCGGGAGAACGCCTACTATCCACTGGAAATATACCGCTTTCTCAAGGAGATCGGCAGCGGCTTCATCCAGTTCATCCCCATTGTGGAGCGGATCGCCGGCCGGCTGAGGGAAGATGCCCCGAACCTTGTGGCGCCGAATTACCGGGATGAAGCCAGGGTGACGGATTGGTCGGTTGAACCCGGGCAGTACGGACATTTTCTGAATGCCATTTTTGATGAGTGGGTCCGGAAAGATGTCGGTCGCTATTTCGTCCAGATCTTTGACGTCACACTGGCCAACTGGGTGGGTGAGAACCCGGGATTATGCGTGTTCACGGAAACCTGTGGCGACGCCACTGCCATGGAACACAACGGTGATCTTTACAGTTGTGACCATTTTGTGTATGAAGATTTCCGGTTGGGGAACATCATGGAAACGCCCCTGAAACAGATGATAAAATCGGAAAGCCAGCAGAAATTCGGTCGTGACAAGAGAGACCGGCTGCCCCGATATTGTTTTGAATGTGAATACCGGTTTGCCTGTCACGGGGAATGCCCAAAGAACCGGATCTCGGTAACCCCGCAGGGTGATCCCGGGTTGAATTATCTCTGCCCGTCATTCAAATCGTTCTTCAGCCATGTGCATCCGTACATGCAGTTCATGGCCGATGAGCTGAGGGCGAAACGTGCGCCTGCCAATGTGATGCAATGGGTAAAACGGCTCGATGCCCAGAAACAGCAGAAAGTGGCCCCGAAAACCATTTTGGGACGCAACGATCCCTGTCCGTGCGGCAGTGGAAAGAAGTACAAAAATTGCTGCATGAAGTTATTCAGCGCTTGAGAAGTTTCCCGTCAGGATTTGAGGGGTTGAGGCAGATCGAAGGAAAACGTGCTGCCTTCGCCGGGTTTACTCTTCACCGCAATTTCGCCGCCATGTTTCCGGACAAACTCCCGGCATACGATCAGGCCGAGGCCGGTACCGGATTCCCCCTGGGTGCCTGTGGTGGTGTGAAATTCATCCAGCTTATAGAGTTTTTTCTGGTCTTCCTCAGTCATCCCGATCCCGGTATCGGTCACACTGATTTTCACCCTTTGGTCCGCTTCGGTCACGGCGACACTGACCATCCCGCCTTCAGGCGTGAATTTGATGGCGTTGCTGATCAGGTTCCGGAGGATGGTGTTCACCATGTTATAATCGGCGAATGCCGTGGGAATGTCTCCCGAAGGGGCAGATCAGCTTGATTTTCTTGTTCTGCGCATTGACGCTTAACATCTGGAAATTTTCGTTGATGATCTCCTTCAGGCTGATGCGTTCGGGGCTGAATTTGATCTTATTGGTCTGTGTCCGCGCCCAGTGCAGCAGGTTTTCCAGGAGTGAATAGGCGCTTGTCGATGAATCCTTAATAAGCTGGATGAACTCAAGCCGTTTGTCTTCCTCGATGGAGGCATAGCTCCGGGTAAGGAGATCGGAGAATCCCATGATCGAATGGAAAGGGTTCTTCAGATCATGGGCGATAATGGAAAAGAATTTATCCTTGGTGGCATTCAGCTTTTTGAGCTCGTCGCGGTTCTTTTCGAGTTCTTTCTTCTGCAGGTTGATCTGTTCCTCGGCGAGTTTGATCTTGGTGATGTTCGAATCGATGGCGATGATCCGCACCAGTTCGTTTTTTTCGTCGAGAACAGGGGAGATGGTGGTCTGGGACCAGATGGGCTGTTTATTCGCGTCGAATGACCTGGATTCGTAAATGGCCGGTTTCCTGGTCCTGATCACCTCATCGAGGACGTGGTTGATCTCTTCGTTGGCGGATGTCTGGCGAAGGTTTCGGCCGTTTTTATGGATAAACTCCTCGAGTTTCATGCCATACCGTTTTTCAAAGCCGATGTTCACCCATTCGAAGTTCCCGTCTTTGTCCATGATGACGATGACATTGTCGGTTTTGCTGGCCACCAGGGAGAGCTTTTCCAGTTCCTTATTGATGCTCAGGAGGTGCTCAGCCTGGGTCTGTAATTCTTCCGATTGTTGTTGGATTTCTTCCTGCCGCTCTTCGAGGAGAACATTGGCTTCCTGGAGATTCTCCGTTTTTTCGATGAGTTTTTTCTCGGCCGATTTCTGAAGGGTGATATCCCGCCCGATGCCGACGATGCCGATTACCCTCCCTTTATCGTCGCATACCGGGACCTTGGTGGTGGAAACGATGATATGCTGACCTCCCGGATTGAGACCCCGCTCTTCCTTATTGATGATCGACCTGTTCTCGCTCATGATCTTCTGTTCATCCCGGAAATATTCTTCGGCCATGCTCTTTTCGTAGAAATCGAAGTCGGTCTTCCCGATCAGTTCTTCCGGATTATTGGCCCCCATTACCTTTGCCACATGAATATTCCCGATGATGAACCGGCTTTTCCGGTCCTTGATGTATATCCTGTCGGGCATATTATCGATAAGGGTCCTGAGCTGCTTCTTTTCCTCGATGACGAGCTCGGTTTGCGTCCGCAGTTCCTCCTGTTGCTGGAGGATCTCCTCCTGGCGTTCTTCGAGCAACGAGTTGGCTTCATGCAGGGCGAAACGTCTTTTTTTCGAGTTCCTCCTGGGCTTTCTTCCAGGGGGTGACATTCCTGCCGATACCGACAAGGCCGATGACCTGGCCGTTCTCATCACGGAAAGGGATTTTCGTGGTGCTCACCCAGATGGGCTTCTTGTTCTCATCCAAGCCCTTTTCGAGCTGGTTGATAATGGGATTTCCGGTGGTCATGACCTCGATCTCGTTCTTGCGGAATTCATCGGCCAGTTTTTTCGGGTAGAAGTCGTGATCGGAAAGTCCGGTGAGTTCCAGGCCGGAAGATTTGCCGACGGTACTGGCCAGCTTCTTATTGGCCACGATGAACCGGCTGTCAAGATCCTTGATGTAGATGAAATCGGGAAGGGTGTCGATCAGGGTGTTGAGGATATTTCGCGGACTGAGGGGGCCCTGCTTTTTGGCAAGGTTATCGATGAATCGCTTCTTCCGGTTGATGGAGTTGAGTTTGACGACAAAAATGACGATGAGGACAATCAGTACCGTTGCAAATAAGTGGTATATCCACAGATTTCTGGCAATGAACGAACTCATGGAGAGCAACAGTTGGATGGCCGGACACGAGTAAATCTGCCGGCAGGCTTTTCTCCAGCAAAATATGGTTAGAAATCGGAACCTGCATTAACAGGAAAGTTTGATACGGTCGACAACAATTATCCTTTAAAAATCCGCATGTAACATCGACATGCTTTACAAATATATCTCTTTTCTCAGAAAATTATCGTTTTCATCCTTTTTTTTCTAAACTGGGTTCACATGGCATACATCTCCCGGCCGGGACCAGGGTGTGTTACCCTCCTTTTTCTTTCACGCAACCGGTTTATTTTCCGAGAAGGCGCGGAAGCCAGAGGCTGAGTTCGGGGATGTAGGTTACCAGCAGGAGCACGACGATCATAGCGACAAACAGTGGGAGGAGCGGTTTGATCACCTTTTCGATCTTGATGCCCGCCACACTGCAGCCGATGAAATAGAACGGAACCGACAGGCGGGGTGCAAAGTCCCACGCTGAGGTTTAAAACCATGATTATGCCGAAGTGAATGGGGTCCATTCCCATTTGTGCCGTAACAATCGGCAGGAAGATAGGGGTGAAGATCAGTACGGCAGGCGTCATATCCATGAAGGTCCCAACGAAAAGCAGGATGAGGTTGATGATCAGCAGGATGATAAACGGATTCGAACTGATGTTCAGCAACCCTTCACTGACATTCTGGGGGATGTTCTCGTACGACATGATCCAGGAAAGACCGATGGAGGTGCCCACGAGCAACAGGACAATCGCCGTTGTCCGAACCGAACGGAGGATGATCTGC
Organism: uncultured Bacteroidales bacterium; assembly: GCA_963763215.1. Lineage (GTDB taxonomy): Bacteria > Bacteroidota > Bacteroidia > Bacteroidales > DASQZK01. The sequence goes on from CAVXNX010000030.1 coordinate 193,979, forward strand.
GGGAGGTCTGTCACGGAGATCTCGCCGTAGATGAACGACAGGATCAGGGCATAGAGAACGGCAACGGCCGAGGCTTCAGTAGCGGTGAAATAGCCGGCGACAATGCCGCCGATGACAATCACCAGCAACAGCAGGGAGGGGATGGCGTCAATAAATTTCAGAAGGCCGTTGAACATCTGTGCTTTTTTCCGTATCGACCTGCGGATAATGAAAAACAGGATAGCAAGGGCCAGGAGGATGAACACCGGGTAGCTCAGGCCGTGGGAAGCATGGTCGTAAAGGCTCCTGAGTCCGGCGGCCAGGCCAATGATGACTGCTGTCACGGCGAGAAATTTCAGGATGACTGAAGCGACGCCACGAATCCCGCGGTTCCGGTAAACCAGCATCGACATCGCCACCAGCATAATGGAAATACCCGTGAGGATCCCGGGGATGTATCCCGGCCAGGAAAAGGGCCGTGATCGATGCGCCGCCACTGGCCAGCGAATAAACGATCAGGATATTGCTCGGCGGTATGGACAGTCCGGTGGTGGCAGATGTGATGTTCACCGCGGCACTGAAATTACTGTCGTAGCCTTCCTTTTTCATTTCCGGTGTCATGATCGTCCCGATCGCCGAAGCGGAGGCGGCTGCCGAACCGGAAATGGCGCCGAAGAGCATATTGGCAATGACATTCACAAAGGCCAGTCCTCCGGGCAGTCCGCCAACCAGGACGCGGGCAAAATTAATGAGCCGTATGGCGATGCCTCCCGAATTCATGATGTTGCCTGCCAGGATGAAAAAGGGGATGGCCAGCAGCGCGAAACTGTCGAGTCCGGTGGCCATTCGCTGGGCAAAGGTCGTAAAGGCAGGCAGGGTATCGATGGAGAACAGCATGGTGATGATCCCGGAAACGCCGATGCTGAAGGCGATAGGCACACCGACGGCCAACAGGATAACAAAACTGAGGACAAGAACCAGGACTTCCATAAGCAGGGCAGTAAGGCGGGTTAGTTTTTCTTATACAGGAGGTAGATGTTAAATATACTGTAATACATGATCAGGAGGCCGCTCAGGGGCAGGACGGTATAGACATATCCCAGCGGCAGTTCCAGCGCAGCCGATTTGACATCAAGGGCAAAGCGGGTATATACCAGCCAGCTTCCCCCGATCACCATCACCAACAGGGCGAACAGAAAGACGATGGCATTGATCAGCAACTCCAGTCGTTTTTTCCGGCTCTCCCGTGTCTTCTGCAGAAGGATGTCGATGGCCAGATGCTCGTTCCTTCCGGCAACATAAGCGGCGCCGAGCAGCCCGGTCCAGATCAGGAGAAAACCGGCAAGTTCATCGGTGAACGAACTGGGCGATGACAGGATATAGCGGCTCGCCACCTGCCAGATCACGTCGATGACGAGGACCGACATCACAAAAATCAGGGCGATCTCGAGGACTTTGTTCAGAATCGTGTTGAATCTCATGGTTAGGGTTTCAGTTGTTCGCTTGCCAATACCGGTTCAGTCCACCGGCGCATCTGTCAGTCGTCAGGGCGTTGCCTGGATCCTTTTCAGAAGGCTGTAAATTTTCGGTTGATCCCTGAACATCTCATACATGGGCTTAACCTTCTCGGCAAAAGGCTTTTTGTCGGGATGGATCACGGTGACACCGGCCTTTTGGACCGCTTCCAGCGATGCCTTTACCGATTCGGCCCATAGCTCCCGCTCTTTAGGCACCGATTCGTTTGCCGCCTGCTTCAGCCATCCTTTTTCCTGGTCCGAGAGTTTGTTCCACACTTTCAGGCTGATGATAAGCACGTCGGGCACCATGCTGTGCTCGTTCAGGGAATAGTATTTACAGACTTCATAATGATGTGAGGTGTAAAAGCTCGGGGGATTATTCTCCGCCCCGTCAACCACGCCGCTCTGCAGGGCGGTGTAAAGTTCGCCAAAGGATATGGGCGTGGGCGATCCGCCAAGCATCTTCACCAGTTCCATCGAGATCATGCTCTTCATGACCCTGATCTTTAATCCTTTCAGATCGTCAGGGGTGTAAATCGGTGTTTTTACGGTATAGAAACTCCGGCTGCCGGCATCATAAAAGCAAAGTCCCCGGATCCAGTAAGGCTCGGGCGCGGCAAGAAGATCTTTCCCGATTTCTCCGTCGAGGACCCGGAAGGCGTGTTCTTTGGAACGGAAAATATAGGGGAGTCCCAGGACCTTATACTGCTCGACAAAACTTTCCATGACAGCGGCAGAGACCTTGGTCATGGCCAGGCTGCCGATCTGAAGAAGCTCCACACACTGCTGTTCAGAGCCGAGCTGTCCTGACGGATAGATCTGGATCTGCAGTTTTCCGCCGGAGAGTTCCTTACATCTGTCGGCCATGTAAACCATGGCTTTATGAACCGGGTGTGAAGGATCCAGACTGTGGGCGAGTTTCAGAACTTTGACTTTTTCTTTGTGTGAACAGGAAAAAAGTGTCACACTGAACAATACGATAACAAAAAACGCTTTTCTCATTTTCATCCCTCATTAATGGCCGCGTAATTCACTGATCAGAGCCAGGGTGTCGCTCATCCGCCGTTCAATTTCGCTCCAGTTCCTGGTTGAGACGAGCTCCTTGCTGATCATTTGCGAGCCCATCCCCACGCAGCAGACACCGGCATCGAACCAGGCCCGGAGGTTTTCCCTTTCCGGAGACACATCTCCGGTGGGCATGATTGACGTCCAGGGTGAAGGACCGAGGACGGCCTTCACAAATCCGGGACCTCCCACGGCAGATCCGGGGAAAATTTTGACGATCTCGGCACCCAGCTCCTCAGCCCGCGAAATTTCACTCAGGGTTCCGCAGCCCGGCATCCAGAGGATTTTCCTCCGGTTACAGGTTACCGCCATATCTTCTTTAAGAACGGGTGAAACCACAAAATTCGCACCCAGCTGGATAAATAAACCTGCCGTACCCGCATCGACCACCGACCCGGCGCCGAGGATCATTTCCGGGAGCTCCCGGGAAGCCCACTTGTTGAGGGCGCCGAATACCTCATGCGCGTAATCACCCCGGTTGGTGAATTCAAAGAGTCTGCCGCCACCTTTGTAACAGGCCCGCAAAACGTCCTTCATCACCTCCGGATCGGGATGGTAAAGGACGGGAATCAGACCCTGTTCGTTCATTTTGGAGGCTACCTGAAGCCTGTTGAAACGTGCCATATCACTAATGAAGAATATTGTTCGAAAATAGTGAAAGTTAAACGTATTCCAAGAAAATTATCGAATTCTCGTGACCACAACGGGTTTTTCCAGCAGTTCGGCATCATGGCGAATCACATCCATAACATTTTCCAGCTTTTCGAAAGCCGGATTGGCTGTGGCCCAAAAGGCATAGAACCAGTAAGTGACGGGAACGCCTTCATCGGTTTTGAGCCTGGCGTAATACGTCTGGGTGATGCCCGTTCCGCTGTCGCGTGTTTTTCCGTACTTTTCGAGCGTTGCATCGGGGATGAGCAGAGCCATGGTCAGCATGGCCGTATCCTCCGACTGAACGGCATGGGTGAGCAGGGCCGTGAAATGCGGGGAGACCTTCTCCACGTAGAGGGAGTCACTGTGCATGTTCACGATCCCGGTCACAAAGGCGACACCTTCGGGCGCTTCACCGGTGATCAGGCTGCTCCTGTACCGGTACTTTCCTGCCGTGATGGTGACGTACTGGTTAATGTTGAAGCTGTCCTTCCCGGCTTTCCAGTTGGGAAATCCAAGCATGAATTCGCTCTGAAGCGGTCCTTCATACAGCCGGGTGAAGGTCCCGTGGCCGTTGTCGCCGATACGGTAAAGCGAATCGTTGACCGACAGCGCTATGGAACCGGCTCCCAGGGAATTCCCGACTTTCAGGATATCCATTCCCCAGGAACTCAGGTTGTGATAGATGGCCCCGATGACCAGTCCGTTGTCCAGGACGATCTTCCGGTTCAGCCCGACACTGTCGAGGACCATCGCTGACGTTTGTTTGCCAAAAATGTCCGTCCCGTTTCTCAGGTCGAAATAGTTCCGGAACCCTACCTTGTCGTTTTCCCAGGCCGGACCTTCCATCTGGAATATTTTTGAAGTCACCTCCGTATCGTCGGTCTGCGCCCGTGTGGCGGTATCAAGTTCAACGGGATTGCTGCCGTGCCTCGCAAAACGAATATTGGTCCTCCTCTGAAAGACGGGATAATGGTCCTGCGGGACATAGGCGACATGGGCGTCGAGATTTCCCCCTGCCGGAATGGAAACGAGAACCAGGATGTCGTCGATGGTTCCGTCATGATTGAAGTCGGTGCACTGGGAAGGCAACGTATCGCCGCCCGCTATAAAGACCGGAAGCTGGCCGGCGGGGATTTTACCAATGCTGTCATTGTAGAATTTCCGGGAGAGGGAAACCACCTCTTCCTGCAGTGCGGTGGCTAGCGGGTTTGAAAAACGGACCAGGGTCGCCTTTGGCCCGCCCGAACAGGACGCCAGCATGAATAAGGCTCCTAAAACGGAAAAATGAAAGGGACTTTTTTTCATAGGGGTGGATTTAACGTGATAACATTACGGGGTCATTCATTTGCCGGCTTACCGATGGTGGCCAGTATTCCCCCGTCGACATAAACCACCATGCCGTTGACAAAGTCGGATGCCCTGGATGCCAGGAAGATGGCTGTGCCTTCAAGGTCGGAAGGGTCACCCCAGCGGCCGGCAGGGGTCCTCTGGATAATGAAATCGTTGAACGGATGACCATTCACGCGGATGGGAGCCGTCTGATCGGTGGCAAAATAGCCCGGCCCAATGCCATTGGCCTGGATATTGTGTTTCGCCCATTCGGTGGCCATACTTTTTGTGAGCATTTTGAGTCCTCCCTTCGCGGCGGCATAGGCAGAGACCGTATCACGTCCGAGTTCACTCATCATGGAGCACATGTTGATGATTTTCCCGTGACCGCGCCGGATCATGCCCGGTACAATGTGTTTGGCCATGATGAACGGCGCCACCAGGTCGATGTCGAGAACGTCACGGTATTCTTCCACCTTCATATCGAGAATGGGAATACGTTTGATGATCCCGGCATTGTTGACCAGGATATCGATCGGCCCCACTTCGTCCTCGATTTTTTTAACATAGGCGATGACTTCGTCTTCTTTTGTGACATCGAAGCGGTACGTGTGGACGTTAATACCGGATTCCTTGTATTCACCGGCTGCTTTTTCAAGCTTTTCGGTGAAAATATCGTTGATGATGATTTCGGCGCCGGCGCCGGCCAGTCCCGTGGCGATGGCCATTCCCAGCCCGTGTGTTCCACCGGTGACCAGAGCCCTTTTTCCTTTCAGGCTGAATAATTCAAGTGACATAGGTATGATTTTAGATGTTGGATTTGGAATTCTTGAAATTAACGGATCTCGTCAACCTTGACGGCATCCATGTCGCCATAGTCGAGGTTTTCGCCGGCCATGCCCCAGATGAAGGTGTAATTGCTGGTGCCTGCCGCAGCATGGATGGACCAGGGAGGGGAGATGACAGCTTCTTCATTTTTCATCCAGATATGGCGCGTCTCATCGGGTTCTCCCATGAAATGGCATACGGCCTGCCCATCGGGGACCTCGAAATAGAAATAAGCTTCCATTCGCCGGCTATGGACATGGGGCGGCATGGTGTTCCAGACGCTGCCCGTCTTTAATTCGGTCATGCCCATCTGGAGCTGGCAGGTCTGGATGACGCTGTTCACCAGGAGCTTGTTGATGGTACGGGCATTGGACGTTTCGAGGTGAACCCATTTCAGCCACGTCGGCATCGGCAAGGGTAACCAGCCGGGTGGGATAGGAGGTGTGTGCAGGGGCGGAATTGATATAGAAGTGCGCCGGCTTCGAAGGATCGGCACTGGAAAAGATCACGTCCTTTTTACCCATACCGACATAGAGGGCTTCCTTGTAGGCCATTTTTATCTCTTCACCGTCGATGGTCACCATCCCGCTGCCTCCGACATTGATGACGCCCAGTTCACGGCGGCCGAGGAAGTGTTCCGATTTGAGCGGATCGATCGTTTGAAGTGAAAGCTTTTTGGTCACAGGCACACAACCCCCGACGATCAACCTGTCGTTGAAGGAATAGACGAGGTTAATTTCATCTTTTTTCATGATTCCAGGGACGAGAAATTCTTTCCTGATCCGTTCCGTATCGTACCGGCGTGCATCGTCAGGATGGTTGGCGTAGCGGATTTGATAATTGACTGCCATAATGTTACAAATTTATGAGTGACTTATTGATAATGCGTTTCTTAATGTTGAACCCCGGACGACCAGACTGGGTTTGATGACCTCATGCTTTATTCCTGGATTTTCGAGGTTTTCGAGGTACATCGAGGCGACTTTCCGGCCCATTTCCTCCGGCTTCTGGTCGGTGGAGGTCAGACCCGGCTGGGCGAATTCGGTGAATGGTTCGTTGGCGAATCCTGCAATTCCAAGATCGCCGGGAACATCCAGTCCGAGCTCGCGGGCGGCCAGAAGGGCTCCCAGGGCGGTAAAATCGCTGGCAGCAAAGATCGCGTCGGGTTTTCTGCCGGATTTAAAAAGCCGGGTAACGGCATCGAATGCTTTCTCGCGGGTGAGCATGTCGCGGATAAGGAGCCGTGGGCGTGAAGGGCAGACCCGTCGACTGGAGCGCATCGAGGTAGCCCTGTTTACGGTCGCGGTAAACGGTGAGGTTTGTCGGCCCGGCTAAATGAACGATTTCCCGGTATCCCTGGGCGATCATATGCCTGACGGTCTCGAAGGCGCCGTGGTAATCGTCGATTTTCACACTGGAAACGTTCAGGGATTCATCGACCCGGTCAAACATCATCACATTCACCCCTTTTTCAGCAAGCTCCCGGATGTGGGAGGTGTTACGTGTCCCGGCGCTCAGGGAGATAAAGAGGGCATCGGCCCGCATGTTCAAAATCGTGCGGATCGACGCCATTTCTTTATGGTTGTTTTCAAGGCTCTGGCAGATCATCAGGTTGTAGCCCGCGCGGTTGAGGATCTCCTCCATGCCGCTGATGACGCCGGAGAAGAAAAACCTGTTGATCCGGGGGATCACCACGCCGATGGTCATACTGGTTCCTTTTCTCAGTGAGGTGGCAAGGTTGTTTGGCCGGTAACTTTTCTCTCTGGCCAGATCCTGCACGGTTTGGCGCGTGGACAGGCTGATCCTCGGGTTGTCGTTCAGAGCCCTGGATACCGTTGAAGGCGACACCTTCAGCATTTTTGCCATGTCGTGTATGGTTATGTTTTGTTTGGCCATGATCGTGCAATCGATTGCACAAAGATATAAAATTTGACGACAGATGTAAAGAAGGGGAGTTAATTATTTTTCACGGGTATTAAATGTTAACGATGAAAGTTACCGAATTCAGAGGGAGGATTTGTTTCCGGTCCCTGAGCGCAGCCGAAGGGCGGTTCATCCAAAGGATTTTCTTTTTCATTTTTAAAAACATTTAGGTGTTGTCATATGAATCTGTCAAAGTAGAACTAATCAGTGTTAAAAGTAAGGGAGTCGGAAGTCCGGATTTGAAAGAAAAGAAACAAAACGATGATACAATTTTAAATTGAAAAACTCATTGTTTAACCAAATGGCAGATCCCAAAAACAATTGAACATTCATTCCTGTTTACCCCATCAAAAACCTGACGATGAAAATATTCCGCCCGGAGGTCTTTCAGGGCCGGCTCAATAAACGACGGTATTTTGAAGGCTGGTACCTGAAACATGTTTCGGCCGGTCTGAATCATGTCCTGTCGTTCATCCCCGGAGTGGCCCTGACCCGGGATGACCCTCATGCTTTTGTCCAGGTCCTCGACGGGATATCCGGTAAATCATCCTATTTCCGGTTTGACCTTTCCGAATTCGAATGGGACAGCCGGTCACTTTTGGATCAGGGTGGGAAATTCGGTGTTTTCCCGCGACTTTACCGAAGTCGACCTGCACTCCGCCGATGGACAGATCACCGGCAGGATCAACTACCGCCGGATCGTGAAATATCCCGTATCCGCATTTTCGCCAGGCATCATGGGATGGTATTCGTTTGTCCCGTTCATGGAGTGCAAACATGCCGTCGTCTCGGTGGAGCACGAACTCGACGGAAGGGTGATATGGGATGGCCGTTCTCTCGGATTTACGGGTGGCAGAGGCTATATTGAAAAGGACTGGGGCACTTCTTTTCCGGCTGCCTGGATCTGGTTTCACTCCAATGCCTTTCGCAGAAACCCCGCAACCGTCATGTTCTCCATCGCGAAAATCCCCTGGCTCGGCAGCTATTTCATGGGGTTCCTTTGTTTTCTCTATACCGGCGGCATCTTTTATCGCTTCACTTCCTACAACGGATCGGCCGTCACCCATGTGAGCCATGGAGATAAGACGATCAATATCCATGTCAAAGGTCCCGAACAGGATATCCACTTCAGGGTGATCAGGGACCGGCAGGGTGAACTCAAGGCTCCCGGGCGCGGAAAGATGGACAGGCTGATCAGGGAGAATATCAATTCCCGTGTCTCCGTCATCCTGAAAGATAAGGCCGGGAACATCCTTTTCGAGGATGAAGGTCTGCGAGCCGGCCTCGAGATCACACCGGAAATATTTGGGATGCTCGGGCAACATCCCGGCCGGGCGCAGCCGTCATGGGTAAGCTTCCACTCCATACTTTTGCCGGTTAGCGCCTTCATACCGGCCATCTCTACTGTCGTTCCCGTGCAATGGTGAAATCGAAAAATCATTCCGGTGCTGATGTGAACATTCATTCCTTACGGATGTTCACTATGTTGTCCTATTCAATACTCCGCGGAAAGCATGCCCGCCTTCCTTTTTGAAATATTTTGCGAAGCTGATTTCTCTGAAGATCTGATATACCAAGAGGACCTTTGTTCACGAATGTTATACAGACATGAGCCTGTTTCATCAGCTTACAGCTTTATTGACAGTCCGTAAATTTATTTCTCAACACAGGATTATTTATTCTGGTTTGGCCGGAGAGATCTGCCTGCTCGTGTTCACTCTTTTCTTCTGCTTTACAACCCTACCGGAAGCTTTCGCACAAAAGGGCCTTAACGAATTACATAAGGCTGACCGTTTCAGCTTCAGGCAGTTGTCTATCAATGACGGTCTGTCCCAGAACCTGGTCTCGTGTATTTACCAGGATCATACCGGCTTTATCTGGATCGGCACAAAAGGAGGGCTGAATTTATTTGACGGTTACGAATTCAGAGTTTTCAAATACGATCCTGCGGATTCGTTTTCCCTGAAAGATAACTACATCACCAGTATTTACGAAGATTCCCGCTACCGTTTATGGATCGGTACCCATGATGGAGGATTATTCTACCTTGACCGGGGAACCGACCGTTTCACCCGTTTCAGCCACGACCCCCAATCGACAGCCACCCTTTCCGACGACCATATCACGGCCATCACAGGCGATAAATCCGGTCATCTTTGGGTAGGGACAGACGGCGGCGGACTGAACAGGATTTCCTTCTCCGACACCACCGGCCCCCCGGATCCCGCCTCCGTGACGGTGACCCGGTTTGACCGCAGGGCCAGCGGGTTCCCAGAAGATAACAGTGTGGTCAGTTCTCTCCTCTACGACCGGAGCGGAGAGCTTTGGGTCGGTACAAACCAGGGCATCTTCAGATGCACCCCTGACAGTGGATCTGACATTTTCAAAAAAACAGCCGTATGGAATAAGCCGGTGAGCAGGCGCCTTTCGGCTGGCGATCCCGGGGATGTGCTCCAGGACGGCCGGGTTCTGTTCCAGGATTCCGGGGGAAACGTCTGGATGGGCAATGACAGCGGACTTTACCGGTTTGATCGGGAAGCCCGGGGTTTTGTAAAATACCGGTACGGCGGGGAGAACTTCCCCGTCAGGCATATCCAGTCTGCAATTTGTTTCAGCCAACATGGCACTGAAAAAATCTGGCTTGGCTGTGAAGATCTTCTCTATGTTTTAAATCCGTCCAACGGAAAGTACACCGAACTTTCCGGCCAAAGTGACCGTAAACTGGATCTCCAAAGAGGATGGTACTCATGCTTCCTGGCCGATATGGGAGGCACCCTTTGGATCGGCAGCAACGGTTACGGCCTCTCACTTTTCAGTCCCGGCAGCATTAAATTTCATTATCCCGATGACATCCTAACCAATAGCCCTGTGCCTGGGTTGACCGGGAGAGACATCAGTGTCAGGTCATTTTGCCTTGAAACAAAAAATCCGGATATCCTGTGGATTGGATCCAATAAAGGCTTGTATCGCGTCGAGAGGGAAAAATCCCTGATGAAATCCGTGGCTATCCCTTCTCTTCCGGGGGGACAGCCCGGCACCGTGTTTCACCTGTGTGAAGACCGGGATGGAAGCCTGTGGATTGCCTGCAGCAAGGGATTGATCAGGTTTAACCCTGCCAGTTTTGCGACGAAACTCTTTTCCCGTGAGTTCGCCGGTGACGATACCGGTGCGAATTCTGCCGTTTATTATGTGCTTTGCCAGGGAGACACGCTGTGGGCGCTGACATCCCGTTCGCTGATCCTGCTGGATAGACATTCCGGGAAGGTGCAGCAATTTGACTACAGCGATGACCCCGAGGATCAGAAATACGAAATGATCTTTCCTTCCCTGTTGGAAGATAAGAAAGGAAATATATGGATCGGCGCCAAAGACGGTCTTCGCTGTTTTATGACCGAAACCCATCAGATGAAGAAGTATAATACCGTATCTAATCCTTATAACGGATCCGTATCCGAGGAAATTCAGACCATGATCCTCGATCCTTCCAAACCGGAGAACTACCTCTGGTTCGGGACCGCCTCCGCCGGTTTTTGCCGGTTCAATATGAAGACCGGTAAAATTAAATGCTACACGGAAAATGAGGGTCTGGCGAATAATATCGTTTACGGTTTGCTTTCGGATTATGGTGGAAGGTTATGGATCAGCACCAATAAGGGACTGTCACGGTTTGACCGGCGGACGGAGAAGTTCATTAACTATACCACGGAAGATGGGTTGCAGAGCAATGAATTCAACAGGGGCGCCTATTATCGGGGTCCCAGCGGCGAATTGTTCTTTGGAGGTCTAAACGGTTACAACTACTTTTATTCAGCCGATATCGTCCACAGGGCATTTATGTCGCCCATTGTTTTTACCCGCTTGCGCGTGTTTGACAGGAATAACCTGGTCATCACCAAAAATGCCTTCAGCCTGCAACATTCAAACCACATCAGGCTCCGTCCCAAGGAAAACCATTTCAGCATCGACTTCGCCTCGCTGGATTTTGATTCACCCGACAAACATCTTTTCGCTTATAAGATGACCCCGGCGGTCGATAAGTGGCTTCCTGCCGGTAAACAGCATACCGTCACACTGGCTGAACTGAAGCCGGGAGATTATGTGCTTACGGTCCGAGGTACCAACAGTGACGGGGTATGGAGCAGCAAAGAAGCATCTCTCTACATCACGATTTTGAAACCATGGTGGATGAGGTCATGGATGTACCCGATCTATCTCATCCTG
>CAVXNX010000031.1:0-362235 GCA_963763215.1 uncultured Bacteroidales bacterium
CGATCAGCACCTCCGGGTATGCCGTTGTAAATGCTGATGGTCTGACAAAGTGGAAGAATATACGGCAGATGTACTGCACATTCAGCGGTCAGCTTCAACCCGGTACGATGGAAGTACTGTTCAAAAAACCCACAAACAGTTATGGCCATGCCAATATCAGGGGAACTGCAGGAAGGGTTTATGGATGCAAACAGCTTACCAACCAGGACGGGGCAGTGGCCTCCATACAGTATGTCGATAAGTTCGAGATGTCGGATGGCTCCAGATATAAGTCGGAATATGACAAAATAACAGAAAAGCGTTGGGAGAACCGGGATAAACGTTTTGACCTGAATTTTTATGTGCACGGGGATACGTGTCGGAGCCATGGTTCTGAATTTTTGCAATTCGAGAAGGGCATTGCAGATCAACAGCATAATCATCCGGAAATTCCTGCCCGACGGAGCCAATAAAGATAATCTGGGCACTACGGCATATGCGACACCATACCTGCGCCTGGCCGATATTTATCTGACCTATGCCGAAGCCGCCTATGAAAGTACAGGCAAGTTACACAGCGGTTCCTCCCGGGTGTTCATTGACGGCCGAAGAAACAGTGAATATCGTGCGATCGCGTGCCGGACAACCCGATGTGGCTACAACATTGCCGTTCTATACGAATAATGTACTTCCCTACAGTGAGGAAACCGGTTCGGATGAACCTTTCCGCTTCTTTACCGGAATGAGCGTGCTGTAGAAATGGCCTATGAAGGAACTTACTGGTTTGATATCCGACGGTGGAAACGTGCTCAACTGAAAGATGGTTCACCACTTGAAGTTCTCACTTTTGACCTGGTCAACAGAAGTACCGATGTAAAGGATCCCATCGATAACGAAACGGTGATGCGTGCCAGCGCAGAAGCCAATGGAACCTATACCTTTAAGGATCCTCACTACTGGATGCCTTTCAGGGATGACATGACTTATTTTTCCGAGGACTGGGAACAAAATCCCGGCTGGTAATTATTCATTTTTAACATGAGAAAATATGATGAAAAGAAATAATATTGCCATAAAATTGTCCTGCTGACCTTTTGCCTTTCATTATCCCAGTTCATTTCATCCCAGGTGATAACCGGTTGGTGGAGCCTGACCTGCCGGAGGCTTCGGAAACGCTGAATACACAAGATGAAAAAATCAATCTCGTTCTGGAAAGTATTTCTAAAAGCAGGATTCAGCGGATCGGTTGACTATATAGATGTGGAATCTGAAATGGAAAGTCGATTCCAGATCAGGTTTAAGCCAGTGCGATCAACGGTAAAGTTCCCGGTATATTCGATTCCTATAATATTTGGGGAACCGGAAATGCCGTCATAGTGGTCGATGGCATCCGGCAGGATGAATTCTATTATGAAAGTCTGAATCTCCTCGAAGTGGAATCGATCGTTGTGCTCAAAGATGCTGTTTCCAAAGCCATTATATGGTGCCCAGGGAGACCAGGGCGTGATTCTGATAAACACCAAAAGAGGTGTCGTCCGGTGATCAGAAAATCCGGATCAGTGCGCGAGTACTCCATTTCCCAGCCAAGAGCACTTCCGAATTATCTGAATGCTGCAGACTATATGAAAAAATTCGATGAAGCTCAATTGAATGACGGTATGGATCCCCTGGATTTGAAATTTAGTCAGATATTGATAGATTCAACCCGTTGTAGTTCAAACAGAACCCGTTATCCCGACAATAATTTCTATTCCGAGGAATTACCTTCGTAATTTCACATCGGATGTAAAGGTTTTTGCTGACGTGACCGGTGGCGATGAGAATGCACGATACTATGTAAGTAGTGAATGGGCGCGAAGCAATGGCTGGCTGAGTACGCCATTCCGGATGTGACAAACCGGTTCAATTTCAGGGGAAACCTCGATTTTAAAATTAATGAGTTCATGAAAATGGGGGTGAATGCTTCGGCTCGCCTGAATCTGAATGAACGACCCAACCTGGAATCGGGTGAGGAAGATTATTGGAACAAGTTTTCATCCGTACTTCCCAATGCTTATCCTGTTCTTTGGAATCCGTCACTGATCACTGATCCGGTTACCCGCGAAATGGTGCTCTCAGCGAGGCCAATCTTATAAACGGTAATGTTCTTGGAGGCAGTTCTTCTTTCGCAAATAATCAAATTTATGGTGATCTTACACAGAATGGTAAGGTAAGGGACCAACGCCGGATTGTCCAGTTCGGTGGCAATCTGGACGTAGATCTGAGTTTTATCACCGGGGGACTTGCGGCAAAGGGTTATGCAGGAATGAACTTCTACAATTCATTGTTTACCCAACAGGATTATGAATACGCGATCTATGAACCGGTTTTTAATGAATCCGGCGGTTTACTGGATTCGGTAAATATTCATGGTGTCTACAAACCTTCCAACAGGTACAATACTAATGATGCGAATTCCGACTCATACCGCCAGATCACATATTTCGGAAACCTGAGCTATAACCGGAATTTTGATCTTCATGATATATCCGCGGTAGCTCTGATTTATGGAGATGAGATCACAAATAAGGGAATTTTACAAAAGATGTTTTGTTTCATACAGGACTTGTTGCTAATTATATCTACAACCAGCGATACGTTATCGAAGGTTCAGTAATGGGAATCGGATCAAGAAAACTGGCACCAGGTAAGCGTATGGAGTGGGCCCCGGCAGCCGGACTGGCATGGATCATTTCCAAGGAACAATTCATGGATAACTTGTCTTTCGTTGACTTTCTTAAATTACGGGCTTCTTATGGGATCTCAAAGAATGATAACTGGGATCAGTACTTCCTGTACAAAAACACTTTTTCAAGAGGCAGTAACTTTGAATACTACAATGGCACTCATGAGAATGAAGAGACACTCTACGAGACAGTAGCCAATGACATTTATTTGCAAAAACGTGAAGATATTTCCATCGGGCTGGATGCTTCCTTATTAAAAAATTCCCTGGAAGTGGAAATGGGGTATTTCATAAGTACATCCCTCGGCAATATTACGCTTATGTCAAGTAAATATCCGCAGCTTATGGGGTTCGAAGATATGATCTACGAGAACTACAACAGCGACAGGACACAGGGAATCGAACTGGGTTTGAAGTATACCCATAAACTTTCATCCGGTTTAATTGCAACGGTAGGCGGAAATATGCTTTATATTTCTCCAAAAATTACAAAATACGAAGAACCGGTCTATGAGGGTACAGATGAAGGACTCCGAAGAGAAGGCACTGCAACCGATGCAATGTGGGCCCTCGTTGCAAATCATTTATATAGCGAAGGAAATTTCAATGCTGACGGTACCCTGGTTGACGATCTGCCGGTAACCACATTCGGAACTGTTCAAGCCCGGTGACATCATGTACCTCGATCAAAACGGAGACGGATTCATCGACCAGAAAGACCAGCGCATAGTCGGACATGGCGTTCGTACCCAGGTAAGTGCTCACCTTAATTTACGGTACAGGAAAGTGGGATTGTATGTTTTGGGAATTGGCAGGCTGGGAGGATCAGATTACCGCTCAGGAAGTTATTTCCGGGTATTTGGAGACGTAAAATATTCTGAATATGCGCTTCAGGCTTACGGATCCGAGAACAATGATGTAAATGCTATTCATCCGCGGCTGACAACCAACAGCGGGGGACATAATGACCGGAACTCAAGCTACTGGGTATACCAGAATAACTCGTTCACTTTGCCGGCTATTCAACTGACGTATTACTTCCAGGGCCAAAATAATTTTTCCTTCCTGAATCAATCCAGGGCTTATGTCAGAGCAGCAAACTTGGTTGTACTTGGTAAAAACAAAGAATTTTCCGAAATAAACCCAATTGGTGCCCCGAATATCAGAAGCTTTGTTTTGGGTTTTATAACCTCGTTTTGACCAATTAATTGATGTATTTAAAAAGAAATGTTATGAAATATAAGACAATGCTCCTGCTGGTATTGATTGCATTGGTTTTCAATCGTTGCGAGGTATTGGAGCCGGAACCGTCTAATTTATATGACATCAAAGATGTCAAATCCTATGTAACCCATGCAGAGGGAATACTTTTGGCCGCTTACAATAATCTTCCGGAAAATCATGATAATTTCCCATTGGCATACGGTAGCGATGATGCGGTTACGAATGATAAGGAGAAATGATAGTAAAGACGGTTGTAGCCGGTGGCTGGACTTCATCCTCCAATCCTTTTGAAACCTGGAAGAATTCGTACGAAAGTATTTTGTATATAAATACGTTTTTGGAGGAAATGACAGGATGTACAGTGGCTTTGGAATAATCCGGAACTTAGTCAAGGTTATACGGAAAGACTAAGAGGTGAAGCCTATGGACTTCGTGCCTGGTATTATTTTGGTCTGTTGCAGGCTCATGCCGGTCAGGGTGACCAATGGTGAGATGCTGGGAGTTCCGGTCATTGATCATGTTTTGGATGCAAAAAATCAAGTTGACTATCTGGTTCCGCGTTCTACATTTGACCAACTCGTGCAATTCATTCTTACCGACTGTGACAGTGCGCTTAAATATTTACCCGACAGATATCTTACTATTCGCGATTATAATCATGATGAGGTGCTCAGGTGAACAATACACTAACAGAATCAACGGATTATCGGTACGCCTGATAAAAGCAAAAACAATTCTTTACGCTGCCAGCCCTGCCTTTTCAGATGGTACATTTTCCTATCTGCAGGCCGCATGGGAAGCAGCCGCTCTCATGGATCTGAACAACGGATTAGCCGGTGTGGATTCTGCAAACCATGGAAATCTTCAATTCTACAACAATGAAGATGTGGCGAAAAATAACCTTCATCCGGAGGTACTATGGTATTCATCCCGGACATCGGATAATGACTGGGAAGAGAATAACTATCCGCCATCCTCTTACGGGAAAGGCCGTACCAATCCCACCCAGGACCTGGTGAATGCATTCCCTATGCTCGACGGCACACCTGTAACCGAAGCGAAGATCAACTCTTCTGATCCTTATTCAGGGCGTGATCCCCGTCTTTCCTTGTATATTTTGTACAATGGAGCAACTATTGACCATTCAGGAGATACACTGATCATCAATACCGGTGCGGGCAGTCAGGATGCTAATGGCAGCAGTGATCAGAACACAACTTCAACCGGGTACTATCTCCGTAAATTTATGAATGTCACCAATGTCAATCTTGAACCCTGCGGTCAATTCATCCGGTACCCGTTATTATGTATATGCTCGTTATACAGATGCCTTATTAATATTTGCTGAAGCTGCAAACCAGGCTGCAGGACCGGACGGGAATGTCGGTGGCTATACGGCCCGTGCTGTAATAAATGCAATTCGCGACAGGGCCGGGATTACTTCAACAAACTATATTGACGGATCTTGGCAAGGACCAATTGGCGGATGTGATAAAAAATGAACGCAGAATTGAAATGTGTTTTGAAAATCAGCGATTCTGGGATCTGAGAAGATGGAAAATGATTGAATGAAATGAAACAACCGGTGCACGGCGTAAAAGTCTCTTCCGATGGTTCGGCTATTCCTATGTTAAAGTTGAGAACCGGAATTATCAGGATTATCAGGTTTATGGTCCGAATCCCATATTCAGAAACATTGAAATATAAAATTATTCAGAATCAGGGTTGGTAATTAAGAGAAGGAAAATAAATTGAAACTGTAAGAATCATTCATAAAGATTCACAGGACTATATAAAAATATAGAAAAATGAAGAAAATATTATCGATACTGGTGATCGGCATTAGTGACATTTGGATGTTCAAATATGGATATGGAATTTGATGATTTTGATTACCAAAGTATCTATTTTCCATACCAGTCGCCTGTCCGAACATTGATCCTTGGGGATGAGTCGGTAGGTGATAATTCCATCGACCTGGAGCATGCATTCAGTATAGGCGTTTCCATGGGGGGAGCATATGAAAACAGGAAGGAACGGATTGTCACTGTTGAATATGCGCCTGAACTGGGGGAAAATGTTACCGGACGGGGATGGGAATCCCGATGGAAATTTTACCATCCGCGAATACTATCAGACAAATTTTGACAAAATAATTATACCTTCTGGTGAATTTTCGGGAAAGATGAGGATCGATCTCAACTGATGCATTTTTTGAAGATCCCCTCTCCGCGACCACACATTATTTTATTCCGGTCAGAATTAAAGAGGCAAACGGAGACACGGTTCTGAGAGGTAAATCTTTTGAGTACATTGAGCATCCGGATCCCCGTATTCCTGAACACTGGGATGTTGTTCCGAAGGATTTTACATTATTCGGCATAAAATATATCAATGAGACTCATGGTATGTATCTTCTCCGCGGGTGCGAGAACCAATACATCTAAAAACGAGACCACCGTTTATTCTGAAAGGTTTCTTACTGACAACAGCATGACAAAGTTGTCAACATTGTCTTTAACAGAGAATGAAATGGATGTTGTTGGCGGAACATTTACAGGGAGTTTTTTTACCATGTTACTGACATTCGATAAGCAAAATCAGACAGTTACTGTTTCGCAGAAAGATCTACGACAGTACCGGCAAACGGAACCGGGGTCTACTTATACCAGAGATGACACTGAATCTGAAGTTACAATGGTCAGAAACGGAAAACGATTTACCTGGATTACACCATAAATCTTGGTGGAACAATCCTATGCGATAAAGGATTCGTTGGTTTTTGCCGATACCGATGTGGTATTTGAAGAATTTGATCCGGTGGTCATTGAACCTTAATTCATTTTTTCAAGGCATAATCGGGCGAAGAAGGCAGAAAAAGAAGAATTACGCGCAGAACGGAAAGGATTCACAGGAAGGATCACCTTTCATTTCCCTGAGATTTTATCCCCTGAAAAGTCAATTTTGAGGCTTCTCCGAAGAAAATTTTAGGCTTTGGATTATTAAGCCTCTTCCCGAAAGATGTTCCATATCAGGATATTTTAAAATGAGATATTTCGAAATCTGAAAAATTAATTTGGCACCATCAACGATTTTTCAAAAATAAAAATCTGCAAAAAATGAAGCGAATCATTCTCATAAGTATATACTTACTTTTGCCGGTATTTTCATGCACCCAGGCCCAGACCACCATCCATTCAATTCGTTTTGGAAGTACCGGAGATCCACTTGACGGATTATCGGTTGCCTGGAATAGCTCCGGAACGGCTGACAGTATTGCCTGGGGATATACAACCGTCCTGGAGAACGGAAAATCCGGTGGTGATATGAGTGCTTCCGTCACGGGCACCCGGTTTGAATACACTTTCCCTTGCTCACTGCCGGATCGACGTTGTTTTACAGAATATTTAATTCCATGATAACAGCTGGACAGAGATAAAGCTTATAAAACAGCACCGGATTTATCCGTTAAATACACATTTTCATTTACGGTTCTGGGTGACTGTCAGTCCAATGTGAGCCAGTGGCGCAGAATTTCAGAGGCAACATTGGAAAGTGATTTTGCACTTTTTATGGGGGATATTGTCGCCGACGGTGCCAATGCATCAGATTGGAATAACTGGTTTAGTTACGGTGAAGAATTTATCGCCAGAAAACTGGCCTATTTTACCATCGGCAATCATGATGATGACAATTCTCCGAGCGGGTATGACAATATTCTTGGTCTGTATACATTACCCGGAAATGAAAAGTATTATTCATTTAACTTACGGGAATGCCCTGTTTATTTGCCTTAACTCACTGGAGCCTGAAAATACTGAACAATACAACTGGTTACTCTCCACACTGGAAGCAAACAGAGGATCAAACCTGGAAAATCGTCTTTTTTCATAAGCCCTTTTTTGCCTCTCCGTCTCATATTATTGATATGGTTTCCTTATATGATACCTGGTGGAAAGCCTTCGATGATTATGGGATAGATATGGTTTTCAACGGCCATATACACAATTATGCCAGGACAAAACCCATAAACAGGAATTTTGCAACAGATGCACCGGCAGAATCATACGGAAGTGGCGAAAATCAGGGACGATGTCAGATTGTGACAGTCTCGGCTCCTCTTCGTGATGCGGCTGATCCGGACTCTGGTGGCTGGATAAGTTCCTTAAGCCGGCAAAATTTCTGTCATGTTGAAATTGACGGGGACAGGCTTAGTCATGAAAGCTCTGGATGAAAATCATTTTTTGATCGACTCTTTAATCCTGGATAAGAAAAATTCACAAATGACATTCCGGGTAAACCTGAGTGAAAATATCGGATTTATATGAAGGGGGCAATGTATGGCTGGTTTTCGGTGACCGGGATTCCTCCTTTATGATGAATGAAACCTACAATGGATCATATTTATACATATTCAATGGACATCCCGATCGGGACTGATCTGGAATATTTTTTCTCTTACCAGAATGGTGCAAATCCGGAAACGGAAAGGAACGATGAAATCGTTCCCGACTGAATGCTCCAATGGAGAAGGTTTCCGGTATCTGACCATCCCCACAGGCAGTCTTACTCTGCCTTCGGTCCTTTTTGGCCAGTGCAGTGAGGCTCTTCGGAACATTACTTTCAGTGTTGACCTGGGAAATGTGACTGATCTGTATAACAACGGTTATGTGTGGTTGATTCTGCCAGACAGGGACACTTCACTCTTAATGACCGGTAATGAAGACAGATTCGATATATAGGTTACCATTCAGGAACTGCCCGGAACAGATCTGAGATATTTATTTGCTTACCAGAACGGTCCCGACCCACTTGACAATATGGTTGAAGAATATGTGCCTGCCGGATGTTCAGGCATCGAGGGGTACAGGAATATACTTGTCCCGGAAAATGATCATGTTTTGCCTTTATCGTATTTGGAAGTTGTTTTGAAGTGTCGGATAAACCTTTCGCTCCAGAAGTCTCAATTCCTATTATCAATGGACTTGACGACGGGGAAGAATACCTGGCAGAACTGAGCCGGAAGGGCCCCTCGGAGCGGTCGATCCAAGCAGTTCGGACCTGGAACTATGCTTTGATCATGAACCTCAGGTTGTCGGAATGCTTTTCAGGGAGATATATATCCCGCATGGGGCTGTAATTACCAATTCATACGTGCAATTTACCTGTGATGTACCCCAGAGTGCAGAAGTGCCTGATATCCATATTTACGGTGCTGCTGAAGGAACAGTAGACAGACTTTCCTCCGAACGTTTTGGAATTTCATCACATCCCTCCACCGAGGCCAGGGTTGATTGGTCGCCTGCTCCGCAACTGAGAGATGGTAATGCCACAGAATCTGAAAGGACAGCCGATATCAGTGCGGTGGTCGAGGAGATTGTTGCACTCGATAACTGGGAGGCAGGGAATAATATCCTGATCATGATCACCGCGAATCCTGGTCAGACAAAAGATTTGAACAGGGAGGTTGATTCATACGACGGCAGTTCAAAAAATGCACCTGTACTGAATGTAAATTTTGACGCTGTCTTTTCACCCGAGATCACATTTCAGGTTGATATTAAATAATGTCTTGGATTTCTATCCGGGTGGCGCTGTATGGGTCTCGAGAAATATAAGGGATACGAGTTATGTGATGACCGATGAGAATGGTGATGGTATTTATTCATGTACGTTACCAATGAAAGCCGGAACGATTCTGAAATATTTCTTCGCCTACCAGAATGGTCCGGATCCGGAACGCGACATTGTCGAAGAAAGTTTACCGGGCCCGTGCGGCAACGATGATGGTTACCGGGGGCTGAAGGTGCCGCACAGGAACCTGACCCTGAATGCCGTTGCCTTTAGCAGTTGTACCGAAACCATGGTGATGGTTACAAATATCACCATTACAGGAGCGGAGGGAATCTCCACTGCCAAAGCAGGCGAAATATTCAGGATGAAGGCATCGGTAATCCCGGCAAATGCTTCAGATGCGTCTGTTACCTGGAGTGTGGATGATGAATCAGTGGCTGAAATAGATCCCGAAACGGGTCAGTTGACCATTGCCAGGAGTGGTAAGCTGAAAATTACGGCCACTGCCGATGACGGTTCCGGCGTAAATGGAACCCGGGATGTTGAGATAACTGTCGAACCAACTTCAGATTTTAGCCCGGAGGAAAGTGACAAAATCCGTTACATCTATCCGAATCCGGCATCAGGAAAAGTTTATATCCATAATCCTTTGTCCGGTAAATTGAGGTATAAGATTTATTCGGCCAGTGGGCATCATATGGCCGGTGGATTTAATTTTCCGGGAACACGAACAGAAGTGACAATCTCACATTTCCCGAAAGGAATTTATATTGTAAAAATTACAGGTGACAATTTCACAAAAACCGAAAAGCTGATCGTCGAGTAATAACCGATCTGACGGTTAAATTCTTCAGCAAGGTCCTGTTACAATTAAGTCATCCATATTCAAAGATCACTTACAGACCGCTTCCTGCTGAAGATAAAAACGCCGGATTATTATCCGGATATCTTCCCGTAACAATCTTCTTGGACTTTCAGTTAACGCCTGGAGGAATCATGTAAAATTAAACATTAATATCGCTATAAGCCATTATTCATCAAGCATTTTAAGGCGAAAATTAATTTCTGTTAATCTATTATTAAGAAAATGTTATGGCGTTGATTGTAATTTATTCGTGATACGAAATTCAAATCATTAAAAAACCCTTAGGCATGAATTGGATAAAGCCCGGGATCAGATGGAAGAATTTCGGAAGAGCCACATTCAAGTAACTCCTGTCTGTTTTGGAGTCTCCGTGGATCCATAATTATAAAACGTATTCTCAAACTATTAATATCAATTTTCAAAAAACAAAAAGTTATGAAATCAAAAATTTACTCTCGAATCGTAATGGTTTTTGCAGCCATTTTTATGATTTCCGCCGTTGTTACTGCTCAAACGACTATTTCTGTTCAGATCTCAGACCCCCATGATGATGCTGAAGAAGCGATGGATGAGGACCCGGAACA
Source organism: uncultured Bacteroidales bacterium (assembly GCA_963763215.1). GTDB lineage: Bacteria > Bacteroidota > Bacteroidia > Bacteroidales > DASQZK01. The sequence goes on from CAVXNX010000031.1 coordinate 10,952, forward strand.
GGATCCTGGTTTATGGCCGGCCGGTTACATTGAACTTGAGAGTGGTGACCTGGAAATGTGCTCTGAAGCTGAGAACTATCGCCAGACGGTAGGCCTGATTTTCAGAGATGTACAAATTCCAATTGGTGCAACTGTAACGGAAGCGTATGTTTCATTTACGGTTGATGATACCAATGATGAGGACATAACGGTTAATATCTGGGGAGCCGCGGAAGCCAATGCGGCTGCACCTTTCACCGAGGATCAGTTTTCCATTACTTCCCATCCCAAAACCAGTGCGACAGTCGAATGGACACCTGAAGTATGGGATGTCGTCGGTGTTGAAAAACAGACGCCCAACATCAGTAATATCATCAATGAGATTATATCCATTGCAGGTTGGGCTCCAGGAAACAATATCATGATCACGGTGGATGACCTGGATAATCCGGTAAAAAGCCACAGGCAGGCTGTGACCTATGATGAAAATCCGGCGCAAAGTGCGATCCTGCATATTACGTATGTCACTGGAGCACAAACAATCTCCGTCCAGATCTCAGATCCACACGATGATGCAGAAGAAGCAATGGATGAAGACCCGGAACAGGATCCTGGTCTGTGGCCGGCAGGAAATATAGAACTTGAGAGCGGTGACCTTGAAATGTGTACAGAAGCCGAGAACTATCGCCAGACGGTAGGTCTGATCTTCAGAAATGTACAAATTCCAATGGGTGCAAACGTTACCAGTGCCTCTGTTTCTTTTACGGTTGATGACACCAATGATGAGGACATCACGGTTAATATTTGGGGAGCCGCTGAAGCAAATGCAGCCGCACCTTTCACCGAGGATCCATTTTCGATCACCTCACACCCCAAAACAACAGCCACGGTAGAGTGGACTCCGGAGGCCTGGGATGTCATCGGCGTCGAGAAACAAACGCCTGATATCAGTAATATCCTTAATGAAATTATAGGCACCCCGGGATGGGCTCCGGGAAATAATGTCATGATCACGATCGATGACCTCGACAATCCGGCAAAAAGCCACAGGCAGGCCGTTACCTATGATGAAAATCCGGAACAAAGTGCCAAATTGAATGTTACCTTTACAACTGAAGAAACAGGCATACAATTTGTCTCCGGTTCATCCCAATTCTCAATCTATCCCAATCCGGCCCAGGATGTATTATATATCAGCAATAATACAGGTGGTGAATTTAGCTACAATATTTACTCTATCACCGGAGAACGTGTTGCACAGCGTCATAATCTCACCGGTTCAATGGTGGAGGTAAACGTTTCCGGCCTTGCAAAGGGACTTTACCTTGTAAAGGTATTGTCAAGGGGGATAACGAATACTCAAAAGGTCATCGTTAAGTAAGTTTTTAACGTCCCACTGCCTGATAAATATCAGGCAGTGGTTTTTTTTATCAGATTATCTGCCATTGAATTCTGTCTGAGGCAAAATAAAATGGCTTTAACAAATTTTGTTTCCCGATATTTCAGTCATAATGCATTGTTTTTCAGGCCTGTCATTGCCTTATCGATCTTGATTAAACAGCTTCCTCAGGAAAAACTGGGGCCTTTTTTTAATCAGGGTGATCATGAAAAGGCCCTTGTACTTTTATTAGCTTTTCTGCTGGTAGAGCATGACCGGGAATGTAATTGACCTGATAAAAAATCACTCGATCCGGAGATCAAATGACACGGCGAGACATAATGATCAATCATAAGCATAATGAGAACACTTCTTATTTTAATTGTCCTATCGATTTTCATTAGCCCGAATGAAACGAAGGCTCAGTTGAGACATGATATGTCGAGTAACTATATGACCTATAAAGGTCTGGTCATGTGCGGTTACCAGGGCTGGTTCAGGGCTCCCGGCGATGGCACTGGAGAGGGATGGGGTCATTACGGGAGAGAAGGGAAATTCGATAAAGACAATAATACCATAGATTTCTGGCCCGACGTATCCGACTACAAAAAGGTTTATGAAACCCGTTTTTTGGGAACTGACGGAAGGCCTGCCAAGGTCTTCAGTTCCGTGGATAAAAGTACGACGGACCTGCACTTTGGATGGATGAAAGAATACGGGATCGACGGCGTTTTTATGCAACGTTTTTTCAAGGTTGCAAGTAATCCGGATACCGGGAAGAGCGCAGACATTATCCTCCGGAATGCTCTTGAAGCATCCGTGAAATATGGACGGGCAATTGCAATCATGTATGATCTTTCCGGCCTCGATCCTGAACGGGATGATTGTTCTGCCATTATCCGGGACTGGAAGTACCTTGTCGATGAAATGAAGGTTACAAGACAGGGGGAAGACCATAATTATCTTTTTCATAATGGCAAACCCCTGGTGGTGATATGGGGACTCGGATTTCCTGACAGGTCTTACAATATCCGAAAGATCGGGGTCAACCGGCTGATCAGTTTTCTGAAAGACGATCCGGTGTATGGTGGCTGTTCCGTTATGCTTGGTGTTCCAACCTATTTTCGGGACCTTAACAGAGATTGTCTCCCCGATCCTTACCTCCATGAGCTGATCCGTTCGGCAGACATTGTACTCCCATGGATGGTTCAACGGTTTACTCCGCTGTTGCATCACGAGACTGAGCGGTATCGCGATCATATTATGGAAGACCTGGCATGGTGCAGAAGCGAAGGCGTGGATTATGTCCCTATTGTTTACCCCGGGTTCAGCTGGCAAAACCTCGCGGATTCGAGGCCAGGTCTTGCCAGGCATACAGCCTATGGAGCCATTCCCCGCCTGGGAGGCGAATTTTACTGGGACCTTATCTATTCAGCATTATCGGCCGGTGCAGAAATGTTGTATGTCGCCATGTTTGACGAGATCGATGAGGGAACCGCCATTTTTAAAATTTCAAATGATCCTCCCGGAAGCACAGATTACCATTTTGTGGGAAATGACGGTATGACATCGGATCAGTACTTGTGGCTTACAGGAGAAGCTGCCAGGATGCTCAGGAAAGAGATCCCGCTAAGTCCTGAAATTCCTGTCAGGGCCGAATGATAAGGTAAATTTTGTATACACTTTTTAAAAACAGGTCTCTATGTTAAGAAACGACTATCGAAGAATCTTCTTGATGAAAATCAGGATTCCATTGTTATTGTTGATCGGACTTTTTCTTTCGGCAAATTCTTCGCCTGCCCAGGAGAAGGTGAGAATAGGAATCGCAGGTTTGTCTCATTCTCATGTTATCCCGTTGTTGAGAAACCTCGACCGTGCAGAAATTGAAATCGTCGGTATTGCAGAATCTGATACCAGCCTTGTGAACCGCTATCGTGAGCAGTTTGATATAAGTCCCGATTTACTGTTTGAATCCCTCGAAGAAATGTTGGAGAAAGCAAATCCGGAGGGTGTAATGGCCTTCAATTCAATATTTGATCATCTCAGGGTGGTGGAATTGTGTGCCCCGCGAGGTATTCATGTCATGGTGGAAAAGCCAATGGCTGTGTCTGTCAGACACGCTCAAAAGATGACAGAGCTTGCAAGGAAAAATGGGATAATGCTACTTACAAATTATGAGACATCCTGGTATCCATCTAATTATGAAGGTTATAGGATGATTCACAATGGAGAACTCGGTGAAATAAGAAAAATCATTGTCTATGACGGGCACAAAGGCCCGAAGGAGATCGGTGTTAATGATGAATTTTTGGATTGGCTAACCGATCCTGTTTTAAACGGGGGAGGAGCCGTAAAAGATTTCGGTTGCTATGGGGCAGATTTGATCACATGGATACTGAACGGCGAAAAACCGCTTTCCGTTTTCGCACAGTTGAAACACTACAAGCCGGAGATCTATCCAAAAGTGGATGACGATGCTACCATAATTCTCGAATATCCGACGATGGAAGGCGTACTTTATGCGTCCTGGGACTGGCCCTTCAACCGGAAAGACATGCATGTATACGGTACAACAGGATACATTTTTATTGATGATAGTCAGACGATAAGGTACAGGTTAGATGAAGCGACGGACCAACAGCTCAAAAAGGTTCCATCGACAGAATCTCCCTTCCCCGATGCGGTCGCTTTTTTTGCAGCCGCCATAAGAGGAGGAGTAAAAATCGGACCGGGCGATCTCTCATCACCCGAGGTCAATATGACTGTGGTGGAAATTCTGGAGGCTGCACGGAAAAGCAACCGTAAGGGTAAAGTCGTGAAACTTCATCAATGATACAACAGAATATGAAGAAGATCGCACTGTTGCTTTTAATTCTGTTTTTTCTGGCGTTTCAGTTGTTTGCCCAGAAAAGCAGTCTTATTGTACTGGGTGATCTGCATTACGACCTTATTGAAAACCATGATATGGACTGGCTGAAAACCAAGGCTGACGATCTCAGGCAGGTGACGGAGGAGTATACGGTTTACACGCAGGAAAACTGGGAGGATTTTATGGACATTCTCAGAGACAAAGCCTTTTCATATGATCCGCCGGTAAAAGCGGTGATTCAGCTCGGAGATCTCTCTGAAGGGCTGGCAGGTACTGGTGTAAAGGCCATGCAGATGGCAGCCGGTGTGGTGAAAGCGGTTGATTCCGTTCAAATGCCGGTTCCCTGGTTCATTGCCAAAGGAAATCATGATATAACCGGACCGGGCGCCGAAAGAGCTTTTCGGGAATATTATATTCCCTGGTTCAGAAAGCAGACGAATGACCCGGAAATAAATCGTGCCAGCTATTCCTACAGTTACGGTAGTGTCATGATAACCTGCATCGACCCATGGGATAAAGAAACAGATATGGTGGCCTTCCTTGACAGTGCCCTCTCAGGATCGGACGCAAAATTTAAATTCGTCGCTGTACATGAACCTGTCATTCCGGTTACCGAACGCTGCTGGCATGTCCTGCGAAAAGACCCGGAGCAAAGAGAAAAGCTCCTTGAAGTGGTGGCTCGTCATAAAGCGATCGTTTTATGTGCCCATCTTCATCGTTATTCGGTTGTCCGTCGTGAAACACCATACGGTCCCGTTGTGCAGGTGATGATCATCAGTGTAGTAAAGGACAGAAATATTCAGGAGCCTGCAAAGGTCATCACCGAATACGGATCTTCCCTTGCAGAAAATATGCCCGTTTGGCAGCCCGGGACACTTTTACAGCGAAAGGCGATTCTGGCGGAGGAAGCAAAGTACGTCACCTGTTATAAACAGGTGGATCTTGCCGGGATACGCCATCATTAATATCGATGAAAATAAAGGACAGGTACTGATGGCCTATTATGCTGCATTCGGAGAGAATCCATATGAACTGATTGATCTGACAGAATTTATTGAAACCATGAGAAAATTCGGGGCTCTGCGTTTTTTCGGAGCATTATAAGTCGATGGTAAAACAGACATCATTATCACAAAATAAATAGCCAGACCCAATGAAACGAGTATTTTCTTATTGGCGGTTATGTTGCTCCTGCAGATTCTTTTAAAGGCATCCGGGATCCAATAAGTATCCTAAATTTGGTGTCAGACCGGAAAACAGCCCGGCCCTAAACAAAGAGAATCTTCAAAAGGCTATCGACTGGGCTATCAACCAACGGAGCGGCTTTGTTTATTGAACCTTCGGATGAACCTTACCGTATCGACGGAGGAATCATTTTAAAGAAAAATGTTTCCCTGGTCGGGGTGCACGGACCAACACCGCGGGGGACTGCTCATCAAACCAAAAAACAACCCGTGGGAAGCGTTTTTGCCATCACGGATACGGCGAACGCTTTTATCACCGTTGAATCCGGGACCCAGATCAAAGGCATCCAGTTTTGGTATCCCAAACAAACCATCCGGGATCCTGGAGGCTATTATCCCCTATAAGGCGACGATAAAAGTTTCCCAAACCGGCAGGGCGCAAGGAGTTTATCTTTCATGCCTGACTTTTTACGGGGAATACCTGGCATTTGACTTTAATGCAGAAAGAAAAAATCCCTGCGAATTAATGACCTTCGAACATTGCTACGGATATCCCCTCAGCGGTGAATTTATCCGGATGCGCTATTGCTATGATGTACCCAGGATCCTGCATTGCCATGTCAACCCCGCTGTACAGCGGTTTATCGGCGGACAGTACAGCAAGGAGGTTGTAGATGCTGTTATCTCCAAAAAGACCTTTGCCTATTCCATCGACCATACCGACAATGCACAGCTGATCGACCTCTTTACTTTCGGCACGTACGGGGGGATACTTCTGGACGGTGAATCATACGGGCAGCTCACCAACTTCAACTTTGACTGTGTTGCCGTGGGGATACTGAAGAGGGGGAACAACACCAAAAACCGCAACTGGCAGATCGCCCAGGGTTCAATTATTGCCAACACAGGCGAGAGCATGAAAAATATTCACCCGGTCATTATCGAAGGACAGGGTCACACTGCGCTGAGCAATGTAGAAGCATTTTCAGGGGGCAACGGAGCCCTTACGACCGTACCCGAAAACATGTCCTGGGATTTTTTGCTGGTCAGGGGCGGAGACAAACTTACGGTTTCGGTCTGGGGAAGCCGGATGAGGAATTACGCATCGGTTTCCCGGTCACCAATGAAAATGACAACGCAATAATCCAATTATCAGGATGCATAGACAAAGAGGAACAGCTTTTTAACCAGACAATCATACCAACAGGTACAGAATAAAACGGATAAAACGATGCTTCCCCATTTTTTACCAAGCCAATGAAGATGATAAAAACTATTGCAGCAGGTATTTTGCTTCTGACCTTTTTGTTCGGGGCCGCCTGCATGAGGTCTCTTACTGATGAAGCAAATGTCAAACAACCTGTGGACTATGTTAATCCGTATATGGGCAATATCAGTCATCTACTGGTGCCGACTTACCCTACCATTCATCTGCCCAACAGCATGCTGCAGGGTATATCCGCAACGCAGGGAATATACCGGAATCAATTACATGGTCTGCCTCTTGCAGTAACGAGTCACAGGGGCAGTCCGGCATTCAGCCTGAGTCCTTTCCAGGGTGATGAGATCGGCATGGAAGCCGTCATTAAATACAGTTATGACCGGGAGAAACTGACTCCTTATTCCTATTCCGTATGGCTGGATGAGCAGCAAATCACGGTTGAATTTGGATTATCTCACCAGTCGGCTGCTTTATGAATTTACTTTCGATCCCGGAATTTCTCCCGTTCTTGTAATAAATTCGGAACGAGGGGGGATGACGTGGGACGGAAAGGCGATCAAAGGTTACCAGATGCTCGGAAATGACACCAGGGTGTACCTGTATATGGTTCCTGATTAATCCTCCGCATCACATTACATCTCGTTAATGGTAATTGGACTGCAGCAGAGAAAAGCCGAAGGAGAAAATGCCTGCCTGAAGATGAATTATCCCGGGGGGTATGCATACGTTGCAACTGAAATACGGGATATCATTTATAGATTATGAACAGGCCCGTAAAAATATGGACCGTGAGGTAACGGGAAGAACGATGGATGAATTACGCTCTTCCGGGCGTAAAATATGGAATGTAGCACTTGGAAAGATCCGGTCAAAGGGGGAACAGAAGATAAGCTGGACTGTTTTTTACACTTCCTTGTATCGCTGTTTTGAGCGGCCGGTATGTATTTCAGAGGACGGGCGATATTACAGTGCATTTGATGGAAAAATCCATGATGATGAGGGTCGAGCTTTTTACACTGATGACTGGATCTGGGATTCCTACCGGGCCCACCATCCCTTGCGGATCCTTATGGACCGGGATAAAGAAGAGGATATCCTTCATTCCTTTGTCCTGATGGCAGAACAAATGGAACATTTCTGGTTGCCCACTTTCCCGGAAGTAACAGGGGACAGCCGCCGGATGAATTCCAATCATGGTATTGCCTCCATTCTTGATGCCTATCGCAAGGGATTAGAAAATTTTGATGTCGAGAAGGCATACGAAGCATCCAAAAATGCCATCACCGAAAAGACACTTGCCCCATGGTCGGGAATGCCTGCGGGAGAGTTAGATCGGTTTTACAGGGAACATGGTTATATACCTGCTCTTAATGAGGAGAGCAGGAATTTATACCGGAAGTCCATGCTTTTGAGCGCCGCCAGCCGGTTGCAGTTACATTGGGAACCTCCTACGATCACTGGTGCCTTTCGCAATTAGCCGGCGAACTGGGGAAAAATGAGGAGGCACAATATTTTTTGAAGGCGTCCTATAATTACAGGAACCTGTTCAATAAAGAGACACAGATTTTTTCATCCCAAAGATGCAGATGGGAATTTCATTGAACCCTTTGATTACAGGTTTTCGGGAGGCATGGGCGCCAGGGGTTATTATGATGAGAACAATGCATGGACATACCGTTGGGATGTGCAACATAATATCCCTGATCTGATATCGACTCATGGGGGGGAAATGAGGCTTTCGCGTCAATAACCTCGATGCCATGTTTACCGAACCCCTTGGTCGGAGTAAATTTGAATTTTATGCTCAATTGCCCGACCAAACGGGCAATGTTGGTCAGTTTTCCATGGCCAATGAACCCTCACTGCATATTCCTTACCTGTATAATTATGCCGGTCAGCCTTGGAAAACACAGAAACATGATCCGGAAACTGATTGATGAATGGTTCCGGAATGATCTTATGGGAGTTCCCGGAGATGAAGACGGCGGTGGCATGTCATCATTTGTGGTCTTTTCCTCAATGGGATTTTATCCGGTCACTCCCGGGAATCCGGTTTATACTATCGGCAGTCCCTCATTTGAACATGTGACGGTGGACCTCGGAAATGGCCGGACGTTTGAAATTTCAGCACACCATGCTTCCGAAGAAAATAAATATATCCAGTCAGCGACACTGAACGGTGAAAAGCTGGATAAACCCTGGATTTCTCATGAAGCTGTTTTAAACGGTGGTAGACTGGTTCTGGAAATGGGGCCGAATGCCAACAAATCGTGGGGGATTGAATAGGGCAGGAACACAGGGGGATCATTTTTGCAGCTATTCTTTGTCATGAATCCATTTAAAATGAACGATTGGTGTCATCAAACAAAGCAATCCCCTGGAATAGACACCCTTATGCGGAATACAAATATGATCACCGGTATCGATAATGATTTTATAACTATTTTCTGACAATGAAAGTGCCCGGAAAAGCATTAAAAACGACTTTGCAGCTAGTTTTCTTCGTTTTACTTGCACCTTCAATATATACTGTTTCCTGTACCAATAAAAAGGATGGGTTTTCCTTTATACAGGTCTGTGATCCTCAACTGGGAATGGGCGGGTATAACCATGATACAACAACTCTCAGACAAGCTGTCAACAAGATCAATGAGATGGATTGCGATTTTGTTGTGATCTGCGGGGATCTGGTTAACCATGCATCGGATTCTTCCTATCATGATTTCATGAATATTGTGAAAGCTCTTAAAGTCTCGTGTTATATGGTCCCTGGAAATCACGATGTGGGAAATCTTCCGGATGACACTTCACTGGAATATTACCGGAAGACAGTTGGTAAAGATTACTTTGCCTTGGAGCATAAAGGATATGCCTTTGTTTTCACCAATTCACAATTGTGGAAAAATGATAGTGGTCCGGAATCAGCCAGACAGGACCAATGGTTAAAAAATACATTGAAAAAGATGCGCGAAATGCATTTTCCGGTCATTGTTATCGGGCATTACCCTCTATTCGTTGTTGAACTGGATGAACAAGAAGAATATTTTAATCTTCCTTCAGATAAAAGGCAGGAACTCCTTGAGCTTTTCCTCGGGAATCATGTTATCGCTTACCTTTCAGGTCACCGACATGAAACCCTGATCAATGCCTACTGTGGTATCCGGTTGGTGAGCGGAGAAACCACATCTAAAAATTTCGATGCAAGACCGTTGGGTTTTCGATACTGGCGTGTCAGGGCAGATAGCCTGAGCAATCATTTCATTCCGATTACCATAAGTACGGATCCAGATTCAGCAGGCGAAGGTGAGTCAGTCGCCTTGAAACAAATTTTGCCGGAAGCAACAAAATGATCCATAATAAAAGCATCATTTAATCCTTACACGATGAAAAAAAGCACTTTGGCCTCCATCCCCATATTCCTTGCATTTTTATGCATGGGATTTGGAGATGTTGTCGGTCCACTGACCAGTCAGCTACAGCATTCGTACAGTTTATCGAATTTCATGGCTTCACTGGTAACCTTTATGGGGTTTATCATGTTCGGGCTTTTATCAATCCCCATGAGTATTTACCAGGACCGGAAAGGGAAAAAATTCGTATTGCAGGGGGGGCTCCTGCTAGCTGTCATCGGTCTGATACTACCCATCATCAGTAATTATTCTTCATTTATTGTCCTCCTGGTCTCACTGCTTTTACTGGGGACAGGTGTAACCACACTGCAGGTAGCCGGGAATCCTATTATGCGGGACGTTTCGCCTGTAGGAAAGTTTTCAAGGAATCTGTCCTTTGGCCAATTTATTAAGGCTGTCGGTTCCTTATCGGGAGTACTTATTCCTCTCGCAGCTGTCAACTACCTGGGTAAGGACTGGAAAATACTTTTTCCCGTATATGCCACTGTCATTTTAGTAACCTTTATTTACCTGATAAGTGTCAGGATTGATGAGAAGAAAGATGAGAAAGCAGAGGCCAGGGCTTCTATACGTTCGAGTCTAAGCCTTTTGGGGAATCCTTATGTATTGATGATGATCGTAGGAATTTTTCTCTATGTGGGAGCAGAGGTAAGCATGAGCGCCAGACTGCCAAATTATCTTGAATACCGGTTCGATTTTGACATCACGACCCTGGGGCTCATCGGGACTTTATTTTTTTTCATCGCATTGATGACCGGCAGATTTCTTGGAGGCGTTATCCTGAACTGGATGTCACCGGGAAATTTTTTATTAGTAACCTCACTTGTGTCATTGACGGGGTTAACCCTTTTATTCGTGGCAGAGACTGAAATATTGGGCTTTGTTGCAATCGGGATCATCGGCCTGGGTTTTGCCAATGTTTTTCCCCTGATATTCTCCATCACGATTGATCGGCTGCCTGAACGGAGCAACGAAATTTCAGGACTTATGGTTACGGCTATCATCGGAGGGGCCATCATTCCTCTTCTTTTTGGGTTAATCGCTGATACATTCGCAGTGATGGCCGGATTCATTGTGCCGGCATTATGTCTGGTCTATATTTTTGTCGTTGCTATAAAAAATAAAAGAATACTATGGAATACAGCAGGGATAAGCGTATCGTAATGACCCTGGATGCTGGGGGTACTAATTTTGTGTTTTCCGCGATGCAGGCCGGTCGTGAGATTACTCAACCTGTTCAGCTGCCCGCAAATGGTGACGATCTAGACAGATGCATTCAGAATATGATTGGGGTATTTGAAACCATTCAGCAATTTCTGAATGCACCTGCAACTGCGATCAGTTTTGCCTTTCCCGGTCCGGCAGATTATAGAAGCGGGATCATTGGTGACCTGGCAAATTTACCTGCCTTCAGGGGAGGAATTCCGCTAGGACCATTGCTTGAGGAGCACTTTCGACTTCCTGTATATATCAATAATGACGGGAACCTTTTGCCTACGGGGAAGCCCTTGGGAGGAATACTGCCCGGAGTAAACCAGAGGCTTGAAGCGTCAGGCAGTAAAAAGCGGTATCATAATCTCGTTGGACTTACCTTAGGAACGGGATTTGGAGGTGGCATCGTACTTCATGAAAAATTACTGGTAGGAGACAATTCCTTGGGCACTGAAGTATGGACTTGCAGCAACAGACACCTACAAGACCGTAATGCTGAGGAAGGCGTAAGTGCCAGGGCTGTCATCAACTATTATAAAGCAATGTACCGGTCGGAACCGGTTCCAATATCCATTGACACCTGTTGGATATTTACCGGATTGGCTACTGGGAACAAGCCCGGGAACAAAGATGCTGCCGTGGCGGCCTACCAGGAAATGGGAAAGCCTCGGTGATACCCTGGCCAACCTCCTCACCCTTACCGATGGTATAATTGTAATAGGGGGAGGGTTTACGGGTGCGCTTCGGCACTCTATATGCCGGCGGTAATGAAAGAATTAAGAATGGTTTTATTGACCGTAGCAGGAAAGGTAATCCGCGACTGGTTCAACGATATTTAATCTGGATGATGAAGACGGCTACAAAGAATTTCTGAAAGATTTTTCCAAAATGGTTGAAATTCCTGGGACAGGGAGAACAGTACCCTACGATCCCTTGCCACGACTGGCCGTGGCAACAAGCAGGATTGGGGCAAGCAGTGCTATAGCGATTGGTGCATACACCTATGCACTGATGAAGCTTGATGATTGATTCGTTGCTGGCAAACCCTGACCAGTTTTAGATTCGGTTAATCATTAGTTAATCAAATATTATATGTCTGGCCGTATCTTATCTCTGAAAATTTCAATTAATCAGATATGAAATTGCGGCTGGCTTTTCTGACCGTGCTGATTTTTGCGATCTCCTGCACATCAAACAGACTTTCGGATCATTCCAGTGTGCTGGATGAAGTGGATCCTTTTATTGGTACGGGTTTTCACGGTCATACATTTCCTGGTGCAACCACTCCTCACGGAATGGTCCAACTTAGTCCGGATACCCGGACAACAGGCTGGGACGCATGTGCAGGATATCATTATAGCGATTCTTCCATTATCGGGTTCAGTCATACCCATCTTAGCGGAACAGGTATCGGTGACCTGGAGATATCCTTTTTATGCCATTTACTGGTAATCCGCCGGTCATTCCGGGTTCGGCAGAGAACTCCGCAGTTGGGTTACCGATCGGATTTTAAAGAATCAAAGAATGGGCTTCGCCGGGATATTATCGTGTTTTCCTGGATCGTTATGGGATAATGTGGAATTACCGCCAGCCCCCGGGTTGGATTTCACAGTTATATCTTACCCGGAAACTTCAGAAGCTGGAATTATCGTAGATCTCTCCCATAACATATATGAACATGAAAATCCTTGAACTTTCCATACGGATAATCAATGACAGGAGATCGAAGGGATTGAAACATTCCAGAGGATGGGCTAATAAACACCTGGTTTATTTTCATGCGGAATTCTCCAAACCCTTTAAAGCCGGAATTATACTCTGAATGATACCCTCGTTAAGGGATGACCGAATTGCAGGGCACGAATATTAAAGGCAAAACTAAAATTTAATACAACCGGACCAAAATAATCCTGGCAAAGGTAGGTATCAGTCCCGTTGATACTACGGGGCAAAGAATAATATTCAGGAAGAAATTCCCGGATGGAATTTTAACATCGTTCGTCAGTCGGCAAGGGATCAGTGGGAAAAACAACTCTCACTTATTCATATAAAGGGAGGAAGCAACAGGACCGTAAAGTGTTTTATTCTGCGCTTTATCATGCCATGATAAGCCCTAATATTTATCCAGTGATGCGGACGGAAGGTACAGGGGTATGGATCAGGTGATACAAAGGATACAGCTTTCACCAATTATACGGTTTTTTCGCTGTGGGATACTTTCCGTGCATTGCACCCCCTGCTGACCATCACTGATCCGGAACTTAAACAATGACTTTATCAAAGCCCTACTGAGAAAATATCAGGAAGGAAGGATTCTGCCAATGTGGGAACTCGGATCAAATTATACCGGAACCATGATCGGGTATCATGCCGTTTCGGTGATAACAGATGCTTCATGAAAGGGCAGGTGATTTCAACACCGAACTGGCTCTGAAGGCGGCGCTTCAATCTTCAGTCTATGATACGGTCTCCAATTCCCGTTTACTCAGGAAATTATCAGAAAAAGTTTGATTCCCAAAGCGAAATTATATGTTGAGCATTTGGATTATATTCCGGCCGATCTGGAAAATAAGTCCGTTTCCTGCGGATTGAATATTCCTATAATGACTGGCTTATAGGAGAGATGGCCAAAGAAAATGGAATATTATGATATCGCCGAGGTCTACTTTAAAAGAGCCGGTAAATTATAAGAATTATTTTGATACTGTAACCCGGTTTATGCGGGGAAAAAACCGGGACGGAAGTTGGGTGGAACCTTTCAATCCCGACTATTCAGATCATTTTCAGAGTCCTTACGTCGAAGGTAATGCCTGGCAATGGAGCTGGTTTGTACCGCACGATATTGAAGGATGATACACTTACAGGGTGGACCGGAGAAGTTCGCCGGCTAAACTGGATTCCTTTTTTTCCGGTCCTCCATCGATCGAGGGAGAAAATGCATCAGCAGATATCACAGGTTTGATCGGTCAGTATGCCCATGGAAATGAACCCGGCCATCATATCATATATCTTTACAACTATGTTGATCAGCCCTGGAAAACACAGGATCTGATTTCACAAAGTGATCCAGGATTTCTACGATCCGACACCCGGAGGGCTTATCGGAAATGAGGATTGCGGGCAAATGTCGGCCTGGTATTTGTTCAGCGCCATGGGATTTTATCCGGTATGTCCGGGTGATCCGGTATTTTCCATTGGCAGGCCGTTATTTAATGATATACGTGTTAGCGGTCGGGGAGGGGAAAACTTCATTATTAAAATGAAAAATGAAAGCCCAGAAAATCCTTATGTTCAGAGAGTTTTCCTGAACGGGAAACCCCTTCGTTCCCATTTTATCCAATATAATGAGATAATAGCCGGCGGTAAACTGGTGTTTAATATGGGTCCTGAAAAAACTGTTTTCTGGAAGGATCAATAAAAGTTGTCTTTAAGAGTTGGTGGTTTGTACCGAATGAGAGTGGCAGTAATGCACTCTCTTTATTTTTTGGTATTTATGAAAATCTCTTATCCTAAATTGCAGTACAAAACGCCGTGAAAGCCAGACTCAATTCCTGGCACCTTCTATTTACAGCACATCAATTTATGTTAAGGTAAAAGAACAAAATGATCCTTTCGGCACAATTTAGGGAAAGGATAGAACGATCATCAAGGGCGTGGCAAAAGTATTTAACTGAATTTTGAATTATTTGTGATTTTACATAAAAAAACTAATTTTACGAGAAGAAGAGATTAAATTTCAGGATTTTCAATAACTTTCCTTCACCTATCTGACAGTTTCTTAGCACGAGAGGCCTCTTAGAGTTATTTCGAAAGAATTCAACAACGAGTCATTGAACAGGGAGGGACATCATAACAATTTTTTATAAGAATGTTTATGTCATTTCTTATTGAACAGGTTCATAATAATGGTTGAAACCCGGTTTGAAAATGAACATTGAATTTTGATAAAAGCTACGTTATAAAAAAGAGTTCGATCGTCCTTTGAATTATTTATCTTGCTTAGGCATTTACGTGCTGACCTTTTGGCTGAGGCTGAAAATTAACCGTTTGCGGCAACCGTAAGCCTTCATTTTACCAGGACCTAAAACCAGTACTTTCGTTTTGGCGGCGACTGGAATGAAATTTAAGAATGTCTGAAAAATCCGATAGATTATGCTCAAATGAGAACCTGTTATCCTATACTTTCCATAATTCTTGTTATCTTCCTGTCCGGGAATGTAAATGGGCAGTATTCAGGTCTTCGATTCTCGGGGCACGAGGTTTCTCTCGATCAGCGTACCGGTCTGGATTTAACACAGGACCGTCACCTTGATGTCAAACACTCTTTGGATTTGTCGTTCGACATTAAATTCCAGCCCAATCAGGCAAGTTATTTTGGTTATATATTTCGAGCCATTATTGACCAAAAAAACATTGACCTGGTTCACCGGATTCCTGCCGATAGTTCAGAGAATTTCCAGATTATCATTGGAAAAAATATCAGCGGGATATCTTTTCATATTCCCATGTCAAAACTTGAATCGGAATGGACCACTCTCCGTTTCAAGGCCGATTTTGACGACAAAAAGTTATCCTGCTTTGTAAAAGGGAAAGTATTGGAGGATAGTTTGCCAGGATTCGATAAGCATGAATTAACATTATTTTTCGGAGAGCATATTTACAAACACTTTGCCACGACAGATGTGCCAAACATGAACATCCGGAATATCCGGATCGTTTGCGATGATAATCGGGAATATTTCTGGCCCCTTGACCAGATTCAAGGCAATACAGCTGTTGAAACGAACCACAAATTTAATGGACGGGTCAAGAATCCTCTTTGGTTAAGGACATTACATTATAACTGGTCCAATCCCCTTAATAAAGAAGTCGACGGCCTCTGCCAGGTCGCTTTTGATGAGAAAGACGATATTTTGTATTTCGTTACCGACGATTCGGTATTTTCATATAATGTAGCTGATCATTCACTTTCCGCGATCAAACTATCGGGATCGCACAAGGTAGTGAATACAGCTTCCCTCATCTATGATGATGTGCACAATGAATTGATTTCCTATTCGATAGACCAAAACTACATTTCCGTATTCAATTTTGCTGATCATCAATGGACCAGGGAGCCGGCAGATACTTCAATGCTCACCGTTTTCTGGCACCATAACCATGTCATAAGCCCGGAAGGCACATTATATACTTTTGCCGGGTACGGACAGCATAAGTATAATAATATGGTCTTTAGATTCGATACGGCATCGGGGACCTGGGATACAATTCATTACTGGGGACAGTTAAAACCCCGTTACCTGGCCGGTGGAGGATACCATCCCGGTGACAGCCTGTTTTATCTAATTGGCGGTTATGGGACTGAGAATGGAGATCAGTTACTGAAACCGGATTATTATTATGATATCCTAACTTACTCTTTTGCTGATTCAATCTTCAAAAGCATTTATGAGTTCAAAGAAATTCCACCTGATTTCAGTTTTGGAAATTCACTTTACATTGATACGGTATCAGATTGTGTATATGGCCTTTTATTTACAAAATATAAGTTTGATAATAAGCTTCAACTGGTGAAAATTCCGTTGAAACACCCGGAGATCATTAAGGTAGGAACCGAGATAGATTATAAGTTCCTTGACATAAAATCTTTTGCAGATCTATTTTATAGCCCGAATAGTAATAAATTACTGACTGTGACGACATATTATGATAATAATAAAACAAATTTATCGATTCATGCCATATCCTTTCCGCCCCAGGAAATTATAATAAATCCTGAGAATCCGGCATTAAAGGAAGCTTTCCATAAATATAAAGCTTTTTTGATATTGGGGGCATTGATCATTCTGTTGGTTACCCTATTTTTATATCGCAGGAAGGGAAAGAAAAAAGGTGAAATGCAACCGGTTAAACAGGATGTCCGGATCAATGACCAATCATACATGAATATTCCTTACACAATGCCTGAAAACCGAAAGCTACAAAAAGGTTCAATAATACTTTTCGGAGGCTTCCAGGTCATCGATAATGAAGGGAAAGATATTACAGGGCAATTTACGCCACTGTTGAAAAAGATTTTTCTTTTCATCATGATTAATTCCATTAATCATGATAAAGGGATATCTTCCAATCAGCTGAATGAAGTTTTCTGGTTTGATAAGACTTCAAAGAGCGCAAGAAATAATCGTGCAGTAAATATCAGGAAATTAAGAACCATTCTCGAATCGGTTGGGGAATCTAAAATTTCGAAAGAAACCGGGTACTGGAAATTTGATTTTAATCCTCATAAGACATATATCGATTATTACGAACTTTTCAAGCTTGTGAAAAGTGAAAATACACTTTCAAAGGAAGAGGTAAATCACCTGCTGAATATCATAAAAGCCGGATCTTTTCTCACAAATACCCAGGAAGAATGGCTTGATCCCCTTAAATCAGATGTATCTAACGATATCGTTGATACGTTGCTTAAATATGCCAATCAGAATGATGATGATCCGGAATTCCTGATTCAGATCATCAATTGTGTCTTCCTTTTTGATATTGCCAGTGAGGAAGCAATGATACTGAAATGTCGACTTCTCGTTAAATTAGGCAAACACAGTCTGGCGAAAAATACTTATGTTATCTTCATAAAGGAATATAAAACACTTTACGATGAAGACTACTCTCATAGCTTTAACCAGATCATCAGAGAAAATTTCGAGTTAACCTGATTTGACTTTCATGAGGTTCTCAACCGGCTCAAACATCTGGAGAAAGGAAAAATCCTCGAAATTGTCGCCCCCTTCATTCCGGCCCCGCTGCTGGATAAGACCCTCAGCCTCGGGTACCTTCACTGGCTGAAGAAAATGAGCGGGGAAGAATTCAGGGTGTACTTCTTTCAACCCTCCGTAAAAAATGGCAAGGAACAGTCCTGAACCCGCGTTCCGCGTTGCGGCGAACAACCCCCGTCGTTAAAATCTTCTGATCGGCAGATAATCAGCGACTTCACCCTTCAACATTTTTTCCTTTGGCTTGTTAAGAAGAAAGTTGGAAGTCGGAAGTCGGAAGTTGGAAGAAAAGAAACAAACGATGATGCCATTTATTGCATTTATTCAGTCGGAGGTCGGAAGTTGGAAGTCGGAAGTCGGAAGTTGGAAGTTGGAAGAAAAGAAACAAAACGATGATGCCATTTATTAAAAATGCATTTATTCAGTCGGAGGTCGGAAGTTGGAAGTCGGAAGTTGGAAGTTGGAAGAAAAGAAACAAAACGATGATGCCATTTATTGCATTTATTCAGTCGGAAGTCTGACTTCTGACTTCTGACTTCCGACTTCTGACTTCTGACTTCCGACTTCTGACTTCTGACTTCTGACTTCTATTCCAACTTCCAACTTCCAACTTCCGACGTAACTCTCAAAAATAAAAACATAAGTTTATTCATTCCATGATGCAACTGTTTCCCGTTGGTTCCATGCATAGACCCGCACAGAAAAAGCATTACTAACCCTAAACATTGTATCATGAAAAAAGTCCTTCTCATTATCCTGGGTACCCTGGTGGTGATCATTGCCGGGGTATTCCTCTTTGTTTTGGCCACCTGGCACAAAACGTTCGAGTCTCCGATACCTCAGCTCAGCGCGCGAACCGATTCGGCATACATCCTCAGAGGGCAGCATCTCGCTTACGGACCGGCTCACTGCGTGGATTGCCATGTTTCTCCCGGCAATATGAAAACCGACGGTAGAGGGGCCATGGTGCCGCTCATCGGAGGCATGGAGTTTGACATCCCACCCGGCATCTTCAGGACGCCCAATCTCACGCCTGATCCCGAAACCGGCATCGGCCGCCTCACGGATGGAGAAATTGCCCGCGCACTGCGATACTCGGTGAAGCATGACGGATCTTACATGATCCCCTTCATGGCTTTCCAGAACATGAGCGATGACGATATCGTCGCCATCCTCTCCTTCCTGAGATCTCAAAAACCCGTGCATCATGAGGTGAAACCCGACACCTACCGCTTCCTTGGCAAAGCACTCATGGCTTTCGGCGCACTCAAACCGGCCGGCCCCTTGAAAACCCCGCCGGAAAAGGCTCCCATCGGGTCAAGTGCGGCCTATGGTGCCTATTTGGCAAACAATGTGGCAAACTGCGTGGGCTGTCATACCAACCGCGACATGAAATCCGGCAAACCCATCGGCCCATTTTTCGCCGGGGGCTTGAAATTTCTACCGGATCCACTCAGCGAGGGGTATTCTTTTATCTCGCCCAACCTCACGCCCGATAAAAACACGGGCATCATGGCAGCCTGGGATGAAAGGACTTTCATAAACCGAATACACGGCGGACGTGTTTACAAGGGCTCACCCATGCCCTGGGAAGCGTTCAACAGGATGGACGACACAGAGCTGAAGGCGATTTACGAATACCTTCACTCACTTTCGCCGGTGGATAACAAGATCGGAAAAGTCATGTTTCAGCCCGGTGAAAAAATGAAAGATTGAAAAGGGCATGATTTTAGGTTCTCCGGCCTTTTTTTAGCATTGAGCGGATTTTCTGCCGGTCACCGGAACGCTGAGCCTATTATCCGACGCAACCTTCTGCGACCCATTGGCATCCAATTGTTGGATTATCCTAAAAAACGATGCCCATGAGCAGGTCCCTTTTCATTCTCCTGTTCGTCCTTGCAGGATTGACCCCGGGTTGCCTAAAGGACGAGGATGCATTAGACGGAATGGTCCACGAGGGAAATAATAGACTGAAACGGGTCCTGATGTATGCGAATATCGAAGCCCTGGAACCGATCTCCATCGTCAGAGAGTATGAATACGATTCCCTGGGCCGCATCAGCCGGGTATCGGCACCATCTTACCCGGACGCGGAGACGAAGGGCACCGACTGGTATGAACTTTATGCATACGATGAGGATGGCAGACTTCACGAAAGAAAAAATTACACTGCCAACCGCAATGCCCCGTCGGGCTTCATCAACCTGATGAATAAACATTATTTGTATTCCGGCAGCGGCAACCTTGAAAAAGAAGTCATCGAATATCCCGAAGCCAGGCTTTCAGAATATACCTTTTACACCTATGATCATGACCGGCTGGCCAAGGCTGAAAAGTACGGGACCGCCGGTACCCTCGATCATTATATCAGCTATTCCTGCGACCATTATGGCAGGGTGACCGGGGAAACGACCTTTACCCCAAGCAATGAGGCCGTGGCATTTGTATGGCATACCTACTCCGGAGGACTCAGGGTCCGTTCGAATGCGTATGCCATCATGGGAAAGACACTGACGCATATGCGGGAGATCATCATGCAGTACGATGCCGGCAATAACCTTATCCTGCTTGAGTCCAATGAATTGTCACCGATGAGTTCGATGTCGGGATATGTGTTGCGCTATGAATACGGGGAAGATTAGCGCCGGCATTAAACGTTTTTTTGTAATTTCACCTTCAAAAAAAACCACAATCCCATGATCCTGAGAACCTGGCATGGATGGACAACGAAGGAGAATGCCCCGGTTTACGGGGAAATTCTCGAAAAAGAAGTCTTCCCGTCCATCGAGAACAAAAAAGTCGACGGACTGAGAAAGATTACCCTCCTGAAAACGGATGGCGGCCACGACGTTGAATTTATGACCCACATGCTCTTTGACGACCTCGCATCGGTAAAAGCGTTCGCCGGGGAAGATTACGAAAAATCGTACGTCATCGACAGGGCCAAAGCCGTCCTGCTGCGCTACGATAAGACCGCCCGGCATTTTGAAGTGGTCAGCGAACGGGGCTATCCCTGATCCGCTTCCCCTGGCAACCGGTTCCATCATCGGTCCGGAACCTTCTCCGGCGCTTTGGGGAGCGAAAATGGCATCGCCTTCCGTCACGGCTGCATTTTGAAGCGGCGCAGATTATAGGTGAACGAAAGCATGACATACTGCTTCAGGACCTGGGTCCTGGTATCTTCAATGTAAAGTTCCGTTACATTCCTTGAAATGCTTTTGTTCTGGTTCAGCAGATCGAACACGGAAAGTTTGAATTCCCCCAGCTTGTCTTTGAAAACCTTCTTCCCCACCCCGATATTCCACAGGAGGTAACGGGCATTGAAATTCTGCGACAGGCCGGTGTAATACTGGTGCTGAAGCTGGTTGTTCAGCACGAGGTCCTTCCAAAAGATCAGGTTGAGAGCAAGTTCCGATTTCTGGTAAAAATACGTGTTGTCCATCTCAGGCCTTACGGTATTCCGGGCCACGGAATAATTTGAGTTTGAAGAGAGCGTGAAATCCACCTTCTCGCTGATGTTGCTGGCGAGTACGGCACCGAGGCTGAAATTGCTGTTCCCGGTGTAACTCGTCTCCCCGTTGATCACTCCGGGGGTGTGGGTATAATTCCAGGAACCATTCAGGTTGAGATTGGTCCGGATGGGCCTGATGGGTATGCCATAACTGCTGAAAACCCTCAGATTGCGATATCCATCGGCATTGACCGGCCGGACGAAACGCGAGCCC
The DNA here is from genome assembly GCA_963763215.1 of uncultured Bacteroidales bacterium. Classification (GTDB taxonomy): domain Bacteria; phylum Bacteroidota; class Bacteroidia; order Bacteroidales; genus DASQZK01. Next base: position 32,704 of record CAVXNX010000031.1, read on the forward strand.
GGGCCGAGTTCAACACCGTTTGGCAGAACAGTATCCTGCCGTGCCAGGAAGGTGCTGTTGACGACATAGTCGGAACCGATCCCGCCGCCGAGAAGCATAAAAAACGACGATCCCCTGGTGGCATTAACCGATGAAAACCTCAGGAAGAGGCTGTGCTGATAGGTCTGCCGGAGGCCGGGATTTCCGGCCGACAGTTGAACCGGATTGCTGTTATCGATCACGTTCTGAAGCTGTGAGACGGATGGCGAATTGGTCATCGTCCGGTAAAAAAGCCTCAGGTTCGTTCGACTTGCTGATGGTGTACATGAGCATTGCCTGCGGCAGGAGGCTGGTAAAGGTATGACTGATCCGGTCCTGAAGGGGAAAGGTCTCATCACTCTTTAGCCGTGATACCTGGTAATTGACCCCGGCCATGAGCATGAATTTCTCACTGCGGTAGCGGTAACTCGTCCCTGCTTCGCCGTGTGGAATACCGGCTTTGGTAGACATTCGACAGTGACGTATCGCGGCGATGAATACGGATGTCGTGCTTTCGTCAAAGTTAAAAGTCTGTTTATCGGCATCGTTCCATGAACCGGTATTCTCAGCCGTGAGATCATCAGCTGGCTTTTTTTCCCGAGAGGTTCGGTGTATGCCAGCCGTGCCTGATAAGAGTTGCCTGGGAAGAATTCCGGCTGTTCTGGTCGAGAAAACGGTTGGATGCCGTATCGGTGGAAAACAGGCTCTGTGAATTTTGCCGGGTATTTCCCGATCTGTCATTCACCGAGCCGTTAACGCTGAGAGAAATCGTGCGGCCCTGCCTGGCAAACCGGTGCCGGAACAGGAGCTCATTGGAAAGATTGTAACCGCTGAAGGACGAATGCAGGGAATTGGTGGTCTGGTTCAGGAGGTTCGCTGCCTTCAAAACTTTTGCTGAGGATATCGGAAGATGAAGTATTCTGCTGGAAACTGAGCCGCGGAATGAAAAGAATGCTGTTGGCCGAATCGATGGTGTAGGTCAGCCTCATGTTCAGCCTGTGATTGAGATTCCGGGCTGAGGAGCCGTCATGTTCAGTATAAAAGGGTTTGACCGGATCGGTTGAGAAGTAATTCTGAACGATATCCTGTTGGTTCGTCACCGAGGCATGGTTCACAAAATAACTTCCGGTGACAGCGATCTTCTGTCCCCACCGGTCGGAATAATTCACGCCGAGAGCCTGGGTTTCCGAGATCCCGGGTTGTTGCCCGATCATGAAATTATTCTGGCCGGACATGCCACCATTAGACATGCCGCCGCCACCCGAAAACCGCCGCCGCCACCGCCTCCTGCCGGCCACCCCTGAAACCGCCGCCTCTTCTTCCCCCGCCGCTCATCATGCCGAGAATATCCTCGGTCGAGAAATTCTGCTGGTTGATATTGTTGGCCATGCCGATCAGGCTGATGCGACGGTCGCCCTTGAAAAGATTGACACTCCCGCCGGCGAGATAGTGGTTCCCGGTGCCATACCCGGCGTAGAGTTTTCCAAAGCTCCCGTTGCGCATCGACCGTCGCGTGACGATGTTCATGGTCTTGGTTGTCTCCCCGTCGTTAAATCCGGTAAACCGGGACTGGTCGCTTTGCTCATCGAAAATCTGGATCTTTTCCACCACGCTGGCCGGAAGACTCCGCAGGGCCAGGGTAGGATCCTGGTCGAAGAACGGCCGGCCGTCAACCGTGACTTTCTTGACCTGCTCACCCTGGGCTTTCACGGTGCCGTTATCTACCTCGACACCGGGCATTTTTTTCACCAGGTCTTCCGCCTCAGCATCCGGATTTGTCTTGTAGGCATCGGCATTGTATTCCACGGTATCGCCATTCTGGACGGCCATTGGTATCCTTCCGGTGACGCTGACTTCCCGGAGTTCGGAGGGCTTGCGGGTCAGCAGGATGTTACCCAAATCCAGGGTGGTCCCTTTGATGACAAAGGCTTTCTCCAACTGCTGGTATCCCACAAAAGTCACTGTCATTACATAGGAAATATCCGGTCTTAGCCCTGTCATTGTGAAAAGGCCTTTTGCATCGGTGGTTGAGGCCGCCACCGCCCTGCCGGCGGGATCATTCACAACCACATAGGCTTCCTCCATCGGCGACTGGTCTGAACCATCGAGGATCTTGCCCGTCAGCGTCGTTCCCTGGGCATGCATGCCCGGTGAAAGCATAAAAAGCACCAGGGATACCAAAACAATCTGCATCTTCATTTAAATCTGATTTATGAGAAATCCCGCATCCGCCCAAAGAAACATAAGTTAGACATCCCTGTCCCGGTTTTTATTCCTGCATTACTGAAACAAAAAGATTTCCGGCCGTATACGTTGAATCCCGTCAACCGGCATTGGGCATTTTGAAGGATGTCATTCGGCCTTCAGCCTAAAATGACATAGGGACATTGAAAGACCTTATTGATTGTTGTGAATGAAATAACAAAAAATCCGGGGAATTTGGAGGAAATTTGCGGGATATTCATTAAGTTCGCCCGTCTTTCAAAGCCTCTGCGACCTGCATAGCGAAAGAAACCGACCTAATCATCATTGAATACACCTATGAGATCTCTCTGCTCTCTCCAAAAAATCCGGTCCTGGCTGGGTACGTATCATTCCATGTCTCGTCTTTCCGGTAACTTCTTTTCCAGGCTGGCACTGGCCACTGCTTTTATTTTTACCGTCTTCGCCGGCCAAAATGCCAGGGCTTCCCTGGATTTTGTCAATTCGTCGAATGTGACGGTCACTTCGAATATCGAACAAGGGTATATCGAACTCAAAATACCGATCTATGATTCGGGTGGTGAGGAGGAAGGGCTTCCCCCGGGATCCTATTTCACGATTAACGGAGTCACATGTATGACTTTTTATTCCATGAACGGCTTCGACGACTGGCAGGAGGAAACCGGATGGTATTGGATAAAAGCGACAAAAGGCTCAGGGGCCGTAAAGGTTATTGCCATAGGCGTCCGGGAGGGCGGTAATCAGGATGTCGGTTCAACGACGATCTGCAATTTCAACGAGGATTTGTCGAATAACCATACCTTTGCTGTTTTCCAGATCTACGTCAGCGAAAGTCTGCTGGGAAAGGACCTGTCGTATACTGTTCATATGGATCCCGACGAAAACGGCGACGGTGACGGAGCCGGCGACAATGCTTTTAATGTTACGGGCACGATTCATAAAGTCAGCTATGCTTCACCGACTCTGACCTATAACCTTTCGGCCACACCTGGAAAATACGATGTTCATTTCACGATGGGCAGTGCGGCTTCGGATTCAAAATATAACTGGAACAGCAGCAGCAGAGTCGACTGCGACCACAGGCAATTCGGCCACCACCCTTTTTGACATTTCCGACAACACGCAAACAGAAACGCTGTACTTTTTCTATAAAGTTTCAGCCTATCAGTACTACACGGTTTCATCGCCCATTGTGCTCCCGGCATACCAGCAACCTTATAATTTCACGGCCACAGACCTCTCGAACGGCGATACCCGGATCAGTTGGAATGTCAGTGGATCCGTCGCGTCCCAACAGACGGGCGACCAGTTCGAGGTGGAACGTTCCGCCACACCGGGTTTCAATACAGTGGTGCCGGTGGGAAAACTAAATTACGATCCCAATACCACTTCCTATTCACTGATCGATGAAACCAGCAAATACAATATTAACGGAACCATCTATTACCGGATCCGGCGCACCAAAACAGCTGCCAACTGGCAGTGGTCGGAGGCGCGGACTACATCGATCGTAAAATCCATGCATCACGTCTATATTGCCAGTGCGCATGCCTCCCTGGTCCTCTCCGAAAATGTAGCGCACATCACGTGGCAATATGACGGCGGCAATGTCTGGTCTGAAAACACGGAAATCATCCTGGTCAGGAATAACCTGAATACGGCGCAGGTGCAGACCATGACGATCCCTGCGGATTCATTGACGAACAGAAGCTACAGTGAAGAACTTTACCAGATGTGCAATGAATACGAATACAAAATTTATGTAAAACCGGGTAACACCGCCTATGCACAACAAAGTCAATTAAAGGTTAACGTCGACCCGGAAAACCGGATCATTCCCATTGAAATGGGCACCCTGGTATCGGCCGACGCCTCTAAAGGCTATTTTTCCACGCATACCGAGCTGACCTGGACCACTGACGGGCTGGCCATCGACCTGTTTGCCATTAAGCGACGTCACTATAATTCAGGTGAAGTCTTCAAGCAGATTGAGCTGATCAACGCCTCCGATGCCGCCACCAATTACCAGTACAATGATGCAACCGGTAACCCGGGGGAAATTTATGAGTATGAAATTGTCGGGCTGGTGAATTGCGCCGACGGCACCCGTGAAACCGATCCATTATACAGCTATGGTTTCAGAACCCCTACCGGGGATATCTACGGCCGGGTGACCTTCCAAAACGGTCAGGCCGAACAGAATGTCCAGTTGATCGTTGAAGGTAGCGACGGGTTGATCGGTAAAAGCATGGTGATGGATGCCGGAACAGCGGCAACCATTGATGATCCGCACTTCATGGAAGATGTTAATGACCGTCCCTTCACCCTTCAGGCCTGGATATCGCCCGACCAGACCGATGGGTTGCGAAAGATCATCGCCAGGGACGGAATGTTTGAGCTTGCCATTTCTGACGGCCATTTCCGGTTCAAAGCCGGAACTGACGTTCTCACCTCTGCTGCAACGGTAAATTCATTATCTCGCTTTTTCATCGTTCGTTCACGTTTCCGCTGTTAAAACCGCCGACAGCCTGTTGTTTTTCGTAAATGGCACGGAAACCGACGCCATTAAACGGAATTCCGTGGTTAGCGGGAATGCGGCTACAATTGTGATTGGAGAAGGTTTTGCCGGGGCGATCGATGAGATCAGGGTCTGGGCCCGTGCTCTTCCGGCCCCGGAAATCAACAGAGATTACAACCGGTATATCACCGGGGGAGAAAATGCGCTGATCGCTTACTGGAGCTTTAATTTTGCAACGAATGACGATTTTTATGACCTTTCTTACAAAGGAAGCGTCTATAATGAACATGACGGCAAATTCAACGGCGCCCTGCTGGATGGAGAGCGGATCCCCACCAATGAGCAGCTCGGCTTCAAAGGTATTACGGCCGCCGACGGCTCGTATTCCATCCGTGCCATCCCCTACATTGGCAACGGTACGGTGTACACCATCATCCCCCGGCTGGGAATACATACCTTCGAATCGGAGAAGGAAGTCCGTTTTATCGGTTCAGGATCGCAGAGCCATACGGTGAATTTCATCGATAAATCATCCTTTAACGTATCCGGGACCGTCACTTACAAGGGAGGGACAATGCCCGTTTCAGGCGTTTCCTTTACCGTCGACGGCATCACGGCGATGCAGTCCAACGGGACAGTCATCCTGACCGCCGACGACGGGACATTCAGCATCCAGGTCCCGGTAGGTATTCATGAGGTCAAAGCCGTCAAGCCGGATCACATTTTTGAGAATGACGGGAAATTCACGGACAGCAACGGACAAAATCTCAATTACCAGGACGACCGGACGGGCTTCAAACTGACGGATAATACAACGGTCAGGTATATTGGCCGTGTGTCCGGCGGAGCTGTCCAGGGAGCATATCCTCTCGGGCATTCCCTTTCGAAGAACAACCTGGCCGACGGTATCGAAGTGACGCTGACCACAGCCCGCGTGGCTTATGACATCTCCTCCGGACCGGTCACCGTCACGGAAACCCATTTTAAACCGTCCAATAAATCCGGTGCCGGTTGGCCGAAGTCAAACATTGTCAGGTACGACAAGCAAAAAATCACCATCTATCCCAATCTGGAAACGGGCGAGTTCGCGGCCTCTGTCATTCCGGAGGCCTTCACGGTGACCGTCAATGCCCCGGGTCACGGCGATATCCCCGGATCTGGTCAACAGATCGACTTTTCACTGAAGCTCCAGGCCGACAAAAATGTTTATGCCTACACCGACTCGGTGATAGTCGACGGGAATACTGTCCAACGGCACTTCTCAGACACCGTCCGGTTCAATGCCTCCTCCAATTTCATCAAGCGATATGCTCCCACAGTGAGGATATCCCAGGTCGACAGGAGCCAGAAGGTCCTGCCGTATTTTGGCGATACGGTCCATGTGGTCAGAAATCTTGATGGCACGGAAGACCAGATCGTTCTTTACCACGATGGAACCTACAACCTCGGTATGCCGGTTTTCGAGCAGAATTCCGTGAAAAACCTGAAGGCTGAGGTTTTTGAATCGTATATCTTCTGCGACAACACCGGTAAACCCAAGGGTTTGCCCAATGACGAAGTTCCCACAAATGACGCCTCCATTGACTTTACCAATAACCTGGCCCGGCAACCCTCGTCGACGGTCGCCGCCGACAGCAATGGCGTTGCCTTCTACCGTTTCACGGTGACGGACCCTGAGCTAACAACGGCCCGGCGGACCCTTTCCGCCAGGGTGAATTATGGTGATGACGGCACGTCGATCAACTGGGACGGCGCATTCCCGGCCATCATCCTCGGTGCGGTGCAAACCGGCCGCGATTTTGTCACCGGTGGTCCCGACAAGGTGCTGATGGTACTGCGCGACCCGCCGGGATCGAACAGCTATTCTTATCTTGAAAAGGGCGTGACCGTCACCGAATCCTCGACGTATACGGGCAGTGTCAGCAACTCGGGGAATGAGACATTTACCCATAACCTCGGCCTTGAGCTGATCACCTTTACCGGCATGGGTGCAGGTGTGATCAGCACCACGGAAGTTAAAAACGGCTTTTCCATCGGTGTGTTGCACCAGGAAAACCTCGTGGGCACCAGCTCAACAGAAAAGGTGACCACAACCACCACCCGGTTCCAGACCAGCGATGATCCGGCTTTTGTCGGGGCCGAGGCCGACGTGTTCGTAGGCTATTCAACCAATATCTCCTATGGTTCCACCGAGTGTGTGAACCTGATCTCCAAAGCCCGCTATGACAGCAGCGACGCCTCACATTATTCGGTTTATACCGACATCACCCCGCTGGGAAGTCCCTGGCTGCTCGTAAAACAGACCGGCATCGGTCTGTCCGAATCCTTTGCCACACTCTTCGCATACCCGCAGTCTCATATTGAAAACAAGCTCATCCCCGGCATGACGGCCCTGCGCAATAACTTCCTGATGCAACCCGGGGAATACGATGTGGCCACCCTTCAGTCTATCGCCACTGCCGAGGATACGGTTTTCTATGTTTCCCGGCTCACTCCGGATGATGAAAATTTCGGTAAAAGCAATAACGATGAAGTTTTCAATCCGGAAGATGACCCCGACCAGGAAGATGCCTACAATGGGCCGAGTTACCGGGTGATCTTTCCTGAACGGGAAACCTTCACCCGCAGCGATACGATACTGTATCTCAACCAGTCGATCGCGAACTGGAAAAAACAACTGGAACTGAATGAAAAAGCCAAGGTCGAAGGGAAGCTCATCCAGAATTATTCCTTCCACGGGGGTGCACCGGTCGAATACGCCGAATCGTATACCTCGGGCTCCTTGTCCGCTTCGGAGTTCAGTTTCATGCTGGGTGCGAATTATAAGAATGAAATTGGCGCCAAGACCCTCGGCAAAGGGTTTAACCTGACGATCGATGAAACTGTAAGCACTCAGCACGCCTACGCTTCCGGCGATGGCACGGAAAATTCAAAAACCAAAGGCTTCGTGCTCTCGGAGAGCGGTGACGACTACCTGAGCGTGGATGTCCTGCGGGAAGATGCAAAAGACCATACCACTACGGATTCCACGTTCTCCGAAAAAGAATTTTACACCTCCTTCATCTTCAAAACCAAAGCCGGCGCAACCTCCTGCCCCTACGAAGGGGCATATCAGACCCGGTATTACAAGCCGGGACAGATTACCATCGACGAGGCAACAAAAAAGATCGAAGTTCCGGAAATTGCCGTTGAGAAGGATTTCATCGAAAATATTCCTTCGGGAGAAACGGCAAAATTCACCCTGTTCCTGAGGAACAATTCGGAGATCAGGCAGGATAACTGGTTCACTCTGAAGATGGTGGATGCCGCCAATCCCCATGGCGCCAGGATGACGATCGACGGTGCAGGGGTGGGCAATGGCCGTGAATTTCTCGTGCCTGCGGGTGAGACCCTGATCAAGACCCTCGAGGTCGGTAAAGGTTCCGTAATGAATTATGACGATCTGAAACTCGCCCTCCAGTCGCAATGCCAGGACGATATCGCCGACACGGTTTCCTTCACGGTGCATTACACGCCATCGTGCAGTGATATCCAAATCCGGAAGCCCGCGAACGCCTGGACGTACAACACGAACCTCCCGGTGGTCAGGGTGAACGGAACCCCGCAGCACTACATGGAAGTCCTTCTCGACGGTTTTGATGTCAACTATGACAGTTTCCACCATATTGCCCTCCAGTATAAGGAATCGGCCAAATCCGACGATGAGTGGGTGACGCTGATGAATTATTACAATGACACCCTTCTCTTCGATGAGGCTGTCGACAACGGTCTCAATGCCGCGATGATCGATCCCGGCGATGCCGGGGTGATCAGGTACCTGTTCTGGATGGACAAACTGCCCGATCAGCTCTACGACTTAAGGGCCGTCTGTGTCTGCATGATCAATAATGTGGAAATCGAAAATCCGTCCGAAATCAGCCGTGGCATCAAGGACATGTACAACCCGAGACTTTTCGGCAGCGCCCAGCCCGCCAACGGGATCCTGACCATCAACAATGATATCCGGCTCAATTTCAACGAACAGATTGCCGACGGCTACCTGACCAGGAACAATTTCCAGGTCACGGGTATCCGGAACGGTGCCAAAACCAGCCATTCGGTAGCCGTTGCTCTCGACGGGGAAAACGATGACCTGGCGACGGAGTTCGACAGGAACTTCAGCAATAAAGATCTCACCATCGAGATGTGGATCAACACGTCCGAACCCCAGGATGCCACGCTGTTCAGCCAGGGGAACGTCAATATGTCGCTGGAAATGGGACTGACGGCCGACAATCACCTGTCCGTCAGGGTCGGCGACCTGACCTTTACCAGCGGGAACACGGTTCCTTTTGAACCCGGATCGTGGGCACATGTCGCCCTGGTTTACAACAAAAAAGGCACCCTGTCAGCTTATTACAATTTCACCGAGGTCATCAGCCGGGTGCCGGCAGGAACGTACTCCGGAACAGGCAATGTGGTGATCGGCAAGAGCATCCGTTCCGGCTCGGGGCATTTTAAAGGAAAAATACATAATATCCGGATCTGGGATAAGCCGCTGAGTTCGGGCAGTCTCCAGGTCAACAGTCTCGCCAGGCTGTCGGGCAACGAGCCCGGACTGATGGCCTGTTACCCGATGAATGAAGCCACGGGAACGGTTGCCGGGGATATCGCACGCGGCGCCAACCTGATCATGCATGGCTGCGAATGGTCACTGCCCGAAGGCAGATCCGTCGCCTTCAATGGCATCGGCAGTTACCTCAAGATCAACACCGGCAGCTCGGCGGTCATCGACTCGACCATGGATTACACCCTCGAATTCTGGTTCAAGGGTGAAGCCGGCCAGACCAATGCCACGCTGCTGTCGAACGGCCGGGGCGACGGCCTCGACTCCGGAGGGTCCAACGACCAGGTTTCGGTGGAATTTGACTCCAACGGCGAACTGAGCTTCCTGAACAATGGCTTCGTCACCAGCGTCAGCGGGGATTACCTCGACAACAACTGGCACCACTTTGCCCTGAGCGTCAGCCGGACGATCGGCCGGGGCCAGATCTGCGTGGACGGAACACTGAAGGGATTTTTCGACGCGTCCCCCCTGGGCGGCGTCGCCTCGGCATTCATGTATCTCGGAGCACGGGCATGGTATACGGAAGATAATGCGTCACAGCCCATAATCGATCACTTCTTCAAGGGAGAGATCGATGAGCTCAGGATCTGGAACCTCTATAAAAACGAAACCCTTGTCCGTGTCAATGCCAATGTCAAACAGGATGGCGGGGTTATGGGGCTTCTTGCCTATTACCCCTTCGAGGACTATAAGGAGTTCATGGGACAGCAGGAACTGGCGTTCAGCCTGGCGGATATGAAGCTGCAGAAGTTTGCCGAAAACAAGGTGCCGGATGCCGTGGCCGTCAATGCGGCCGAATCAGACGATATGGCACCGGTGAAAGATAAAGGTCCGGTGTCGGACCTGGACTTCGATTTTGTTGTCAACAATGATGCCCTCATCATCAACCTGAAGGAATCGTGGGAAAGAATTGAAAAGACCATTGTCACCTTTACCGTGACAGGTGTCCGCGACATGAATGGGAACCTCAACATCTCCCCCATCACCTGGTCGGCCTACATCGACCGGAACCAGCTGAAATGGGACGAGACCACCCTGGATCTCAGGAAAGCCGTATACGATCCCATGGAATTCAAGGTCAAAGCCGTTAATAACGGGGGCTCCGTTCAGCATTTCGAGATCAGCAATATGCCCTCCTGGATGGATGTCTCACCGGCGAAAGGGACGATCGACCCGGAATCTTCCGCCGAAATCACCTTCACCATTGATGATCAGCTAAATGTCGGCACCTATAACGAGGTTGCTCTACCTGACCAATGACAACACTATATCGGAACCGCTCGGGATCAACCTGAAGGTCGATGGTCAGAAACCGGCATGGACCGTAGATCCGCATGAATTCCAGTACAACATGTCGATTTACGGCAAGATGCGTTTCTCCGGCATTTTCTCCAGTGATCCGGAAGATCTCCTGGCCGTCTTCCAGAAAGGCCAGTGCGTTGGGGTCACCACCTCTACATATGACAAGAACCTGGATATGTGGTATGCCCTCCTGACGGTCTACAGCAATGTCAGGCAATCGGAAGATCTGGAATTCAGAATGTGGGATGCCGGCACAGGGACGGTTTACAGTGCCACACCCGACCGGCAGATCACTTTTGTCAATGATGCGATCACCGGGTCACCCGGTGCACCGGTCATCTTCGACGGCCTCAGGCTGATGTTCACCGACGTTCACCTCAACGAGGGATGGAACTGGGTCTCCTTCAACCTGTACAATGAGAATCTCTCCGACGTCAATGCCATGCTTCAGAACGGCAGCTGGACAACGCGTGATGTGGTCAAATCGCCCGATGACTTTGATGCGTGGTCGGATGTTAGCGGGCGCTGGACGGGTAACCTTTCGCTGCACGGCGGTCTGAACAACACGGCGATGTTCAATATCCATTCGTCAGTGCCCCAGACACTCAGCGTATCCGGGGCCCCCGTTGATGCGGCAGTCACACCCGTTCCCCTCAGCGGCAACCGGTGGAACGCCATAGCCTATCTCCCGGTCGTGAACCTTCCCCTGAAGGAAGCCCTTGCCGGGTATAATGCGGCCAACGGCGACATCATCAAATCGCAGACCGCCTTTGCCATGTTCTACGGCAATGCCTGGACGGGCAGCCTGAAATACATGGAGCCGGGAAAAGGATACATGCTCCTGAATACCATGCCGGGGTCACAGTCGCTGTACTATCCTTCCGTGACGGCCACCATGAAAAAATCGGCCGGTGGGGATTTCCAGTCACCGCTGTCACAACCTTACTGCTATGCCTACCCGGGTAATCTGAGCATTGTGGCGACGGCGGAACACCTGCAGAGTGGCGATAAGATCAGCGCCTATGTGAACGGGGAGCAACGGGCCACCGGCACCGCCGGCGACTCAGGGGATGACCTGGCTTTCATCACGGTTCCGGGTGAAGCTGAAGGAGATATGATCCGTTTTGCGCTTCACCAGAGCAACGGAGACATTCTCTGGTCGCGCACAATCCTTCCCTTCAGGATGAATGCGGTATACGGGTCCGTGGCGGATCCCCTGGTCCTGGATTTCGGAAGCGGAAATGACAACATCACCGTCTATCCTTCCCCCTTCGACAGGCAGCTGACCCTCTCGTTCATGCCCGAAAATTCCGGGAAAGTCATGATCAGCATGTATGATGCAAGCGGAAAATTCGTCTACACGGCGGTTGAACAGGCCACGGAAGGCATCCTCTTTGAAAAAATCATCCCCACCGAATCCCTTCCCTACGGGATCTACCTTCTGAACATCATTGAAAATGATAAACTGACCATCAAAAAAGTTGTGAAATGAGACATCTGCACCTCCCATACGCCTTGATTTTCACGGTTATGCTTGCGACCGTATTTTTCTCATGCCATAAGGATGATGACAAATACCCCCGTTATGAAAGCCCCGACTGGAACGTAAACAGCAGCGATTACCAGGTGAGTATGACCGCAGTGGTTGATCTGCCGGCCTACATTTCACCCTACATGACCGATGACGATAAAATGGCGGCCTTCATCGACGGGACCTGCCGGGGTGTGGCCACCCTCATCGACGGGCACTTTTATATCCTCATCAAAGGCAATCCCGATGAGCAGGACGGAATTGATTTCGAATATTACAATGCCCGGAACAGGTACCTGTATGAAGCCCCACGCTATATCACCTTTGAGGCCGATCTCATGGTGGGCTCGGCAGATGCCCCGGAAGTTTTACCTCTGAAAGTTAAAAAGTGAGTTTATGAAACGCCTATCCCTGATCAGTTGTATCATCCTAACCAGCCTGACCTTTCATGTTTCGGCGCAGCAGGACACCCTGGAGCCGAAGATCCCCTTCGGGCAGAACTGGTATATCGGGGCCGGGACCGGAAGCCAGGTCCTTCTCTCTGCCGATGCCGGCAGGCTTTCTTTTCCCGCCAGGCTGAGTCCCGACCTTTCGCTGGTGGCCGGCAAACGCCTCTCCCCTTACCTCAGGGCACAATTCCGATTCGGAGGGTACCTGCTTAAAGGGCCTCAGCACCACCGAAGGGATATACCTGGCCGATCCCCTTCCCGGCAATGTCGGGTTTGGAAATAACGATCCCGTCAGAAATTACATGGATATCTATCCGGACGGGTCCTACCGCCACAATATCTATTACGTTGATGCTTATGCCGGTCTCCGTCTGGATATCCTGAATCTCTTGCGGGAAGGCGAAAAGGAGCCCGTATGGAGCATCCTCCCCGGGACCGGTATCGGGTATATGCATGTCTTCGGCCATGACGGGACACCGGCCGCTTCACTGATGTCGACACATTTTTCCGTCACCGGCGAATACCGGGTCAACAGCCGCTTCAGCATCAATGCCGAATGGCACTGCGCCCTCTTCCCCGATCAGTTTGACGGCAGGATCATGGGCCGGATGCAGGAAGGGAAAACGGGGATCGGGGTCGGATTGACCTGCCGGCTCGGGAAACAGGGATTTGCCGGAAGGACGGGCGTGACCGTTCTTTCCGACATGCCCCAAAAAGCCGCGGAACCAACGGTTCGGATTGACACGGTCTATATTGAAAAAAAAGAAATCATCAGGGTAAATGAAAACACCATGGGCCCCTTTGTCTTCTGCGCGGTTCTCTTCGACATCAACAGTCTGAGTCCAAAGGCCGGCCAGGACCTGTTATTCAGAACGATCGCCGAATTCCTGAAAAAGAACCCCGACAAAAGGATCCGGCTCGATGCCTACACCGATACGACGGGAACAGAAAAAATCAACATCGCCATTGCCAATGGGCGTGCCGCGTACATCAAGGAACTGCTCGTGACTGAACTGGGTTGCGATGCAAGCCGCATCGAAGAGAATCCCCTCGGTTCCGCGGGTCAGCCCTATGAGCGGAATGATTTCAACCGGGTGGTCGTGGTCACCGTGCTGGGCCGCGGTGACGCGTGAAAAGGAAGCATGGGTGACGGTCCGCTGCGTTGTGTCAAAACGGAGAAATGATTATCTTTGAGGGAATGGCTGCCGAAGACAGCCTTTTATCCGAAAAACGTCACCTATGAAGATCGTCACCGTCCTCTTCCCCGCCCTGATCCTCATTCACGGATCGCTCCACCTGATGGGCTTTTTCAAAGGTTTCAAACTCGCGGAAATGGAGCAGTTGCATACCGGAATTTCCAGGACCGGCGGTGTCTTCTGGCTGCTTTCCGCCCTGCTCTTCCTGGTCGCCCTCCTGCTTTATTTTTTCAGGAATGAATGGTGGATCTACCTCCTCCTGGCCGCTTGCGTCCTTTCCACAGTGCTCATCATCACCGCCTGGAAAGATGCCCGTTTTGGCATGATCCCCAATGTGATCATCCTGGCCATGGCTGTTACCGCCTGGTCATCGCTGAGGATGGAACGGATGGTGAGAGAGGAAACCCTTGCGGTCCTTTCGCCCGAAAGGACGACCTCCCTGCCCGGCGACATCCCGAACGACCCCGCGTCGCTTCCTCCGGTGGTGAGAAAATGGCTGAAAACCTCCGGAGCCGAGGGAAAACCTTTTTTCAGGACCGTTCAGATGACCGAAACGGCCCTTATGAAGATGAAGACGGGCCAGAAGGACTGGTACGAGGCTCATGCCCGGCAATCGGTTTCGATCGTGAACCCGGCCTTCGTCTGGACGGTCAGGATGAACATGTTTCCTTTGGTCACCATCCGGGGGCGTGATAAATTCATGGACGGAAAGGGTGAAATGCTGATCAAACTGAATTCGCTGGTCAATATCGTTCACGAGCGGGGAGAAAAACTCGATGAAGGCAGCATGCAAAGATATCTGGGCGAGATCTGCTGGTACCCATCCGCCGCCCTGAGTCGTTATGTGAGCTGGGAGGCGCTCGGTCCTCTCTCGGCCAGGGCAACGATGGAATACAACGGGACAAAAGGCCAGCGGTGTCTTCCGTTTCAATGAAGACGGGGATTTTGTGCAGTTCAGCACGATGCGCTACAAGGGCAACACGCCGGAAGCAAAAAAAATGGAGTGGGTCGTCACCGCGCTCAGTTATGCCACCTTCGACGGCATCCGGGTGCCGGATGAGGTGGAAGCAACATGGCGGCTCGATGAAGGGCCATGGACCTGGCTGAAATTAAAAGTAGATGAAATCACCTACGGGAAGTGACCCGGCGATGAATCCGGGAATGAGCCGTTCATTTGTTCATCCGCAAAACGGAGTCTTGCGGTTTTCCTCAATGACATTATCTTTGAATCCCGACCGTTCATCCGTTAATATTCTTCATAACGAAAACTTCATCCATGAATTTCTCCAACGCAAAAACGAAACTGCTTCTGCTGATCCCTGCCTTCATAATCCACAGCTTTGTGGCCGAAGCCAGAGTGGAATCGTACACGAAAGACCGTGACGGCGTGACCTTCACTCTCGATAAGGGCCTGATGAAGATCAGGGTCTGTCTCGATGATGTGATCGAAGTGAGGTACACCATCCTGCCTCTCATTCCGGATAACCCTTCGCTGGTGGTCACCAACGACTGGAAGGATGTACCGGTGTTCCACGTCACGGAAAAATCCGGGAGCATCATCATTTCGACTGCCAGGCTGAATGTCATTGTCGACCGCCTGACCAATGGCATCCGGTATGAAACCACCGATGGAACCCCCATCCTCAGCGAGGATGGGGCACGGGGAAAAACAATGCGGGACACGACCATTGCCGGGGTGCCGGTCTATACCTGTTCCACCCTTTTCGATTCCCCGGCCACGGAAGCCCTCTACGGACTGGGCTGTCATCCTGAAGACACGCTGTCGATCAATTACAAGGGCCGCGACCAGGATATGGTGATCAAATACATGACCGGGGCCATTCCCGTCCTGCTTTCTACCAGGGGGTACGGGTTGATGTGGGATAATTATTCCGCCTCTTCTTTTTACGGTGCCGCGGCCGGTGAGACAAAATACCAGTACGTTTCCGAAAGCGGGAACCTGGTCGATTATTATTTTTTCTATGGTCCGTCATTCGACAGGATCATCTCCCTGTACCGGACGGCCACAGGCCAGGCGCCGATGTTCCCGAAATGGGCATTCGGGCTGTTCCAGTCGCAGGACCGTTACAAGAGCCAGGCCGAAGTCCTTTCGGTGAAAGACAGGTACCGCGAAAATCACCTCCCCGTCGATGTGATCGTTCAGGATTGGTTTTACTGGGAACCCGATGTCATCGGTTCTCATGTCATGTGGCCCGAACGCTATCCCGACCCGAAAGCCATGGTGGATGAACTGCACCAGGCCAACCTCCACGTGATGATTTCGATCTGGCCCGTGTTCTCGAAGGGAACACAGACCTATGACCAGATGGCCCATTCCGGTGGGCTGACCAGTATTCTCTGGGACAATGCCATGACACACATCATGGACAGTTACTACGACGCCCATAACCCGCAAGCCCGCAATCTGTATTGGAAACAGGCCTACGACAGCCTGGTCGGGCGTTATAACTTCGATGCGTGGTGGGTGGACCAGTGCGAACCCGACAACGGCAACAACCTCGATCTTCGAAGGCAGGCTCATTTTGCCATCGGACGGGGCATCGACTACATGAACACCTATTCCCTGATGCACTCCACAGGTCTATACACCAACTGGCGCCGGGATATCCCTGAAAAGAGGGCTTTCTTCCTCATCCGCCAGGCTTTCGCCGGCCAGCAACGAAATGCATCCACACTTTGGTCATCAGACATCACCTGTACCTGGCGGGCCTACAAGAGCCAGGTTCCACAGGGCATCAACGCCTGCGCGTCAGGGATCCCTTACTGGACATCCGACATCGGCGGATACCATTTTCACTGGCAGGCCCCCGACTGGTCCACCCCGGCCAACCGGGAACTCTTTACCCGCTGGTTCCAGTTTGGCACTTTTTCACCCATTTTCAGAATACATGGTAAAGGGGAACGGGCCCTGTTCTCAGACAACTGGGATGCTTCCACCAAAAGCATCCTCCTGAAATACGACAACCTGCGCTACCGCCTGATGCCTTACATCTACTCCCTTTCCTGGAAGGTGACAAACGAAGGATATACCCTCATGCGTTCACTGGCTTTCGATTTCCCCGATGATGAAGGCATACGGAACATTCCCGATCAGTACATGTTCGGACCGGCCTTCCTGGTCAGCCCGGTCACCGAACCGGCGGCTTCCCTCCCAGCCAGCGGGAAAGCCCATCCCACCAGAGAGGTGTACCTTCCGGGGAATGGGCAGTGGTATGACTTCTGGACCGGGAAAAGGATCGACGCTGGACAGACCATCCGGGCCTCAGCTCCCATCGAAACCATCCCCCTCTACATCCGGAGCGGGTCGATCGTTCCCATGGGGCCCTTCCTGCAGTATGCCACGGAAAAGCCAGCCGATCCATTGGAACTTCGCATTTACACAGGCGCTGACGCCAGCTTCGTCCTGTATGAAGATGAGAATGATACCTACCACTATGAGAAAGGCATCTATACCACCATCCCCATCCATTGGGATGAAGCAGCTCAAACCCTCACCATCGGTGACCGGCAGGGTGAATTTCCCGGGATGCTCAGGGACAGGACCTTCCATATCATATGGGTGAGACCGAAACACGGGACCGGCATCGAACCGGCCAAAGCCGATGCCACCATTACCTATTCGGGCACGGCCCTGACCGTAAAACGCTGACAGAACAAAAAATGACGGGGCCTGTAAGGAGTTCTCCCGGCCCCGTCATTCCTGCCTTTTTCACTTTCCTTTAGCCTGAGGCGGGAACCTTTTCTCCGTCGGGTTGTTCTCATAAACAGAACGAACCTGATATCCGTGAAAGCGAACTATGAAAAGAATCATACTCACCCTGTTGCTCGTCATAACTGCATTTTCAACCTATGCCTGCGATATCTGCGGCTGTAATTCCGGAAGTTATTTCATCGGACCTTTTCCGCAGTTCAGCAGGTATTTTATCGGTACACGCTATTCGTTCCAGCGCTATGGAACGATCCTCCGTGAGGACCGGTCACAGTTCAGCAATGATTTTTACCAGACCGCGGAACTGATGGCTTCCGCTATTATCAAAAGCAAGTGGCAGGTCATGATGTATCTGCCCTATAATATGATTTACAGCAAATCCGATGACGGGATCAACCGCAACAATGGGTTTGGGGATCTCACCCTGATGGGGAATTACAAGCTTCTCGACTCGAAATACCTGAACCGCGACACGGTCACCGTTTCGCACCAGTTATGGCTGGGTGCGGGCTTTAAACTCCCGACAGGGCAGTTTTCCGTCAATGCCGACGAGCTGGTCACTTCGGCCAACCTGCAGCCGGGTAGCGGAAGCTTCAGCTACATGTTCAACCTGCTGTATATCTTCCAGGTGAAAAGCTGGGGCGTTAATTTCAGTTCCAATTACCGCATAAACACCCCTTCAGACCATTACCGGTTCGGCAACCGGTTAACATTGACCTCCTTTGTCTACCGTTCCTTTTCCGTGGGAAATGTTTCGATAAGTCCGAATATCGGAATGCTTTATGAGACCATGGATTCAAATACAAACGACCACCAGGAAGTGGCCGATACCGGTGGAAATGATCTCCTCTCAGCGGCCGGTTTTGAAATCCGGTTCCGGAACGTCGTCTTCGGATGCAACGGCCAGCTTCCTCTGGCTTCGAACCTGTCGGGTGGGCAGACAGATGCCCGATTCAGGGGAATGTGCCATTTATCCCTCATGTTCTGAGGAACGCTTTCATCGCTTTAAATCGCGGCACTGATCGTTAATAAATCAAATAAATTCTTATTTTTAGCCAGGATTAATGGAGGAAGGCATCCGGTTCTCCGCCCTTGCCGTCTTTGTGCAGGAGAGTTGATGATCAGGCAATTGGAAAAATTCTGCCATGCCATCGTATTTTCACACGAATAAAAATGGGCGTTCGATACTTCAGAATGACAATGCTTTTCGCGGTCGCCGCCGCTCTGCTGGCCGCATGTTCACCGGACAAAAATACTCAGCGGAAGATCATTTCCCTGGATGGCACCTGGGAGATTGAAGATTCGGACAGCCTGACCGTTCCCGGTGAATACACCCATACCCTGGTGATCCCGGGCTATGTCGATATGTCCGTTCCTGAATTCAAAAATGCGGGGCGTAAAGATCCCATCCGTAAATATTACTGGTTGAAACGGCATTTCAGCCTCAGCGGACCGGATTCCTATCCGCTGGCCTTTGTGAAGATCCCCCAGGCCGGCTATGGTTATACGGTTTATCTCAACGGCAAAGAAGCCGGCGAAAGCTCTTCCTGTTTCACACCGACCTTTTTCGATGTCAGGAAATACCTCCGGCAGGGGGACAACGAGATCACGGTCAGGCTGGGGGCATGGCGGGACAATGTTCCCGACAGCATGCCTGACGGATGGGATAAAGAAAAAGAGTATTACTACAGCGGTATCTTCGACAATGTGAACCTGATCCTCAGCCGGATGCCCTATATCCGGAATATCCAGGTCGTGCCGGAGCCCGGAGACAGCGCCATCGGGGTGGTTGCCTGGTTGATGACCGACCATGAAATGCCCGTCACTCTCGACTATTCGGTGACCGGTTTCACATCAGGGAACATGGCCGCCTCGGGCCGGTCCCATACCAGGCGGATCACCGGTGAAGACACCATGGTGTTTCGCGTCCGGATCCCGGATTTCAAATGGTGGAGCCCGGAATCCCCGTTCCTTTACAGGCTGACCCTCTCAACGGGATCCGACAACATGTCGGCCAGGTTCGGCATGCGCACGTTCCGTTTCGACTCTTTCACCGGGAAGGCCATGCTCAATGGCAAGCCTTATTTTATGCGGGGAACAAATTTCTGCTATCGCCGCTTCAGCGAAGATCCGCTGCGCAAGCGACTGCCCTGGGACACGGCCTGGGTGGCAAACCTCTACCAGAAGATGAAGGATTGCCACATGAACACGGTCAGGCACTGCATCGGCTTTCCCCCTGAGTTGTGGTACGAGATCGCCGATGAAAAAGGCATCCTGGTCCAGGATGAATTCCCGCTGTGGTATTCTCTGTCGTGGCCGGCGGGACTGAAACCCCGGGCCCTGGAAACAGAATTCAAAAAATGGATGGAAGACCGATGGAACCATCCCAGCGTGGTGATCTGGGATGCCCAGAACGAGTGCTGGATCGATTCCACACGGCAGGTCATCCATAAGGTGCGGACCCTGGACTACTCCGACAGGCCATGGGACAATGGGTACGGTATGCCCGACAGAAAAACCGATGCCCGCGAATCCCATCCGTACCGCTTCCATCACGCAACGTACGACGAGCCTCCTTTCTCGATCAACCAGCTCGAAAACGAAACCGGTGAGCCCGACGTGCCGTTCATGACCACAAAACCCGACGGGACGCTGTGGTTCGTCCCGGAATTCATCAAAGGCGTACACCCCTTCGTCATCAATGAATATGGCTGGTTATGGCTCGACCGCGACGGCACCCCTTCCACGCTTGGAGAAAAAGTATACCGGTCACTGCTGGGCCCCCATTCAACCACAGCACAGCGAAGGGAAACCTATGCACGGAACCTGGCCGCCCTGACAGAATTCTGGCGTGGCAACAGGCAGGCAGCAGCCATCATGTACTTCTGCTTCCTCGCCTATTCCAGGCCCGACGGGCCAAAAGTCTCCACCAGCGATAATTTCACCGATCTCAGATCCCTCACCCTGGACCCGTATTTCAAAAAATATGTCGTCGATGCCTTTTCTCCGGTTGGGCTGATGACCG
The DNA here is from genome assembly GCA_963763215.1 of uncultured Bacteroidales bacterium. Classification (GTDB taxonomy): domain Bacteria; phylum Bacteroidota; class Bacteroidia; order Bacteroidales; genus DASQZK01. Next base: position 53,302 of record CAVXNX010000031.1, read on the forward strand.
ACAAATGGGATACGGATTTCAAACCGGACCGGAAACTGACGATCCCGGTGACGGTCATCAACGACCTCGAGACGCCATGGGAAGGAAATGTCTGCTTTTTCGTCGACTCCGGCCTGCAAAGGCAATCCCGGAACGTAACACTTCCTCCTTACGGGAAAACTCAGATCACGTTTAACCTCTTGACTCCTCATCAACCCGGTCGATATCTGATGACATCACAACTGATTTTCCAGGGGGATACGATCAGCAGCCTCAGAGACATGAACATCCGTTAATTCCGTTATCCTTCGAAATCCCATTGCTCCTCCATGGTAAAAATGCAAAGTGAATCCCGGTTTCCCCTGATCACGGCATGGAATACCGGCTTTCCTGGAGCCGCGTTGGCTTCCCGTTGTTCACCGGGTCATTTGGGATCGCCAGCCGTTTTATAAATTTCCCACCGGCCTTGATAATGCGGGAAATTTTTCGTTATTTGGTTAGGCAATGAAGGAAGGAACCAGCAACCACATCAGGCGGAGATGATAATGAATAAATAACGCCCGAAGCACTTTTACTGATATCCTATTTTCTCATCTAATGATCCGAACCCTGTCACTGATCTTTTTTCTGACCCTGACTGCCTTAAAAGCCTCACCGCAGGATACGGTCTACTATTTCGGGAGCGATCACCGGCTCGTGCCTTCCGTTCGTGAGGCGACATTCATGAAGAAAATTTACTACCGGAGTGCGCGAAGAACGGTCATAAAGCCATTCACCAGGGAAGAGAGCGCCTGGAAGCCGGAACCCAAAAGGACCATAAAGGATCTCCGGGAAGGGGGTCATCTGATCATCAAAGTCCATGATAATTTGTTCGCACCGGAAACGACCAACCAATATTACCGGGAAATTTCAGCCGGTCGTTATGCCTTCAGGGAATACCGGCACGGCGAACTCATGAGGGAAGGAATGGCCTCGCGCATGATTCCCCTGATCCTCGAAGATACGGTGAAAGAGTTCTATCCTTCGGGTCAGGTCAAAACGGTAGCCATCTATCACAGGAACCGCCTGCTGAGCAACAAGAACTGGCTTAGGGACGGCACACCCTACATCGACAATATCTTTTATGCCGCCGATCAAATTCCGGAATATTCAAATGGTAATGCGTTTTTCCGGTCGTTCATCCTTCGTGAGATCCATAACGCCGGGATCGATCTCACGCAAATCGATGACCGGGTCGTCCTGGGCTGGGTCATCACCGAAACCGGGGAATTAACAGGCATTCATGTCGTCTCCGGTAAGTTCAGGGAGCTGAACCAGGCCATGGTCAACATCGTGAGCGAACTTCCCGGATCGTGGAGCCCCGCCGTCCTCGACGGGAAAAAAGTGCGGTATTATATGACCATCCCCTTCAACTTCGGGCAGTCTTACAGAACGTTTGACTATCTCCAGCTGAATAACAACGGCCAACTGGATTGGGACTAATTCTTGCGGTTTTCGACGGAATGGCCTTTTGCCTCAATTTTCCCGGTATTCCTGTTAATTTCGGATTTTGTCGCCTTTTTCCAATGATTCCCGGATTTCTTTTTATCACTTTGCACAGCCGTTTAAATGCGCGAAATGAGCCTTTGACAGTCAATATGGTCCATATCCTCAAATTGCGGCGTGATCTGTTGTTTATACCGTTTATAAATATATATCTTTACGGTTAATTACACAAATCGTTCATTTAACTAGAAAAACCAAAAAAGCTATGAAAAGGAAACTTACATTGGGCATTTTCCTGGCAGTCCTGACCACATCTCTCATGGCGCAGGATCCTATGTTTTCTCAGGGTGACAAGGTTCTGAACCTCGGTATCGGATTCGGATCCACGCTCTATTCGGGTTCATTTTATCATACATCCGTTCCCGCCCTGTCCGCTTCATACGAAGTCGGTGTTAAGGATGGCGTTCTTGATGTCGGTTCGATCGGTGTTGGCGGGTATGTCGGTTATTCAGCCTTTAAATCAACTTATGACTATATTGAGGAACATATGGCTGGAAAATCTCCAATATCATTATCGGTGCCCGTGGCGTATTCCACTACCCCCTCGTCGATAAGCTCGATACCTATACCGGCCTGATGCTGGGCTTCAGAATCGTTTCTGATAAATACTACGGGTCAAGTACCTATGATTTTAATTATAGCGGGTCGACTAGCGGAGTTCAGTTTTCATGGTTTGCCGGCGGACGTTATTACTTCACTGATAACCTGGCCGGTCTACTGGAAATCGGTTATGGCATTTCCTATATTAACCTGGGTATCGCTCTGAAAATGTAAACAATTCCTGAGAGAAATAAACAGAAAACCGGGAAATTTCCCGGTTTTTTTTGTCCTCACCTTGCATGGATCCAAAAAAAAGGGCCTTCTTCCTTCGAAGAAAACCCTTTTCCAACCTGAGACTATTTCCCCAAAAATAAACCTAAAAAAACAATGCATCTACTCGCACACGCTATTGAATTATACAGATTTATCACTAAAACTGCCTCATTAAAACGCCTTGCGTACCCTTGAAATAGAGAACAGTAGTCGATTCACATTCTTTATCTTAGACATATGCAACTTACATCAAAAAAAGGCTGAAGTCAACTGAATTCAGTCTAAATAAATATTAAATAAAAAAGAGGAATGCCAGGTGAATCCAGCATTGACAATGACTGGATCAGTGGCCTTTAATGGCGTGGGCGTTTATATCGTCATGCAAAATGACTTCGGCTTCTTTGCGTAATTGATGCGGGTTTACAGGCACCACGCCGGGGTGTTCGCAGACCTGTCCGCCTGCAAGATTGGAAAGAATGGCCGTATGAAGGGCGGGCAGATTTTCTCCCGTACAAAGGGCAGCGAGACTGATGACGGTGTCCCCGGCCCCGGATACATCAGCGACATCACGGACTGCGGCGGGAATATGCAGGCACTCTTTCCCTTCGGTGATCATAATCCCCTGTTCGGAGAGGGTGACCATCACCTGGTTGTGGTTGCCCTTTTTCCGGAGGGCCATGATGGCCGATGCAATTTCCTGAAGCTGGTCCTTTCCAAGATCAGCCTTCATCCCCTCGTTCAGCTCTTTGAAATTGGGCTTAAAAAGCGTCGTGTTTTTGAAATGGAGGAAGTTTCGCTTTTTCGGATCGACCAGCACAGGGATGTCCAGGCTGTTGGCCAGGGCGACCACATGGTCGATCAGGTCTGGCGTCACCACGCCTTTGTCGTAATCCTGGAAGATGATGGAATGAATGTTTTTATCCTCGATAAAGCTGGAAATGAATTCAAGCATTTTCTCTCCGGCCCAGGGGGACACCGGCAGATCCGTTTCTTCGTCAACCCTGAGCAGGTGCTGGTTCCCGCTGATGATGCGGGTTTTCTGGGTTGTCATCCGTTCCTGGTCGACCAGGATGCCCACATCACTGAGATTCTGTTCGCTGAGAAGGCTGAGGAATTCCTGTCCCCTGACGTCACTGCCGATCACTGAGCAGAGGATCGGCACGGCTCCCATGGCTTTGATATTCAGGGCAACGTTGGCCGCCCCGCCCAGCCTTTTCTCGCCGGAGATATCGGAAACCACGGGAACAGGGGCTTCGGGAGAGATCCGCCTCACACGGCCCCAGAGATAGGAATCGATCATGACATCCCCGATAATGAGGATTTTCTGGCGGGTGAAATTGGCAAAGAGCTTATCCAGGTCGAGTGCATCGGGCATATCGGGAACGATTTTTAATATTCCGACAAAGATAAAGGATTACATCGGATCAACATCAATGATCAATCTTACTTTTTTGAAGCTGTTCGCCCTGGCTGCATTCATCGATGGCCTCCTGCAGCAATCCCCTGGCCCTGGCAAACGATGACTTTTTCTCCACCTTGAGAAGGATCTGGTTCAGGTATTGGTTCTTCACCCGGCCCACGAGCGGCGGCTGGGGCCCGAGAACCCGTCTCCCGAAAACCGATCTCAGTTTTTGCGCCAGTTCTCCGGCTGCGTTATCGGCATCTTCCTTCTCCTTGGCCCGGATGACAAGGCGGATCATCCGCACGAACGGCGGGTATGCAAAGGTCTGGCGTTCGGCAATCTGGTCCCTGTAGAGCCCTTCGTAATCATTGTTGATCACATAACGGATCACCGGGTGCACCGGATCGGAGGTCTGGATGATCACCTTCCCCCGTTCATTTTTCCTTCCGGCCCTGCCGCTGACCTGGGCCATAAGCTGGTAACTCCGTTCAAAGGCCCTGAAATCGGGATAATTGAGCATCTGGTCCGCATTGAGGATCCCGACCAGGGCGACGTTCCCGAAATCCAGTCCTTTGGACAGCATCTGTGTCCCCACCAGGATGTCAAACTTCCCCGAGGCAAAACCCCCGAGGATCTTTTCATAGGACTTCCGTGACCGGGAGGTGTCGAGATCCAGGCGGGCCACCCGGGCGCCGGGAACATGCAACGCGATCTCATCCTCAACGAGCTCGGTGCCAAATCCCCGGGTGGTCAGTCCGGTACTGTGGCATTCAGGGCACTGATGGGGAATATTCGCCGAATAGCCGCAGTAGTGACAGATCAACCGGTTCTCATACCGGTGGTAGGTGAGGCTGACATCACACTTTTCGCATCGCGGGATCCAGCCGCAGGTGTTGCATTGAAGGAAGGAAGAATAACCCCGCCGGTTCTGGAACAGGATGACCTGTTTGCCGGCCCGGAGGGTCTCCCCGACCGCATCCAGCAGGAGAGGGGTGAAGACGGATCTCATCTCCCGTTTTTTTCGCGATTTCTTCACATCCGCCACAAGGATTTCGGGCATCATCACCTCACCGATACCTTCCCCGGAGGCTGAACAGGGCATATTTCCGGTTCATGCAGTTGGTGAAGGTTTCCACCGAAGGGGTGGCGGTACCCATCAGGACCCGGGCATTGTGCATGGAGGCGAGGACAACAGCAGCATCCCTGGCATGGTATCGCGGGGCAGGGTCGCCCTGTTTGAATGTATTCTCATGTTCCTCGTCCACAATGATGAGTCCAAGATGATCAAAAGGAAGGAAGATCGCTGAGCGGACCCCGAGGATCAGCCGGAATGGCTTCGCTCCCTTTTGCTGAAGGCGCAGGTAGATCTCCACCCGCTCGGAATCGCTGAATTTGCTGTGATAGACCCCGATGTCATCACCGAAAACACGCTGAAGGCGCTCGACGATCTGCGAGGTGAGAGCGATTTCGGGCAGCAGGTAAAGGACCTGCCGTCCCTCATCGAGGTATTTGCGGATCAGGTGAATGTATATTTCCGTTTTTCCACTCGACGTGACTCCGTGGAGAAGGGCGACATTCTTCTCCCGGAAGGCTTCGAGGATACCCTTCAAAGCTGCGGCCTGTTCCTCGTTGAGAGGGTAAGGTTCGTTCACCTTCCCGGTGTATTCTTCCAGCCTTGCGGTCTCTTTTTCGGTCCGGACCAGGATCTTTTTGCGGAGGAGGGCATGGATCAACGACATGTCAAATCGGCCCCGCAACGATGAAAGCGGAATTTCAGCCGGTACGATCTCTTCGTCATCGGTGAGGGAAAGACGGATTATTTCGTGGAGGACTTCCTGCTGGCGTTGCGCCCGGGCAAGCTTATCGAGAGCCGAATTCAGCCTCCCGTTGTCGCACAGGTCCGGGCTGAGACTGACGAAGGCTTCCTTCCGGGGCTTATAACTCTCCCTCATTTGCTCCTCCAGGTAGACGGCGCCTTCTTCCATCAGCTTCCGAAGTGTCCGGTGGACAGACTTATGCCCGCTTACCCGGCTGAGATCGCCGACAGAAATACCGTTGTTTTCGGACGCCACACGCAGGAGAAGACGGCTGTTTTCATCGGCTTCGCCGTCATAAAAGGGATTCACGATGATCCGCGATTCACTTTCGAGTTTAAGTCCCGCCGGCAGCGCGGCTTTATAGATTTCCCCCGGCGTACACATGTAGTAATCGGCCATCCAGTCCCAAAAACGAAACTGGAGGTCGTTGATGAGCGGAAGGTCGTCGAGAACTTCCAGGATGTCCTTGGCCTGGCCGGTCTCCGGCGGTGTCTGATGCAGGCTTCGGACCAGACCCGTATACATCCTCCTCTGTCCGAACTGGACGATCACCCGGCATCCTGTTTTCACCCCCGGACGCAAATGGGCGGGCACACGGTAGGTGTAGAGTTGCCGCATGGGCAGGGGGAGAATGACTCCGGCGTATAATTGTCCTTCCTTCATTCGTCAGCTGAACGGGTATCCCGGTAAAGTTAATGATTTGCCGGTGAAAGCGGAAACCGCCGTCTGCATCAATGAAAAAGCTCCCGGGTCATCCCTGTTCTGCGGGATCATTCCGGGAGCCGTGAGGTTTTCAGGAATCAGACCGACAGGATCTCGGCCATTTCGAGGATGGAGGAATCGATGTTCTTGTGCATCTTGATCACCTTGCTGAAGGGCACATTGACGATCTCACTGTCTTTCAGCCCGATCATCACGCTTTTCTGATCATCAAGGAGGGCATCGACGGCATAGTACCCGAATTTGCTGGCGGTGACCCGGTCAAAGGCTGAAGGGGTTCCGCCCCGCTGGATATGCCCAAGGATGGATACCCTGACATCGTATTCCGTAAAGTCTTCCTTGACCTTATCGGCGATGGCCATAGCCCCGCCTTCTTCATCGCCTTCGGCAACGATGATGAGGTTACTCGATTTTTTCCGTTTAAAATCCTTTTCCAGGAAGTTTTTGAGTGTGGCCGCCTGGTTTTTCACTTCGGGAATGAAAATGGCTTCAGCGCCGCAGGCAATGCCGCTGTGAACGGCGATAAAACCGGCATCGCGGCCCATGACTTCGATAAAGAAGAGCCTGTTGTGACTACTGGCCGTGTCGCGGATCTTATCCACGGCTTCCACCACGGTATTCAGCGCCGTGTCGTAACCGATGGTGTAGTCCGTGCCGTAAATATCATTGTCGATGGTTCCCGGGATACCGATGAATGGAATGTCGTAGTATTCATCACAGAAAATCCTGGCTCCGGTGAGAGAGCCGTCACCCCCGATAACGACAACAGCATCGATGCCTTCTTTTTTAAGATTGTCGTAGGCCATCTTCCGGCCTGCGGGAGTGCGGAATTCCTGGCTCCTGGCCGTTTTCAGAATCGTCCCACCGCGCTGGATGATATCACTGACGCTGTATGACCTGAGTTCTTTGAAGTGACCGTGGATCATCCCATGGTATCCATGCCTGATGCCGACAACCTGCATCTTGTGAAATATGGCAGCACGGACGACTGCCCTGATGGCCGCATTCATGCCGGGAGCATCACCCCCCGATGTAAGCACTCCGATGCGTTTGATTTTTCCCATTTAGAGTTGTTTAAAGCGTTCTGCAGATGCTGATCTGACTTTTATTAAGGGTGCAAAGTAAATTCAAAAAAAAATTCTCTCACAATAATCCCCTTTCTTTTTTCTTTAATTCCCGGACATCGATCTCACCTTTTCCGCCACCTCTTCGAGGAGCCATCCCGGCGTCGACGTGGCCCCACAAATTCCTGCTTTAGAGGCATTTGCAAGCCACTCGTCCTTCAGCTCCTCCGGGCCGGAAACCAGGTAACTCCGCGAGTTGACCGACCTGCACACATCGAAGAGGACGCGGCCGTTCGAACTCTTCTTGCCGGCGACAAAGATCACGACATCATTTTCCAAGGCGAATTTCCGGATGCCGGGCTGCCGGTGAGAAATATGCCGGCAGATGGTATTGTTGACCCGGAGGGCAAAGCCCGTTTTCCCCTTCTGCTCCAGGCGTTCTTCCAGCTGTTCCCGGATCCTGTTGAAACCATCGGTGTCCATGGTCGTTTGTGAGTAGAGGCTCACCTCACCGGCCAGCGACAGATCCTTCAGCCGTTCCGGATCGGAGATGACAATGGCGTTGTTTTCCGTTTGCCCGGTCAGACCGACCACCTCCGGATGATCCGTCTTGCCGTAGATGATGATCTGGCTGTCCTTTTCGCGGGTTTCATAATTTTGTCGGATTTTTTGCTGAAGTTTCCTCACGATGGGGCAGGTGCCATCGACCAGCTCAATGTTGTTCTCTTCGGCGATCCGGTAGGTCTCGGGGGGTTCGCCATGGGCCCTGATGAGCACCCTGACATGATGGAGACGGTGCAGATCCTCCTTTTCAATAAAGATAATGCCTTTGGCGATGAGCCGTTTCACTTCACTCTCATTGTGGACAATCTGCCCGAGGCAGTACAATTTCTCCCCTGCGTCGAGGATTTCCTCAGCCATCCGGATGACACGCGTCACCCCAAAACAAAATCCCGATTTCTCTTCAATGCGTACGTCCACGTTCAAGACTGATTTAACAGGTTCCGGAACCATTCCAACTGTTCATCGACATTCATATGACTGTTATCCAGAACGATGGCATCGTCAGCTTTCTTTAACGGGCTGATGCGACCGTGTTTCATCGATACGGTCACGTTCCCTGATATTGTTCTCCACCTCTCCGATGCTGGCCTCGATGCCTTTTTCCTGGAGCTCACGGAAACGGCGCTCAGCCCTGATGCGAGGGTCGGCCGTCATGAAAATTTTCAGGTCGGCATCAGGAAAAACCACGGTACCGATATCCCTGCCATCCATCACCACGCCTCCCTTGCCGCCGATGGCACGCTGGAGGGCGACCATCTTCTCCCGGACCTTACCGATCTTACTCACCGGACTGACCTGCCCGGAGACGTTCATGCTCCGGATTTCATCCTCAACCACACGGCCGTTCAGCCGCACCACATACCCGCCATCTTTTCCCTCACGGACAAAATCGATGGTTACGCTTTCCAGCGATTTAACCAGGCCGGCCTCATCAACTTTCCCGTCTTTCACCAGGCCGTGCTCAATGCCGAAAAGCGTGAATGCCCGGTACATGGCGCCACTGTCGATATAGATATATCCGAGTTCATCGGCGATCTGTCGTGCAAATGTACTTTTTCCGCAGGACGAATAGCCGTCGACAGCGATAATCAGTGCTTTTTTATCATCAGTTGGCATGAAGGACCGGTTTAGTGCTCCGGCGACAGGGGAACTGCCGATCCGGAAAATGGAACTCTGCCGGAATGTCCGGTCAGATGTCCGGGTCTCTGACCCGGCGCTGCAAAATTAAGAAAATTATGGTGATCAACGACCGGGACCGGGATGAATGATCATTTACGCCATGCCGGTCAGCCCTCACCGGTTGGCTTTGTGGTAAAAATCGGAGAGATTGGTGCTGAGTGAAAAATGATTTGACCCACCGGCAAGGTGATAAGTGGCCCGGCCATAGCTGAAGCGGAACCTCGAAATCTTGATTCCGAATCCCCACGAGAATCCCACCATGCCCGGCCGGGGAATAATTTTCATTTCCTGCCGCCGCTGGTAATTATATCCCAGGTCAACGTAGAAGTTTTTGCCGGGGATGAATTCCAGTCCGAAGATGGTGTGCCGCATCAGGTTATCGCTGAAGGTCTCCAGCCTGCTCCTTTTGACCTCCGCATTTGCCACCGGATCGTAGATTGTCGAATTGTCAAGGACACTCGTATAGGCCAGGTTCCACACCTGGAGCTGCTGGAAGCAGACCGAAAAACGGAACGGCGCATGCGCCAGTTTCTGGGAAATCCCGGCCTGGATCTCAAAGGGAATGTGCTCCCGTTGTGCATTCCCGTAATAGGTCGTTAACTGCATCCCGATATTTCGCAACACCACGGCGGCGGCGAAAAGCGTGTGGGGGTTGTACCAGGTTGCGCCGATATCGGCGGCCAGACCCGCGGAATGGTAACTTTCAAAAATGCTGTAGATGGGTTTGAGATTCACCCCGACGGTCAGGAACGAGTCGATGGACCGGGAATACATCAGGTTCAGGGCATATTCGGAGGCCGTGAAGGTTGAACCGTTGCGTGTTCCGTCGACATCGGCATAGGGAAACTGACCGTAATTCACATAATGCATTCCGATGGCAAAGTTGCCGATGCTGTCGAAGCTGCGCGCGTAAGAAGCATATCCGTATTTGATATCGGCGAAATATCCCACATAATTCAGCACCAGCTGATTGCTCATATCGGCAGAGAGAAGTGAGGGATTATGAAAAGGAAGGTTGAGGTCGGGATCGGGGATGGCAATGGATTTTCCGCCTAAAGCCGCTACCCGTGCGGAATTCGGCTGATTAAGAAAGGCATAGGTATAGGTTCCTCCGATCTGGGCGCAGACGGGCAGGAAAAACGGGAGAAACAGCAGGAGGGTTAGTGTTTTCCTTTTCATCAAAAAACGGGTCGATTAGGGTTTAAACGTATAAAAAATTGCTTTAGTGTCCAATACTATAATTCATGCATCAAGGAGCCGGGCGAATATTTCCGGCGCTTTTCCGCACCAGCTCCTAAATTCCTCCGTCGCGTTCCCCGGGCCTTTTGGAACGGGAGGCATTAGGCTCACCCGGTCCCTGACGACTGGCCAGCCCGGCTCTTTCGGCATCCACGGCATTGCAAAGCTGTTCGAAATGTCGCGCCGACGGAAGAAGACGGATGGGTTTACCCAGGTATGCCGCCTCACAGACGGTTTCAAAACCGGCGGTGCAGATCACAGCCTGGGAGCCCGCCATGTCCCTGACAAAGGCATCCCGGGAAGGCGGTGCCAGTGTCACGTTGGGAAGGGCGCCTGCAGGATGCCCGACATTCCCTGCATAAACGATCCAAGGCGTGCCGGGGTCCTCCCCTGCCCACTTGAAAAACATCATCAAGGAACCCTTCGTTCAGAAGATACACGAAAATAGGCGAACCCATGGTCGGTTTGAGCGATTTTATCCGGCGGCTGATCAGCGGGGGAGCGACCGTGAAGCGCTTCCGACGTGAATTTTCGCCGGGGGTGAATGACAGGGCAATGACGGTACCGGCCCTGAGGGAAGTCAGGCGGGAATGGAGACGGAGAAAAAACCGCATCATTCGCTTTCCCGCCGGCCAGGGAAAAGCGGGGGACTCGAAAAAGAAATGGTGGGAAAGGACGACGGTTTTCTTCCCGCTGAAGGATAAGGTGCGGGCCAGGCCGCCAAGCATGTCGTAGAAATTCACGATGACAGCCGCCTCCGTTTTTCGCATGGCGGAAACCAGCCGGATGACGGAGACAAGAAAAACCGGAATCAGCAGGAGATTGTAGAAGATGGATGCCGTGACGCGGATGCCCTTCCTGTCGGCCGTCCGGAGAAAATTCGGACTCCGGAAATACCGGAGCCTCTCACCGAAATAGTCACGGTAAAACCCGGGAACTTCCCGCTGCGGGCTGACACCGAGAAAGACCCTTTCAACCCGGTGGCCCCTTTCTTCGAGGATCTCCGAAAGAGCAACCGACTGGGTCATGTGTCCTCTTCCTTCCCCCTGAACGATGAAAAAATAGTTCATAGTGATAATCCGGGTATCAAATTACAAAGAAAGTCAGACATTTTTCGTACGCGTTCGTCACAATGACCGGTAATGGTCCCGGAGAAGACTCACGATTTCAAGGGCAGCGGGACAGATTTCCGTGTTTTTGAGTGTGAGGCCGAGGATTTGATGAAAGCGGTTACGGTCAGTATGGGGATATTCCCGGCAGGCTTTCGGACGATGCTCGTAAACCAGGCAGTAATTGTCGGGCATCAGAAAAGGACAGGGGGTCGAACGGAAAACATAGTCGTGATCTTCATCGGTGCGCAAATAGGTTTCCGCAAATTCCGCGGGCCTCATGCGCAGCGCCGAAGCCATCCGCTGGATATCCCGGTCATTGAGCATGGGACTGATGGACTTGCAGCAGTTGGCACATGCCAGGCAATCGGTCTCGCTGAAAACCCTGTCGTGGAATTGGCGCACCGCCACATCCAGATCGCCGGGTTTTTTCTTTTTCAGCTTTTTGAAGAGTTCGGCATTTTGTCTCCTCTGTTCAGCGGATCGCTTTTTTATGTCGTCAGGATCGATCATGAATGTCATTATTAAGCCGGGAACTGGATTGTCGGGGGCGTCTGACTTTTCCTGAATTTTACACTCTTCACCTGAGACATGATGAGACCCGTCAGGACGAGGACAATGCCGATGATTTTAAGTGAAGGCATCTCTTCACCGAGAAGAAAAAAGGAAGCCACCGCGGCGAAAACAGGGATGAGGTTTGTGAAGATATTGGCCTTCGATGCCCCGAGTTCCCGCACTCCCTGGGTGAAAAGGATGAAGGTGACCGATGACCCGAATATGGCCAGGTAAAGGAGCGAAAATACGGCTTTCATCGTCGGGACGGTAGAGGTAAAGGTCCCCAGGTCGAGTGCCAGGAAAAAAGGTAAAAACATGAATATCCCAAAGAAATTTTGATAGGCCGTAATGGTAAAGCCGTTGTACTTCCCGGTGAGCTTCTTGACCAGTAAAGCATATCCGACCGTGGAAAATACGGCCATGAACATCAGCATTACGCCCTTGAGGGTACCGGAAGGAATGGCGCCTTCCGAGAAGACGACGGCCAGCACCCCCAGAAAGGAAACCAGCAGACCGATCATATTCAGCAGACTGAGCCTTTCACCGTAGGCGAAATAGGACGCCACGGGTACGATCAGGGGAATGGTGGCAACGATGACCGCGGCCATAGTCGAGGAGACATAGGTCAAGCCGTAACTTTCCCCCATGAAATAGAGAAATGGCTCGAAGGCCGAAAGCAGGATAACGTAACGGAGGTCCTTTCGCTCAATCTTGCCATGTTTCCGTAATATTTTCCCCGAAAGCAGGATGAAAGGCACCGAGATGATCAGCCTTAGGAAAATGACCGTTACCGGGCGGAAAGATTCGAAGGCGAACTTGTAAAACACAAAGGTCAGTCCCCAGAATAACATCGTGAGAACCAGACTGAAATAAATGACACCCCGTGGAGATTTCATCAAAAGATCCGTTAAGACCAATATAGCACTGCGGCGGGCGGGAACCGCCCGATTTATCACCTCTTTACCCATGACGTACCGGTTTCCACCCGGCGGCAAAGGTAGTAAAAATGGGATGACAGTGAATATGGCTGACGAATTTTCAAATGAAGGCCGTCCCCATCCTCCCTGAAAAAAAACAGAAAATGATTTAATAGTATCAGAAAGAAAACACTAAATAATTTCCAACAACCCGTTAAACCTTCCGTAAAACATGTCGTCAAACCGTCAATTCCGAACTTAAAAAAATCCATGAATATGAAAGCAAAGATCACACTTCCGGCCCTTTCACTGGCCATGCTCTTTTCGTTGATGACGACATCATGCGAAAAGTCAGCCAATAACTCAACCGATGTCATCACTGCCGAAGATGACGCCTTGTCAACCCTGATGTTCGATGATGCCTTCGGCGAAGTCGATGATGCCATGATGTCGATGGAAACCCGCATTTACGGCGGACAACTTAAGGCAGCCACCGGGGTGACCTGTAAAACGGTCACGGTGGAGCAGCCCGATGATTCGACATTCTGGCCCCGGACGGTCACCATCGACTATGGCGACGGATGCACCGGGCTTAATGGTAGAGTCAGGAAAGGAAAAATCATTGTTGTGGTCAATGGCCGGTATATCGATGAAGGCTATTCACGGACCACCACATTCGAGGGTTTCTCCATCGACGATTACCAGATGGAAGGCACGAAAACAGTGACGAACGAAGGTCACAATGCGAACGGGAACATGACGTTCTCCGTTCATCTCGAAGGAGGCAGGCTCATCACGCCCGATGGCACAGAAATGGCACGGAATTACGACCGCGTTCGTGAATGGGTCGCCGGCTCTGATACGCCGATGCTGCGCTGGGACGATGAGTATCTCATCACCGGAGAAGCGACCGGGACCAACAGGAACGGGGTAACCTACACCCGCACGATCATGGATCCCTTACACGTCAGCCGCCAGTGCCCGTGGATCATGTCTGGCAGTGTCCAACTCGTATCCGAAAGTCATGCGGATATTCTCCTGGATTACGGCGACGGCACCTGTGACCGGCTGGCCACAGTAACGGTGGGCGACATCACAAAAACCATACGGTTGCACAGGTAACGGATGAATTGAGGCAGATACGGTGATCAGGGAAAGCGCTCAGACAGGAAAGCGATTGCCATTCTCATCCCACGAAATGTTTGACTAAATAGTGCTTGCAAGAAAACGCCAATAGCTGCGTTATGCTCGACTTCAAAACAGTCATTTACGAATAGTAAACTCCTGTTTTTCAGTCATCGCAAGCCTTGCTCTTGACGTTTTCTTATCAAGCACGGCTAAAAAACATGAGTTTTCTTTCTGACACTAAATAGAGCGAGTGTCTTATGCGGGTGGGTGGCATTGGGGAATGCCGGAGCCCGGAAAAGATCAGGCCGCCTTGAGGCGTTTGAGATTGGTCTTTTCCAGTTTTTCCCTGGCGTAATTCAGCCCGATGGTGATCTCCTTCTGGTCCCTGGAGGGAAGTTCATACATGGCGTCGATCATGATGGCTTCGCAGATGGAGCGAAGGCCCCGGGCGCCCAGTTTGAATTCGACAGCCTTGTCGACGATGTAATCGAGCACCTTTTCGTCCCATTCCAGTTTAATGTCGTCCATCTCGAACAGCTTTTGATACTGTTTGGTGATGGCATTTTTGGGTTCAGTGAGGATGCGTCGAAGGGTTTCCCTGTCGAGCGGGTTAAGGTAGGTCAGGATGGGCAGCCGGCCGATGATCTCAGGGATCAGGCCGAAAGCCTTGAGGTCCTGCGGTGCGATGTATTGCAGCAGGTTTTCCCGGTCGATCTCTTCCGTGTCTTTACTGGCCCTGTAACCGACCACCTGGGTATTGAGTCTGCCGGCGATTTTTTTCTCAATGCCGTCGAAAGCTCCGCCACAGATGAACAGGATATTTTTGGTGTTTACCGGGATCATCTTCTGGTCGGGATGCTTCCGTCCACCCTGCGGGGGAACGTTTACCACGCTTCCTTCGAGGAGTTTGAGCAGGCCCTGCTGGACACCTTCGCCCGAAACGTCCCGGGTGATGGAGGGATTGTCGCCTTTGCGGGCGATCTTGTCGATTTCGTCGATAAAAACGATGCCTTTTTCTGCGGCTTCAACATTATAATCGGCCACCTGCAAAAGCCGGGTCAGGATGCTTTCAATGTCTTCACCCACGTAACCGGCTTCGGTCAGAACCGTGGCGTCGACAATGGTGAAGGGAACATGAAGCAACTTGGCGATGGTCCGGGCCAGCAGGGTTTTTCCCGTGCCGGTCTCACCGACCAGGACGATATTTGACTTTTCGATTTCAACCTCGTCGGCATCCCTGACATTCGACTGCATCAGCCGTTTGTAATGGTTGTAGACGGCCACCGAAATGTATTTTTTGGCTTCTTCCTGGCCAATGACATAGAGATCCAGGAATTGTTTGATTTCGGCGGGCTTCAGAAGACGGATCTTGTGGACGTCGAATTCGCCTTTTTTGCCGAGTTCTTCCTGGACAATGCTGTAAGCCTGTTCAATGCAACGGTCGCAAATATGACCTGAGATACCGGCAATCAGAAGATTGGTATCTTTTTTCTCTCTCCCGCAAAATGAGCATCTGTCCATTCGATTATTTATTTTTTCACCGATTCCCTGCTGAGGATTTCATCGATCATCCCGTATTTCATCGCTTCATCGGCCGACATCCAGAAATCACGGTCGGCATCTTTTTCGACGATTTCCTGCGATTTGCCGGTATGTTTGGCAAGGATCTGGTAAAGTTCATTTTTTGTTTTAAGGATTTCCCGTGCCGTGATCTCGATATCGGAAGCCTGACCCTGTGCCCCACCCATCGGCTGGTGGATCATCACACGGCTGTGGGGAAGGGCCGATCTTTTCCCCTTTGTACCGGCAGCGAGCAGGACAGCTCCCATGGAAGCGGCCATTCCCGTGCATATCGTCGCGACATCGGAGGAGATGTACTGGATGGTGTCGTAGATGCCCAGTCCGGCATGTACCATTCCCCCCGGGGTGTTGAAATAGATCTGGATATCCTTGGAAGGATCGGTCGACTCCAGGTAGAGGAGCTGGGCCTGGATGATATTAGCCACATAATCATCGATGGGCGTGCCCAGGAAAATGATGCGGTCCATCATCAGCCTTGAAAAGACATCCATCGTGGCAATGTTCAGCTGACGCTCTTCGATGATCGTCGGAGAGATGTAGTTGTCGTATACTGATGTATAACTGTCGAGGGTCATGGAGCTTACGCCCCTGTTCCTTATTGCATATTTACGGAAATCATCGTTGTTCATCATGATCGGAAAGTTTTTCAATAAACAAATTATTTTTCGAATAGTTTTTGGAATTCGTCAACGGTGACGTCCTTTTCATCGAGGCGTCACCGTATCTTTCACGAACCCGACAACCTTCTCATCGTACTTCTGTTCGCGAATCCTGCGGGCTTCATCCGGCTTGTTCAGCTGTTCCCGGGCGAAGGATTCGATATGCTCGTCGGGGACATTATAGAGCCCGTACTGGTAGAACTGGTTCCTGGCAAGGATCACCGAATATTCGTAGAGCTCTTCGTCACTGACGTTGATCTCATACTTACGGGTGATTTTATTTTTGATGAGCTGCCACCGGAATTCATCTTCATAATTGGCAAAATCCTCGTCGATTTTTTCCCTGGTGAGGTTTTCATTGGTTTCGATCAGCCATCTTTTCAGAAAATCGGCCGGCAGCTCCAGCTTCACTTCCCGGACAAAATGGTTCCTGACATCGGTCCCAAAACGGAAGTTGGATTCCCGTTCATAATTGGCTTCCAGTTCTTCCTTCAGTTTTCCCCTGAATTCCTCTTCCGATTTGACTGCTCCTTCACCGTAGACATGATCGAACAGCTCCTGGTTCACCTCGTGTTTTTCAAATTTAAGAACTTCGGCGATAATAAATTCAAATTGACCCGATAAAGTTTTGGCCGTTTCGCGATCGATCTTGAGCATGGAGCTCAGTTCAGCCTCATTGGGATAAGCTTTGGCGACTTCAAATACCACGGTGTCGCCCTTCTTTTTACCCTTGAAGAGTTCTTTCTGACCGTCGTCTTTCATCATGTCGAGCGACATACTGACTTCGGTGGCGGTAACGCCCTCTTCCAGCCGGTTTCCCTGGTCGTCGAGCTGGTAAATGTCTCCTTTGATGAGTTCATCGCCCGTGGCGGCATCGACCGGGATAAATTCACCGTGTCGTTTGGCAACGTTCTCCACGTATTCATCCACCATGGCATCATCGATGGTGATCCGGTAATAGGGAATTTTCACCTTGTCGCTGATGTCGACATCGAATTCAGGCGCCATCCCAAGGTCGAACTTGAATTCGAAGGTGACATCACGGTCAAAATCGATCCGGGAATCATCATCGCGTTCATGAGGCATCGGCTCGCCAAGGATCTGCAGCTTTTCATCCTGGATATATCGCATCAGGTTTTCCCCCACGATCCTGTTGATCTCATCGGCGAGCACCGGTTTGTAATACATCTTGCGGATCATCCCCATCGGCACCTTGCCGGGACGGAAACCGGGAATGTTGGCTTTTCTCCTGTAATCCTTTAGCACATTTTCCACACGCTGCCGGTAATCTTCTTCCTCAACTTTGAGAGTCAGCACGGCATTGAGATTGTCAACCTGGTCTTTTGAAATGTTCATTACGCTTCGACATTAATAAAATTAGTAAACGTTATAAAAACCGCTCTTTCCTTAGGCCTATCGGACTAAGTATCAGCGGTTTTATGAATGTGCGGATGAAGGGACTCGAACCCCCACTCCTTACGGAACCAGATCCTAAGTCTGGCGCGTCTACCAATTCCGCCACATCCGCCAAAATTTCCGCAAAGTTAGAATAATTTTAATTAATCAATGTATTTTTTGGATTTTAGGTCAGCCGGCCGGTGGCATCGACGGAGGCCGGACGACGGCAGATCCGGCGGGATTCAGTATGGTGACTGCCCCGTTTAGCCGGATCAGTAATTTCTCAATTCGAAGTTTTTTCCCAGATAGAGTTTCCTGACCTGTTCGTCTTCGGCAAGCTCATAGGCGGTGCCGGCTTTGAGGATCTCCCCTTCAAACAGGAGGTATGCCCGGTCGGTAATCGAAAGGGTCTCATGGACGTTGTGGTCGGTGATCAGGATCCCGATATTTTTCTCTTTCAGCCTGGAAACGATGGTCTGAATATCTTCAACGGCAATGGGGTCAACGCCGGCAAAGGGCTCATCAAGGAGGATGAAGTTTGGCTTCAGGGCAAGAGCCCTGGCAATTTCCGTCCGTCTTCGCTCTCCGCCGGAGAGCTGGATACCGAGGCTTTTCCGTATCTTCAGCAGACCGAACTCACTGAGGAGATTTTCGAGCCGTTCGTATTGTTCGTCTTTCGGCATTCCCGACATTTCGAGGACGGCCATGATGTTGTCTTCGACACTCAGCTTACGGAAGACCGAGGCTTCCTGCGCCAGGTAGCCGATTCCCCGTCTTGCCCTTTTGTACACCGGTTCACGGGTGATCTCCATGTCGTCGAGGAAAATCTTGCCCTCGTTGGGGGTGATCAGCCCGACGATCATGTAGAACGAAGTCGTTTTGCCGGCGCCGTTGGGTCCGAGCAAACCAACAATCTCTCCCCGTTCCACCTCGATAGATACGTTTTTGACCACCGTCCTGGAACGGTATTTTTTGACCAGATCTTTGGTGTACAACTTCATATCGAGGATAACGAAACTTTTTAGCTTATATTACCCGTTCTCTGCCTTTCCTGTTCTTCCCGCTCCTGGTTTTTGACAATTCGCCGCGAGATGATGATCCCCACTTCATAAAGCGCGATCAAAGGCAGGGAGACCAGGATCTGACTGAATACATCCGGCGGGGTGATGATGGCGGCCACAACGAGAATGACCACGAGAGCATGCCGCCGGTATTTTTTCATGAACTGCGGGGTGACAAGCCCGATCTTGGTCAGGAAATAGACCAGGATGGGAAGTTCGAAAATCACGCCGCTGGCCAAAACAACCGATGTCACTGTGGAGACGTAGGAAATGAGATTGATCTGGTTGGTGACCTGGGGACTCACACTGTAACTCCCCAGGAAATGAACGGTGAGAGGGGTGATCATGAAATACCCGAACGAAATACCGATGAGGAAAAGTAATGAACTGTAAATCACTGCACCCCGGGCATGCCGCTTCTCCTTATTGTGCAATGCAGGGACAAGGAACTTCCAGAATTCATAAAAAACATAGGGAAAAGCAATGACCAGGCCAACAATGAGCGAAACCATGATATGCATGGAAAACTGGCCGGCCATCTTGATGGAAATGATCTCCAGGGGCAGCGTGTTGATGCAGAGTTTTAATATCCCAAACCTCTTCCCCAACTCACATAATAAAACATTGGTGATAAAATCCGGAGACTTCGGAGCCAGGATGATCTTGTCGAAAATAATATTCTTAAAAATAAAGGCGACAATTGCCCCAACAAATATGGCGAGTATCGACCGTACAAGGTGCCATCTCAACTCTTCAAGATGTTCAAGGAAGGTCATCTCGTCCTGACTCTTTTTGGCCATGATGTATATTTTTTCCCGTGTATTTACGTTATAGTACTCAAACTTAAGACCGCAAAATAAGTAAATTTTTGCGTCATTTAATGTGCAAATTGACCGGGATGATTTTTTAATTGGAAAATATTCGCTAAATTTATTTTTTCTGATTTGAGCATACATACCAACAATACCACGACTAACTGACGGAAGCTACTTAAAATTGCTTTAAACAAAACATTTGTCATAATGAGAATGGCAAAAATGTCTTATTTTTAGCAATTTTTAATATGTATTTAATTGATTAACAGGAGAGTATAATGACGGTAAGTAGCAACATTAAATCGAAAGAATACTTAAAAAAGTACTTTGGATTTGATAGCTTTAAAGGAAACCAGGAAGCCATCATAAATAATGTTTTAACGGGTAAGGATACCTTTGTGCTGATGCCCACCGGTGGTGGCAAATCTTTATGCTACCAGCTTCCGGCAGTGAGCATGGACGGGACGGCCATCATCATTTCCCCCCTCATCGCCCTGATGAAAAACCAGGTCGATGCGATGCGCAGTTTCAGTATGGAAGACGGTGTTGCCCACTTCCTGAACTCATCCCTTTCGAAGTCCCAGACCCAAAAGGTGAGGGAAGATGTATTAGCTGGAAAGACGAAACTGTTGTATGTCGCCCCTGAGTCGCTGACCAAGGAGGAGAACATCGACTTCCTGAAAAATGTGACGATCTCCTTCTACGCGGTAGACGAAGCCCATTGCATTTCTGAATGGGGCCACGATTTTCGCCCCGAGTACAGGAGAATCAGGCCGATCATCAACAAAATCGGCACGGCGCCCATCATCGCTCTAACGGCCACGGCCACTCCCAAAGTGCAGCACGATATTCAGAAAAACCTCGAGATGCTGGATGCCGATGTCTTCAAGGACTCCTTCCGCCGCATCAACCTCTACTATGAGGTCCGGCCAAAGATCAATGCAACCAAGCAAATCATCAAATACATCCTGAGCAATAAGGGAAAGTCGGGGATCATTTACTGCCTGAGCCGGAAAAAAGTAGAAGAGCTTGCCGAAACGCTTGTGGTGAACGGCATCAAGGCTCTGCCTTACCATGCCGGCATGGATGCAGCCACACGCGCCTCCAACCAGGATAAGTTCCTGATGGAAGAAGCCGATGTCATCGTGGCAACCATCGCTTTCGGGATGGGGATCGACAAACCCGACGTCCGTTTTGTCATCCATTACGACATTCCCAAGTCACTCGAAGGGTATTACCAGGAAACCGGCCGTGCCGGGCGCGACGGCGGAGAAGGAAAATGCATCGTCTTCTATCGCTATAAGGATATCCAGAAACTGGAAAAATTCATGCAGGGAAAACCCATCGCCGAACAGGAAATCGGCAAACAGCTACTCCTCGAAACCGTTTCCTATGCCGAATCATCAGTTTGCCGGCCAAAGGTGCTGCTGAATTATTTCGGCGAAACCATGGAAGACACCTGCGGCAACTGCGATAACTGTCTGAACCCCAAAGAAAAATTCGAAGGAAGGGACTACATTGTCGATGCCCTCAATGCCATCCTGGAAGTCAAGGAAAAATTCAAATCCGACCATGTTGCGGCCATCCTCGCCGGGAAAGCCACTTCAGCCGTCAAAGCATACAACCATCATAAGCTTGAGATCTTTGGCAGCGGAAAGGACAAGGACATGAAGTTCTGGAACGGCGTGCTCCGCCAGGCTCTCATCGGGCATTTCATCACCAAGGATATCGAGAATTACGGCCTCCTCAAAATCACCGAGGCCGGCACTGAATTTCTCAGTAACCCTGTTTCCTATATGCTCACCCAGGACCATGACTATGAAAAATCGGGTCGCGATGAAGAAGGCGGAGGCGGGAATGGTGCCGGCGGCGGGACCATGGATACGGAATTATTCAATATCCTCAAGGAACTTCGCAAGAAAACAGCCAAAAAACTGAATCTTCCTCCCTTTGTCATTTTCCAGGATCCATCGCTGGAAGACATGGCCATTCATTATCCCATCACCTTCGAAGAACTCCAGAATATCGTCGGGGTGGGTGCCGGAAAGGCCAAAAGGTACGGGAAAGAATTCATCGACCTCATCAAGGTCTATGTCGAAGAGAAAGAGATCGTCCGGCCCCAGGACATGGTGGTGAAATCGGTGGTCAATAAATCGGGACTGAAAGTCAGCATCATCCAGAGTATCGACCGGAAAATGCCGCTCGACGATATTGCCAGCGCGAAAAACCTCGAAATGCCGGAACTGCTGAGTGAGATCGAAGCCATCATCAACAGCGGGACAAAACTTAACCTCGATTATTACATCAATGAGGTCATCGACGATGAGCGACAGGACGAAGTGTATACCTATTTCAGAGAGGAAGCCGTTACAGAATCGGTCGATGAGGCGCTGAAAGAGCTCGGGGAAGAAGAATATACCGAGGAGGAGATCCGGCTGATGCGGATTAAGTTCATGGCCGAGATGGGACATTGATCCTGCATACCCCTGTTCACCAGGAAAAACGGCCGGACAGCGGGGATTGAAGCAGGAAGTGGTGACCTGACCCGGCGCAACATAATCCTCAATGTATCGTCTTATGCATGTGCCCCAATGCGGGGTACTGCATCCGGCCCCCGGCATAACGATACCATCCCGGTCTTCCAGGCATGCGGGAGACGGCGGTTTTTCCCAGGCCGGGTCAATACTCATGCTAACCCCTCTCTCATGGAGAAGAACATCATTCTTGAAACCCGTTACCTGACCAAACACTATGGAAAAGTCAAGGCCATCAATGACCTCAACATCCAGGTTCTGGAAGGCCAGGTCTTTGGCATCCTTGGACCCAATGGCAGCGGGAAGACCACGACCCTTTCCATCGTGACCGGGATCCTCGGGTCCGATTCGGGAAGTCATTTCTGGTTCGGGGAAATGCCGTCACCGGAAAGCCTGAAACGTATCGGCTCTCTCATCGAAGTGCCTCACTTTTACCCATATCTCACCCTGGTTCAGAACCTGAACATCGTTGCCATGATCAAGGGATATGGCGAAGACGACATCGACCGCGTCCTCCGGACCGTCAGGCTTTATGACCGGCGGAATTCCAGATTCAACACGCTCTCCCTCGGGATGAAACAGCGCCTGGGCATCGGCGCCGCCCTGCTCGGTAATCCGGAGGTGCTCGTGTTCGATGAGCCGACCAACGGGCTCGACCCTGAAGGGATCGCCGAAGTGCGGGAACTGATCATTGAGGAAGCCTCCCGGGGCAAAACCATCATCATGGCCAGCCATATTCTCAGTGAAGTGGAAAGGGTCTGCTCTCATGTCGCCATCCTGAAAAACGGCGTTCTTCTCGAACAGGGCAGTGTGAATGCCCTGATCAAGGGGGAAATGCTCGTGGAAGTGATGGCGGAGGATCCCGTGAAACTGGATGCCGCCCTGGAAGCCTGTGAATTTGTGAACTCGGCCAGGAAAGACAATGCACGGCTGATGGTGACCCTCAGTCCTGGCAAGACCTCGGCCGATCTGAACGCCTACCTTTTCTCCAGGGGAATACGGGTTTCGGAACTCGTCAATCATAAAAAATCGCTGGAGAGCCAGTTCCTCGAATTAGTTAAAGAAGATTAAAGCTACCCCCGATGAAAAAACTCTTCCGGATAGAGCTCACAAAATCCCTCAATTACAATCCCTTCAGGATCATCCTCTTCCTTCACCTGCTTTTCTTCCTGCTCGGCCTGTTCGCCCTGCCCAGGATCAATATCAAATTTCCGTTCCTGTCAGTGGTTCCCCTTTACCAGTTCCCGCACGTGTGGAACTTTACAACGTGGATCGCCGGGTATTACAACCTGACCCTGGTTCTTTTGGTGATCATGATGACCTGTCTCGAATTCAGCAATAAAACCTACAAGCAGCAGGTGATTTTCGGGACAAGCCGGAAGGAGCTTTTCATGGAAAAACTTGTCCTGGTCTTTTTCCTTTCGGTATACGTGGTTGTCCTGCTTTTCCTGACCTCGGTTATTTCCGGTCTGATCTTCAGCTACAAGATCACATTCGGGATCATCTTCGAACGTTCCTGGCTGATCCTGGATTCCTTTCTCCAGACCTTCGCCTTCCTGTCGCTCGGGATCCTGTTTGCCCTGATCTTCCGTAACGTGATCCTGTCGGTCCTGATCTTCGGTTTTTACCGGATATTCTTCGAGCCCATCATCCGGTCGCTGACCCATGCCGAATACCGGTGGTTCTTCCCCACCAGGTTTATCACCGGTCTGACGCCCCGGCCCGACATCATCGAGCTCGTTAAGCAAAAACTTCAGAACGCCGACACGGCCTCGCCGGGGGAAATGTCGGATTTCAACAGGATCATCCCCAAGGGTGTTCCGATCTGGCAAAACATCATTCTGACGCTGATTTTCCTGACCATCGTCCTGTGGATCTCCGCCGCCATTTTCCGGAAACGCCGCCTTAACTGACGGCTGGTGACTCATGACCTGACATCCATCGCATCACGCAGTCCGTTACCCGCCAGGGTGAAGGCCAGCACCAGGATCATGATGGCAAAACCCGGAATGAAGGCGAGATAAGTTTTATCGACGATGATGAATCCATAGTGGTCCCTGACCATGGTCCCCCAGGAGGGTACGGGAGGTTGTACGCCGATGCCGAGGAAGCTCAGTCCGGCTTCAATGAGGATGGCAGAGGCAAAATTTGCCGCGGCGATGATGATGACCGGCGCAAAGATGTTCGGCAGGATGTGCCTGAACATGATCCGGAAGTCACTGTATCCCAGTGCACGGGCCGCCAGGATGTATTCCTTTTCACGGATGCTCATGACCTGTCCCCTCACCACGCGCGCCACTTCAACCCACATGGTTATTCCCACGGCGATGAAGATCTGCCAGAACCCTTTGCCCATCACCATGGTGAGGGCGATGACAAGCAACAACGTGGGGACCGACCAGATCACATTGATGAGCCACATGATGGCATCGTCGACCCGGCCCCGGTAGTAGCCGGCCAGCGCACCGAAGAGGATGCCAATGACCAGTGAGATGAAAACCGCAATCAACCCGACGGAGAGGGAAACGCGGGCGCCGAGGATCATCCGGCTGAGCATGTCGCGCCCAAAACGGTCGGTACCGAGGAGGAACCTCTTCCGGACAATGTTCTCCTCCGCCGTTCTTTTCCTAAGTTCTTCCACACTGACCCGGATAGGGTGGCCCGAAATGTCGCTGAATGACAGCATCCACCGGTCAACACCGATCCCCTTTTGTTCATCGACAGGGTAAAGCACATCGGGCAGGCTGAAGGATTGGGTCGTGAATTCGCGTTCGGGGAGTTCGGTATAATTCCGGACCACGATGCTGTCGCCCTTAAAACGGTATGAGAGGATGGGAATCATATCCCACGCCGGCTCCTGGCCGAAGAGCAGCGTCTTCAACAATCCGTGCCGGGGAACGGGGTGGTTCTTGCGAATTTTCAGCATGGTGACGGCAAAGCCGGGCTTCCTGGCCGCCAGTTCGAGGTGCTGCGTGTTGGCGTCGGGAGACTTATCGGGACAGAGGAGGTACCCGGCAACGGCAGTCAGTGCGATAAGCACAATGACCACCAGGCTCACCAGTGAGACCGGGTTGGATCTGAACCGTTTCCATGCCTGGCCCGATGTTGATATGTTTCCGCTATTTTCCATTTTGCCTGTACCTGCCCGACAGGATCCATCCTCCGGCTGCCGCCGCCAGGATATAGAACGGGTGAATCAGCTGGGAGGGGATAAAGACCTTCATCAGGTTTTCCTGCCGGTTAAAGCCACAGAATGCTTTCAAAAATACATAATCCACCAGCGATTTCAAGAAAAAAAACGCAGCGAATATCCAGGCGCAGCTGCCACCCGTGAAACTCAGGGCCGCGAGGGTGATGAGCCAGGCATTGAACAGGAACACCAGCAGGGATAACAGGATCAGCCGGGAATTCCGGTATAACCCTGCCTTGGAGGCCCAGCGCATCCGCTGGCTGAAAAAAGCCGCCGGAGTAGGGACAGGCCGGGTGTCGACGATGGCATCCGGGCTTTTCAGGTAGCGCAGGCTCCCGGGGTAGTGCCTGAGAGTATAAAGCATCAGGAACATATCGTCGCCGGTCGGGACCTGGGGATACAGGAAGGGATAAGCCTCGAGGAACAGTTCTCTCTCAAAGGCCAGGTTGGCGCCGTTGCACAAAAGCGGTTCGCCATTCAGGAAGGATGCCCCGCCGGTACCGGTGAGGGAGAGAAATTCGAGGGCCTGCAGACGGCTGAAAAAAGAAGTCGCCGGAGAGATCCGGACCGGGCCCGAGATCAGCCGGGAGGGACAGGTGCAGTAAAAGGAAGCCATCATCCGTAACCAGCCCGGCGAGGGCTCACAGTCGGCATCGGTCGTTAAGATGAGTTTTCCATGTGCAGCCTTTACCCCGGCATATAAGGCGCCCTTCTTCCCGGAAGACCCGGTATCCAGGCGGATGACCTGCGATTAGCGGAAGCCGGGCGGAAAGGGATGACAGCATCCCGGACGTCCGGTCGGCGGAATGATCGTCAACGAAGATGAATTCCACTTTTTCCAGGGGATAATCCTGTCTCAGCAGGCTGGCAGACAGGAAAGGGATAAAATTTTCACCGTTCCTGACCGGGACGACAACCGAGATGAATGGAAGATCAGGGGCCGAAAGCCGCGAGGTGAACATCCCGGCCCGCTGCCAGGTTCCCCGGTAACGAAAAAAAACGATGGCGTACAGGCACAACAGGCAAAAGGAGACCAGGAAAATGGCGATCATGGCGGGTTATTTATCCCTGATAACGTAATTGTTGATCACATCAAAGAGTTTTCCCAAAACGATGGGCTTGGTGATGTAGTCACTGCATCCGGCATTGAGACATTTCAACCTGTCGTCATCCATGGCATTGGCTGTCTGGGCAATGACCGGGAGCCCGGGCCTGATCTTTTTGATCTCCACCGTGGCATCATAACCGTTCAGGAGAGGCAGCTGGATATCCATGAGCACGAGGTCGATCTCGGGGTGATTGATCACGAAATCGATGGCTTCCCGGCCATTTTCGGCATGGAGGATTCCGACGCCGGTCTTGCCAAGGGAGATCTCCAGGAGTTTATAGCTGACATAATTGTCTTCCACAATGAGGATACAGATCTCCTCCCAGTTGAACATATCCGGTTCCCGCCTGGCTTCATCATTCCGGCCATCCATTTTTACAGTGGGCTTGTAGGGAATGGTAAAATAGAAGGTCGCGCCGTTATTCAGCTCCGATTCGGCCCAGATCTTCCCACCCATCCGTTCCACGAACCCTTTGCTTATGGCCAGGCCGAGGCCCGAACCACTGTAAAGGCGGGTCAGTGACTGGTCCACCTGGGTGAACCGGTCGAAGATCACTTCCAGCTTGTCACGGGAGATCCCGATCCCCGAATCCTTCACATAAAATTTCAGCTGTTCCCCGTCCTCCAGGTCATATCCAAATTCGACAGTGCCCCGGTTGGTGAATTTAATGGCATTCCCGATCAGGTTGGTGAGGATCTGTTTGAGTTTGGGCTCATCGGCAATGATGCTTGAATCCCCGTCCTTCAACCCCAGCTTCATTTTCAGTTCCACATCTTCTTTTTTCTTGACCATTTTTTCAGACTGGATGAAGCTGGCGAGTTCGTTCATCATGGAATTCAGGTAAAATTCGCCTTCATTGAGATCGACCTGGTTGGATTCAATCCTGGAAATATCGATGATATCATTCACCAGGTTCATCAGCAGTTTGCCATTGGAATTGATCATGTTGAGATATTCGTTCCTTTCGGCAATGCTCAGCTGGTCCCTGGTCAGAAGTTGGGTAAGGCCAAGGATCCCGTTCATCGGGGTCCGGATCTCGTGCGACATATTGGCGAGGAAGGCGGTTTTGAGCATATCCGATTCTTCCGCCCTGACCTTTGCCTCCATGAGCTCCTGTTCGAGCTGCCGGCGATGGAGGGCAATGGAGGCCTGGTAGAGGAATGTTTCGATGAAGGGCTGATCGGGCAGTTCCTCTTTTCCGGAAAAGATCAACACGCTTCCATAGAGTTTTCCACTGCGCATCAGGGCCATTCCGTAGATCTTCCTGGCCTGTAAAATTTTTTCAATCTGAACGGAAACCGGCCGGGGGATTTTTCCGAAACAGGTTCCGTATACTCCTTCCGGGAAGACTTTAAGGTGTTCGGCGTTGTTTTTCAGTTCTTCGATGTCCGAATCCATCAATTCAAAGGTGAGGTGATCGACAGGCATCCCAAGAAGATCGATCAGGAGCATCTTATTTTCTGCTGAAGTGGAATGATAGGCAACCGTCAGCATCCGCTCATCCTCATCATACTGGGAGACAAAGATGTTGGCCCAGGGAATAAATTCCGTGAGCTTCGTGCCGATGAAGGTGAAAATATCCGCTTCATTGGGCAACCCGAGAAAATCCAGGGCGGTGTTACTCAGGAACAGCAGTTTGGTCTGGTATTCCTTCTCCTGTTTTTCCGAGAGTTTCCGGCGTGATATATCGACCATTACCCCACGAATTCCGACCCACCGGCTCTCGTTGAACATGTTGTTGGTGAAGATGAGAACGGCTACTTTTTTGCCGGTCCGGGTAATGACGTTGTATTCGTTGCCCCGGATCTCATTTCCCGTCTTGAGGTTAATGAAGGATGTGCGGGCCCGGCTGACATCCTCCGGGGCGATCACGTCAAAGATCGTCATCCCCTTGTCGACATCCGCCTGGGTATAGCCCATGAGTTCATACCCTTTGAGATTCACAAAAGTGATTTTCCCGTTGGCATCGGTCTCAAAAATCACTTCGGGAAGAAGCGTCACGAGGTCCTTGTATTTCTCCTCGCTCCTGAGCAGGGCCTGTTCGGCGAGTTTTTGTTCCGTGATATCCCTGGAGATGCCAGCGATCCCGATCACTTCGCCTTCATCATTGATAATCGGTGTTTTGTGGGTCTCGGAATACCGTTTTCCGAACCGGCCTTCCTCGACTTCGAAGAACAGTTTCGATTTCCGCTCCCGGATAACCTCCTGGTCCTTGCTGACATAGTCGTCGGCCAGTTTTTCCGGGCACAGGAAATAATCCGTTTTCCCAACGATCTGTCCACTTTTCAGGTTGAAGAAGCGGCAAAAAGATTCGTTGACCGAAACATACCGGCCTTCGATATCTTTCAGCCAGGCCAGGTGGGGGATATTGTCGAGGATCGCCTGCTGCTGCGACTGCGATTTGGTCAGCCGTTCCTCCAGGATCTTCACGCCTGAAATATTCGTCGCCACCGACACGATCCGGTAGGCTTCACCCTTATCGTTCCACACCGGGTAACTCCTGTTCCAGATCCAGGACACCGTTCCGTCTTTTTTAACGATCCGGTACTGCTCGTTGAAAATATAGGTGTATTTATAGTGGCCGGTATTCATCACCTCCAGAATGCGTTCCTGGTCGGAAGGATAGATCCTTTTTCTCGGGAGGCCCGGGTCACGCATGAGTTCATCCCTTGAAAACCCGTACACCTGTTCGAAAGCCGGATTGACATAAATGATTTTGTTCCCGCTGCTGAGGACGAACGAATCGGTGGTGTTTTCAGCCAGTTCCCTGAATTTTTCTTCACTCTGCTTCAGGGCCGTTTCGTAATGTTTCCGGTTGGAGATGTCGATGGCAAACCCGGCCGTGCCGATGATCGTGCCATTTTCATCCTTCAGAGGGATCTTGGTGGTTTCATGCCAGCGGAAGCCGTCGATAACGGGGATCTGTTCATCCACCGTTTTCTGTTTTCCGGTTTTCAACACGATGGCATCGTCGGCCCGGAATTTATCGGCGAAGATCTTGGGGCTGATGTCATAATCCGACAACCCTTTCATCTCTTCCGTTTTCATCCCGAATTGCCGGGCGAACGCGGAGTTGACCGCCAGGAACCGTCCGTTAAGGTCTTTGGCCCACATCATGAAGGGGACCTGGTTAAAAAACGTCTTATGAAAACCGGGGAGTCCGAAAACGTCGATCATCCCGTTGGCCATAATACCACCCTTCGGTCCGGGATGACCGATCTCCGGAACGATATTCCGGAGGAGGTCCGATTCAGAACGAAGGTCCTCCACGTTCTCCCGCAGCTTTTCGAGTTCTTTCTTCACGGGATCTTTCGTCCGGTTTTTTCCGTTGGTATTTTGGTCCTATTCGCATAGAAACGCCTCTTAAGCCAGGATGATTCCAACAATGGTGGCAGACAGCAGGGAGGCCAGGGTTCCCGCCAGCAGTGCCCTCATCCCGTATTTGGCCAGCTGTACTTTTTTTCCGGGGGCCAGGGCTCCGATGCCGCCAATCTGGATGCCCACCGAGGCAAAGTTAGCAAAACCGCATAACATATACGTGGCCATGATGATTGATTTTGGATCGCTGAAAGCGCCCGCCGTTTTCAGTTCAGAAAGGCTGATGTACCCGACAAACTCGGTCATGATCAGTTTCTCACCAAGGAGTGTGCCCACCAGGGTGATGTCTTTTGACGTGATGCCGATCAGCCACATCAGCGGAGAGAGGGCATAGCCCAGCATAAACTGAAGGGAAAGTTCGTGGTACCGGCCCTGGGTGATTCCTGTGATCCAGTTGTTCAGGTGGGTCCAGGTCCCGATCTTGATGAAAATGAAATTGATCATCGCCAGGAAGGCGAGGAAGACGAGAAGCATGGCAGCGACATTCACCGCCAGTTTCAGACCCTGGTAGGTGCCGTTGTTAATGGCATCCAACACATTTTTCCCGATTTTGTCCTGGGTGATTTGCACTTCTTCATTCACGTCTTCGGTCTGGGGAACGATGATCTTGGATATGACCACGACGCCGGGAGCGGCCATCACCGAGGCGGCCAGCAAATGCCGCGCAAATTCGAGGCGCTGAACGGGATCGTCGCCACCCAGGAAATTAATGTATACCGCAAGCACACCTCCGGCCAGTGTGGCCATCCCTCCCGACATGACGAGCAGGATTTCCGACTTGTTCATTTTTTCGAGGTAGGCCTTGATCATCAGCGGTGATTCAGTCTGGCCCAGGAAGATATTCCCGGCGACAGAAAGGCTCTCCGCCCCCGAAAGTTTGAGAACGCGGGTCATGACCCAGGCCATCACCCATACGACTTTTTGAATGATCCCAAAATAAAAGAGCACCGATGTCAGGGCCGAAAAGAAGATGATGGTGGGAAGGATGGTGATGGCAAAGGTCTGCAGAGGTGCTTCGATTTTTCCGGAGACCATCGATTTAAACAGGAAGTTGGTCCCTTCGTTGGTAAAATCCAGGATCTTGACGAACAACTTGCCCCCGAATTCAAAGAAGGCCTCGATGAACGGAACTTCCAGGACCCCGACGGCCAGGAGGACCTGGCCGAGAAGGCCCAGGCCGACCACCTTCCACGATATCGCTCTCCGGTTGTCGGAAAATAGCCAGGCAATAAAGATCAGGACGAACATCCCGAGCAGTCCGCGGAGGAGGTTGATAAAGCTGAAGTGGAACTCCGTCTTGGTAGGGATGAGATTTCCCTTATTGGCCTTTTCGCCGGAAGGAGCCTGGATCCCGGGTTCTGCCTGGTTTGTGTAAACGCTGTCGGCAGCCGATTGTCAAAATCGAATCCTGGACGCTGGTAACGGGCATATTGCCCTGGGCCATGACATTCTGAACACCGCAGAAGGGTAAGAGGATTAGCAGGATCCGGCTGATCATCCTGCCCAGTGACATCTTTCTCATTTAGGTTTATCGTTTTCGACGTTGAATTTCATCCCGGATCTTCGATGCTCTCTCATAATTTTCGTTGGTGACCGCCTCTTCGAGCATTTTTTTCAGCTCGTCCATGGAAAGAGCTTTCAGTTCTTCCGGATCGGTGACGGTTGGGGCAGCCTTTTCGGGCTCCACCACTTCGGGCTCTTCCTCCTCTCCGGACTCGGAAGGCGTTTCCTTATCGAAGTCCAGAACAATGCCGGCTTTGGTGATGATTTCTTCGGTGGTATAGATCGGACATTTAAATCGCAGGGCCAGCGCAATGGCATCAGAGGTCCGGGCATCGAGGGTGATCTTTTCCATCCCGTTATCGCATAGCAATTGCGAATAAAAAACGCCCTCTTCAAGCTTATAAATGACGACCTCTGTCACCGTGATTCCAAAGACCCTGGCAAAACTGAGAAAAAGATCATGGGTCAGGGGCCGGGGAGGTTTGAGACCTTCAAGTTCAATCGCAATGCTCTGGGCTTCAAAACCACCAACGATTATGGGTATACGCCTTTCGCCATTTTCTTCTGTCAGAATGAGTGCATAAGCCCCTGATTGCGTTTGACTGTAAGATATCCCTAATACATTAAGCTTAATCATACCCATAAATTACAACTTTGCAACCAAAATCAAAAAGAGAGATCACACAAATATAATCAAATAGTTCTTACCAGAAAGAACTGATCGCGGCCCGGGTTCTCAAAATCGTCGCCCATTGCGGAGCTCTTCACGACCCTGAAAATGAACCGTTAAAATAAATATCCTTAGATTTTACAATTATTGACTATAATTGTTTGTAGATCAACTTAACTTTTATATTTTTGCACTCCCGTTCGTGAAAAAAGAAATGTAAAATTCATTATAATGTACGCAATTGTTGACATCGCCGGACAGCAGTTTAAGGTTGAAAAAGACCAGAAAATCTTTGTCCACAGGCTCAAAGCAGAAGAAGGGTCAAGCGTGGATTTTGACAAGGTTCTGCTCATTGATAACGACAGCACGGTCATTGTCGGTTCCCCGGTCATTGAAGGAGCCCTGGTTTCGGCTAAGGTCCTTGGTCACCTCAAAGGAGACAAGGTCATCGTTTTCAAAAAGAAAAACAGGAAAGGATACCAGAAGAGCAACGGTCACCGGCAGTATCTTTCACAGGTCGTGATCGAAGATATCGTCGAAAAAGCGACCAAAGCCAAACCGGCTGCTGAGAAGAAAGCTGCCGCACCGGCTGAAAAAGAGGAGACCGCGAGCACCCAGGCCCCGGCCGCTGAGACAAAACCCGCCGGCGAAAAGAAGGCCACGGCAAAAGCTGAAAATAAGGAAACAACGGCTAAAAAAACCGCCGCACCCAAAGCGTGCTGCCGCTAAAAAACCTGCCGCCAAAAAAGCGGCGCCAAAAAAAGACGATAAAGAATCCAGAATAACCCTGAAGGGGTAATCAAAATACTTAAAACCTTACAATTATGGCACATAAGAAAGGAGCCGGTAGTTCAAGGAACGGTCGCGAATCAGAAAGCAAACGACTTGGAATCAAATTGTTCGGCGGTCAGTTCGCCAAAGCTGGCAACATCATCGTTCGCCAGAGAGGCACCAGGCATCATCCCGGTCTTAACGTGGGGATCGGCAAGGATCACACGCTTTTTGCCCTGACCAACGGCAAAGTGGAATTCAAGCGCAAAACCGGTGATAAATCCTACGTCAGCATTATCCCGGCAGAAGAATAAAATTTTAAATCCATCGATTATAAATCTCCTTTAAACTGTTACCTTTATACAGTTTTCAGGAGATTTTTTTTCATATCTCAATCGATTTGCCCCATGCTCAACATCAATTTTATCCGGGAGAACCAGGAGTTCGTCATCGAACGGCTCGCCGTGAAAAATTTTAACGGCTCCGAAATCATTGCCGACATTCTAGAAGCAGATGAAAGGCGCAGATCGTCACAGGCACGGGCCGACAGCCTCCAGGCTGAACTGAAGATCCTTTCGAAAGATATCGGCTCGTACTTCAAACAGGGCAAGGCTGAAGAAGCCAAATCTGCCCAGGAGCGAACGGCCGGACTGAAGGAGGAGATCAAGACTCTCCAGCAGGAATTCACCGAGGCTTCGGAGAAGATGAACAGCTTGCTCATTCAGGTGCCCAACCTCCCCCATTCCTCTGTCCCCCGCGGGAAGACGCCGGAGGACAACCAGGTCGTCAGGCAGGATGCCCGCAAGGTTGAACTTCCCGAAGGGGCACAACCTCACTGGGACCTGGGAAAAAAATACGATATTCTCGACTTCGACCTGGGGACCAAGCTGACCGGGGCCGGTTTCCCGGTGTTCAAGGGAAAAGGCGCCCGGCTCGAACGTGCCCTGATCAACTATTTCCTGGAAGAAAATGTTAAAGCCGGTTACCTCGAGATCCTTCCTCCGCTGATGGTCAATGAAGATTCGGGGTTCGGCACCGGCCAGCTGCCCGACAAGGAAGGCCAGATGTACCACGTGCAGACCGACAATTTTTATCTTATTCCCACCGCTGAGGTCCCGGTCACAAATATCTACAGGGATGTCATCCTGGAATCCGATGAACTACCCATGAAAAACACCGCCTACACACCCTGCTTCCGCCGGGAGGCCGGTTCGTACGGGAAGGATGTCAGGGGGCTGAACCGTGTCCATCAGTTCAATAAGGTCGAGATCGTCCAGGTACAACATCCCGACCGGTCGTACCAGGCTCTCGAAGAGATGGTCAGCCATGTGGAGGGACTTGTCCGTAGCCTTGAACTGCCGTACCGCATCCTGCGTCTTTGCGGCGGCGATATGAGCTTCACCTCGGCCCTGACCTACGACTTCGAGGTCTATGCTGCCGCCCAGGGCCGCTGGCTGGAAGTGAGCTCCGTTTCCAATTTTGAATCCTTTCAGGCTGTCCGGCTTAAGCTGAGATACCGTGAAAAGGGCGACAAGAAGACCAACTTTGCCCATACGCTCAACGGGTCGTCTCTGGCTTTGCCCAGGATCGTCGCCGCTCTCCTGGAAAATAACCAGACCCCCGGCGGGATCCGCATTCCCGAAGTGCTCAGGCCGTATACCGGCTTCGACATCATCGACTAAACCCTGATGAAAAATCAGCCCCGGGCATACCTGTTTGCCGGTTTAACCATTCTCTGCTGGTCCACGGTGGCCACCGCGTTCAAATTCGGACTTCGCTACCAGGATCCTTTCAGCCTCCTGGCCGGAGCAGCCCTGGTCACCTTTTTCATCCTCCTGTTCACTATGGTGGTGCAACGGAAACTGCCTGCGCTCAAACGGAACACTGGAAAGGAATGGCTTTATTCGGCAGCCCTCGGCTTCCTGAACCCTTTCTTTTATTACCTGATCGTGTTCCGGGCCTATGCCATACTGCCGGCCCAGGTCGCCCAGCCGCTCAACATGACCTGGCCCATCGTGCTGACGATCATTTCCATTCCCCTTCTTGGACAGAAGATCACACTCAAAAGTATGGCCGCCCTTCTCATCAGTTTCAGCGGGGTGATCCTCATCTCATCACAGGGCGGCGGGTCTTCATTCCACAGGTCACAGATACCGGGCATTTTGCTCTGCCTCGGGAGTGCACTGATCTGGTCTTTTTTCTGGATCCTGAACGTCAGGGACCAGAGAGACGAAATCGTCAAACTGTTCCTGAATTTTTTCTTTGCCCTCATCTACCTTTTGGTGGCGGTCCTCTTCACCGGCAAACACTTCCCGGAGAGTGGGAACGCCTGGTTCTGGGCCGCATGGGTGGGTATTTTTGAAATGGGACTGGCCTACATTTTCTGGCTCAAAGCACTTCAGCTGACGGAGACAACAGATAAAATCACCAATCTGATTTACATTTTTCCTTTTATTTCCCTATTTTTCATCCATTATTTTGTGGGTGAGCCCATATACAGAACCACCATTTACGGACTACTCCTCATCATCGGCGGGATCTTGTTCAGGCAGGTAAAAATGAGACGGACATTATGAAAAACACTACCGACCGTGTGATCCTCGGCATCGATCCGGGTACCAACATCATGGGTTTTGGAATCCTGGCCATCGATACGTCGGGCCCAAAGGCTCTTGCACTGGGCGTGGTGGATCTGCGGAAAAAACACGATCCTTACCTTAAGCTGCAGGAAATTTTCAACGAGACCGTGGCGCTCATCGACAAGTATCATCCCGATGAGCTGGCCATTGAATCCCCGTTTTTCGGCAAGAATGTCCAGAGCATGCTCAAGCTCGGACGGGCACAGGGGTGGCCATCGCCGCGGCGCTGTCGCGGTCGGTCCCCATTTTCGAATATGCACCCCGGAAGATCAAGATGGCCATCACCGGTCAGGGGGCTGCATCCAAGCAACAGGTGGCCTCATTGCTTTGTAAGATCCTCTCCTTTCAACCGGAAATCATCAACCTCGATGCCACGGATGCCCTGGCGGCGGCACTCTGTCATTTTTACCAGGACAACGTCCTGAAAAGCAGCGCAGGGTATCACAACTGGGAGGATTTTATCCGGAAAAACCCGGGAAGAGCCCAATAAACAAAAAGCTTGATTGGGTTGGCCGGTGGAAGTGAAAGATGCGGTTTAAAGTTCAGCCGTGATCGCCCGGGCAGTTTCACGGAACTCTTCTTCACTGAATTTCAGCTTGGGGCGGCTGAAATCGATATCGCTGATGTGATTGATCGGGATAAGATGAATGTGGGCATGCGGAACTTCAAGGCCCAGAACAGCAACACCCACCCGCTTACATTCGACAGCCCTGTCGATGGCCCTGGCTATTTTTTTCGCAAAGACCATCATCCCGCCAAGAAGATCATCGTCGACGTCAAACAGATAATCAACCTCTTTTTTCGGGACAACCAGCGTATGGCCTTTTGCCAGGGGATTGATATCCAGGAAGGCATAGTAATGCTCATCCTCAGCAATTTTATAGGATGGGATTTCACCGGCGATGATTCTGGAAAATACGGATGCCATGACGTTTTGTTTTTAGCGTGAAATGCTGATCACTTCGTATTCGACCACGCCGGAGGGAACCCTGACGGAGACGACATCACCCACCTTCTTGCCCAGGAGTCCTTTGGCAATAGGTGTGGTCACGGAAATCTTTCCGGCTTTGAGATCGGCTTCGGTTTCGGAGACAAGGACATATTCCATCAGTGCGTCGTTGCTCTTATTCTTGATTTTCACCCTGTTCAGGATCTGCACGGTTTCAGTGTCAATCCTGGATTCATCGATGATCCGGGCATTTGCAACCTGATTCTCAAGCTTGGCGATTTTCATTTCAAGCATGCCCTGGGCTTCCTTGGCCGCATCGTATTCGGCATTTTCCGAGAGGTCGCCTTTCTCCCTTGCTTCAGCAATCTGCCGGGAGATGGCGGGCCGTTCAACCGAAGTCAGATGCTCAAGATCCTTCTTCATTTTCTGCAAGCCCTCTTCAGTTACGTAAATAACCTTTGACATCGTAATCCTCCTGATTTATATGAAAAAATAAAAAAGAATCCAGGATGACCTGAACTCTTCTGATCAACAAAATTAGAGTTTTTTTTAGAGTAATAAAAACTTTTTCATGTGTCTTTTAAGCTATTAGTTCCAATGAAAAAAGCTAACTCAGAAATACTTAGGGTTGATGATCTCAGCGTAAATGATGGCCTTCCTGGCGTTAAAATTCTCCAGGAAGCGGCCCATCGTCATGTTCGTGAGCAGAGCCTTCCTGTTCCGTTCCGAGTTCCGACATTTTGATGCTGTCGGTGATACGTAACCCTTCCGCCTCCGCAGGGAATAGGTCGGGCTCATCTTCAAGGGTGTTCATCCGGTCTTCGATGGTATTGACCACCTCTGCCCGCTCTTCCACTTTATTGCTGGCGATTTCCATTTCGACTTCATCGTCCGCCACAGTGGGTTGGGGGGAATAATTTTGCCCATAATCACCCAGCAGCCGACGGAAATTCTCCGCCAGGATATCGCCGGAATGATCCGTGTTCTCCGTCTCCGTTCCTGAGTCTTCATCACCGGCATTCTCCGGTGGTGTGACGTTAACCGGCTTCTTCCTTTTCCCTGCCGCTCCCAATGCAACAAATATCAGGGTAAGGATCAGGTAAATCAATGTACCCGGATCAAATTTCATGGTTTTGTTTTTAAAGACGCGTGTGAAATACAATCTTCTCCCCGGTCTCTCATCCGCGGGCCCCGGCTGAATGCAAAGAATGTGACCCTTAGATAAACGATCGGCAGGATAAAATCGTTTTATCGATACTGATAAATATACAAAATTTTACCTTTACATCGTAAATATGAACGAATATGTTCAAACTGCTTCACATTAGGAAGTCAGTGATCATCTTTCTTTTGCTGACCCTGCCTCTGTCCTGCAAAAACGACAAGTTCATCTTTCCCTATGTTCATGTCGACATTTACGCCGGGCTCTATTCCGACCTGGCCGGACTTGGGGTGGGAAGTTTCGGCTTCTACTTCAACCAGGCCGGGCTGAACGGGCTCCTCATTTACCGGGATTACAATGACCAGTATTTTGTATTCGACCGCACGTTGTACCTATGAACCCGATTTTTCCTGTGCGGTGGGAAAAGATACGGCCAATATCTTTTTGGTCAGATGCCCGTGCTGCGGTTCGGAATATTTCATCGACCAGGATGCCGCCTACGTGTTCAAAGGACCTGCCCGCTACCCGCTCGTTCAGTACAATGCCAGGATCGAGGGGGCAAACCTGCACATCACCAATTAAGCGTTGCCGGTCTAAGAGATCTTCCAGGGAAGACCCTCCGGCTTATTCCCTTAACTTTCCTGACGTCCTCCAGATTGAGGACCCGTGGAGAAGCGGCCAGTGCCCTCAGGCTGTCAGGATCATTTTTCGCCCACACGAACGTTGACCAGATCATGAACCAGCTCCATTGCGGCTGCTCATCCAGGATTTCAGGTGACGGAGCCCGCCCGGTCTCCCCGAGGGCAATGAGCTTGCCATTGGCCAGCCGGAGCAGGTCGTCGTGATGGGAACGCTTGAAATCGTATTTGTAAACATCGGCGGCGAGAACATCGACGAGAGAATCCCCGGGATAAAAAAGGTCGTAGGCATAGGCCTGGTCATTTTCCCAATCCCTGGGTGCATTGGTGTTCCATACCCAGATCAGGTTGTCGAGATGGTGATGATCGACAAACCGGTGGTACATCATCGACCAGAGTTTCCTGAATCCGTCGGGACCCCTCCGGTTTCCCCACCAGAACCAGATACCGTTCATCTCATGATAAGGCCGCCACAGTACGGGGATATGTTCCTCCCTGAGCTGTTTGAGAAACGAAGCCAGGGTGTCAATCTTCCCGGTCCATTTGATGTTCATCTCCGTTCCGGGTGTGACGAGTTCCTTCCATTGGGCATCGGAGAACTCACCCTGCACCGATTCCTTAAAATCCACCGGCTCTGCTTCATAAGGTCTGGCCTGGTGGCTCATGAGCGTGATAATGGATCCCTGGTGGTATTGCCGGATCGCTTCGTCGATGACATCCTGCCGGTCGAAATAGCTGTCGCCGATCGAGCTGAGGTCACTGCCCCAGATCACCGGGCGGTGTGAGGTGATCGCTGCAAAAGAATCCGTGTAAATGGAAAGATGATTGGCATAATTGTGAACTCCCGAAAGGGTATGGGTTCCTTTTTGTGAATACAGGAAGTCGAGGAGTTCCCTGGCTTCCGGCGTCGGCGGCCGGATTCACCGGGGAGGGATGATCCGGTTTGTTTACGCACGATAGGGCCAGGAAAGGGATCAGGATGTACAGTAATTTTTTCATTGCTGAGACAAGGTTAAGAGGAACGTTGGAAAATCCGCCCTATGCCACCATTGCCGCTATCCGTTCCCGGTATGCCATCGGCTTGCTGAATGCAGGGCGTCAGTTTCCCCCGTCCACCGGAGGTCCGGGGAAATTCCCCGGACGGGTGGTGATGAAGGTCGCGTCAGTAGAGCCCTGGCGGTGATCAATACCGGTAATGTTCCGGCTTATAGGGCCCTTCCTGCGAAACGCCGATGTATTCCGCCTGATCAGGTGTCAGTTTGGTCAGTTTCACTCCGAGCTGGGCCAGGTGAAGCCGGGCAACCTCTTCGTCCAGGTGTTTGGGAAGACGGTAGACCTGTTTCTCGTAATCATTTTTCCAGAGCTCGATCTGGGCCAGGGTCTGGTTCGTAAATGAATTGCTCATCACAAAGGATGGGTGCCCGGTGGCACAGCCCAGGTTTACCAGGCGCCCTTCGGCGAGCAGGAAGATGGCATGTCCGTCGTTGAATACGTATTTGTCGACCTGGGGTTTGATGTTGACGCGGGTGGCTTCCTTACATTCACTGAGCGCATCCACCTGGATCTCATTGTCGAAGTGACCGATATTGCAAACGATGGCCTGGTCCTTCATTTTTTTGATATGATCGAGGGTGATCACATCACGGTTCCCGGTGCAGGTGATGTAGATATTTCCCCTGGAGAGGGCATCTTCGATGGTGGAGACTTCATAGCCTTCCATCGCTGCCTGAAGAGCACAGATGGGATCGATCTCGGTGATGATCACGCGGGCGCCATAAGACCGCATCGAATGGGCGCAGCCTTTTCCGACGTCGCCATAACCAAGGACGACCACGACCTTACCGGCCACCATGACATCGGTTGCCCGCTTGATACCGTCGGCCAGCGACTCACGGCAACCATACAGGTTATCGAATTTCGACTTTGTCACGGAATCGTTGACGTTGATGGCCGGGAAAAGGAGGGTGCCTTTTTCCTGCATCTGGTAAAGGCGATGCACGCCGGTGGTGGTTTCTTCCGAGACGCCCTTCAGCCCTTTCACCGCACGGTGCCACCTCTGGGGATCCTCGCTGAGGATGGCGGAAAGCTGTTTGAGGATGATGGCTTCTTCCTTGTTGGAGGGTTTCACGGAAAGGATCTCCGGAGTATTTTCAGCCTGGAAGCCTTTGTGGATCATGAGGGTGGCATCCCCCCCATCGTCGACGATCAGGTTGGGACCGTCACCGTCGGGGAAATTGAGGGCCTGGGCCGTGCACCACCAGTATTCCTCAAGCGTTTCACCTTTCCAGGCAAAAACGGGAACGCCGGCTTTGGCAATGGCCGCTGCAGCGTGATCCTGGGTGGAGAAAATGTTACAACTGGCCCAACGTACGTCGGCGCCAAGCTCGACCAGCGTCTCGATGAGAACGGCTGTCTGGATGGTCATATGCAGCGATCCGGTAATTTTTGCTCCTTTGAGGGGTTTTTCTGATGCATATTTCTTCCTTACCGACATCAATCCGGGCATTTCTTTTTCGGCGATCTCAATTTCTTTCCGTCCGAAATCCGCAAGACTGATGTCTTTCACTTTGTAAGGCAGACTCTCCACCTTAGTCACTAAATTTTCCATATGATGTTGTTTTACTGTTAATTTCCGATCGAATCCCGTCTAAAGCCAGGAATCCTTTCCCAGGATTTCAAGGGCCGTCTCCCTGTCTTTAACCAGTTGAACCCTCAACTGTTCAATGGTATCAAATTTTTTCTCGTCGCGCATCCGTTTTCTGAAAATAACCGTGATATCCTCACCGTACAGATCAGCATCGACATCAAAAAGATTGACCTCGATGGTCCTGCCCGATGCCTGTTTTATCGTCGGCCTGACCCCGATGCTCAGCATTCCCCGGTAGCGCTCCTTTCGATAGTCGACCTCGACGGCGTAGACACCGTCGGCTGGGACGAGCTTATGGCTGTCGTGCAACCTGACGTTGGCCGTCGGAAAGCCAATGGTCCTTCCGATCTTGTTCCCGTCGACCACTTCACCCCGAAGGAAATAATCATACCCGAGGTAACGGTTCGCGGTATCGAGCCCGCCACTGACGAGCAATTCACGGATGAGGGAAGAGCTGATCGCTGACCCCGTCAATTTCCACAGGCGACAGTTTTTCAATGCCGAAACCAAAACGGTCGGCACACTGTTTCAGACTCGAATAGTCGCCCTGTCGGTCTTTTCCGAATTTATGATTGTAGCCGATCACCAGGTGATGGAGACGGATCTTATCAACAAGATATTTCTCCACGAATTCGCAGGAATGCAGTTCGGAAAATTCACGGGTGAAGGGGATGATCACAAGATGATCAATGCCCGCTTTATCGAGGAGCATTTTCTTCTCTTCGATGGTCGTGAGATATCGCAGGTTCTCCGGGTCCTTGTTGAGCACCACACGGGGATGCGGCCACAGGGTGATGACCACCGTTTCTCCCTTGAGGGCAACAGCTTTTTCGCGAAGCCTGTCGATCAGGTAGTGATGCCCGGTATGGACCCCGTCAAAAATGCCGATGGTTACCACGGGCCTGACCGCCCTGAATTCCGATATGTCATTCCAGATCTTCATGATATGTCGACAGCCTGCAAAATTAATAAAAATAACCAAGGCCACAATTTAATCTGACACAGCCGGAGAACCAATTTTAACCCGGCATTGTTTCACTCCATAGTGAAATAAATCATCTGGCTCTGAAAGCCATTTTTTCCGGTTCATCAGAATTTCCGTAAATTTCAGCATAAATTGCATTCCCATGAACAAACCCGGAATCGTTTCAGGTGATCCCTGGCTGGAGCCTTACACCAGTGTCATCACCAGGAGGAATGAAAAAATAATCAGCAGGAAAAACCACCTCACCGGCGGAAGCGGTAAGCTCACCGACTTTGCGAACGGACATCTGTATTTTGATGTCCATTACGCAAACGGCCAATGGGTTTTCCGGGAATGGGCTCCCAATGCCACGGCCCTGTACCTCACCGGCAGCTTCAACGACTGGCAGGAGAGCGATACCTTCCGGTTCCGTGAAGCGGATCACGGCAACTGGGAACTCACCCTTCCATCCGAGGCGATCCATCACGGTGACCTTTACAAGCTGAAGATGCACTGGGATGGCGGTGCAGGCGAACGCATTCCGGCATGGTCAAAAAGGGTGGTCCAGGACAATGGGACAAACATCTTCAATGCCCAGATCTGGCATCCTGAGCATCCGTACCGCTGGACGCATCCGGTCCCCGGTTTCAAAGGCATTGCCCCCCTGATTTATGAGGCGCACGTGGGAATGGCGACCGAGGAGTATAAGGTTGGAACCTACAATGAGTTCCGGCAGAATGTCCTGCCACATATCCGGGAAGCCGGATACAACACGGTCCAGCTGATGGCCATCCAGGAGCACCCCTACTACGGATCTTTTGGTTACCATGTCTCCAGCTTTTTCGCCCCGTCTTCCCGGTTCGGGACACCCGATGAGCTGAAAGAACTCATCGACGCCGCCCACGGAATGGGGCTGCGGGTCATCATGGACCTTGTGCATTCACATGCGGTCAGGAATGAAGTGGAAGGCCTCGGCCGTTATGACGGTACGCCCGACCAGTTCTTCCACCACGGGCCCCGGCGTGAACATGTGGCCTGGGATTCACTGTGTTTCGATTACGGGAAAGACGAAGTGACCCATTTCCTCCTTTCCAATATCAAATACTGGCTCGAAGAATTCCGCTTCGACGGGTTCCGTTTCGACGGCGTAACCAGTATGCTCTATTACGACCATGGCCTGGGCCGGAATTTTTCGTCGTACGACATGTATTTCGACAGCGGCGCCGATGAGGACGGCATCACCTATCTCGGACTGGCCAATGAACTGGTGCATGAAACAAATCCCGGGGCCATCACCATTGCCGAGGAAGTCAGCGGTTATCCGGGCCTGGGAACCGAGGTGCGCGACGGTGGCATCGGCTTCGACTACCGGATGGCCATGGGTACACCCGACTACTGGATCAAGATCATTAAGGAACGGGCGGATGAAAGCTGGCAGATGAATGAGATGTTCGGTGAGCTGACCAGCAAGCGGGCAGATGAAAAAACGGTGGGATACGCCGAATCGCACGACCAGGCCCTTGTCGGCGACAAGACCATTATTTTCAGGCTGATGGACAAGGAGATGTACGATCACATGAACAAGGCCTCCCAAAGCCTGGCCGTCGATCGCGGGATCGCCCTCCATAAGATGATCCGCCTGGTGACCATCGCCACTTCAGGCAATGCCTGGCTCAATTTCATGGGAAATGAATTCGGACACCCCGAATGGATCGATTTCCCCCGGCAGGGAAACAACTGGTCCTATCACTATGCCCGCAGGCAATGGAGCCTGGCATACCAACCCCGATCTGAAATATCACTTTCTCGGCGATTTCGACCGCGAGATGATCCGGATCGTGAAAAACCACAAGCTCCTCTACTTTACCAGGCCCGAGCAGCGCCATATCAATGATTTCGACCAGATCCTGGCCTTCGAACGGGCCGGGATCCTGTTTGTCTTTAACTTTCACCCGGTCAAATCCTATTTCGGCTACGGGATCTCCTGCCCGGCGGGGAAATTCCGGGTCATCCTCAATTCCGACAACCCCGTTTTCGGCGGTCAGTCAAGAATCGATGAGAAACTGGTCTACCGCACCGTTCCGCAGAAAAATTTCGCCCCGAACCAGATGCTCCAGCTCTACCTTCCCGCCAGGACAGCCCTGGTCCTGCAGCGTGAAAAGATCAAAAGCGTCTACGATTTGTGAGATCCGCCCCATTTCCGGTCACACTGACTTTTCTTCACCGGATTTCTCATATCCACCTGACGAGCGCCATATCCTGCCGGTGCGCCAGGAGATTGTTTTTGGGAAACAGCCTGATCCCGTAGTCGAAGATCCCGGGTTCGGTGGGGGTGGTTTCGAGCCTGTACCAGGCTTTCGTTCCCTCTGTCTTTTCCAGCGTATATTCCTGCACGCTCACGATCTTCATATGCAGGCCCGATTCGTCGGGATCGCCGGTGATGTATTCGATCCCGATTTCCTTTGGTGAAAGTGTTTTCAGATCCAGGACGACCTCACTGACATAGCTGTTCCCCACAGTGATGCTCTGCCGGTTGGTATCGGGATAAATCACGCTCACCACCTCCACCTGGTTCCAGGCATTGAGGATCCGTCTTTTCCAGTGTGCCAGGCGGGAGGCCATTTCAAACTCATTTTTCCTGAGCTTCAGGGACCGGTCGTACAGCTTGTTATAAAACCGGTCGATATAGTCGCGCAAGCATCCTGTTCATGGTAAATTCGGGAGCCACCTCGCTGATGGATTTCTGGATCATGCTCACCCAGCCCACCGGAACGCCCCTGACATCGCGTTTATAGAACAGGGGAGCGATTTCATTCTCGAGCATGTTATAGATGGTTTCGGCATCGAGCTGATCCTGGAAGTCCTGGTTTTCATAGAACCGTTCTTTCTGCAGGGCCCATCCGGCCCCGGGCTTGTAGCCTTCGGCCCACCATCCGTCGAGGACGCTGAAATGGAGAACACCGTTGAGCACGGCCTTCTCGCCACTGGTGCCGGAAGCTTCCAGGGGCCGTGTGGGGGTGTTCAGCCAGATATCGACACCATGCAGTAACCGTTTGGCGAGCGGGATCTCGTAATTTTC
Source organism: uncultured Bacteroidales bacterium (assembly GCA_963763215.1). Classification (GTDB taxonomy): domain Bacteria; phylum Bacteroidota; class Bacteroidia; order Bacteroidales; genus DASQZK01. The sequence continues at coordinate 98,080 of CAVXNX010000031.1, forward strand.
GAGGAAGATCACCCGGCCCAGGAACCTCGGATCGGCCGAATACTCGACGATTTTCCGGATCAGCTCCTGCCCTGCCTTGTCGTTGGGATGCGCTTTACCCGCGAACAGCAGCTGGACAGGCATGAAGGGATTGTTCAGGATGGTCGACAACCGTTCGGGATCGCGGAACAGCAGGTGAGCCCGTTTGTAGGTGGCAAAACGCCGGGCAAAACCAATGGTAAGGGCGTTGGGGTCGAGACGATCCTGCATTTCAACAACGACCTTGGGATTCGTGTTGGCCCGGGTTGAATTCCTGAGCAGCTGAATCCGCACGAAGTCGATCAGTTTTTTCCGTTCAGCATTCCTGATCTTCCAGATCTCGGACTGGTCCACATCCCGGATACCCGCCCAGACCTTGCGGTCATGCTGCTTATGGCAAAAATCACTATCCATATACCTGATATAGAGATCCCGCCATTTCCCCGAGATCCAGGTAGGCAGGTGGACACCATTGGTGACATACCCGATGGGCACTTCCTCGGGCATATAGCCTTTCCACATGTCGGCGAACATTTCGCGGCTCACTTTCCCGTGAATTTCACTTACCCCGTTGACTTCCTGGGAGAGGTTCACGGCCAGGCAGCTCATCGAGAACCGTTCACCGCGCTGGTTCTGATGCATCTTGCCGAGGTTCATCATCTGTTCCCAGGTGATCCTCATCCGGTTGGGATAATGAGCCATATACGCACGCATCATATTTTCATCAAAATAATCATGCCCGGCAGGAACCGGGGTATGGGTGGTGAACAGCGTGGAAGACCTGACGATTTCAAGGGCTTCGGGGAAGGTAAGGTTGTGCTCCTCAATATATTCCCTCAGCCGTTCCAGACCGATAAAAGCGGCATGTCCCTCATTGCAGTGGAAAATATCCGGATCAAGACCGAGTGCACGAAGGGCCCTGATGCCTCCAACACCCAGGAGGAGTTCCTGTTTAAACCGGTTTTCATTGTCACCGCCGTACAGATGATGGGTGATCGACCGGTCCTGTTCCTGGTTACTTTCAAAATCGGTATCCAGGAGGTAAAGTTTCACACGTCCCACCTGGACCATCCAGATCCTGGCTTTCAGATCACGGCCCGGGAGAACGATGGTGATCTCGACCCAGTTTCCCTGGTCATCCTGGACAGGGATGGCAGGTATCTTCGAAAAGACCTGGGGTTCATTGACGGCGATCTGTTCACCTGCTGCGGAGAGATCCTGTTTGAAATACCCATACCGGTAAAGCAGTCCGATGCCGGTGATATTGTAGTTAAAATCACTGGCTTCCTTCAGGTAATCGCCAGCAAGCAGTCCAAGGCCCCCCGAGTAAATTTTCAGGGATTCATGCAGACCGAATTCCATGCTGAAATAGGCCACCAGGGGTTGTTGATTTTCGAAGGCATCAAGGTATCTCCGGAAATCCGAATAGACCTTTTCAAATTTCGCAATGAAATTTTTGTCCTTCTCCAGCTCAGACAGGCGTTGGTATGCCAGCTTTTCCAGCAACACAATGGGATTACCGGAGCTTTCTTCCCATATCTCCGGATCGATCGACCTGAACATCTCGATGGCGTCGGGGTTCCAGCTCCACCAGAGGTTTTTGCTCATCTCTTCAAGCGGCTTGAGCTTGTCGGGGATATTCTGCTGAATGATGACCTTTTTCCACGAGGGGACCTGTCCCGGGAAGGATGTGACTTCGGGAAGCTGCTCGACGCGTTCCGTTTCAATGAACTCATCCACTCGTTCGGCCACTTTTTCCAGGGCAATGCTGAAGGCCGCCCGGTAATGTTCGATCATCTCCGTCCAGAGAGCCGGTCGTGAAATTTCCGACGCCTTATTCCGGGCTTCCCCGACCTCGCCGGCTGAAAGTCCTTCCATGATCCGGACGGCCCCGGAAATTCCCTCCACCACTTCACTGTCATTATGGTCGTTCCGGTTGAGAATGAAGATGGCATTTCCGGTATCCCTGAATTTTTCCTTCACCCAAAGCCCAAATCCGGATACCGTTGTGGTCACGGTGGGAACGCGGAAGGCAAGACTTTCCAGAGGGGTATATCCCCAGGGTTCATAGTAGGAGGGGAACACCGTGAGATCCATGCCGATGAGCAAATCGTAGTATGGCAGGTTGAAGATTCCGTCGTTGCCGTTCAGGTAGGACGGCACAAACACGACTTTGACCTTATCGGAAGGACTGTTGGTGAGGCCGGCCATCTCTATCCGGTTCAGTACCGGGTCGTGATCGGCATAATGGAGGTTATGGGTCAGGAAACGGTCCCCGGACAGAGCGACCGACGGATCCTTCATTTTTTCCATGAGGTCTTTCCTCGGCCCGTAATGGCTTGCCGGAACGAGAACAAAGGCCAGCACCTGTTTTTTCAGCGTTCCGCCGGAATTCAAAACCCCCAGGGCATCGAGGTAAAGATCGATTCCCTTGTTTTTGAATTCGTAACGGCCTGAAATGGCAATGATGAACATGTCGGCAGGAAGCTTTTCGCCGAGCAGGGTCCCGGCCACACCGAGCAAGGTTTCACGGGCCTTCTCCCTGGCAGGGCCAAAGGCCTTTTCCGTGGGAATGAAACTTCCCTCGAATCCGTTCGGGGTGATCACATCGACCTCTTTCTGGAGGAAACGCGCGCATTCGCGGGCGGTGATCTCACTCACCGTGGTGAAGGCATCGGCATTCCTGGCGCAGACTTTTTCCATCGACTGCTTGGAGGTGAGATGAAATTCGGAGGCCTTGGCATCCCCGTTGTATTCATCCATCTGGCTGTATAAAGGCTGAAGATTTCCGGCAATGGCCCGGCCGACAACCGTGGCATGGGTTGTGAAAACCGTTCCCACCTGGGGGATGTTGGTCTTCAGGTATAAAAGTCCGGCCCCGGTCAGCCATTCATGAAACTGGGCAACCACCCGTTCATGAGACGTGAGATGGTATCTCACGTAACTTTCAATAACCATCCCCGAGGCGTAACCGAAGAGAGAGGGCTCGATGTAATCCCAGGCGCCGGAGATGGAATCGAGTTTGTATATTTCCCAGTATTTACTGAATATTTCGTCTTTCACGGAAAAGAACGTGGTGAAATCGACCAGAAATACGAGGGGCCGGCTTTTGATCTTCCACCGACCCACCCTGACGCGGAGGCCCTGGGTAGCGGCTTTCTGCCTCCATCCTTCCAGGAGATTTTTATCTTCCTGAAATTCCGGGTGTTCTGTTGTTTCTCTCCAGACATCCGGGCCGATCAGTATATAGTTGTCACCGAATTCTTTCTCGAGAGTGAGTGCTTTCGTGGAAATGACAGTATGGATTCCTCCGACTTTATTACAAACTTCCCAACTAACTTCAAACAAATGATTCGGTAATATTCTATCCTTATTCATATTCATCCTGTTATCAAATATCCAATATTATTTTTTTCTCGTTCGCGCAGATGTGCTTTTTTCGTTGCTTGACGCCTTGCCGTCATTGCCGGTCTTTGCTGCCTTTTTGGTCCGGGAACCGGCCCCGGCTAACGGTGCGGGAAGCGGCGGGCTTCTTCAGTGCCTTGGGTTTTTTCATGAGTTCCTCTCCCGTCATTTGCTGCAGACCGGCAGTTCCGGCGACGCGGACCTCGGCCAGCTGTTTTTCATATTTCCGGATGAGGAGATCCTTCTCGGCGATGATCTTGCTGAGCTTGATGGTTTCATCATTCGTCCTGGCGGAGAGTTCGGCATTGAGGCGGATCTCAAAATCGCTCAGGATATTCATGTAGTTGATGAATGCTTCATAGGGAGTGTCAAAGGGATTGAAGTAAGAATGGACGTCGCCGTCGGAGAAAAACTTGGTGCACATATAATAAAAATGGTCGCTCTGCTGAAGGTAGGAGAAATCCCTTTTCAATTTAGGATCGTCGACTTCCCGTATTTTTCCGAGCAGGTCGTAAAGCGTGTTGAAGGCCTGTTCCTGGAGGGGGTTTCCCAGCCAGGCGGTCAGGTCGCGTTCCTCGTCAGCCCAGGAGATCGGGTGCGGCACATTGACCACCGATACAGGCTGCAATTCTTCGATAATTTGCGAAGGGGTGGCAAAGCTCAGCCTGGAGTTCCTGAAAACCGTTGCCGGAAACGCCTTTAAAAAGTCGAATATCCCGGTCTCTTTCCAATGGTGTTCCCCAAAGGTTTCATAGTCCATGAACAGGTTGATGATGTCTTCATTCCTGGGCACCTCATTCAGCCATTTGACAAACTTTTCGGTGGTCAGCGGAAATTCCGACCATCCGTGGTTGGAGAACCGGAAGGCAATATCGTCACTGAGTTTGAAATTTTTAAGCAGCACTTTGAGTTTCGGATTGATCGCATTCGCATACAGATAATTGGGGCTCTTCCAGCCCAGCACATGTTTGGCGCCTTCGGTAAGGATCCCCTTGTAACCCATGTCGGCGACCATTGCCCCGATATCGTCGGAATAGATGAGTTCGGTGTTCCGGAAAACGACCGGTTCAACGTTAAACAGTTCTTTGATCTTTTCATGATGCTGTTTCACCTGAGAAAAAAATTCTTCCCGGTCCTTGAGGGAGATCAGGGAATGGGCATAGGTTTCGTCGAGAAACTCAACATAACCCGTATCGGCAAGATCGCGGAAAGAGCTGATCACCTCCGGGGCATACAGCTGGAACTGGTCAAGAGCGATGCCCGAGATGGAAAAGGTGACCCTGAATTTTCCCTCGTACATGCGGATCAGGTCGAGGATGATCTTGTTGGCCGGGAGGTAGCAGCGATTGGCTACCTTCTGCATGATGCTTTCATTGAGATAATCATCATAGTAATAATGTTCATTCCCGATATCGAAAAACCGGTAGCGCCGGAAACGGAAAGGCTGATGAATCTGGAAATACAGGCAAATGGTTCTCATGATATTGGTCTCGTCAGTTGTGGTTCATTAATTTAGTATAGAGTTCATTTACTTTCATGGCTGAATTTTCCCACTTCATGTTGTCGACTTCCTCTTTTCCAAAATGCTTGAACATATCGGACAGGGCGTGGTAATTCAGCAGGCCGTAAATGGCATCAGCCATGGCATCGACATCCCAGAAGTCCACTTTCAGTGCATATTGCAGGACTTCTGAGACGCCGGACTGATGTGAGATGATCACCGGAACGTTGGATTGCATCGCCTCCAGGGGCGAGATCCCGAAGGGCTCAGATACGGAGGGCATAACATAGACATCACTCATGGAAAACATTCTGAATACTTCATCCCCGCGGAGGAACCCGGTAAAATGAAATTTATCGGCGATACGGAGAGAGGCCGCACGCATCACCATCCGGTCGAACAATTCTCCCGACCCGGCCATCACGAACCGGACATTGTCCATCTTCTGCAGCACTTTGTAGGCGGCCTCCACGAAAAATTCAGGTCCTTTCTGCAGGGTTACCCTCCCCAGGAAGGTCACGATCCTGTCGCTAAACGATTTCCTCAGGGCTTTCCGTTCCAGTTCCCCAATGGGTTCAACGGCGTTATGCACGGTAAAGACCTTTGCCGGATCGATGCCGTATTTTTCGATGATGGTCTGGCGGGTGAAATTGGAGACAGCGATGACAAGATCAGCCGCATGCATACCCCGCTTTTCGATGTCGAATACCGCCGGATTGACGCTGCCGCCACTCCGGTCGAAATCGGTGGCATGGACATGCAGGACGAGGGGTTTGCCCGACACATGCTTGGCGGCCATGCCGGCCGGGAAGGTCAGCCAGTCGTGAGCATGGATGACATCGAAATCACCCGCTTCGCCGAGCACGGAAGCCACAATGGCATAGTTTGAAATTTCCTGGAAGAGGTTTTCACCATAGGCACCACTGAAATCGATCTTCCCCCTGAAGGATGTCTGAATGAATTTCTTTCTCCCGGACTGGGCCTCTTTGACCTTCCGTTCATATTCATCGGGGTCGGTGTAAGGCACCAGCAGGGAATCGACTTCGATGTATTCGATTTCCCGGAGAAATTTTTCATAGTTGACTTTTCGACGGGTAAGAGCGACATTGTTGGCCCCAACAAGTTCAATCTTACTGGGATTTTCATCGCCAAATGCTTTGGGGATAACAAAACGGATTTGCAATCCGGGTATTTTGGTCAGCCCCCGGGTCAATCCATAGGATGCTGTTCCGAGGCCGCCTGAGATATGAGGAGGGAATTCCCATCCGAACATCAATACCCTCATATGGCTGATTTATTAATATTCAGGTTCATATCTTCACTTAAATATTCCTGTTTGGCAATCAATTCGTTAATTCTCAGCAGTGCCGCGATACTCCAGGCCTGGCTCAGGGCGCCGCGGGGGGTATGGGGGGGATCGCCGTCATAAATCTCCGAAACGGAGCCGATCCCGTGAATGTTCATATCGTCATGGAAACCGTTCAGGATCTGCCGGGCCATGGCGATTCCCGAGTTTTTATGAATATCCATATAGGCTTTGACGAAATGTTCCAGGAGCCAGGGCCATACGGTTCCCTGGTGGTAGGCCTTATCCCTCTCAACCTGGTTACCGCAGTATATACCCTGGTAACCCTGGGTTTTTGGTGAGAGTGTCCGGAGTCCTTTGGGGGTGAGCAGTTCACTTCTCACCACTTCGAGGAGGCTGTTCTTCATGGCCGGGGTCAGTGGGGTGAAAGGCATGGCGGCAGCAATGACCTGGTTTGGCCGGACAGAAAAATCGGGTCTTCCGTCCGCCTCGAGATCGGCGAGGTAACCCCGTTCCTCATCCCAGAACGTCTGAATGAAGGATTCGGCCGATTTTTTCCGGCACAGCCTCCCATTCCGAAATAAATTTTTTATCACCGGCATTTTCGGCCCACTTCAGGGATTGCTGAACAGCATTGTACCAGAGGGCACTGATCTCAACAGGGATCCCGGTGCGGGGGGTGACCGGACCTTCCGGGGTGACCGCATCCATCCAGGTGAGCGCCTTCCCGGGTTCACCGGCGAAGATCAGCCCGTTAGTGAGCATGTGAATCCGGAATAAGGTGCCCTGGCGGTAAGCCTCCAGAATAGATTTGATATTCTTGCCATACACTTTCCAGATATCCGGGGTATCCTTGTATTTTTCGTATTGCTGCAGAGCCCAGATGAACCAAAGGGGTGCGTCGACGGAATTGTAGGCGGCCTGTTCACCGTTGCCGGTGTTGGGGAACAAACCGGCTTTCATCCGTTTTGCCATGGTATGAAAGATATCTCCGGCAATGGCTATTTTTCCGGTCGAAAGGGTAAGACCGGGCAGGGCGATGAAGGTGTCCCTTCCCCAGGTACCAAACCAGGGAAACCCGGCGACAATCTCCGTACCGTCATTTCGTTTAACCAGGAACTGATCGGCAGCATTCAGCAGGCAGTTCATGAAAGCTGTCGCGGGGGATGCACTGTGATTTCTCCGCTGAGAATTTCCGTTTTAGCGAAGCCGTTTTGATCTCTTCCGTTGAAGCGGAAAAAATGAGGCTTTCCCCTTTCCGGATCTGGCATTCGAAATATCCGGGAACGAACAGGTCTTCCTTGTAATCATACCCCCTCTTCTGCTCTTCCATGTACTCAATATTATAATACCAGTCGGGAACATGAACGTACTCCACATCTTTCGAAAATTGCATGTACAGCCCGGGCAGTCCTTCATAGAGCCTGGTCATGATGCCGTTTTCCACCTTCCGGTATTTTGTGTTGATAAAGAGGTTGGCCCTGCTGAGTTCATGAATGCCCCGGAAAGCCAGGAAAGGCCTGAATCTCAGATAGGTGGGTCGATTGGGAATCGGCCAGGGTGAACCGTAGCAGAATTTGCTGCTCCTTTCCGGCCAGCAGGCTCTCCTTTTCCAGAACCACACTACCTACCCGGTAGGTGGTGAGACTGGCGGTCTCGGCTTCAAAATCCCGGATATATTTATGACCCCGGGGAATGTAAAGATCCCCCTGGTATTTGTGGATCCCAAGATTGAATTCCTGGCCGTGCTGGATAATGGTGGCATCGAGGGAGGATAACAATACGTACTTTTCGTCATTCTTTTTATGACAGGGACAAATGAGAAGGCCGTGATATTTTCTTGTATTACAGCCCACAATGGTAGTGGAGGCATACGACCCGCCCTGGTTTGACCTTATTAACTCCCTGCTCAGAGAGTATTCAAGGTTAACTAACTGATTTTTGTCAAATTGAAGATAACCCATCTTAGAAGTATAATTAAAAAATGCAGGGGAAAAATATGAATTACATGAAATATGACCTTTACCCTGGACAATACAGGGAAATGGACAAGGCATCAAAGTTCCGACTTTATTCTTTTATAATCAAAGGTATATTACAGGTAATTCTCTGTTTTTTCGTGAAAAAATGAGCGAAATTTATTATACCCTTTGGGAAACAATTCCAGATTACATTTCGTTCATTCATATCCCGACAAAAGTTCATCTTGAGGAGTTCCGGATATTTTGAATAAATTAGCAATCTGAATGATGAAGAAAATGAAGAAATCACTAGTTCTGATCCCCATGCTTTTATTGGCTTTTTCATGCAGCCACCAGCCAAAGGGAAGCGATACGTCAGGCCATGAAAACACCACCCTGATCACCGGAAAACTCGATGGCGGGAATGCACATAAGCTGTATGTCCAATCCATATCCTCAAACCATTTCAAAAACCTGGATACCCTGGAGATCGGAAAGGACGACAGGTTCTCTGTGTGGATCGGCGTCGGCGCACCCGATTTCTACGCCCTTCGGAATGAAGACGGAAAGGCCATCATTTTTGTGGCCCACGGCGGTCAGGATACGGTAAATGTGGAAAGTCAGTATCAGGATTTCCGGGATTTCACCCTTACCGGCTCCGAAGATCTCGAGCAGCTCACTCTTTTAAATCAGAAGACGCAGGATTTTTTGCGCAAAATGGATGTGTTCGCCCAGATCACTACCGACAGTGTTAAAAGCCCCAATTATACCCAACTGAAAACCGGGATCAACCAGGAGTACCAGGAGGCTTTCGCGGGTCTGCGCGATTTTTCAGAGAAATTCATTGAACGCAACAACGGTTCGCTGATCACATTACTCGCCCTGTCGAATCAGCTTGGGCCACAGTTTTACGTCTTCGACCCGGTGAAGGACATTGATCTCTTCCGGAAGACCGACTCGGTCCTCTTCGCCAATTACCCCGCCAACGAGCCGGTGATCGCTCTTCACAATGAGGTGATCGCCGTTAACAACCAGATTGCGGCCAGGACGCAGCCAGCACCCTCACTCAGTCCGGGTTCCGTTCCTCCCGAAATCAACCTCCCTTCCCCCGGAGGGAAATACATAAAACTCAGTTCGACCCGTGGAAAGATCGTTCTGCTCGATTTCTGGGCTTCATGGTGCCCGCCATGCCGCCGTGAGAACCCGAACCTGGTGGCGAACTATCAGAAATACCATTCCCGGGGCTTTGAAATCTTCCAGGTTTCCCTCGACCAGCATAAAGATTACTGGGAATCGGCCATTCGCGACGACCACCTGGACTGGATCCATGTCAGTGACCTCAGGTACTGGAATTCATCGGTGGTTCCCCTTTATCACATCACAAGCATCCCAACGAATTACCTCCTGGATAGAAATGGAAAAATCATGGCCTCTAACCTGCGTGGCGAAGAGCTGAGCCAGAAACTGGACGAAATTTTTAATCACTAAACGTATGAGAAAATCCCTGATATTTACTGTCTTCCTTGCACTCCTGACGGCTTCCTGTGGCAAAAGACCCAATACCACCATAAGCGGCACCCTGACCAACGGAGCCAGAAAATATCTCTACCTCGATTACCTGAACATTGACAAAACCGAGAAAATCGATTCCCTGAAAATCCGGAAGAACGAGAAATTCCGGTTTCGTGTGTACCTCGATCACCCGGGCATCTACCTTCTGAAAAATGAAAAGGGGAAACTGATCAACCTCCTGCCTTCGCCGGGGGAAAAAATCATGGTGCAGGCCGATTACGACAATATGAATACCGATTATTCGGTGTCGGGATCGAAGGAATCGGAATTCCTCAGACAGCTCGTCGAAAAGATCTCTGACACCCGCAACCGGCTCACCGAACTCGACAATACATACAGCTCCCTGTCGAACATCACCGAAGACCAGGCGACCGACTATATCACCCAGCGAAAAGACATCATCAAAGATCAACGCTCGTTCACCATCCAGTTCATTATCGAACACCTGTCGTCCCTGGCCAGCATTTATGCCGTCTACCAGACCGTCAGTCCGGGACAGTATGTCCTCGGGGAAACCCGTGACATCCAGTATATGAAAATCATCGCCGACACTCTGTCGGAAAAATACCCTGAAGTGCCCCTGGTTAAATCTTTTGTGGATGATGCCCGGAAAAGCGAACAGAAATTCTACACTGCCGTCGAGTTTCAAAAAAAACTCAAGGATGCTACTTACGGTTTGCCCGACCTCAGGATCCCTGATCTCAACGGCGATACCATTTTCCTTTCATCCCTGAAGGGAAAAACAGTCCTCCTCTATTTCTGGGCCTCTTCATCGGAAGCCTCCCGTGAGCAAAACCTGTCCCTCCGGAAGATCTACGAAAAAAATAAGAAAAAAGGATTTGAGATCTATGCCGTTTCCCTCGACGATGCCAAATCCAAGTGGCGCCAGGCTATCCGTTATGATGAGTTACCCTGGATCAATGTATCAGAGCTCTCTTTTCCCGATTCGAAAGCAACCACCATCTACAACGTAAAAAAACTGCCAACCAGCTTTCTTCTGAACAGCAAAGGTGAAGTCGTCGCCCGCGACATTTACGGCAAAGAACTTCAGAAATGGCTGGATAACATGTTGAAATAATGGCACAAACGCTGAAAAAGGGGAAAAAAATCTATTTCGTTTCAGATGCCCATCTCGGTCTGCCTCCTGCTGAAAGAAGCCTGAAAAGGGAAAAATTGCTGGTCCGTTGGCTCGATGAGGTGAAAGCCGATGCGCAGGCGATCTACCTGATGGGCGATATTTTCGATTACTGGTTCGAGTACAAAAAGGTCGTCCCGCGGGGATTCGTCCGTTTCCTCGGGAAAATTGCGGAAATCACCGACAGCGGTATTCCGGTGTATTTCTTCACCGGAAACCACGACGTGTGGGTTTTTGATTACCTGCCTTCGGAGACCGGTGTGACTGTATACCATGAACCCCAGCAGGTCGAGATCGCCGGACGTCGTTTTTACCTGGCCCACGGCGACGGCCTCGGCCCTTCCGAATGGTCGTATAAGCTTCTGAAAGGGATCTTCACCAGCCGCATTCTGCAATGGCTCTATGCCCGGATCCACCCGAACAGCTCCACCGGCTTCGCCCATCGCTGGTCGAAACACAGCCGCTTCTCCAAAGGAAATTTTGTTCCCTTCCTCGGCGCAGACAAGGAACATCTCGTTATCCATTCAAAACATGTCCTGGAAACCCGGCACTTCGACTATTTCATTTACGGTCACCGGCACGTGGCTCTCGACCTGCCGCTGGGTGACACCTCCCGGGTGATCTACCTCGGTGACTGGTTCGTGAATTTCACCTATGCCGTCTTTGATGGAACCGACGTCAGGCTCCTCAGCTACCCCCGTCCGTAAACTCCCCATTCGGGGCACAATATTTGTTCTGACATGTTCACGAATTTTAAACGACCGGCCCTGTCTTTCGAACTCAACGGGTATCAATCGCATAACTAAAATCCAGAACCGTGAAAAATCCTGTTCTCATTCTGTCAGTCAGCCTGATCAGCCTGGTGAACCCCCTATGGGGCAACCCTGTGGCTCCGGGCGATGAAAAAGTCCTCGAGACGAAAATATCCCATGTCACTGTTTACCCCAACGGAGCACAAATCACCCGGAAAGCCGGCACCTCATTGCCCCAGGGCGAGTCGGTGCTCATCGTTTCCGGCCTTTCCCCGTTTATCGATGAACAAACCGTGCAGGTAAAGGGCAATGGCCAGTTCACCATCCTTTCGGTGAGTCCTGAGAAGGACTACCTGGAAAACCTGGAAGAGACCGACCGGATGAAATCACTCCGGAAGCAGCTCCGCGACATCAACGGAAAAATCGATGAGGCGGAAACCATGCTCGGACTGCTGAAAGAAAAAGAATCTTTTCTGGTGGCCAATAAGGTGGTGGCGGGGAAGGATCAAAGCCTGGATGCCGGGAACTTCAAGGCGCTGTACGATTTCTATGTGGCTAACATGCAGCAGATCAGGGAGGGGATCCTCGAAAAGAATCACCTCTTAACCGGGTTGAAGGAAGACCAGGCAAAACTGCAGCAGGAAATCAATCAGCTCCAGTCGGGCCGGAACCTGCCCACCGGCCGGATCCGGATTACCGTAAAGGCCGATGCACCGGCCCAGGCCGCCCTGGAAATCAACTATATGGTCAATAATGCCGGGTGGTATCCCTCTTACGACATCCGGGTGGACAGCCCCAACGAGCCGGCCCGGCTCGTTTACAAAGCGAGTGTATACCAGAATACAGGGGTTGAATGGAAAAATGTCATGCTGAGTTTTTCCAATGCGACACCCGACAGATCGGGAAACATCCCCGAGCTCTACCCCTGGTACATTGATTTTCTGCCCGAAAATGTTTCCAACGTCAGGCCCTATGCCGAAAGTGCGAGAAAAGCGGCACCGTCGGCCCGGCTTGACCTTGAACCCTTGAAATCCGACAGCCGATGAGGCCATGCCACAATCAGCCACTGTGGGTGTTGCGAGGACAGAACATACCACCAGCATTGAATTCAACATCGACGTGCCCTATACCATTCCCCCGGAAGGGAAACCCAAGAATATCGACATGATGCGGATATCCCTGCCGGCCAGCTACAGTTACCAGACGGTTCCCCGCCTCGACAATGAAGCCTTCCTCCTGGCCGGCGTCCATGACTGGGAAAAGTACGACCTGCTGCCCGGCGAAGCCAGCGTCTATTTTGAAAACACCTACGTCGGCAAATCGATGCTCGACGTGAACAATGTCAAGGACACCCTGACGGTTTCCCTGGGACGTGACCAGGGGATCGTGGTGAAAAGGGAAAAACTTAAGGACTTCACCAGCTCCCAGTTGATCGGCGGTAACATCATCGAGACCCGTTCCTGGGAGATCTCGGTCAGGAACACCAAGAAAATGCCGGTCCGCCTCCAGGTCAGGGACCAGATCCCGATATCTGAAAACAAGGATATCACGGTGACACCCACCGAACTCTCCGGCGGCAGCCTGAACGGGAAAACGGGGATCGTGCTCTGGGATCTGAACCTCAAACCGGGAGAAACGCATAAGCTCACCCTGTGCCTATTCGGTGAAATACCCCAAGGACCGGAAGATCACCTTCTGATTGGCCCCATAACACGTGTAAAGCCGGAAATGAACAATTCCGGCTTTTTTCGTTTATAATAATATAAGGAGGCCCGGGACATGCCTGAAACAGATGATCGGGTTTCCTTTTTCCCTCCCGTAAAGTTTTGAAACTTCGGAACATTGATATCCTTACCTGAAAAATGTATCTTTAAAATCAAATCGATCCGGTATGACAGAAATTGTGAACTACAACAAGCTCGACGCCGTTTACCTTGAACTCTCAGGGGAAGATTCCGTCTCAGCGATCCCCGTTGCCGGCGCCGACAGAATTGTCTGGATCAATACGCCCTTGTCGGATGTGGCCATGATCAAAATGCTTGGTGAGCATTTCGGCATTCACCAGCTGACCATCGAAGATATAGAGAACACGACCCATCTGCCAAAATTTGAAGCTTTTGAGGATTACTATTTTTTAACCATCAAATTCCTGCAATACACCCGTGAGAACGGTACGGATACGTATCACATTTCGCTCATTCTGAAAGACCGTTATGTTCTTTCTTTCTACGAAGGAAGGGAGAACCCGGTTCTCAGCGCCGTCAGGGAAAGGATCCTCAAGGGCATTGGTAACCTCCGGAATCTGAAAGCCGACCATCTCTTTTACCGCCTGGTGGATTTCACCGTCGATGAATACCTCACTATCTCCAATACGATCCGTGAGGAAATTGAGGAACTCGACAACCGGACCTTCGAGGGCGAAGAAAAGGAAATCACGTCCGATATTCTCGACATCAAGCGCGAGATCAATTCCATCCGGCGTATCGCCGTACCGCTCCGGGAAGATCTCGGGCGTCTCCGCACCAACCCTTCGGGACTTCTCCGTAAATCGACCCTCACCTACTTCCAGGATATCATCGATCACCTCGACCATCTGATCTCTTCGCTCGATAATTACCGTGAAATTCTGAAAGACATGATGGATCTTCACCTCGCCCATCTGAGTCATAATATGAACGAGGTCATGAAGACCCTGACCATCGTCGCCACCATCTTCATTCCCCTGACTTTCCTGGCCGGCATTTTCGGCATGAATTTCAAATATATGCCCGAGCTGGACTGGAAGTTCGGGTACCCGCTTTTCTGGTTCCTCAGTTCGGTCCTGGCTCTCATTATGGTCCTCTACATGAAAAGCAAGAAATGGTTCTGAGCAGGCCTCATCCCGGCCGCGGACCCTTGCCGGAACCGGGAAACGCCACACCATAAAAAAGGGGCTGAATGATGTTCAGCCCCTTTTTTATGTGATAAACTTCAGGACGATCAGAAGATTCCGACGGCTACGGTGAGTCCTGCCATGACAACCGAAACCATGGTCATCAGTTTGATCAGGATATTCAGTGAAGGTCCGGAGGTATCCTTGAACGGATCGCCAACGGTATCGCCAACGACACCGGCTTTATGGGTTTCACTGCCTTTTCCGCCATAGTTGCCTTTTTCAATGTATTTCTTGGCATTATCCCAGGCACCGCCGGCATTGTTCAGCATACTTGCCAGGGTGAAACCGGCAGTAAGACCGCCGACCAGCAGACCAACCACACCGGCCACACCGAGGGTGACCCCGATGAAAACAGGCACTGCGATAGCCAGGAGAGATGGGACGACCATTTCTTTCTGGGCTCCCTTGGTGGAAATCGCCACACATTTGGCGTATTCAGGAATGGCTTTCCCTTCCATGATCCCGGGAATATCCCTGAACTGGCGCCTCACTTCATCAACCATGGCACCGGCGGCACGGCCGACGGCTTTCATGGTCATGGCGCAGAAGACAAAGGCCATCATGGCTCCGATGAACAGCCCGCCGAGGAGGATCGGGTTGAAAAGCGTGAGATTGTAGGCAGCGACAAAGTCGTTAATGTGGGCACTGCCAATGGAAATGGCGTGATGTCCTTCAGCAACGGAAGGAACGGTGGAGCCGGTATAGAAGATGACGTCGCCCACCTGTTTGATGCCGTCGACGGTCTCGGAGGCCATCCTGCTGATCCACAGCCTCACTTCTTCCATATAGGCGGAAAGAAGGGCCAGGGCGGTGAGGGCAGCCGAACCGATGGCAAAACCTTTACCCGTGGCAGCGGTGGTGTTTCCAAGCATATCGAGAGCGTCCGTTCTTTCACGCACTTCGTGGGGAAGTTCCGACATTTCAGCATTTCCACCGGCATTGTCGGCAATCGGGCCAAATGCATCGGTGGCCAGGGTGATCCCCAGGGTTGAAAGCATACCGACAGCAGCAAAACCGATGCCGTAAACTCCGCTTGGAAAATCGTGGAACCCGCCGGCAAAACCGTATGCGCCGATGATGCCCAGAACAATGGTCACCACGGGGATCCAGGTCGAATACATCCCGACAGCGATCCCATCGATGATGGTTGTCGCCGGTCCCTGCTGTGCCTGAGCGGCAATACCCCGGGTGGGTTTGTATTCATCGGAGGTGAAATATTCGGTGCCCTGACCGATAATTACGCCGGCCAGCAGCCCGGAAACGACCGAACCGAAAACACCCCAGGAAATCCAGTTCAAAATAGGCCAGGATCGCCATGGCAACCAGGATGAATACGGAACTGCTGCCGGTACCCAGTAGCAGGGCATTCAGCAGGTTTTTCTGGTTGGCCGATTCTTTGGTCCTGACCATGAAAATCCCGAGGATGGAAAGGAGGATCCCAATGGCAGCCACGAGCATGGGAGCCACGATTTTGGTGACCTGCTCCTCAGCCGACAACCCGGGCAGCGCAGCGCCGAGGGCAGCTGTGGCCAGGATCGATCCGGCGTACGACTCATAAAGGTCGGCCCCCATCCCGGCGACGTCACCGACATTGTCACCGACATTATCGGCAATGGTGGCAGGGTTCCTCGGATCGTCTTCAGGAATTCCGGCTTCAACTTTACCGACGAGGTCGGCACCAACATCGGCAGCCTTGGTGTAAATACCACCTCCGACACGGGCAAAAAGAGCCTGTGTCGATGCACCCATACCGAAGGTCAGCATCGTGGCGGTAATCTCAACCATCTTCTGATGCTGGCTGATGCCGGCATGAACGAAATCAAGACCCAGGAAGGTTACCCGTTGGCCATGTGTTCGGTGGTGTAAACCAGCTTTGTGAGAATCAGGTACCAAAGGGCAATATCGAGCAGACCGAAACCAACAACGACGAGACCCATGACCGCGCCACTTCGAAAAGCGATCTGCAGCCCGCGGTTCAGCGATTGTGAGGCTCCCTGTGCCGTCCTGGCCGAGGCATAGGTGGCCGTCCTCATACCCAGGTATCCGCAAAGACCGGAAAAGAAACCCCCGGTCAGGAAGGCGATCGGTACAAACGGATTCTGGACGCCAAAAAAGGCCAGGATGGCCAGCAGGACCATCAACACCAGAAAAACAATGGTCACCACACGGTATTGCCTTTTCAGATAAGCCATCGCACCATCGCGCACATACTTGGCAATTTCTTTCATTCTATCATTACCCTCCGAATTCTTCATCATATCCTTGAAGAAAAACCAGGCAAAGACAAGCGCCAGCACCGCCGAAGCCGGGATAACCCAGAATTCCGACATCGTCGCACTGACACGTGCCACCTGTAGTACATTAAGTGCTTCCATGAAACTTCTCCTTTAATTGATTGTTAGTTACTTTTATGAATTTGCTATTATTCTTTCTATACATGGCCCAGGCAGAGCTTCTTTCATTTAGAAAGCAATTGATCACCTACGCTTTCATTTTCGAATTTTCGAGGCGTAAAGATAAGGAAAAATAGTTTGGATTATCAAAGCTTACCTTCAACTATTTGTCAAATGAACGTATGAAGAAATATAGATAATTTGAGGCCCAAAATTCCTTATTTATAACTTAGCATCAAACCTGGAAGTGTAAAAAAAAGGATCTATGTACCAAGGATGATTAAAAAAATAAATTAGTACTTTTAATGTATGATTCAGCAATCCGTAATATAGATATCTTAAAAAATAATTTGGTTGATTACATAAATATTTCATACATTTACAGCGTCAAAAAGTAATTATTAATCGCGGTTTAAAAAAAAGTATTATGAAAGAGACCCTGACACCAGCTAAATTAGCGATTGCTTTCAAGGAAACCATCATTGAAGACAAAGCTAGAAGCATCAAATTCAAAACATTTTTCAACAATTTGAGTACTGAACAGAAACAAATCCTGTTGAATTATCTTCTAAAAAACGAAGATCTGGATTTCTTTAAACTTCAGTCTGTGATTGACAAAGAGCAGGAGAAAAGGAAAGAACAACTCATCAACGATTACCAGGGAAGGATTGACGAATTTCAGAAAAAAATCGAAGAACTGAAAAAGTAATCCTCCTGTATTGAACGACAAAAAAAAGCCGGTCATTTGTTCCGGCTTTTTTTGTTTTCCGGTATATCCTTCCCACTTAAAATGATCGACAACAGGCCGGGCCCGTTCGGGTAACCGTCGTCTCATACCCTTCAGTCCCGGCCCGCCATCCAGACCTCCCACTCCCCCATCCGCCGTTCTTTCCGTTTAGTCGGCATTCGGGTTGCCTTCCGCATTTTTTTTCATTTTCCGATAGGGTAATTCCGTTTTCATGCATCTTAGGATAAAGAGCTCTTCACTCAAAAAAATACATTCAGGAACCATATCCCCGGACGGGACCATTCCGGCAGCGCAGAATCCCGTGAACCAGGGAGAAAAAACCTCAAAGCCATGAAAAAATCAAATTGCCTTTCCTTCTTATTGATCCTGGCCACGGCGATGTTCGCTTCATCCGGGATCCATTTGTCGGCCGCACCGGTCACCGACTCGATCAACTTTATCGCTTACCACGGCAAGGTCCTCGACCGCAGCACGAATAGCGTTTTGCCTTTTGCCACCGTGGAGGTCGATGGCTCCAATATTGCGACCGTCACCAATATTGACGGCGAATTTATTGTGAAAATCCCGAAGGAGACCAACGCCTCATCGCTGAAAATTTCCTACATCGGATTCAGCAACAAATATGTTCCCCTGAAGGAATTTGAAATGGGCAAGTCACTCACTATTGAGCTCAACCCATCGACCCTTCATCTGCAGGCCGTGACCATCAGGCCACAGAACGCGGAGGACCTCATTCGCCAGATCCTGAACAATATCGGTAAGAACTACAGCATCGATCCCATCATGATGAAAGCCTTTTACCGCGAAACCATTAAAAACCGGCACAATTATGTGGCCATCTCCGAAGCGGTCCTGGATATTTATAAATCCAGTTACAAGAATGAGTTCGATTACGACCAGGTTAAAATCGACAAGGGACGTAAGAGCGGGGATGTCGAGAAAATGGATACCGTTCTCTTCAAGCTCCAGGGAGGTCCGGCCATTACCCTGATGCTGGATATCGTGAAAAACCCTTACATTCTGCTTCACCAGCGACTATAAAGACATCTATACCTTTACCATCAGTGACGTGGTATCCCTGAACGATAAACTCCACTATGTGATCAGCTTTGATCAGAAACCCGGCATCGACGCCCCGTATTATAACGGGAAACTCTTCGTGGATATCGAATCGCTGGCCATTACCGAAGCAGAATTCGCCCTTAACATGGAAAATAAGGATGAAGCCGAACGGATATTCATCCAGAAGAAACCTGTCGGGAATGAAGATTACCCCGGAAAAGGCCATCTATAGAACAAAATATACCATGCAGGATGGGAAATGGTATTTCAGTTACGCCCGGGCCGAAGTGAAATTCAAAGTGGACTGGGATAAAAAACTGTTCAATACCAATTACACCACCATGTCGGAAATAGCCGTTACCGACAGGCGAAAAGTGAGCCCGGAGAAAATCAATGCCAGGGAACGTTTCAAACGCAATGATATCCTCGACGATATGGTCTTCACTTATTTCGATCCGGATTTCTGGGGTGATTACAACGTCATTGAACCCGATCAGTCCATCGAATCGGCAATCCGGAAACTTAACCGTAAACTCAAAGAATAAGCGGAGAAGAAGGGAAGGTCATCATGAAAAAGGCAAAGGACACAGGTCACTGAGTTACCAAGGCAGGACAAATCGATCGTAAAGTGTCTCACCCTGTGTCCCTTGCTCTGTTTTGATGATCACCGCTACCTTCTGAAGTGAACACAGAATTTTGTACTTTTACAAGGCGGAACAATGTGCCGGCAGACGAAAACGAAACGAATTCAATGATCAGAGAGCGGTTCATACTTGCAGGGCTCAGACACGGAGACATCAGGATCTTCGAAAATCTCTTTCATAAGTATTATGCAGGCTTGTGTTCCTATGCCGAATCGCTCGTCAGACAGGAAGGACTGCCTGAGGAAATCGTCCAGGACGTCTTCTACAATGTCTGGAAAAACCGCGACACCATCATCATTACCACGAGCCTGAAAAGTTACCTGTACAAATCCGTTTATAACCATTCCCTGATGTATCTCCGGAAAATCAAGCGTGAAATCAGGCTCGATGAACGATGGGCGAACGACCAGGCCGATCGCTATCCCGGACCGGCTGAACAAATGGATGAGAAGGAAATCGATATCCTGATCTCGAAAGCCCTGGGCCGGCTCCCCGAACGAACCCGGCTGATCTTCACCCTGAGCAGGATTGAAGGGTTGAAATACAAGGACATTGCCAAAAGGCTTTCCATTTCGGTAAAAACCGTCGAGGCCAACATGGGCAAGGCACTGAAAGCCCTTCGCGCTTCATTGAATGAATACAGCTCATTTTAAACCGACAATCATGAAGAAAACCCGACATATCGCCGCTTCTTCAGCCCGGTTCCTGGCCGGTGAGATGAGTGATTCCGAAAAACAACTTTTTTTGAACCAACTTAAGGATGACAGCACGATGCAGAAGGAATTCAACGACATGAAGGAGACCTGGAACCGGTTCCATACGAGTCCCCTGGAGAAGTACAGCCGGTCAGCCGAAGCCTGGAACGAACTGAAAGACAGGCTTTCCAGCGATGGCCTGCTGGAGGAACGACCCTCACCCGTCCGCACACCGGGGTGGTACGGACTTCGGATTGCCGCGGTCATCGCTGTCCTGACTATTGTTGGGATTGGGATTTCGCGTCTCATGACAAGCCATAACCCGGTGCACGATCACGTCATTGCCTACACCCCTTCCTATGCCACATCAGGATACACCCTTCCCGATGGAAGCCGCGTCTTCATGAATGAAGGCTCCGGGATCGTTTATCCTGAAAATTTCTCCAGAAACCGGACGGTCAAACTTGAGGGTGAAGCCTTCTTCGATATTTCGCATGATCCTTCCCGGCCCTTCTCAATTAATGCGGACCAGACAGTAATAACCGTACTGGGCACAACGTTTAATGTAAAAGAAAACCGGAAGGACGGAACGGTTGAAGTGCTGGTGGAATCCGGAAGTGTCAGGGTCCACGGTAAGCAGGAGGTCGAGGGAGTTACCCTGACCACAGGCCAGCTCGGTAAATCCGACGGGAAAAAGACCATCGTCACGACCCAGCAGGATGTCAACTACCTTTCGTGGAAAACGAGGGAATTCAGGTTTGTCAACACCGGGCTGGATCAGATCATCAGGACCCTCGAAAACGCCTACCACGAAAATATCGACACCGGCTCGGTTAACCTTACCGGTCTGAAGCTCACTTCCACCTATAAGGATCAGACTTTTGAATCGGTACTCAGGACCATCTGCACCGCTTTTGACCTCTCGTATGTCAAAACGGAAAACGGTTACAGGCTGACCGGACGTTAAAAGACGATCCGGATTCCTACAGGGAAACAGACCCCCTGCATGGAAAAATGAAACAAAAAATGGCGTTCATCAGGAATCTGAACATCAGGAGCATCTTCCGGGGAATCTTTCCGGCGGTCACCACTATTGTCCTGCTGCTGACCTTCCTGACCTGCCGTGTTTCAGCGCAGCTTCCGGAAATCCCCGTCACCCTTGATGTCTCCAACAAACCGGTGCAGGATATCCTCGACGATATTTCCCGCCAGGCCGGCTACTACTTTACGTATAACGCCGACCTCTTCCCCGCAAAAAACAGGCAGTCGTTCAGGGTGAAAGACCTTCCCGTCGGCATGGCCCTCGATTCCCTCCTGAAAGATACCACGCTGCATTATACGCTGATCGATAAAAACATTGTCATTTACCGGAAAAACAAGGTAAAGATCCCTCCCGCCGGGCAGGATTCCGCCATGCCCCTCCGTGTGAAAGGACTGGTAACCGATGCGGTATCGGGTAAACCCCTTCCCTTTGCCACGATTGCCATCTACGGCACCAACAAAGGAACCATCAGCAACGAATCGGGGGAATTCACCCTCAACATCCCCGATAACACCACTGACCCGGTTCTGGTGGTCTCCTTCATCGGTTACCGGAATCAATACCGGCCGGTGACCCTCCCGGCCGCCTCCGGGTTGAATATCAGCCTTCTCAAGGATGTCGTCTCCCTCCAGGAGGTCATCATCCGCTACCAGGACCCTGCGGCGCTGCTCGATGAGGCCCTTAAACGCATACCGCAGAATTACCTCAATGACTATTCGCTGATGAATGCCTATTACCGGGAGAACGTTCAGCGCAACCATAAATTTCTCCTCTTTTCCGAAGCCGTTCTGGACATTCTTAAGGGACCCTACAACATTCCGGCGGCCGACGATAAAGTGAAAATTGTCAAAGGCCGGAAGTTTGTCAATACCGGAGAGGAAGACACCATCGCGATGAAGATCAAATCCGGCATCCGGAGCGCCCTGGAACTCGATATCATCAAGTCCATGCCGTACTTTCTGACCCCGGACAGCCGGAACCTTTTCGACTTCGAGTTTTCAGACATCGTGAGTTATAAAAACCGTCTGGTTTATGTGATCGGTTTCCGGCAAAAGCCCCAGGTCCGGGAGGCTCTCTTCACCGGGCATCTCTACCTCGATATGGAAAACCTCGCTATCCTGGCCGCCGACTTCCAGGTCGACCCGCGGTATATCGGACTGGAAACCAATACCTTCGTCATCCGCAAGAGTCCTCACCTGAAGATCAGGCCCCTGACCGCCACGTACCATGCCGAATACCGCCGGAGTGGTGAGCGGTACCATCTCAGCCAGGTCCGGGGTGAAGTGCGTTTCAAAATGCGGAAGCGGAAGAAGTGGATCGCCTCGCTCTACACCCTCAACATCGAGATGGCCATTACCGATGTACAACCCGGAACGAAACAGCGTTTCCGCAGCAATGAGACCCTCAACACGGGAGTGATCCTGTCCGACCAGGATTTCTCATCCGATCCGGCATTCTGGGGCGATTACAATACCATTGAACCGGAAGCCTCCCTCGCCGAAGTTCTCAGGAAAATGGGCAAACCGGTAGCGTGGTAAAGCGTGAAAATTCGTAGCTTTGAGTCAGAAGCACCGGAGCCCTCATGTCTATGGGTTAAAAATCGCGGATACCCGCCGCAGCAACCCCGGCCTTCCTGAACCGAAAAATATCCCGTCATGAAGAAAATCCTCGTCGCCCTGATCCTCGCCGGCCTGACCGGTCCTCTCCGTCTGGCAGCCCAATTCCCGTCAACATACCCTGCCATCACCGGCGATTAACGGCGTTTTTCCCAACCTGACGGTCGTTGGTCCTTCCGATAAAAATCGCAGTG
Organism: uncultured Bacteroidales bacterium; assembly: GCA_963763215.1. Classification (GTDB taxonomy): domain Bacteria; phylum Bacteroidota; class Bacteroidia; order Bacteroidales; genus DASQZK01. Next base: position 121,059 of record CAVXNX010000031.1, read on the forward strand.
AAAGCGGCATCGGAGCTCTGATCCCCTGGGCCGGCAAGCTGTGGATGGTCGGATATGTCGCCCACATCAAAGGATCCGGAATCGGGCTGTATGAGATCAGTGAAGACATGACCATGGAAAAATTTCCGGGGAGCATCACCGGAACCTTTGCCAACCGCATGATTCACAATCCCTCGGAACAGGCCATCATCGGTCCGTACTTTATCGACAAAGAGGGGCATGTCAGGGTGTGTGAAGCGCTGGCGAAACATCGGCTTGCTGCCACCATGGAACACCTGACCGATCCGGAAAACAGCGTTTACTTCCTGACCATGGAAGGTCTCCTGTTTGAGTGTGATGTGCATACCCTGGAGGTCCGCCAGCTTTTCGACCTGGTCAGGGAACTGGATATCCCTTCGACGGCCTATGTTCATTTCAAAGACGGATACACCGGTGACGGGAGGGTCGTTGTGGCTAACAATTCCTATGATGAACAGGATTATCTCAATGGCACAGGCCCGGGAAGACTCGCGGAATGGGACGGAAAAAGCAGCTCGTGGACCATCCTGCAGCGAACGGCTTTCGTGGGCATCGGCGGGAAGACCAGCATGAATTTTCAGGGCCGGTCAATTTATGGAAATCCCATTTTTGCCACCGGCTGGGACCGTAAATCGGTCATCCTGGAATGCTATAACGACAGGTCGGGACGCTGGGAGACCTACCGTCTTCCAAAGGGCAGCCATTCCTTTGATCATGCGTGGAATACCGAATGGATGCGGATCCGCGAAGCCCAAACCGAACGGTTCATCATGGATGTCTTCGGCATCTTTTACGAACTCCCGATGATGACCTATGGCGGTCAGGTCTGGGGGATCAAACCCATTTCGTACCACCTGCGCATCGTTCCCGATTTCTGCTTCTGGAGGGGAATGTTCGTGATGGCGGGCGACCAGACCGATCATGGTGTCGGCCAGCCGCAGTCGGGTCTGCTGTTCCAGAACATCGACGACCTGTGGCATTATGGCAAGCCTTCGGGCTGGGGCGCCGTATGGCTCAATGATACCGTCAGGTCCGGCGGGACCTCGGATCCGTACCTGATGAACGGATTCGATAAAAAATCCCTTCACCTGCAAAACAACGACCGTAAAAATATCTCGGTCACCATTGAGGTTGACGCTGCCGGAGACGGGCGATGGGCGGAGTATAAGAGGCTCAGCCTGACCGGAGGGGAATATGTCCAGTATATTTTCCCCGACGGTTTTTCGGCCCAATGGGTCAGACTGAGAATGAGCACGTTAAAAGATGCTGTGGTCACCGCGATGTTCAGTTAAACAACTAAGACCGGGAGAGCACGTTATGCGAAAAAGGAGGTCCCGGGAAAATCGAAATGCGAACACGATGGATACAAGTATTTTCACCGACAAGGCAGTCATCCCCGATGAGAAGAGTCTTCACTCTGCACTCGGAGAGAACTCCGCCTTTTGGAAGGAGATCCGGGATGCAGTTCTCGAACTTTATCCCCCGGCATTGGAGGAATGGAACTTCCCCGGACAAAAATACGGGTGGAGTTACCGTATTAAGGACAAGAAAAGAGCCATTGTCTACCTACTTCCCCGGCAGGGTTATTTCCTGGTTGCTTTTGTTTTCGGTGAGAAGGACACCGAAAAGATCCTCGGCTCCAGGATTGATGAGCGGATCAGGGAAGAGCTCTCATTTAGCGCGGATTTATGCCGAAGGACGAGGCATACGCCTTGAAGTAAGGGACTGCCGGACGCTCCCGGATATTCACCGCCTCATACGGATCAAACTGGGAAAAGAATGATGATGCTTCACGGTGCTGTCACCTGACATACCGCATCCGTCACCCCTTTCAACTCAACCGGCCCAGCTTTCCCTGTCGAGATTGCGGTAATTCACCGCTTCGGAGATATGGTGGGCGTGGATAAATTCCTCACCGTCGAGGTCGGCTATGGTCCGTGAAACCTTCAGGATCCGGTCGTATGCCCTGGCGGAAAGTCCGAGTCGTTCCATGGCATTTTTGAGGATTTTTGCCCCAGCCTCATCCAGCCGGCAGTGCTTTCGCAGCAGCCGGCTGCTCATCTGGGCGTTGTTGTAGACCCCGTTCATTCCTGCAAATCTTAACGACTGGATATCCCGGGCCCTGATGACCCTTTCACGGATCACGGCACTCTTCTCCGCATCTCGCGACTCAGCCAGTTCACGGAAAGGGACAGGGATGATCTCGATATGGATATCGATCCGGTCGAGCAGGGGACCGGAGATGCGGTTGAGATATTTCTTCACCGTCCCCGGAGCGCACTGGCAGGACTTCTCCGGGTGGTTGTAATACCCGCAGGGACAGGGGTTCATACTGGCCACGAGCATGAAACTGGCGGGATATTCCACGGAAAATTTCGCCCTGGAAATGGTGATGATCCTGTCCTCCAGAGGCTGGCGCATTACTTCGAGCACATTCCGTTTAAATTCCGGAAGTTCATCGAGGAACAGAACCCCGTTATGGGCCAGGGAGATTTCCCCGGGCTGTGGGTAAGCGCCGCCACCGACAAGGGCCACGTCAGAAATCGTGTGATGAGGATTCCGGAAGGGCCGGATCGTCATCAGCGAATTTTCCGAACCGGTTTTCCCGGCGACGGAATGGATTTTCGTCGTTTCCAGCGCTTCCTCAAGGGTCAAAGGAGGGATGATGGAAGGCAGCCGGCGCGCGAGCATCGTTTTTCCGGCTCCGGGAGGACCAATCATCAGGATATTATGTCCCCCGGCGGCGGCAATCTCCAGGGCACGCTTCACGTTTTCCTGCCCCCTGACCTCTGAAAAGTCATTGTCGAAGCGGTTCACACGGTCGAAAAACTGCTTCTTCGTATCGATCTTCACCGGCGTCAGTTCGCGGCTCCCGTTGAGAAAGCCGACGACATCCATCAGGTTGCCGACACCGATGACATCGAGGCCTTCCACCACCGCCGCTTCCATCGCATTCTCCGTTGGAAGGATGAGGCCTGTAAAATTTTCCCGCCGCGCCGTGATCGCCATGGGCAGGACACCTCTGACCCGCTGCAGATCGCCGTCGAGCGAGAGTTCCCCCATCAGCACAAATTCTTTGAGCTTCTCCCCGGAAAGCTGACTGGAGGCGGCAAGGATGCCGACAGCCAGGGGAAGATCGTACGCTGATCCTTCCTTCCGGATGTCTGCCGGCGCCAGGTTGACCACCACCCGCTGGCCCGGCCAGTTGAAACCATTGTTTTTCAGTGCCGATTCGATACGCTGCTGGGATTCCTTGACGGCATTGTCGGCAAGGCCCACGATAAAGAACTTGGCGCCCTGGGCGATATTGACCTCGACCGTGATGGTGGTGGCATTAATACCATGCACAGAGCTGCCGAACGCTTTGATCAACATAAGCTGTATTTTTGTGTCTTCTCCCCTTAATGGAAAAAAAGACGAAAAATCAGCTAGCCGGCGAGAGAAATTTCGATGGACTGGATTAAAATGTGGATGATTTTGATGTGCATCTCCTGGATCCGGTCGGAATAACCGCTCCAGGGAACCCGTATTTCCACGTCACAGAGTCCGGCGGCCCTGCCCCCGTCTTTGCCGGTAAGGGCGACGATCTTCATCCCGCGTTGCCTGGCGGCTTCCATCGCCCGGATCACATTCGCGGAGTTGCCGCTCGTGCTGATGGCCAGCAGGGCGTCCCCTTTCCTGCCGTGAGCTTCAATGTACCGGGAGAAAATGGCATCGAACCCGTAATCATTGGCCGTACAGGTGATATGGGTGGGATCGGCGATGGCCAGTGCAGGCAACGCCGGTCGGTCATCCCGGAAGCGACCCGTCAGCTCTTCGGCAAAATGCATGGCATCACTCATGGATCCCCCGTTGCCGAGGGAGAGGATCTTCCCGCCCGAACGAACGGCCGTTGTAAAAAGCTCGGCAGCCTGCTTCACGGAGGCGATGTTCCGTTCGTCACCGGCGAAGGTGTCGAGTAACTGCCTGGCCTCATTCAGGCTCTTCCGGATTAGATCCATGGTCAGTGTATTTAGGGAATGGTTTACCGCCCAAAATTCCTTATTTTTATCCAAATCCGGAAATAAAACACCGAAAAAGTCCCGGGTTTGGCCATGCCTGCTGGCGGATAAGCGAACACCATCCGTCCAAATCCCCGGAATGATTAGCGTCTATGGGATCCGGGAGGCTTTCAAATTTCAAATTTCATATCCCATTGCTCAACAATTACTTATAAATTCACGTTCTTAATTAGTGTCAGAAAGAAAACTCATGTTTTTTAGCCGTGCTTGATAAGAAAACGTCAAGAGCAAGGCTTGCGATGACTGAAAAACAGGAGTTTACTATTCGTAAATGACTGTTTTGAAGTCGAGCATAACGCAGCTATTGGCGTTTTCTTGCAAGCACTAATTAAAGTTGCGGTCACAGGTGCATCTTTAAAATTATTGGTAACTTTACATCTTAAAATGGAACAAACATGGCAATGATACGCTTATTCAAGTTGCCCAGACATAAAGAGTTCAACTACCAGCCTCTTTATTACAACCCGGAGAAGGAGGAGAAGGAAGCCAGGGCACGGCAGCTCGAAAAGGAGATTGGGATCAGGCGGGAGGAACCGGCCGGGTACACCCCCTCCATCCGGAGAGGATCGATGCGGAATTATTTTCATAAAACCCAAAAAGCCCGGAAACAATCGAACATCCGACTGGTTATCATCATTTTGATTTTGTTGTTCGTGGCTTATCTTATCCTCTTCAGATAAACGATGAGCGGAATCATCCATCTTCTCACCGAGGCTGTTGCCAACCAGATTGCTGCCGGTGAAGTCATTCAGCGGCCTGCTTCGGTGGTGAAGGAGCTCGTGGAAAATGCCGTGGATTCGGGAGCTGATTCGATTACCGTCAATATCAGGGATGCCGGAAAGACGCTGGTTCAGGTCATCGACAACGGTTGCGGCATGTCGGGCACCGATGCCCGGTTATGTTGGGAAAGACATGCCACCTCCAAGATCACTTCGGCCAACGATCTTTTTGCCATCCGGACGAAAGGGTTCCGCGGAGAGGCCCTGGCCTCAATCGCGGCCATTGCCGAGGTGAGTCTCAAAACCAAGCGGCGGGAAGATGAACTCGGAACCCATATCCGCATCGGCGCTTCAGAGGTCCGGACCAACGAAGCGGTCGCCTGCCCCGACGGAAGCAATTTCATGGTCCGGAATCTATTTTTCAACGTCCCGGCACGACGGAAATTCCTGAAGAGCAATTCCACCGAACTCCGGCATATCATCACGGAGTTCAACCACGTGGCCATGGCTCATCCCGGTATCGAATTTTCACTGATCCACAACAATTCCCAGATCTTCAACCTGCCTGCCGGCAACCTCCGGCAGCGGATCGTGAACATTTTCGGCAAATCGGTTAATCCCGGCCTTATCCCTGTCAACTCGGAGACCACGCTCGTGAACATCGGCGGGTTCATCGGGAAGCCCGAATTTGCCCGTAAGACCTACGGTGAACAGTATTTTTTCGTGAATAACCGTTATATCAGGCATCCGTATTTTCACCGGGCCGTGGTCAAAGCCTACGAGCAGATCCTCCCGCCCGATGCCATCCCCGGGTATTTCATCTATTTCGAGATCGATGCTTCAAGGATCGATATCAACATCCATCCCACCAAGACTGAGGTGAAATTTGAAGACGAGCAGGCGATCTGGCAGATCCTGCTTGCGGTGGTCCGCGAATCCATTGGCAAATACAATCTCTCGCCATCACTCGATTTCAGGACGGAAGGCGTCGTGGATATTCCCGTGCTGAGGCATGACACGGAAATCCGGATCCCGGAGGTGGGCATCAACCCGCATTTCAATCCCTTCGATGCTGACGACCAGGAGCGCGGTGGCCGAGGTTCGCAGAGGACCAACCATCAGCAACTGGGAGAAGCTTTACGAACCCGCGCACAGGGAAGTCCAGCCGGATAAGGATGCGGCTCGCCCCGACGACGACACCCCCAACGGCCAGGTGCGTCTAATGCAGTTTAAAGGAAAATATATCCTGACCCCGGTGAAATCCGGTCTGATGATCATCGACCAGAAAAGGGCACATGAGCGGATCCTGTATGAACATAACCTGGACATTTTTGCAAAACGCCACGGCGTAGTTCAGCAAACCCTCTTCCCTGAGACCATCGAACTAAATGCCTCTGATTTCGTTACTTTTACTGAAATTAAAGAGGAGGTGAACAAACTTGGCTTCGACATCCGGGAATTCGGGAACCAGACCATTGTCATCCACGGCATCCCGGAAACTGTCAAAAATTCCGATCTGAAATCCCTTATAGAGCAAATGCTTGAAAACTATAAGGCTTATGAGGCTGATCCGGGAACGGCACTCAGCGAAAAGATCGCCAGGTCACTGTCCAGGGCATCGGCAATACCTTATGGCAGGATTCTTGACGTGCAGGAAATGCGTGAACTGGTCGACAAGCTTTTCGGTTGTTCCAACCCCAACTTTTCACCTTCCGGCAAGCCGGTGATCAGCATCATAAAAACTGAGGAAATCTCAAAAATACTTAACTGATAATGAGCAGTGCATATGTAGGCCGGGTGGGAAGCACACCCCCCGTCGTAAAAAACCTGATCATCATAAACGTTCTGATGTACCTGGCCACGCTGGGGTTCCGGAGCGCTTTCGGCATCGACCTGGACAGGACCCTGGGACTGTATTACGTGGGCTCACCCTATTTCGAGCCTTACCAGATCATCACCCACATGTTCATGCACGGCTCCATCGGGCATATCTTTTTCAATATGTTCGCCTTCTGGATGTTCGGAAGGGTGCTCGAAACCGTCTGGGGAGGAAGGCGATTTTTCATTTATTATATGATCACCGGACTGGGAGCGGCATTCCTTCATGAACTGGTACTGCATATCGAACTTTCCAAAACTCTGGCCGAAGCCACACAGCAGTTCGGTATCGACAAGTTCACCCCGGAGATCCTTGAACGCATGGCACGTTCGTCCAATCCGCTCGCCCAGAAAGTGGCACGCGGACTCTATGTGCCGACCATCGGTGCCTCGGGAGCCGTTTTTGGCGTCCTTCTCGCCTTCGGGATGCTCTTTCCCAACACACAGCTTTTCCTGCTCTTCCCTCCCATACCGATCAAAGCCAAGTATTTTGTCATCGGCTACGGTCTGCTCGAACTTTACCTCGGAATTTCCCAGCCCGGAAGCAACATCGCCCATTTTGCGCATATCGGAGGGATGCTCTTTGGCTTCATCCTGTTGAAAATCTGGGGACAAAACCGTAACAAATTTTATTGATCGATCAAACTGCAGAGGAGTTGTATCATGAATATCGTGGATGAAATAAAGGCTTCGTTCAAGACAGGAAGTACCCTGACGCGGCTTATCTATGTCAATCTCGGCGTTTTCCTGCTGATCCAGATGGCCATCATCTTCCTTCATCTCTTTAACGGCGGGGATTTCATCGACCAGGCGATCACCTGGCTCGGCGTGCCCTGGGACCTGCATATCCTGGTCAGGCGTCCCTGGACGGTGATCACCTATATGTTCGTGCATGAAAACTTCCTGCATATCCTCTTCAACCTGCTCTGGTTGTACTGGTTCGGCAAAATATTCCTCTCCTACCTCAGCGAACGGCAGCTGCTGAGTGTTTACCTGCTGGGGGGGATCTCCGGGCGCCGCCCTCTACATTCTTTCTTATAACATTTTTCCCGGATTAAGCCATTCCAACCCGGCCACCATTGCCATCGGCGCCTCGGCAGCCATCATGGCCATCGTGATCGCCATCGGCACGCTCGTGCCGGATTATAAGATCTATATCGTTTTCATCGGGCCGGTGAAAATCCTCTATGTCGCTCTCGCCGGTTTCGTTCTCTCCTCACTCCTCGATTTTTCCGTCAACACCGGTGGCAAAATCGCCCATATCGGGGGCGCTGCCCTGGGTTACCTGTTCACCCTCAGATATAAAAACGGAAGGGACATTACCATGGGATTCTCGCGGTTCATCGATAAATTGTTCTTTATGTTCAGACCCCGGAAGAAGATGCGGGTCACCCACAAGCGACCGGCCAGGGACGATCTGGAATATAACCGCATCAAGTTGGAAAAACAGAAAGAAATTGACCGGATCCTGGATAAAATTTCCCAGAAAGGATACGACAGCCTGACCTCTGAAGAGAAGGAGACCCTGTTCAAGATGAATAAATGACCCTGAAGAAAAATCCATCCCTTGAGAAAACTGGCACATACGATCCTGGTATACCTGAACCTGCTTGTCGCCGGGGGACTGATCCTTTCCTACCTTTCTACGGTCGTTTCGCCGGCCAGGATCTGGCCGCTGGCTTTCTTTGGGCTGGCCTACCCTTATCTCCTGGCTGCCAATATCCTTTTGGTGATTTACTGGACGGTGCGCTGGAAGAAAATGGCCTTTCTTTCCCTCGTTGTGCTGATTGCCGGAGTGGGTTACCTGAACAGCTACTTCCCCGTTTTTGTTAAAAAAAACAAACCGGGACCCAGGGACAGGGGCCATCAGTTGAAGATCCTGTCGTACAATGTCAGGGCATTTAACATCTATGAGTGGCTGGCTGATCCCAATACCAACAAGGGGATCTTTAACTTCATCCGCAGCGAGCACCCCGACGTGGTCTGCATCCAGGAATTTTACACCAACAACAAATCGACTCTCCGGCCGGAAAACATCGACAAGCTATTCGGCGAAACGCCGTATCATCATATCCAGTACAGCATCAGGACAGGGACCAACACCGGATATGGCATCGCCACCTTCAGCCGGTTCCCCATCGTGGGCAGGGGGGTCATTACGTTTGAAAAGTCAAGGAATATGGCCATCTACACCGATATCGCCTACATGGACGATACGGTCAGGATCTACAATAACCACCTCCAATCGGTGAATTTCCGGTCAAACAATTACCGTTTCATCGACAGCCTGAGCCTCGGGTACAATGAAAAACAGCTGAGAGAACTTCAGGACATTTCATCGAAACTCAAGGTGGCCTATATCAAGCGGGCCCACCAGGCCGATAAGGTTGCCGCCAGCATCAGCCACTCGCCTCACCCGGTCATCGTGTGCGGCGACTTTAACGACACCCCGGTGTCTTATACCTACCACACCATGAGCCGGGGACTCAACGATGCCTTCGTACATGCCGGCAGGGGACTGGGCGATACCTATCTCGGACGTCTTTCCTTTCGCATTGATTACATCCTCTATAGTGGTGAGTTCCAGGCCACCGGTTTCGAAAAAGTGGAAGCCCGCCTCTCCGATCATTACCCGATCATGTGCGTCCTCCGGAAATGAGGTAAACCCTACCGCGTTTAATTTGTTACTACAGAAATACCAAAAGGAGGGAATATGGCCTATACATTGGAAATCGGAGCAAAAGCGCCGGAATTCGAGCTTCCGGCCACGGATGGGAATACCTATAAGCTCAGCGACTTTGATGAAAAATACCTCGTGGTATTCTTCACCTGCAACCATTGCCCTTATGTACTCGGCTCAGATGAGATCACTCGGAAAACTGCCGAAAAATACAGAGGGAAGGGCGTGCGGTTCATCGCTGTCAATTCGAACAGTCAAAACACCTACGAGGAAGACAGCTTCGGGAATATGGTCAGACGCATGGAATCGGAAAAATTCCCCTGGCTTTACCTTCACGATGCATCACAGGCTATGGCCGACGAATATGGTGCATTGCGGACGCCTCATTTCTTTGTTTTCGATGAGAACAGACGGCTGGTCTATACAGGCCGCGGTGTAGACAATCCAAGGGATGCCTCGAAAATTTCCGTCAATGACCTTGAGCGCACCCTCGACGAGCTGACCACCGGCAGGGATGTCAGCGTGAAGAAAACGAATCCCATCGGATGCAGTATTAAATGGGAAGGTAAGGATAAACATTGGATGCCCGCCGAAGCCTGTGACCTGATCTGAGCGCGGAATGTCACGTCCGGTTTACTCGAAGATCGCTGAAATATCGTCGAAAACCGCCCCATAGCGGGTAGAGAGGATATGCCTGGGCATATCGAAAATCCCGGTCTTCACTTTTGTCATGATCACCGAATCGCTCGTACATACCAGGCCACTACCGGTGAGGATCAGTTCGTGATCCGGCGACCGGACGGTTCGTGCCGTGCCCCTGATGCCATGCCCGGCCAAAAACGCCTCCAGACGGCATGCCAGGCGTCCGCTGTTCGAAACCGGGGCATCCAGCAAATAATGGTATTCGATGCCGGCATGGGCAAGCATGAAAGCCTCAACCAGGCCAAGGGTCTGTTCAAAGACTTTCTTATTGCCGAACCGCCCCCTCAGCTCGCCGGTGTCCCGCAGAATACCGTCGTCAGAAAGATACACCGGTCGGCCCACCAGATAGTTCCCGATGGTGTAAAGAATATTGTAAGAATCAACATAAAGGGGACCCTCACCGGGATCGCCGACAATCCTGGAACGCCGGGCCTTTGCCGAGACTTCGTCGGAAATACCACGGTAAAGCATGGACCGTTCCTCGCCGGTTAACTGGTTCTTATCCCCCACAAGCTTGATGGTTGCCTTCTGGGGATAGGATTTATTGAGCAGAAAGCGGTAATCCCGGGCAGCATCTTTGAGCTTTTCGGAAAACATCAGTGGTTATCCCAGGGTTGCTGACCCCTGAAATATTTCATGAACTGGACCCGCTGGAAGGCGGCGGGATTTCCCGTGTCTTTACTGCTCATCAATCCCCGGAACTCATCGGGCGAAGAGTATCCCTTCTTCTCCATCCACGACTTCAGCTCGTCGATCATGACGGTGGCATGTTTCACCCCGTTCCTGTAGAAAGCCGACGCAACCTGGACCGTCGTGGCTCCGGCGAGGAGCATCTTGATCATGGTTTTGCCGTCGTGCACACCGGTGGAAGCAGAAAGGTCACAGTCCACATGGCCGTACATGATGGCGATCCAGCGAAGTGCATTGGTGAAGTCCGAAGGATTGCTCAGAACGCTGGAAGTGGTGATCTCCAGGGTGTCGAGATCGATATCGGGACTGTAAAAACGGTTGAAAAGAACCAGTCCCCCGATCCCCGTCCCTGAAAATTTCTTCAACGTGCTCGCCAGGTCGGAAAAATAAAAACTGGTCTTCAGGGCAACCGGAATTTTCACCCTCGAGGTCACCTCCCGGATGATATCGAAATAAACCTTTTCATTCTCTTCCTTCGTTCTTTTAAGATCGGAGGGCATAATGAAAACATTGAGCTCGATGGCATCGGCCCCTGCCAGTTCAAGTTCGTGGGGGAAATAGGTCCAGTGCTGCGTGGTAACGCAGTTGATGCTCGGGATGACAGGGATCCCGAGGCTGGCGCGGGCATTGCGGACAAGATCGAGGTATTTCATCGTCGACTCCTGGTTCCGGTCATCCTGGTCATCATAAAATTCAAGCGATTCCGGGTAAAGAAAACGTTCGGCATTCATCCGGGCGAGTGACGCCTTCTTCTCCAGGAGGATCTCTTCCTCAAAAAGCGATTTAAGGATAACCGCTCCGGCACCGGATTCTTCGAAGTGTTTCAGGTTCGAAACATTGTCGGTGAGGCCTGAGGAGGCAGCGATCAGTGGACTCGACAGTTCAAGGCCCATGTAGCGTGTTGAAATGTTAACCATAATCGTCGTGTTTAGCGTTTCTTTATAAACAAAAGTCAACCAAAATAGATGCATGGCTCTGACAGATTAAGCAGGAAATTAAAAAAGCTGTAACTAGTGCTTGCAAGAAAACGCCAATAGCTGCGTTATGCTCGACTTCAAAACAGTCATTTACGAAAAGTAAACTCCTGTTTTTCAGTCATCGCAAGCCTTGCTCTTGACGTTTTCTTATCAAGCACGGCAAAAAATCATGAGTTTTCTTTCTGACACTAACTAATCAGTGTTGAAAGGTGGGGAGTCGGAAGCCCGGAGTCGGAAGTCGGAAGTTGAAAGAAAAGAAACAAAACGATGATGCAATTTAAATTTGAAAAACGCATTGTTTGGCAAAGGGGATGGATTATGGCGAAAGTATATTTCGATTACCATACAAATTCCCTAAAGAAATGCAGTATTTAATCAGTCCGACTTCCGACTTCGGACTTCCGACTTCCGACTTCCGACTTCCGACTTCGGACTGATTACATATAAAAACTTTTCATTGATCCAATTCAACCCCTTCAGGGTTGCGGTGAAACGCGTCATCCATACCCCGGGTTGTCAACCGGGGCTACTGTTTGTTGCACCCCTTCAGGGTGGCTGGCCGCTTCATGATACCGCACCTCTGGTTAATAAATGAAAAAATGCGTTGTGTTCGGCGGCCCTTTCTGGTTTTCTCCAATAAACCATAAAGCAAAGAGGTAAAAATCATCACGCTTATTATGTTCTGAATTTTTTAATGCGGTGAACGGAACCCCTTCAGGGTGCCTGGCTATTTCATGATACAGCGCCTCTGGTTAATAAATGAAAAAATGCGTTGTGTTCGGCGGCCATTTATCAGGTTTTCTCCAACACACACATAAGCAAACCGGTAAAAATTTTCACGCTTCTTATGTTCTGAATTTTTTAATACGGTGAACGCCAGGCATCAGGGGAACCCTGAAGGGGTTCAATAAACAGTAGCCCGGGGTGAAACCCCGGGTAGAATGACGGAATGTAGGCAACCCTGAAGGGGTTGAAGTGATTAATTAATTATACACTGGTGTCCGATAAAAAATGACAATGATGAATGATGCCAGATACAATCCATTATATGGAAAACCATCGTATTCTTTACATTATAAGTTCTTGTCCTCCTGCCGGAAAGATATCTACTTTTTTACTCAAATCATGATCATTTTCAGGTGTGTCCGTGAGCTCCCCGCCATCGGCAAACCGGTTAGCGGCCACCGCGCCGTGACAGTATACACTTATCGTGTTTACGCTGTTTTGATCTTTTACGGGACACTATTGATATCTTTTTAGATCCGGATATAGACTTTTGCCCACTTTATTCATACTTTTGTTTATATAAATCTATAAATCTCCGGATATGAAAAAATACCTGATCCTGATATTTGCAGCATCTCTTATGCTCGGTACATCGTGTAAAAAAGTGAATAACTGGTTTGGCAAATCGTCCGACAGGAATAAGCGGCAGGAATTTGCCCTCCTGGCCAAAAAGAACAGCGAACTGCAGCAGCAATTGCGTGAAGATTCCATCCATTATGCCCAACAGTTCAATGAGTTAAAAAATTCCTACCAGGAGAAACTGGATGAGCTGCAGAAAAACATGAATTCGGGAACGGAAGCCGATGGAAATGTTTATTATGTTGTCGTGGGCGCTTTTAAAAACATGAAATATGCGGAATCCTATTCGGAGAAAGTGAAATCGATGGGACATGAGGGAAAGATCCTCGACGGGCCCTGGGATTTTCACCTGGTGACATACGGCACCTACAACACGCTGAAAAATTCACTGCCTGCACTGTCCAAAGCCCGGTCGGGGGTAGCCACCGAATCCTGGATCTATTTTAAGAAATAGCCCCGGCCCCACGTCGCAGACCGGCAAAGGCCCTTTTGTTTACCTGTTCATGCCCCCGCAAGGAGAACACCAGGAACCAAAAGGGCCTTTGGCCCGTTAAGCAGCGCCGCCGGAAAGGTCAGACTCAGGAAGAGCTCCCGGTCATGATAAACAGGGGCTGGAATTCGAAACTCTTGTAATGCGGCCGGTAGCGGTCAACATTGTAATGTTTCCGGATATCGACCAGTTTCTTGGAGTTTGTTACCACATCAACGGGCGCATTGTCATAACGTCCATTCCGCAAAACGATCAGCCGTCCGTGAATCCCTTTCATGATCAGGTCGAGGGCCAGGTTCCCGTAGGCCATGGGCACGATGGAATCGATGGCATCGGGATCACCGCCCCTGACCAGGTAGCCCAGCTGCTGCTCAATGACATTAATGGTTTGTCCTTTATTGAATTTCGGCGACAGTTCCTTGATTTTGCGCGACACCAGGTCGCCGATGCCTCCCAGTTTTGAATGCCCGTACATGTCTTTTTCCTGAGAACGGAACGACATTTCCTCCATTCCTTCAAAAGTGGCTCCTTCAGAGACCAGGACGACGGAATACCGGCTGGGGTTCCGTGCCCGGTCCTCCACGAGCAGTTTGGTCAGCTTCTCGACGTTGAAGCGGTATTCAGGGATCACGCACCGGTTGGCAGCCCCTGCCATGGTCGGCAGCATCGCCGTGAACCCGGCGTAACGGCCAAACACTTCGAGGACCAGGATGCGCTCATGGGAGCCGGCCGAAGTGCGAAGGGTATTGGTGTAATTTATGGTCCGAGTGATGCAGGTGCTGAACCCGATGCAATAATCCGTTCCCGGAACATCGTTGTCCATTGTTTTCGGTATGGCAATGACCTTGAGCCCTTCCTGGTACAAGCGCACGGAATACGACAGGGTATCGTCTCCCCCGATGGGAATCAGGTAATCGATACCCAGGAATTCCAGGTTCTTCAGGATCTCCTCGGTGAGATCATTGACGTCTTTGGTGTAAGTCTCCTTCAGATGAACAGGCACATGTTCCCTGGGCACATGACTTGGCCGGGTCCGCGAGGTATGCAGAAATGTGCCACCGGTCCGCCCGGCCTTGTTCACGATCTCCTCGGTCAGGATCATGTATTTGTCTGAATTATCGGCTTTCTTGTCCCTGACAAGCTCCATGATCCCGGCCCATCCCCTTCTCAGGCCAAGCACCTGGTAACCTTCACGCAAAGCCCTGATGGTAATCGCCCGAATGGCCGGGTTTAACCCCGGAACATCGCCACCACCGGTGAGTATGCCAATGGTCCCTTTTTTCCGTTTGATTTCTGCCATATCCTAAGTTGTTATTTGGTGATTACAATTCATTGGAATTTCCCATAAAATTAAGCGAAATCGTTATAAATAACAATGAATGCCTTAAACAAAATAAGAAGCGGAGGAAAGACCTGAGTGAGGCAGATCAGGGATCTCAGCATCATTTCCGGAAGGCCCGGCCATTCTCCGTGAAAAACAAAGAGGCGGCCTTAAAAGCGGAAATACCAATCTGCCAGTCACCCATCGCAGCTGGATACAAAAAACGAGGTGCTCAATGAAGAACACCCCGTCAAACTAAAAAAGCTCTTTGGTATATTGCCATTTTCAAATCAAAGCCCTGTTTTCAACGAAAGTGGGCTAAACACGTATCGTCTGGAGTTTTACAACGAGTTACGATTGACGACTATGTCCGCGTACCCACGTACCTACGTACCCGCGTACCCATGTCCCTCCCCTACTCTTCCCATTCAAGAATTTTGAAGAAATCGAATTCTTCAGGATCCTTGACATATTTCTTGGCGCTCCGGTAATCGGCTTTGGTGAGATAATGAAGGTTGTTCTTGTAGATGAGCTGGACCTTTTCCGAGTCGACATTGACCAGGCGGGGGATGACCTTTCCCGAGGCATCTTCAACATCCCGGAGATACAATGGAGTGATATCGCCAGTCCTGCCGACCGTAACCATACAACCGGTTTCTCCATTTTTGAAGAGTTTGAATACCCCGAGACCGAGCCTCGTGGCATAGGCGAGGTCATACGCGATGGGCCGGCAGCACCGCAGCTCATAACCCATTTCGTTGGGACGGCTCTTGACGGTGATCCGCAGCGATTTCAATTTCTGCTGAACAAGCATGTTGAAGATATGGGACTTGCTCACGTTCCCGAGTTCCGGGTGACCGTGGTCATCGTAGGTGAAATTGATCCCTGTGGCAATGATCTCTTCGTCGCTCATGAAATGGAACACCCCTTCCGAAATGATGGCAACACCATAGTCGATGCCGAGAATCCGGCGTTTCACCATCGAGGAGATCACCAGGTTGGTAATCTTTTCAAAGGTGATCTTTGTTTTGTTGAACATTTCCGGAATGATGATCATCGGGTAATGGCAGGCCGTCCCGATGCCGAAAGCCAGATGCCCGGCTTCGCGCCCCATGGCTGAAACAACAAACCAGTTTCCGCTGGTGCGTGCATCCTCATAAATGGTGGTGGCCAGCCTGACACCCTCTTCCTTGGCGGAATGATACCCGAATGTGGGCGTTCCTTCGGCCAGCGGAAGGTCGTTATCGATGGTCTTGGGAACATGTATGTTTTTAACATCAAGGTCCTGAGCCTGCAAGAAATTTACTGAGCCTGTTGGCCGTGGAAGCGGTATCGTCACCGCCTATGGTCACCAGCAACTTGACATTGTTCTTCTTGAAAAAGTCCACCTTGAATTCATCATCCTTCGGCTTGTACCGGCTCATCTTCAAAGCTGACCCGCCCCGGCTGTAAATCTGGTCGGCGAAATCAAAATCGAGAAAATCATAAGTCGGCTCGTCGGCAAGCAACGATTTATAACCGCCATTCAGTCCGATAACGGTATAACCGTTCTGGAGAAAAATTTTCGTGACACTGCTGATGACTGTATTTATACCTGGTGCAGGTCCACCTGCACATAAAATAGCTACTGCGTCTTTCATAAACAAGATCTGTTTTCTATATTAAACGAAATGTATGAATGTATTGTCATGTCAGTCCGGGAAAAGATCCCTCAGTTGGCACGCCTCACCCCATTGCAAATATTCACCCGGCCCGCCTCAACACAGTATAACCTGAAATTCGGCGAAGAATTGCCCCCGGTCACGACTATTTTCCGGATTTGTCACGGGAACGCCCTGATTTTCCCTGCTGTAAAACATAATCATCCAAAGCTCACAAAGATCGATATATCTTTTGGAATTTCCGGTTAGAAAAATTCTAAATTATTGGAATAATTTATTAATTTTGCAATTCAGTTGCAAAAAACCAGACCGATGGAATTCACCCATATTTTACAATCCAACAACCTGAGTTTGACGCGGAGCCGCCTGAAATTGCTCGAAGTCCTGAGACAATCCGGTGTTCCCCTCTCCGAGAAAGACCTTGAAGAAAAGATGGGGCAGTCGTGCAACCGGACAACCATCTACCGGAACCTCAGCACCCTTGTGGCCAAAGGTCTCATCCAACGGATCCTGTCGGACAATTCGGTGAAATTTAAACTTCTCGATTGCCGCCTTCCGGATGAAAAAAAACACGACCATGTTCATTTCCAGTGCCGTTCCTGCCAGCGGATCGTCTGCATGGAAGATCTCATGGTCAACGATTATAACCTTCCCAAGGGGTATGTGAAAATTGAAAACCAGTTCCTGATCATCGGGATCTGCAAGGCGTGCAATGATGTGGGAAAGAGTTAAACATTTCATCCTTGAGAACCCCGTTTCACGGGCGTTTCGATGGCTTCTGACCGGAATGATGATCCTGCTCGTCAGATTCTACCAGTACGTCATTTCACCGGTTCTCCCGAATTCCTGCCGGTATACGCCGACCTGTTCGGCTTATGCCATTGAAGCCCTGAAAGTTCACGGCTTTGTCAAGGGAACTATCCTGGCAGTGGCGCGGGTATCGCGTTGCAATCCGTGGGGTGGTCACGGGTATGATCCGGTCCCGCCAAAGGGCACAAAATTGTTTCGGTTTAAGCACATGAAAACAAAATAATATGCATCGCTTCCTCCTCGTGGTGATGATCGCCGCTGTGATGGCGGCCTGCGTTCGTCCGGCTCAAACCGGCCAGAAACCGGTGCTCACGGTAAGCATCCTCCCCGAGAAATATTTCGTCTCGAAAATTGCCGGCAACGGATACGACATCAATGTGATGATCCCTCCGGGGGCTTCACCGGTGACTTATGAACCCCTGCCCTCGCAGATGAGCGCCCTTGGGAATTCAACATTGTATTTCCGGATCGGTAAGATCGTTTTTGAGGAAGTATGGATGAAAAAGATCCACGATCTGAACCCCGGCCTGGACATCGAGGATCTTTCCCGCGGCATCGTTTTTATCGGATCCGGGCACCATCCAACCGGCTCTGGTGCCGAAGAAGGGGCCGACCCGCACATCTGGATGTCGCCGGTCAATGCAAAAATGATCGCGGGGAATGTCCTGACGGTGCTCAGCGCCCACTATCCTTCCGATTCGGCTCTTTTCCGGCAGAATTACCGCAACGTGCTATCGGGCATTGAACGGATCGACAGCATGTACAGGGCCTATGAATCAGAACTGCGTGGACAGACCTTCCTGATCTACCACCCGGCACTGACTTACCTGGCGAGGGATTACGGGATGGAGCAGGTTTCCCTCGAATATGAGGGAAAAGAGCCGCCCCCGGCACATCTCAGCCGGATCATCGATCTGGCCCGGGAGAAAAACATCACCCGGATCTTTGTCCAGAAACAATTCAATCTCGAAAATGCCCGGTCGCTGGCCGGGCAGATCCACGGCCGGATCGTGACCATCGATCCGCTGGCGGAAGACTGGGACGATGAAATGGTAAGGATCCTTCAAAACCTCATCAATACCTAACCGATGTCAGACACGATCCTCGAACTGAAGGGCATACATGCCGGATACGGTGACCAGGTCATTCTCAGGGATGTCAGCATGTCGGTGACCCGTAACGACTTCATCGGCATTATCGGGCCAAACGGCGGAGGAAAGACCACGCTGTTGAAAGTTATCCTGGGGCTTATGAAACCGTTTTCCGGCTCAGTGAAGTACGCCTTCAATGCCAAACAGAACGATTTCCGGAGGCATATCGGGTATCTTCCCCAGCAAAACAATATCGACAGGGACTTCCCCATCCCGGTCAGGGAAGTTGTCCTTTCCGGCCTTCTCTCGACGAAAACGTTGTTCAGGCGGTACACCCGCGACGATGTGATCAAAGCCGAAGCCATTCTGGAAAGGATCGGCCTGGAGCATCTGGCAGGAACGTCCGTGGGCGAGCTTTCCGGGGGGCAGCTTCAGCGGGTGCTGCTCGGGAGAGCCGTCATCTCATCCCCTTCCCTGCTGATCCTCGATGAGCCGGGGACTTTCGTCGACAACCGTTTTGAGCTGGAACTCTACGAATCGCTCCGCGATCTCAACCGGGAAATGGCCATCCTGCTGGTCTCACACGACATCGGCACCATTTCGGCTTACATCCGGACCATTGCCTGTGTGAACCGTACATTGCATTACCACCCGTCGAACGAGATCAGCAACGAACAGCTCAAGGTCTATAACTGTCCCATCGATATCATCACCCACGGCACCGTCCCACACCGGGTGTTGCAGGATCACGAAAAATAACTTCCATGGAGAGCCTCACCAGTCTTTTCGAATACCAGTATTTCATCAATGCGACCCTGGCGGCGGCCCTGACCGCCATTACCTGCGGCATTGCCGGGACGTACGTCGTTTCGCGCCGGATCGTGTTCATCTCCGGGGGTATCACCCATTCGTCATTTGGCGGTATCGGCATTGCCTATTTCCTGGGATGGAACCCCATCCTCGGCGCCGCCATCTTTGCCGTGATGACCGGCCTCGGTATCGAGCAGCTTACGCGGAAGGGAAATATCCGCAACGATTCCGTCATTGCCATGCTCTGGTCGCTCGGCATGGCCATCGGCATCATCTTCGTTTACCTCACCCCCGGGTACGCCCCCAACCTGATGACATACCTGTTTGGAAGCATCCTGACGGTGAACACGACCGATCTCCTGCTCCTCACCGCTCTCGCCGTGCTGCTCATTGTCTTCTTCACCGTCTTTTACCGGTATATCCTTTTTATCGCCTTCGATGAAGCCTATGCTTCCACCCTGAAAAAAAGCGCCGGGGTGTTCAATTACCTGCTGGTCATCCTGGTCGCATTGACCATCGTTTTAAACATCAAGATCGTGGGCATCATCCTTTTGCTCTCCCTTCTGACCATCCCTCAAAACGCCGCTAACCTGTTCACCCGGAATTTCAAAACCATCATAATCTATTCCATCCTGATCGGTTTCGCAGGTTCCTTTGCCGGGACTGGTGGTCTCCTATTACCTGAACATTCCCAGCGGAGCCACCATCATCTTCTCCCTCGCCCTTCTTTACGTGATCCTTCGACTTGTGAAAAAATCACGGCTTCGGGCCGGGCTGAAACGAAATCTCGCCTGAGCCGGAACCTTTCTGTTCTTTCAGCATAATGTCTTACCTTTGTTTTTTGACCAATGACCATTGATAAAATGAGCACGGATTTACAAAACACCATCGAAAAAGCCTGGGACAACCGGGAACTGTTAAAGGACAAGGATGTTCAGCAGGCCATCTTCAGCACCATTGAACATCTGGACAAGGGGAAGATCCGGGTGGCTGAACGGACGGGAGAGGACTGGCAGGTGAACCAGTGGGTGAAAAAGGCCGTCATCCTCTATTTCCCGATAAGGCAGATGGAAACCATCGAGGTCCCGCCGTTTGAGTTCCACGATAAGATCCCGCTTAAGACCGGTTATGCCGGGCTTGGCGTCAGGGTTGTGCCGCATGCCGTGGCCCGTTACGGATCCTTCCTCGCCCGCGGAGTGATCATGATGCCGTCGTACGTGAATATCGGGGCTTATGTGGATGAAGGTACCATGGTGGATACCTGGGCGACTGTCGGCTCCTGCGCGCAGATCGGGAAAAATGTTCATCTCAGCGGCGGCGTGGGCATCGGGGGTGTCCTTGAGCCCGTTCAGGCTGCCCGGTGATCATTGAAGATCATTGTTTTGTCGGTTCACGCTGCATCGTTGTTGAAGGTGCCCGTGTGGGCAGTGAGGCTGTGCTTGGAGCAAATGTGGTCATCACGGGGTCGACCCGGATCA
The DNA here is from genome assembly GCA_963763215.1 of uncultured Bacteroidales bacterium. Taxonomy (GTDB): domain Bacteria; phylum Bacteroidota; class Bacteroidia; order Bacteroidales; genus DASQZK01. The sequence continues at coordinate 141,810 of CAVXNX010000031.1, forward strand.
TCGATGTCACTTCTTCCGAACGCATTGAATACAAAGGCTTTGTCCCACCAAGGTCGGTCGTGATACCGGGAAGTTACACCCGGACGTATCCCGCCGGCGACTTCCAGGTGCCCTGCGCTCTGATCATCGGCCGTAGAAAACCATCGACCGATCTGAAAACGTCGCTCAATGACGCTCTCCGGGAATACAACGTCGCTTTCTGAGGATGCCATGAGAATAGGATACGACGCAAAACGGGCGTACTACAATTTCAGCGGGCTGGGGAATTACAGCCGGAACATCATCCAGCTGATGTGCCGGTATTATCCGGCCAACGACTATTATCTCTACACCCCGGGGATCCGGGAGGGGACCGGTGACTTTCCCCCGGAAGGGGTCACATTGCGCACCCCCTCCACCATCTTCACTAAAAAATTCACGTCCTTATGGCGAACGGCCGGCCTCTCAAAAGAGCTGGCCGGCGACCGGCTCGACCTCTACCACGGCCTGAGCAATGAGTTGCCGTTGAACATTGCCCGCACCGGGATTCGCTCCGTGGTGACCATCCATGACCTGATCTTCATCCGTTTTCCCGGGCTCTATCCCCGGATCGACCGGGGCATTTATAAACAAAAACTCCGGTATGCCGTCAAAACCGCCGACCGCATCATCGCCATCAGTGAACAGACCCGGAGAGATCTCATGGAATATGCCGGGGCTTCAGCGGCGAAGATCAGCGTGGTTTACCAGTCGTGCAATCCCGCGTTCAGGGAAAAAGCCGGACGCTGAGGTTTTAACCGGGATCAGGGAAAAATACGCTCTTCCCGCCACCTTCCTCCTGTATGTCGGGACCGTGGAAAAGCGAAAAAACCTGTTGAGCGTGGTCCGGGCCATCCATGAAGGCGGCATCGGTCTTCCGCTGGTCGTCATTGGAAGGGAGACGGAATATGCGGCTGAAGTGCGTACCTATATCGCCCGGCACGGGATGACCGGGGTCATCTTCCTGAAAAACATCCCCAACCGGGATCTTCCTGTCATCTACCAACTGGCCCTTCTCTTCCTGTACCCTTCATCATTCGAGGGTTTCGGGCTTCCGGTCCTCGAAGCCATCAGTTCGGGCGTGCCCGTCATTGCCGGTAAGGGAAGCTGCCTCGAGGAAACGGGAGGACCCGACAGCGTCTATGTCGATCCACTGAATATCGAAGAACTTTCCCTCCAGATAAAAAAACTGGCCGGTGATGAACAACTCCGAATGCGGATGGTTGAAAAAGGAAAAACGTTTGCCGGGCAATTCTCCGAAGAACGGACAACACGGAAACTCGTTGAGCTTTATGAATCACTTGGCTGACTTCAGAGACGATCTCAAACAGGCGATCCGGGTCATGAAGGAAGGCGGAATCATCCTGTATCCCACCGACACCATCTGGGGCATCGGTTGTGATGCCACCAATGCTGACGCCGTCGATCGCATCTTCAAACTGAAAAACAGGGAAGATTCCAAATCGATGCTTGTCCTTCTCGATCACGAGGGCCGGTTGGAGCGGTATGTGAACGAGGTGCCGGACGTCGCCTACGAACTCATCGAGGTGAGCGATACGACCCCTGACCATCATCTACCCCGGGGCACGGAACCTGGCGGCAAATCTTCTGGCCGATGACGGTAGCATCGGCATCCGGATCACGAGGGAGGAATTCAGCCGCAATCTTGTGACCGGCCTCGGCCGGCCTGTCGTTTCCACCTCGGCGAATATTTCAGGCCAACCTTCACCACTTGATTTTGACAGCATCGGCCAGGAGATTAAAGACGGCGCCGATTACATCGTCAGGTACCGGCGCGACGACCCAAACCATGCTCCGCCTTCATCGATCATCAGGCTGGGGACAGGGGGCCAGGTTGAGATCATCAGGAAATAAAGTGAAAATCCGGCCGCACCTTATTGGGCAGCGTTCACTGAGCCGCTCCCGGCGACACTTTTATTGACCCGGGGAGAACCTTTGTAGACGATGCTCCCGCTGCCGGCAATCGAGGCGCTGAGATCCTTGGAGACATTGACATTGCATTTTCCCGATCCGCTGATCTTCCCGTCGAAGGACGTCGCGTCGAAACCGAAGGCTTCCACCTTCCCTGAACCGGCGACATTGACATCAAAAGAATCGGCATGACCGGCCAAAAGAACTTTTCCTGAACCGGAGATCGTGGCTTCCACATCCTTCGCCCGAAGGTCGCTGAAGTTGATCTTGCCGCTTCCGCCGATCCGCAGCGCCATCCTGTCGGCATTGAACGTCGAATTGACCATGGTGTTGGCCGAACCGGCTACGGAAATTTCATCGAGCTCCGGCACGGTGATATGTACGGTGACATCTCCCTTGATCCTGTCGAAAGGCTTTCTCAGCTCCAGGTGAAGGTTGCCGTTCTCAACTTCTGCAACGATTTTATCCATGGAAGAAGGATCCGCATCAATGGTGAGCTTCCGGGGGGACCCCTGTTCAATGTAGACATTGGCAGAAATGGAGATCGTGACTTCCGTAAAAGGACCGACATCGATCACGTCTCCCGCTGCACGGGATCCGGCATCTTTAACCCTGACAAATCCGCTGAGGGAAATAAGGATCGCAAATGCGAGAAGAACTGCGGTGGTGATTGGAGTTTTCATAGCGTTATAAGAATTGGTGAGCAATTGTGCTCTAAAGACGCCGGAATTTTCAGCAAGTTGCATATTCCAAAATAATTTCTAAACTTTCGGCTTTTATGGACAAAGACAACCAGGTCATGAATTCAAAATCAGGAGATTTCAAACATATCACACCCATCCAGATCAGGTTTAATGACATTGACATCATGGGTCATGTGAACAATTCAGTGCACCAGAATTATTATGATGTGGCCCGCGTGGATTATTTCAGGAACGTATTGAAAGAAGATATCGACTGGGATCATTTCACCGTCGTTCTGGCCTCTATTCACATCGAATTCTACAAACCCGTGTTCCTGCAGGAGAATGTAGCGGTGAGAACACGAATCGAGCAGATCGGGGAAAAAAGCCTGACAATGGTCCAGGAATTGTACAATCCGGAAACCGGTGAGATCAAATCGTTCAACCGTGCCGTTCTCGTCGGCTTCTGGCGTAAGGAAGGTGTGACGGGCATCATCCCGGAAGAATGGAAATCGGACATTACCCATTTTGAGGGAAAGATCAGCATGAAATACCCGGTAAATCCCAATTGAGGCTTCAGAGTTCGGTCAGTCCTTCGGGAAGCTTCACGTAGAGGATGCGTTTCTTCCGGTTGATCCGGACGAAAAAATCGTCCTGTGCAGGGATGTAGATCTCCCGCTCATTATCCCTGACCAGGAACAGGGGATTTGAAGGATGATCGGTGACGTCTTCGATGACTCCTGAGAACCCGCTGTTCTCGTCGACGACCGTATAGCCCTTCAAGCCCGGCATCCCCTGAAAGGCGAAGAGGTTGACCGCCGCTTCCGTCAACCCGGGAGTAAAGGTTGCATCCACGGTATTTTCGCGCTTCCTGTTCTGAATCCACAAATTCGAACTTCACGTAGGCCATATCACCCGACGGCCGGATTTCTTCAATAAAAAAGGGGACCAATGTTCCCTGGATCTCAAAGAACATGGCCCCCCCTGGTTCAATATCATCAGCAAAAGGACCGTTCAGCCGGACCACCACTTCACCGTTTTTACCGTGAGGTTTGGTGATGTATCCTATTTTTGAACAGTCGTCCCTGATCATTCAGGATTTATGCTTCTGATTCTTTTTCTTCGCTGTTTTCCTCTGCTTTTTTGTCTTCAGCAGGTTCTTCAGTGGTTTCGGTTTCTTCAGCAGCTTTTTCGGGAGCAGCTTCAGCTACCGGTTCTTCAGCTGCAGCTTCCGTTTCAGGTACTTCAGCAACCGTTTCTTCAGCAGCTTCTTCCGGAGCGGCTTCCGTTTCAGGTACTTCAGCAACCGTCTTTTCAGCAGCTACTTCCGGAGCGGCTTCGGCAACGGGTGCTTCCACGGTGGTTTCGGCAGCTTCTTCAACTTCAGCTGATTCTTCCTCTGCCGTGGCTTTCGTTTCACTGGCGCTCAGTTCAGCCTGGCGTTTTGCCAGCTCCGCAGCCCTGGCTTCACGGATCTTGGTTTCCCTGGCCAGCTTTTCTTTTTCAAGCTGCTCTTTGGATTTCTCCAGTGAATCGCGTTTGTTCTGAATCTGGGCTTCCTTTTGGGTCAACCAATCGGAAAACCTCTTCTCGGCCACTTCTTCGGAAAACGCATTTTTTCTCACTCCTTCCAAAAGGTGCTTCTTGTGCATCACACCTTTATAGGAGAGGATAGCTCTGCATGTATCTGTAGGTTGAGCGCCTTTCTGAACCCAATCAAGTGCTTTGTCGAAGTCCAGTTCAATCGTAGCAGGATTAGTATTAGGATTATACGATCCTATTTTTTCAATGTATCTACCATCCCGTGGCGCCCTGCTATCAGTTACAACAATGTGAAAAAACGGCTTTCTTTTACGGCCATGTCGTGTCAATCTGATTTTTACAGGCATACTCTGATCATAATGATTAATTAAACCTACAATTTTTAAAAGTGGTCGCAAAGATAAACCTTAAATAATTAAGTTCAAAGGAGAAAGATGAAAATAGAATGAAAAACTCCTGTCCGCTTTCCCGGGAGCCGGGTGCGCTTCCTTCCGCCCGGCCTGTCAATTTATGAATCTTTATCAACAACACTCTTTTATCCCGCCTAAAAGTCTTAATTTTAATCGCGGGTGGCAGAAAATAAACCCGACTGTCATTCAGTTATTTACCTTATAAAAGAAGATTCCTGTGGAGTGGTTTTTGATATTTGACACCGAGACGACCGGATTACCCTTAAGATATGATGCTCCCCCGGAGGATCTTGAGAACTGGCCCAGGCTGGTGCAGCTTGCCTGGCAGTTACATGATCCGGAAGGCAAACTGGGCGCGGCAAAGAATTACATCATCCGGCCCGAAGGGTTCACCATCCCCTACAGTGCCGAGAAGGTGCATGGCATCTCCACATCCCGGGCCATGGAAGAAGGGCTCCCGCTGGCCGATGTGCTTGGCGAATTTGCTGCCGACGTCGGGCAGTCAAGGCTCCTTATCGGCCATAACATCGATTTCGACATCAACATCGTCGCCGCCGAGTTCATCCGCAAAGGCATCGCAAACCCGTTTCCAGCGAAGCCGGTATTCTGCACAAAAATTGAAAGTACTGATTTTTGCGCCCTGCCCGGTGGCAAGGGTGGCCGGTTCAAATGGCCCACCCTGGCTGAACTGCACCGCAAACTTTTCGACGAGGATTTCACCGACGCCCACAATGCCTCGGCCGACGTGATTGCCACGGCCAGGTGCTTTCTCGAGCTCGCTCGGCAGGGTGTCGCCAGGGAAAACAAACTCCGGTTCACCCCTGAAGAATACCGGCATTTTCTCGACCGCAATCCATCACCCTTCGTGCCTGCCGGCGTGGAGATCATCCCGAATGCCGCACCAGGCGACATTACCGACATCCCCGGGCCCGGAGAGGCCGACGCCGTTCCCGTGACCGCCGACATTCCCTTCACCCACCTGCACGTCCACACCCAGTATTCGATCCTCGACGGTGCCGCCTCCATTCCCGAATGGTGAAGAAAGCCCGTGAAGACGGCATGGCGGCCCTGGCGATCACCGACCACGGTAACATGTTCGGCGCAAAAGTCTTTCACAACGAGGCAAAGAAAAACCAGATCAAACCATTGATCGGCTGCGAAGTTTACGTGGCTCGCCGCACCCGGTTCGACAAGGAGGACAAAAACGATGGCGGCGGCGACCACCTGATCCTTCTGGCCAAAAACAAAACGGGGTACCGCAACCTCACCCGCATTGTCTCACTGGGATGGACCGAAGGGTTTTACTATAAGCCGCGGATCGACAAGGACCTGCTGAAGGAATACCATGAGGGTCTGATTGCCTGCTCCGCCTGTCTCGGCGGCGAGGTCGCCCGGACGATCATGAACCACAGCGTGGCTGAAGGGGAAAAAGTCATCCTGGAATACCGGGAGATCTTTGGCGACGACTATTACCTCGAACTGATGCGGCATCCCTCGGGTGATCCGGAAACGGACCAGCGCGTTTACAAGGACCAGGTGTATGTCAATAGCGTCCTCCTCGAACTCGGGAAAAAACATGCCATCAAATGCATCGCCACCAACGACAGCCATTTCATCAACCCTGAGGATGCCGGCGCCCACGACCGGCTCATCTGCCTGTCGACCGGCAGGGAACTCGACGACCCGAACCGGATGCGCTACACGCGGCAGGAATGGCTGAAAACCCAGGCTGAGATGCGCGAGCTCTTTGCCGATATCCCCGAAGTGCTGGCCAATACGCAGGAAATCGTCGATAAGGTTGAACTCTACGACCTGAACCGAAAGCCCATCATGCCCGACTTTCCGCTGCCTGAAGGGTTCACCGACGAAGATGCCTATCTCCGACACCTCACCCTGGAAGGGGCGAAACGGCGCTATGGCGACATTGATCCCACGACGATGGAGCGCATCGACTTCGAGCTCGAAACCATCAAAAAAATGGGCTTCCCGGGATATTTCCTCATCGTCCAGGATTTCATCAACGCCGCCCGTAAAATGGGCGTCGCCGTGGGACCCGGCAGGGGTTCGGCAGCAGGCTCCGTGGTGGCCTATTGCACCGGGATCACCGATATCGACCCCGTCAGGTACAATCTCCTGTTCGAACGATTCCTCAACCCCGACCGCATCTCCATGCCCGATATCGATATCGATTTCGATGAAGACGGCCGCGATGAGGTCCTTCGTTGGGTGGTCAATAAATACGGCCATGAGCGGGTGGCCCACATCATTACCTTCGGGACCATGGCGGCCAAGATGGCCATCCGTGATGTGGCCCGGATCCAGAAACTGCCGCTTTCCGATGCCGACCGCCTGGCCAAGCTCGTCCCCGAACGGCCCGGGATAACCCTTAAAAAAGCCTACCAGGAAGAGCCCGAACTGGCCAGGGAACGCAAGAATGGCAACGAGCTCGTGACCGCAACGCTCAAATACGCGGAAACCCTCGAAGGGTCGGTCAGACATACCGGCCTCCACGCCTGCGGGATCATTATCGGCCGCGACGACCTCATCGATCATATCCCCATCTGCACGTCAAAGGACTCCGACCTGCTGGTTACGCAGTTCGATGGCAAGCACGTTGAAGATGTCGGGATGCTGAAGATGGACTTCCTGGGCCTGAAAACCCTATCGATCATCAAGGATGCCGTGGATAATATCCGGGAATCCCGGAATGTGGAGATCGAAATCGAAAACCTCCCCCTTGATGACGAAGAAACCTACAAACTTTACAGCCGCGGCGACACCACGGGCCTGTTCCAGTTCGAATCGCCGGGGATGAAAAAACACCTCAGGAATCTCAAGCCAAACCGCTTTGAGGACCTAATCGCCATGAACGCCCTCTACCGTCCGGGCCCGATGGAATACATCCCGAACTACATCGACCGGAAGCACGGCAGGGAAAAAATCACCTATGCCCTCCCGGAGATGGAGGAAGAGCTCAAGGAAACCTACGGCATCACCGTCTACCAGGAACAGGTGATGCGCCTTTCCAGGAGGCTGGCCGGGTTTACACGCGGTGAGGCCGACTCCCTGCGTAAGGCCATGGGGAAGAAGATCAAGAAGATGATGGACGAGCTGAAGGAAAAATTCCTGGAAGGGTGCCGCACGAATAACTTCAGCGAAGAGATCGTCCTGAAGATCTGGGCCGACTGGGAAGCTTTCGCCCAGTATGCCTTCAACAAATCGCACTCCACCTGCTACGCGCTCGTGTCCTACCAGACGGCCTTCCTGAAAGCCCATTACCCGGCTGAATTCATGGCCGCCGTCCTCAGCCGGAACATCACCGACATCAAGAAGATCAGCCTCTTTATGGATGAATGCCGGCGGATGGGCATTTCCGTCCTTGGCCCGGATGTCAATGAAAGTAAGGTGAAGTTCACCGTCAACAGCAAAGGGAACATCCGCTTCGGGCTGGGAGCGATCAAGGGGGTGGGGGAAGCCGCCGTGACGACCATCATCGAGGAACGCAAGAAGAAGTGGCCCGTTCAAAGATATCTACGATTTTATCGAGAGGCTCGATCTGCGGGTCGTCAACCGCAAAAATCTCGAAGGACTGGCACTGGCCGGCGCCTTCGACTGCTTCCCCGAAATCAACCGGTCGCAGTATGTGCTGCCCACCGGCAATGACCAGAGTTTCATCGAAAGCCTCATCCGCTACGGCAACCTGCTGAGCAATGAGAAGATGAGCTCACAGCAGTCTCTCTTCGGCGAGACGCACACCGAAACGGTCGTCCGGCCCGAACCCCTGCCCGCCGACGAGATGAACCTCCTCGACAAGATCAACAAGGAAAAAGAACTGATCGGCATGTACCTTACGGCGCATCCCCTCGACCAGTTCAAGCCCATCATCGACAACCTTTGCAACACGGATCTTTACACGCTCAATAACGACCTTCAGAGACTCGTCGGAAAAGACATTGTCTTCCCCGGGATCGTCAAATCCTTCCGTCAGGGCATTTCCCAGAAAAACAACCGTCCCTTCGGGAATGCCGTGCTTGAAGATTACACCGATACCTACCAGCTCGGTCTATGGGGCAATGATGTCATCAATTATAAGAACTTCTTCACACCCGGCCTCCTGCTCCTGGTCAAAGGGTTCGTCGAAGAATGGGAATCGAAAAAAGACGGCCGGAAAGGCGTCTCCGTCAGACTGAAGTCCATTCACATGCTCTCGGAAGCCCGGAATGAACTGATCAAAGAAGTAAAGCTGACCCTCAGCCTGGAAGGCCTCACCGGAGAACTGATGGAAGGCCTTCAGCCCTTTGTCAATAAGGGTACCCGGTCGAATAATGAAAAACTTTTACGGTTTCAGATTGTTGATCATGAAACCAGTCTGAAGATCGATCTCTTTTCAAGAAACCAGTATATCGACATCTCCGACAGGTTTTTCGCTTTTGTCCGGAATTTTCCGGAAATCGAATGCAGACTGAATTGATATACTTTGTATTTTTAAACCTTTGAATGTTTCAAATTAAACCTGAATAAATCATGGCTATTGAATTCACAGACAGTAATTTCGATGAATTGGTACTAAATTCTGACAAACCGGTGATCGTTGATTTCTGGGCGGAATGGTGCGGCCCCTGCCGAATGGTCGGACCCATCGTCCATGAGATTGGTGAAGAATATCCCGACCAGGCCATTGTCGGCAAACTCGACGTTGACAGCAACCCGGCCATAACCCAGAAATTCGGGATCCGGAATATTCCCACCATCCTGTTTTTCAAAGGCGGCGAGGTGGCCGACAAGCAGGTTGGCGTAGTGGCAAAGAGCGTCCTGGTCAATAAACTGGAAGCTTTATTGTAAAGGCTGTGCCCGGTCAGTGATATCATTCTTTATTTAACCGCATCCTGGCGGTGAAAACAAAAAAATGCACCGTGAGACCTTATCACCCTGCATTTTTTGTTTTCGCCACCATTCACACAACAGGAAAATCATGACAGAATTGAAACGGGTCTGTATCTTTTGTGCCTCGAGTCCGGGGATTGGGAAGGTCTATTTTGAGGCAGCGGAAGCGCTGGCGGAGGAACTGGCCAGCCAGCGGATCGCCGTGAACTACGGCGGTGGCGGCGTGGGCCTGATGGGGACCATTGCCGATGTGATGCTGAAAAACGGGGGAGACATCACGGGGTACATCCCGGGCTTTATGGTTGAAATGGAGTGGGCCCATCCCGGGGTCAAGCCCATGGTGACGGTGCAAAATATGCATGAGCGAAAGTTCCTGATGCGCCAGGACGTTGATGCGGTCATCGCCCTACCGGGCGGCGTCGGAACGCTTGAAGAACTCATGGAAGTGATCACCCTCAAGCAACTCGGGCAGTTCACCAGGCCCATCATTATCCTGAATACCAACAAATTCTACGATCCTCTCCTGGAACTCATCGGGACGATGGCGGAGCAGAACTTCATGCGGGCCATTCACGGGACCATTTGGCAGGTCGTGGATTCCCCGTCGGAAGTGATCGGCGCCATCCGCAATTCGCCTGCATGGGACCGTTCAGCCATCCATTACGCCGCCGTCCTCAGGCGCTGAACTTCCTGCCGATGATCAGGATATCGTCCACCTGTTCGATATTCCCCCTCCAGGCCTCGAGCGTGCTCTCGAGGATAGCCTTTTGCGCCTCAATGGGATGCCCATAGAGATTTCTGAAAAGTTCCTTCATGGGACCTGCCTTGAACTTTTTGCCCGTCTCACCGCCGAACTGGTCGGCATAGCCATCGGAGAAAAGATAGATCACATCGTCTTTTTCGATTTTGATGCGGTGCGTCGTGAACGCTTTATTGGTTTCCAGTGAAGAGGACCTGCCAATGGAGAACCGGTCGGCCTTGATCTCCATGATTTCCCCATGGCGGATGACGATCAGCGGATTATAGGCGCCTGCAAATTCCACCTCTTTCTTCTTGCGGTCATAACAAACCAGGGCCACATCCATCCCGTCGTAAATGGTCCCGTCTTCATCCTGGGCTTTCAGGTTGAAGATCACCTCCTCGTTCAGGTTATTCAGGATCTCCGAAGGTTCCAGGATACCCTTCTCCCTGACCACTTTATTGAGCGAATTATACCCGATGATCGACATCAGGGCTCCAGGCACCCCATGGCCCGTGCAGTCCACCGCCGCCATGTATTCCCGGTCGCCGATGACATCCAGCCAGTAAAAATCACCACTGACAATGTCCTTGGGCTTGAAAAGGATAAAGGTATCGTCGAAGGGAATCCTGGGCGGGAGGATGGCGAACTGGATGCGTTTGGCATAACGGATGCTGTCGGTGATGTCCTTGTTCTTCTGGGCGAGCTCCTCCTTTTGGGCCACCACTTCCGCCGTGCGGATCAAGACCTTGTCTTCCAGTATCCTTTTTTCCCGAACCAGGTTTCGTTCCCTGACCTGAACATAGAGGACAATGGCACTTGCCCCGGAAAAGATGCAGATCAGGATGAACCACCAGGTCTTGTAAAACGGCGGGCTGATCAGGAAATGGTAGGTTACCGGTTTATCGTTCCAGATTCCTTCGCTGTTCCGGGCTTTCACCATAAACGTATACCTGCCCGGCGCCAGGGAGGGATAAGTCACCGTGGTCTGGCTCGTTACCGGCCTCCAGTCGTTGTCGGCGCCATCGAGCATGATCTGATACCTTACGGCATCGGGGTTCGTCAGGCAGATGCTGATATAATCCAGAACGATATCGTTTTCGGTGTGATTGAGTCTGAGGCCCGGTGTCATCACCCGATCTTCCAGGTTAACCCGCATACTGATGATGTGGGTCAGGGGTCCTGCGTTCCTGCGGGCGGGGATGAACGGATCAAAACGGGTCACTCCCGATACCGTGCCGAACCAGAGGTATCCCTTGTCGTCACGGCAAACCGAGTTGGGCTTCGTCTCGATGCCCGCGAAGCCGTTCTTGCGGGTATAGGCATAAAGCCTGTCGCGCTTTTGGTGATAGATGTTCAGTCCCTTATTGGTCCCGATATAAATATTGCCCTCTTTATCGGTTTCGACCAGGTTGATCAGGTTAGCCAGGAGGCCGTCGCTTTCCCGGAATTCCCTGATGATTTTTCCTGCCGCGGGGTCAACCACGACCACCCCGCGGGCTTCCGTGCCGACCCACAGCCTGCCGTTTTGATCGGATACCATGCAGGTGGGTGTGAAATCGGCGTTGAGCCGGAGCGCATGGAAGGAATCGGCTTCCATGTAACTCAGCCCTTCGCCATTGGATCCGGCCCATATCTTTCCGTCGGGAGCGGCATAGACGGCAGTGATGACATTTCCCGCGAGCCCCGAGGTCTGCGTGTAATAGCCGGCAAGCCGGGTATCATAGTTATAGGAAACCAGTCCGTCGAGGGTCCCGGCCCAGATGAGCCCGGTACGGTCGGTTTCCATGGCCGTGACCACAAGGGAGGAGAGGTAGGAATTGAGGGCGGGTTCATAGGTGAACTGCCCGTTTTTGCTGTTGAAGGTGAACACGCCCTGGTTGTCGGTGGCGATCCAGATCCGTCCCCGGGTGTCTTCCCTGAGATTGCGTATCCTGTTGCCTTTGAGTTTATAAAAGCTGGTGAAAGCTGCGTTCCTGTCCCGGTCCGGATCGAAAATGCTGATTCCGTCATTGGTTCCGAACCAGAACCGGCCGTCATCCGCCTGCATGATGCTCCAGACCTGCGGGTTGGTCAGTCCGTCCTTGCGAAAATACGAGATGAACTGTTCACCTTTGAAAATGCCGATGCCGTGTTCGTTGGTGCCGATCAGGAGATTTCCCTCCTTGTCACTGCCAATGCACCGGATCATCTCATCGGGCAGGCCGTTCGACTGGCTGAAGGTGCGGATCCCGCCGGTCCCGATCCGCGTTAGTCCGCCGCCCCAGGTGCCGACCCACATATTCCCCTCGTCATCTTCATGGAGCGAACTGATCCAGTTCGATGCCAGTCCTTCGCGGACATCATAAACCTTGAAGGTATCGAGGGCCGGGATATATTTGTACAGCCCGCCATGGTAGGTACCAAACCAGAGGTTTTTTTTCGAGTCCTCGCACATCACGGTGATCTGGAAGAAACTTGGCATACCGTCGAGATGGAACCCTGAAAAGCTGTTGGTGGCAGCATCATAGGTCTTGATGAACGCGTCGGTAATGAAATACATGGTGCTGTCGTGACCGGTATAGGTGCCGAAAATGCGGTCGCTCAGCCGGTTGCCGATATACTGTTCCCGGTCCGACTCGTCCATGGTACGTCCGGCGCGACTGATCCTCACGGCACCCGAAAGTTCGCTGGTGATCCAGATGTCGCCCTCCGGGCCGGAGGTGATGGACGTGATATCGCTGCTGAACATTCCGCCGGGCTCGGAAAAGACAGAGAAATGATGGCCGTCGTAGAGGGTGATGCCTCCGCCTGCATGCCCGAGCCATAGTCGGCCGGATCTGTCAAGGAACAGAACCTTGACGCCGTTTTCAGCCAGGCCGTCAACCATGGTGTAGTTCATGAATTCCTGGCCGTCGAACCGGCTTACCCCGGCCCGTGTCCCAAGCCAGAGATAGTCATTGCGATCCTGCAGGATGGCGAAAACTGTCGATTGCGCCAGGCCTTCCGAGACCCCGTAGGTGTCGAAGAAATAGTTCTGTGCGGTCAGTGGTCCGGCTTTGATCAACGACAGGAAAAGGAAAATTCCCGGCAATAGCCGGAGAATTCGCTTCCCCGGAACATGACGCAGGGCAAACCTCATAAAGCGTTATTTTGCAATGAAGAAAAAGGTGCCGTTTTCATCCTCGAGACCGGCGATGGTGCCGAACTGGGGTTTCTGCTGCTGACTCTTTTCCACGGCATCGGTCACTTTCTGAACCACGCTCTCGATCGGGATGCAGGCATCCGGGTTGTTGGCCAGGACATTGGCAAATGTCCGGGTGAACTGGCTATTGTCTATGGCCAGCTCATAACCCGCCGAGGAGAAGACCTGAGAGGACCGGAGCCTGACAGAGGCCCAGTCGTTGCAGCTCCTGTCGGGAAGGTCGCCCCGCATCGCCTGGTAGAAGCTCGGACCGGATTCGCAGGCATCGGTGATGATCAGCGTATGGGTCACCGTGGAAGGATACGACTGCATGGAAGCTTTCAGGGCATTGATGTTAAAATACGTGAACTCATCGTCACGCTTGGCATCGACGGGAACCCAGTAACCGGTCTGATTGACGAACTTGCCATGACCGGCATACCAGATGAGGAGGGAATTGACCCGGTTGCTGCGCAGCAGATCCCGCAGTTCAATGGCGAAAAACCGCTCCATCTCCTGCTTGGTCATGTTCTGTTTGTGGATGAAATTGTGGACCGAATATTTAGCCAGGGCAGTCTTCATCATGGTGATATCCTTGGTGGGACCGTCAAGGCTGGCGAAACTCTGGTAGTTCGAATTTTCGATGAAGATCACCCATGTTTTCCCCATCGGGTTTTCCGCCCCAAGGGTAACGGCCTCCCGGTTGAGACGGTAGGTGATCTCGGAAACATTGCCGTAAATGTCCTCAGCTTTCACGGTGAATTTATCCCGGTTCTGGATATTGATCATCGCCTGGAAATTGGGATTTTTCTCATTTGGCACATAGCTGGCGATCACCTCATTGATGTAAATGGATTTGATCATGCTTTCGTCCCGGATAGAACCTTCCACATAGATGCTCGGATCATCCGAGTCGAGGTAAATGACATTGTTGTCGGAGGCGTACGGGGCAATGATATGGATCTTCGGCGGTTCCACTTCCGTCCTGAGAACCTTGTAGTTAATGGAGGTAGTATTGTCATAAACATCGGTAACATCCACGTTGAGCTGGTCGTTTTCAGCCAGGTTAACACTGGTCATGAACTCAAAGGAGCCTTTCTTGCGGCTGAACGGGATTTTCACCCCGTTCACCTTCACCTCTTTCAATGCGCTTTCATCTTTGGCATTGCCGACGATCGGGATGACATCCTGTCCTTTGGGCACGTTCAGGGTATGTTCATCCTTTTCGGCCGGATTCAGCAGGACCACCTCGGGCTTGTCATTCTCCCGGTTCAGTTCAAAAAGCCGCTTTTCTGCCTGCGACATGAGCTCGAGGGCCTGGTCGTCATTATCAGCCACCTCGGCAAGTTTTTTATAATCCTTGATGGCATCGTCGAACTTCATGATCTGCTCATCGGAATAGGCGCGGTTGAAATAGGCCTGGGCATTGCCGGGCTGAAGGGATATCACCTTGGTGAAGTCGGTGATGGCATTCTGGTGTTGCGCGTATCCCTGGTAGTATTTGCCCCGGAGAAAATACATATCGGCATTGTCGGGCTGGATGAGGAGGATCGTCGATACATCATTGATGGCTTCGGCATATTTCAGCTGGTCGGCGTAAATGGCGCTTCTCACCCTGTAGGCCGGCACGCTGTTCTTGTTGATGGACAGGGCGCTGTTGACGGTCTCCAGTGCCTTATCCAGCTTATGTTCCTTCCGGAGAAGATCAGCGAGAGCCACATACGCTTCCATGAAACTCTTGTTCTTCTTCAGGGCGCTTTCATAGGCCTTTTCCGCTTCGTCATTGATCCCGAGGAGTTCATTGATCCGCCCGTGGTTGAAATAGTTTACGTCCGATTCCTTGAACCGCAGCGCATCCTTCGATTGCTCCAGGGCTTCCATATAGCGTTTCAGTTCGATGAGGGTCAGCACCCGCAACTGCATGGCTTCCACATAAAACTTTTTGATTTTAAGGGCATTGTCGAGCTTGACCAGGGAGGATGAATAATCGCCCAGCTCATAGGACATCCGTGCCCCGTTGTAGAAATAGTTCCTCGTTCTTCGGATCAAAAATCGCCAGCTTTTCATAATCCTCCGCCGCTTTGGCATATTCCTTCACCTTTTCGTAAACCTCCGCCCTGGAAGCATAGGCATTTTCATAATCCGGATCCGCTTCGATGGCCTTTGAGAATTGATCGATGGCATCCTGGTATTTCCTATTTTCCAGGAATTCGGTCCCAACCTTGTAAAATTTCTTGGGATTCTGAGCCTGGGAAGAAAATGTAGCGGCCAGGAAAAAACAACTGACAGCAAGAAGGGTAAATTTCTTCATCATTCAACATTTAATTGTTTATGAATCAATGCATCCTGACCCTTGCCTTCGCGTGGGAGGAAAGCGTCTTTAACCGTGAGAGATGACCGGCAACGATTATTTCAGGCATGCATCCCCGGTGGATTGGACCCGCCAGGGCCGGTTCGATAGTGACAAATATAGATAAATCATGATATAATGCACGAACAAAATGCTTTATAAATCAGCCGATTGATAAAAATTTAATCGATTGTTTCGATACCATACCGTTTCATGGGGTTCCATCCGGATTGCCGGGGCCGTGACGCCGGCCCGGAATTCGGTTTTCCCGGTGAAGACCCGGGCTTCGTCCCAGAGGTTCCCGTTGAGGAAACTCTCGATCAGGAGTGCGCCGCCTTCGACCATCACCGAGGAGATGCCTTTTTCGCCGAGGATCTTCAGGATGTTCTCCAGGCTGAAATCATTGCCCGGATCGATATATTCAGTACCGGGCTCCTTCCCGGGGTTTGCGGAGGTAAACACGAGGGTCCGGAGGCTGCCGTCCTTCACATGAAACAACGGCCCGATGCGGTCATTCCGGTCGATCAGGATCCGCACCGGGTTTTTTCCGGTCCAGTTGCGCACATCGAGCCGGGGGTTATCGGTGAGAACGGTATTCACCCCGGCCATGATACCGGCTTCCTCCGACCGCCACTTATGAACGAGCATCCTGGCCGTCTCGTTGGTGATCCAGTTCGGGCCCGTTTCCGTGCCTTCCGTCCGCACCCGGTCGAGAAAGCCGTCGCGGCTCTGGGCCCATTTGAGGATGACCCAGGGCATTCCCGTCGTGATGTACTTGAAGAACCTCCTGTTCAGCCAGGTGCAGGCCTCAGGCAGAATGCCGCTGATCACCTCCGACCCACCGTCCTTCAGCAGGCTGATCCCCCGGCCCGAAACCTGCGGATTCGGGTCGGCGGTACCCACCACCACCCGTGGAATACCGGCATCACGGATAAGCAGCGAACAGGGAGGCGTCTTGCCATAATGGGAACAGGGTTCGAGATTGACATAGATGGTTGAACGGCGGAGCATGGATTGATCTTTGACGGCATTCACCGCATTGACCTCGGCATGGGGTCCGCCGAATTCACGGTGATAGCCTTCCCCGATGATCTGCCCGTCACAGACGATCACGGCGCCCACGAGGGGATTCTGCCCTGTCCTGCCCATCCCCTTCCGGGCCAGTTCAAGGCACCGGCGAAGATATTTTTCATCTGTGGCGGAACGATCCATGCGAATTATTAATTTTGAACAAAAATAAGGGTTTTGACCATAAAAGAAGCATACCGTTCGCTGATTTCAAGGCTCCGCCCCAAATTCGGGACCGGGGAATCGGAAAGCCTGGCCAGGTTGATCTTCAGCCATATGGGCTATGACAGGACCGTCATCCTCGCCGGTGATGACCGGGAACTGGCAGACACGGATTCCCGCTGGCTGGAGTCGGTCGCCGCTGAGCTTTACCAGGACAGGCCCATCCAGTATATACTGGGCTACACCTGGTTTTTCGATCTGAAAATTCGTGTCAACGAAGCCGTCCTCATCCCGAGGCCCGAAACTGAAGAGCTGGCCGATCGCATCATCCGCGATCAGGCCGGTTCATCGCCGGTGATCCTGGACATCGGCACCGGCAGCGGGTGCCTTGCCATCGTCCTCTCACGCGCCTTCCCCGGCAGCCGGGTTTATGCCACCGATATCTCCCCGGAAGCACTGGAAACGGCCAGGGACAATGCCCGGCGAAACCAGGCCGGAATCCATTTCTACCAGGACGACATTCTTCACCAGGCCCCGCCGCAAAGCCTCCCCCCCTTCACTCTTATCGTGAGTAATCCTCCCTATGTCAGGAACTCGGAAAAAAACCAGATGGAACGAAATGTCCTCGCCTGGGAGCCCCATGGAGCCCTCTTCGTGGAAGATGAAGATCCGCTCGTCTATTTTTCCGCCATCAGGGACTTCTGCCTCGGCCACCTGGCTGAAAACGGCAGGCTTTACCTGGAGATCAACGAAAACCTCGGACCGGAAACCGCCGCTCTCTTTGACGGCCCGGAATTCAAAGACACCATGATCATCAAGGACATCCGCCAAAAGGACAGGTTTATTAAAACGATCAAAACATGAACGAATCCCAACATCCCGACAAAAAGAAGGCCCTCCGGCAAATGCAGCATCTTTGCGCTTCCCGGGAGAAATGCCGGTCCGACATTGCTGAAAAGCTCCGGTCTCTCGGACTTCCGGAAGATGACGCCGCATGGGTCCTCCATCGTCTCGAAGAAGACCATTTTATCGATGAGGCCCGTTTCACCGGTTTCTTTACCCGCGACAAGTTCAGGTTAAACCACTGGGGAAAGATCCGCATCAGGCATGCCCTTCAGCAAAAAAATATCGACCCCGGCCTCATCAGCGAAGCCCTGGCATCCATCAGCGACGAGGAATATTGCGCTGTCCTGAAGCAGGACCTTCAGAGGAAAAACACCTCGATCAAAGATCCCAATGTCTGGAGCAGAAAGGCCAAACTTCTCCGTTTTGCCGCCGGTCGCGGATTTGAACAGGGCCTCGTTTACGACATGATCGATGAAATTCTCGGGAAGCGGGAATGAATCATCCGGTGCGGAGACACCGCTCCGCGACGGTTTCCCTGGCAGAGCGAACATCCTTCATCGGTATTCGTTTATCTCTTTATAAAGGTGATCCGAAAGTATGGTTAATTTTATTACTTTTGTGTTCCAAATCTAAACCAGACCACTATGATTACTTCCGAACAGGTAAAGGAACTTGTGGAGCGCCAGGATGCGCTGAGGAGGCATCTTTGACATCCAGGGGAAAGAAAATAAGATAAAAGAAGAGGAAGTGATCACCCGGCAACCCGATTTCTGGAATGATCCCAAAGAAGCTGAAAAGAAGCTCAAGGAAATCGCCTCCCTCAAGACCTGGACGAATGCCTTCGGCAAGGTGA
The DNA here is from genome assembly GCA_963763215.1 of uncultured Bacteroidales bacterium. GTDB lineage: Bacteria > Bacteroidota > Bacteroidia > Bacteroidales > DASQZK01. Next base: position 160,460 of record CAVXNX010000031.1, read on the forward strand.
AAACCGACGTCGAAGATCTCCAGGTTCTCATGGATTTTTACAACGAAGACGAAGTTTCCGGGGAGGAAGTTGAAAAGCAGTTTCAAAAAGCGGTCGCCAGCATCGAAAGCCTGGAGTTCCGGAACATGCTCAGCAAGGAAGAAGATGTTCTTGGCGCCATCCTCAAGATCAACGCGGGTGCCGGCGGAACCGAATCGCAGGACTGGGCCGAAATGCTGATGCGCATGTATATCCGGTGGGGTGAGCGAAACGACTATAAAGTCAGGGAGATCAGCCTTCTCGCGGGTGAAGAGGCCGGTATCAAATCGGTCACGCTCGAATTTACCGGCGACTATGCCTACGGGTACCTCAAGGCTGAAACCGGGGTCCACCGCCTCGTCAGAATCTCGCCGTTCGACTCCAACGCCAGGCGCCATACGTCTTTCGCATCGGTCTTCGTCTCTCCGGTGGTCGACGACGACATTGAGATCATCATCAATCCCTCCGACCTCGAATGGGACACGTTCCGTTCGAGCGGCGCAGGCGGACAGAATGTGAACAAGGTCGAAACCGGCGTCAGGGTGAAACATCTCCCAACAGGCATCACCGTTGATAATACGGAAACCCGCTCGCAGCTCAAGAACCGTGAAAATGCCATGCGGATCCTGAAATCTCACCTCTATGAGCTCGAACTGAGAAAAAAGATGGAAAAACAGGCGGAGATCGAAAGCACGAAGAAGAAGATCGAATGGGGATCACAGATCAGGAATTACGTCCTTCATCCCTACAAACTGGTCAAAGACCTCCGGACCAATCTGGAAACAGGCAATGTCCAGGATGTTCTCGACGGCAACATCAATCCGTTCATCAAGGCCTTCCTGATGGAGTACAGCGGGTAATCGATCGAATCGGTCATTCATTTTATCGGTGCCGCCGATTTTAACCTGGACGGCAAGATGGATTTTATGATCGCCCACATGCAACAGGGAGCCGATCCGGATGAAGTGGCCGTTTATGACCAGGGAAGGAGAAACCGCTGGAAAAAGGAAGTCCTCAGCAACGGCGGATGCCACAGCATGCGACTGTTTGATGCTGACGGCGACGGGGATATGGATGCCTTCGGGGGCAACTGGCGTGAACATGTTGTAAAATTATGGATCAATGAAACCGTTCGGCCCGACTGATCCCCGCATCCGGCACACCGCTTTCCGGTAAAAAAAAATTTCATCGGGAATCCCTTATCGTGTCCGGATATTTTCTAATATTGGATAAAATCATCAGCATGTCCGCACACCAACCCGACTGGTCCTCAGCTGAGAAATCTCTTCTGAAGCGCCTCAACGCCCCTATCCGGATCCAGGAATTCCTGGATGACTGTTCCTACAACAGTACCTACGAAACCCGTTCGGTGCGGTATATCCTTGAACATAAAAGAGCGCACTGTATGGAAGGCGCGCTGTTCGCCGCAGCATGCCTGGAACACAACGGCATGCCCCCGCTCGTGCTCGACATGAAGGCCGACAATGACGACGACCATGTTATTGCTGTTTATAAAGTCCGTGGATGCTGGGGCGCCCTGGCAAAATCCAATTTTACGACCCTCCGCTACCGTGAGCCGGTATACCGGAGCCTCAGGGAACTGGTGATGTCGTATTTCGACCTGTATTTCAACACCAACGGCGACAAATCCCTGCGCAGCTATTCGCGCCCCTGTAACCTGGTCCGTTTTGATGACCTGAAATGGCGGACCACCGAAAAGGATCTCGCGGCCATCGGCGATTATCTCGATAACGTAAGACATTACCCGCTCCTCAGCGATGATCAGATCAAAGGCCTTCAAAGAACCTCTGCCCTGCTTCTGCAGTCGTCACTGACAGGCTCCGACCCTGCCGGACTCTACCGGCCGCTCAAAGGCTGAATAGATCTGTCAGGCCCTGACCCGCGCAGGTCCTTTCCTCATAGGTACAGGCGAAGGCAAATTGCACTTCAGCCCGGGACACATGTTTTCCGGATCTGTGATCTCTTTCCAGAAACCTGGTAGGGGTTCCGGATTTCGGTCTTCCACCAAACCCCTTGCAGGGTAAAATTATCGTGAAAGCCGGCATTCACGGTGCTTCAACCCAAAACGGAAAGCCCTCTACTCGCCCAGCATCGGGTTCGTGTAGGTGATCTTCTGATCGAACTGGAAGTCATAGAGGGTCAGGATCCGGAGGTTGTAGTAGGCCACCCAGTATTCCCTGAGCGAATCAATATAGTCGCGCTTGGCCGATTCGCGTTCGGCGAGCGAGATGTTCAGGTCGGTGATGCTGATTTCCCCGTTCTGGAATTTTTTCAGGGCAATCTCATAGCCGTTCTCCGCCACCTTGTCGGCCTCACGGGCAGTGACCATCTGGTCCTTCAGGAGGCTGAACTGTTCGACCTGCACGATCACTTCACGTTCGAAATCCTGCTCATCCTTCGCGACATCGTACATCACCAGGTCACGCTGCGACTCTGCCAGTTTGATCTGTGACGCCGAACGGCCCCAGTCCAGGATGGGAACGCTGACCGTCAGTTTGATCACCCTTTCCTGTTCCGGGTTTTCATAGATCCCGTACAGGGAGGCTGCGCTGTTCGATACCCCGTAACGACCGTCGAGGGAGATTTGCGGTCCGCTGTTCCGTTTCGCCTGGACGACCTCGCGCTCCGCATCGATTTTCCGGCGTTCGTTATGCGGGGTTTCCTTCCGGTTGGCTTTGGCCTCAGCCAGCGCTTTATCGGGGTCGATGTCGAAGAACACCATCTCGAGCGGCATCAGCAACTTGATCGTCTGGTTCTGGTCGAGCCCGGTGTACGATTTCAGTTCGAAAGTCTGCATTGCGCAGGTCCATACTGGCCTTGTTGAGCGATTTTTGGGCATTGAGAACAGAAAGCTTGATCCTGGAGAAATCATTCTCGGAGATCTTGCCCAGCTTCCTCCTTTCCTCGGCGATCTTGAGATTCACCCTGCTGTTCTTCAGGTTGCTCTGGGCCAGGTTGAAATTGGTCTGAATTTTCAGGTAGTTGAAGAACTTCCGCGTCGCGTTCAACGAGATGTTCTCCACAGACTCGACATAGTCTTTGTTGGCTTCCTCGTAGACCAGCGGTTCAGTTTTCCGGTACCACTTCATCCAGTTATAGGCAAAGATGGGCTGTGAAAATCCGACCAGGAAAGGCGTCCCCGAATAATCCACGGTGTCCTGCTTAAAATCCTGCACCCGGTATGCCGAGGTGGCAGCGTAGACATAGGTGCCGAGTTGGGGAATGGACTGGCTCAGCGAAATCCGTGCGTTCATCTGGGCGTTCGAAACCTGTTGAAACTTGATACTCCCGTCGGGCTGCGTCACGGCTTCCGTTGAATTATTGTAGTTGGGCAGATCACCATTGAACGCCAGGCTGGGCCTGAAGCGGCTCTGGTAGTTCTTCCACCGCCAGTAATAGTTAACATTTTGGTTTTGGGCATATTTCACAGCCGATGACTGGGTGATGGCAAGATCAACCACCTGCTGCAGACCCAATGTCCTGACCTGATCCGCGTTCTCATCCTGCGCATATAAACGCAAACCACCTGCGTCACAAAGAATGAACGCAATGATACAAAATGCCAAACCTCTTCATTATGATATCCTTATTTTCTGTTTTCCGCTAACCCTTCTTTTTCCCACACCGGTCATGGCCGGGCAGAACCTCTAATGCACGATTTCCACTTCCTTCATGTGCCGTATTGACGAAACATCGGAGATGATGAGCCGGTCGCCATCCTGGGCCCCGGAGCGGATCTCGATGTAATCCATCCCGACCAGCCCGGTGTGGATCTCCCTCCGGATCGCCCTGTCGCCGTTAACGATGAAGACGTCCTGGACCTGGTTACCGCTGAAGGCAGGCCCCTTTTTTATCCGGAGTACACTATCGGCCTCCTCTTTCACCACCATGAGATCCACCTTCATGTTGGGAAGCAGCTTGGGATGGCTGTTCTGTTTAAGGTAAACATCAAAATTGATCTTATTATTCTCAACAACGGGCCTGACGATGCCGATCTGGCCCGGAAGCCTGTCACCGTCAATCATCGCATACACCTGCCGGCCGGTCTTGACGGCGTCGGCATTCTTATCGTCGATGGAGCCGCTGATCTTAAAGGATGACAGGTCGGACATCCGGACAATGATCTTCCCCGGGTCGACTTTCTCCCCTTCCTTGGCATAAATATTCAGAATGATGCCCGACGACGGGGCACGGACAACCATCTTCTGAAGAACCTGTTTCATATCTTCGAGCGATTTCTCCTGGATCTGGATCTCGAGCTGCAGACCTTCTTCCTCAGCATCAAGCTGCTTGAGCCGGATGGAATTTTTCTGCTGGATCATCTCCAGTTCCTTCTGGGCAAAAACCAGTTCCTGCTTGGTCTCGTCGTATTTGGCAGGTGAGATCCCGCCGACATCGAGAAGCTGTTTCTGGTCATCCAGCTCGGTTTTGATCGATGCGATCTTCAGTTTTTTCATCTCCACGTTGTAATCCAGGTCAAGCCTTGTGCTCCGGGCATTCAGCCGGTTTTTATGAAGATTGTTGCGTTTGACTTCGAGCTGGTCCTCCATCTTTTCAATTTGCTCCTTCACCGGCTGCTGTCGATGGTCAGGATCACTTCGCCTTTTTTAACATGACTGCCCGGACTGTTCAGAATGCGTTCGATGACACTGGATGCCGGGCTGTGCAGGAGCACTTCGTTCTCCGATTCAACGACCCCCTCTGCAGGAACCGTTCTGATCACCGATCCCCTGTCGACAACCGCCGTCTCAAATCCGCCACGGATAAGCTTCGCCGGGAGGATGTACCGGAGAAGGTACACAATGCCAAAAATCAGGATGACGCTCCCCGCCACCGCAATAATTAAATTCGTTCGCTTTTTCATCACAGGTTGTATTGTTTCTTTTCAGCTGGCAGACTGATTGGGTGCTGAACGTTCTGGCGCACGCTTCTTTTTAACGGATATCGTGTCAAAAAGTGATGCGCATCCCTGATTTTCCGGATCTGACTTCTTTTTCAGGCACTTTGACAGCCCCAGCCGGGGCAAATTTTCGGGAACTCCCGACAAAGTTAATATATCTTGAGGAAAATAGGTTTTTTTGGTACTTTTGATGTTGAAAAAAGACCTATGGTCATGACAATGAAAATTTACCATAATCCACGTTGCCGCAAGAGCCGCGCGGGCCTTGAGTATCTCCGGGGAAAAACAGGTGATTTTGAAATCCGGGATTACCTGAAGGAAGGGATCACGAGGGAGGAAATCCGGGAAATCCTGCTCAGGCTGAACACCGGTCCCCGCGAGCTTGTCAGAGTACAGGAAGAATTGTATAAAAAGGAACTGAAAGGAAAAAATTTCACCGATGATGAATGGATCACCATCCTGGCAGAAAATCCGAAACTTATCAGGAGGCCGGTCGTAGTAAGTAATCATAAGGCTGTTATCGGGGATCCCCCGGAAGAGCTTGATAAATTGCTTAACCAAACCTGAGAACCATGAAACACATCCTTCACCGCAGAATACTGTTGCTGCTGATGATCCTCTTTTTCCTGGCGCCCTCGTGCAAGAAAGATGACAGCAGTTTCCACCAGATCTCGGCCATTGAAACCCGGATCCATAACCTCGTGAATGATTACCGTGTGGCCCACGGTTTGAATAAACTGGTGCTGCAGCCCCTCATGTTTGAAGAAGCCAGGGTCCATAGCGACCGCATGGCCAATGGCACTATCGCGGTCGGGGATGACGGCATCGAAGACCGTTTCGCTTCGATCAAGAATAAGATCGGTGGGACAACCGAAGGATGGGTGATCCTGGAAACCCAGGTAGCCAACGCCGACTCCATCGTCAAAGCCATGACTTCCGATACCGCAACCGCCAGGGTCATCTCTGCAACCTATACCCAATCGGGCGTCGGGGTATCCTACGACGATAACGGGAACGCCTATGTTACGCATCTCTTTCTTAACATTCCAGATAAATAAACATGATGAAGCCATTCAGGATCGAAAAGGACACGATGGGGCAGGTTGAGGTACCTGCCGACAAATACTGGGGAGCTCAGACCCAGCGTTCAAAAGACAATTTCAGAATCGGCGACGGCCGGATGCCAAAGGAAATCATCCGCGCTTTTGCCTACCTGAAGAAAGCTGCCGCCATGACCAATCTCGAACTGGGCGTGCTTCCCGCCGAAAAGGCCGGGCTCATCTCCCGGGTATGCGACGAGATCCTCGCGGGTGAACTCGATGACCAGTTTCCCCTGGTGGTCTGGCAAACCGGATCGGGCACCCAGTCGAATATGAATGTCAATGAAGTCGTTGCCAACAGGGCCCATGTCCTGGCCGGCAATAAACTGGGTGAAGGTCAGCGGATGATCCATCCCAACGATGATGTCAACAAATCCCAGTCGTCCAACGACACCTTTCCCACGGCCATGCATATCGCCGCCTACAAGATGATCGCAGAAACGACCATCCCCGGCGTCGAAAAACTTCGCGATACCCTGAAGGCCAAATCGGAACAGTTCAGCGATATCGTGAAGATCGGACGCACCCACTGGATGGATGCCACCCCCCTCACCCTCGGTCAGGAATTTTCGGGTTATGCTTCACAGCTCGATCATGGCCTCAAAGCTCTCCGGAACACCCTCGATCACCTCTCGGAAATCGCCCTCGGCGGCACAGCCGTCGGAACGGGGATTAACACTCCCCCGGGATATGCGGTGATGGTGGCCGGAAAAATCGCCGGGCTGACCGGCCTGCCCTTCCGCACCGCCGTGAACAAATTCGAATCACTGGCCGCCCACGACGCGATCGTCGAAGCCTCCGGGGCGCTCAAAACCCTTGCCGTCAGTCTGATGAAAATCGCCAACGACATCCGGGTCCTGTCGTCCGGCCCCCGCAGCGGGATCGGCGAGATCATCATCCCGGCCAACGAACCCGGATCGTCCATTATGCCCGGGAAAGTCAACCCCACCCAGACCGAGGCCATCACCATGGTCTGCGCCCAGGTCATGGGCAATGATGTCGCCATCAATATCGGGGGAAGCAACGGCCATTTCGAATTGAATGTTTTCAAACCGATGATGATCAGGAATTTTCTGGAATCCGCCCGGCTCATCGGAGACGCCTGCGTTTCCTTTAACGATCACTGCGTCACGGGGATCGAACCCAACCATCCCAACCTGAAACGGAACCTCGATAATTCCCTGATGCTGGTGACAGCCCTCAATACCCATATCGGGTATGAGAAGGCCGCCGAGATCGCCAAAAAAGCGTTCAAGGAAAATTCGACCCTGAAGGAAGCCGCCCTGAAACTGGGCTACCTTTCCGGGGAGGAATTCGACGAATGGGTCGACCCGAAAAAAATGACCGGCAAATAGATACGGAGAATGAAGCACCGGGACCGGAAAAACCTCAACGCCGGTCCCGGTGCCCACGCCCGTGAAGAAAAAATTTCCCCTGAAATTTCAACCAACCGACCCGTGAATATCCGCGAACAGTTGATCTCGGAGTTATCCCGGAAAAATATCGATTACATCATCCATTGCCTGGGTGCGGATGAAAATGGTTTCGCGGAAATCATCCGCCTCATCCTTCACGACCGGGATCCCGTGCCCTCCCGTGCCGCCTGGGTGGCCGAAGGCATCTCCGGCCGGTACCCGTGGATGGCGGAAAAATACATCCCCGACCTGGTGGATGCCCTGCCCGTCTTCACCCATTCCGGCACCCGGCGGAACATCCTGAAAATGCTCAGCCGATACGTTATACCCGCCGACCGCCAGGGGCCCCTCGTTGATCTCTGCTTCGGATGGCTCCTCTCCGACGAAGAACCCGTGGCCGTGAAAGTCTACGCCATGCAGATCATTGCCAATCACCTCGATGAATACCCCGAACTGCGCAACGAACTGAAGGAAGTCATCGAAGACCGGCTGGACAGGAATTCGGCCGGCTTCCGCGCCCGCGGGAAAAAAATCCTCGCCCGGATCTCCCGGATGGGATGAACCGCCGCATTAACGGTCATCTTCCAGAATAAGTTCGTCATGAAAGACCTTTCGTTCACCATAATAAACCTTTTGTCCTCATGAAATTTCATCAAAAGCTTTATTTTTGAATTCAGATTGAGAACCTGAAATCGAATGTGCATTGTCATTTTTCACGGAATAAACCAATTTATAAACTCATGAAGACCAAAACATGCTTACTCATGATCACCCTGGCCTTTGCCCTGACCGGGATCTCCAATGGCCAGAATGTGGGCAACTATCTCAAACGCAAAGCCAATATGGCCGGCAACCATGCCACCAACCGCGCCGATCAGAATGTAAACAACAAGATCAACGGTGAAGTCGACAAAAAGGTCGACAACGCCTTCAATAAACTCTGGGGCGACGATAAGAAGAAGACTGATGACGAAAACCAGGATCAGAGCAGCGGCGATTCCTCATCCAATTCCAGCTCCTCGCCTTCGCAGAATGTTTCCAATGCCAGCAACAAGGCGGCTTCCAACGCCATGATGAAAGCCATGGGTATCTCCGCCAATGTGAAAGTCAACGACAGTTATGATTATACGGGAAACCTCATTACCACCGTCCAGTCCTGGGATGGCGATGGATCCACGGAAGGCGAGGTACTGTACACCACTTACGTCAACAAGGACAATACCGGCTTTGCGATGGAATTCAGCCAACCCGAAAAGGGGAAAACCATCATGATCTTCGATTACAAGGAAGGGCGGATGATCATTATGGGAACGGAAGGCAACGATAAGACCGGAATGGTGATGCAGTGGCAGGGAATGACCGACAGCCTCGACAGCAAGGATTTCAGCCAGCCGCCCACCGACGCCGAGATCGAAGACTTTTCCAAATACAACGAACACCTCGTGAAAACAGGTAACAGCAAACGCATCGCCGGCTATAAATGCGATGAATACACCTACGACGATGAAGAGTCGCATGCCACCCTCTGGATGACCGATGAGCTCCCGCCCGAATTGTGGGCCAATATGTTCAGCACGAACACTTACACGGCTGCCTCCATGGGCTTCTACGGCGGATTCGTCATGCAGATGGACTCCAAAGAAAAAAATTCAGGCGAACGCACCACCATGCTCGTCAACGAGGTGAACCTGAATCAATCGAAATCCATCAGTACCAAAGGGTACCAGTTCATGAGCCTGGGATCAGGCGCCATGAACCAGAAATCATCCCCCCAGAATCAGGAGGAGCAGGTCGAAGAGAAATAAAGACTCGTAAAACCCGGGAGGTTCACACCGATATTCAAAACCCATCGTACCGTACGGCCCCGAGCCACCGGTATGCCTTTTCATTGTCCCTGTCCCCTCGCTCCCGTCCCCGGTCATGATCCCCTGGCCGGGGATTCCGCCTGACCTTCAACAGGCAGAGTCCGGACCGGAATATCCATGTCGTGTCATCCGCCGGCCTTGGTCCCCTGGAGGTCCAATTTGCGTTCCCGGTCTGACAGAGCGAACAACTATTCTGATTTTCATGTGTTAAAGAGTTGATTAAGATCGTTTTCCTGATCGGAAAACCATGCTTGTCCACCTGAAAAACACTCTCCCCAAAATGGCTCCGGCATCGTTCACCTCTCGTTATGAATTGGATGTCAGCCGTTCATGCCGGTTCCGTGAAAAATTCTGCCTGACGCCCTTGGAAAGGGCCACGACCAGGCCAAACGCCAGGGCCATCAGGAACTGCGGCTGTTCAGATGACAAAAATCATTTCCTTCTTCATCTGAAAATGACTTACTTTACATCGCGATTTGAAATTCAGAGAAATGACGAATAAAGAAGAACTGTTCCGGGAGTTTGACCCTGTCAGCACGGAGGAATGGGAGAAAAAGATCCTCCAGGATCTCAAGGGGACGCCGAGGGAAAAACTCATTTGGAAGACTCCCGAAGGATTCGAGGTCAGGCCCTTTTACCGGGCGGAAGATCTCGCCGGACTGGAATACCTGGAAACGCTCCCGGGTGAAGTGCTTCACCGGGGAGCATCAACGGGTCAGCAAAACAGCTGGGAGATCCGGCAGGATATCCTGGTCGGCGATTACGCCCTTGCCAATGCCACCGCACTCGAAGCCCTCGACCGCGGGGCGACATCCCTGGGTTTTATCATCCCCGATACCCTCAGCGTCGACCTTCAGGGTATGCGCATCCTGTTGGATGACATCTACCTCGAGAGCATCGGGACCCATTTCATCACTACCCTTCAGGCGCTCAGGGTTTTCGATCTACTGGAAGAAATCGTGGCTGAAAAAAACCTTGACCCGCGAACCATCCAGGGATCCATCGGAGCCGATCCCCTGGGCTGGCTGGCACTACAGGGCGACTATCCCGGCGGAACGGAGAAAGCCTTCGAAGATCTGGCAACGCTGATCCGGAAAGCTTCGCAAAAAATGCCCGGTCTCCGCACCGTGGCCATCAACGGCCGTTATTTCAAAAATGCCGGTTCAACAACCACCGAAGAACTGGCCTTCAGCCTGGCCATGGTCTCCGAGTATCTCGATAAACTGAGCGGAAGGGCACTGACTTCCGATGAGATCTCCCGAGCCTTCCGCCTGAATCTTTCCTCAGGAGCGGTCTATTTTATGGAAATCGCCAAACTGCGGGCGGCAAGGGTGTTGTATGCCAAACTCGTGGAAGCCTGGAACCCCGTCGACAAATCGTTACTGAGATGTTCGATCCATACTTCCACCTCCGAGTGGAACCAGACCGTATACGACCCTTATGTCAATGTGCTGAGGGGAGCCACCGAAGCCATGTCGGCCGTGATCGGCGGCGCCGATTCGGTCACCGTGACCCCGTTCGACCATGCGTTCAGACCATCCACTATCCCGGGCGGAACGCATCGCCCGCAACACCCAGATCATCCTCAAGGAAGAGGCTTCGCTCGATAAGGTTGCTGATCCGTCATCCGGTTCCTATTACATCGAAAACCTCACCGATTCCATCGCCTCTGCCGCCTGGTCCCTTTTCCTCGAAATCGACAATGCAGGTGGCTTATCTCAAAGCCCTCGAAGAAGGGATGATCCAGGACAGGATTAAAGAATCTTCAAACCAGAAAGATCTCGACCTGGCCACCCGGCGCCAGGTCCTGCTCGGAACAAACCAGTATCCCGATGCGACGGAATCGTTCCCGGAAGACCTCGACACCGGCATCGCCTTTCCCGCCAATCCGCAAAAGACAGGGCATATCGTCGAACCCCTGAGGCAATACCGCGGCGCCATGCCTTTCGAGGAACTGCGGGTGAAGACGGAACGTTTGCCGGAAAAACCGAACGTCTTCCTTCTGACCTTCGGCAACCCGGTGTGGAGGAAAGCACGGGCTGGCTTCGCCTCCGGGTTCTTTGCCTGCGCAGGATACAGGATCACCGACAACCCGGGTTTCGCCACCCTCGATGAAGGACTTGAAAAGGCCCTCGCCATGAACGCTTCCCTTGTGGTCCTTTGCAGCTCCGATGAGGAATACCGGCTGTCTGCCCCCCGGGCGCTCGAAAAACTGGACGGGAAAGCGATCCTGGTGGTGGCCGGCTATCCCAAAGACGATATAGATGAACTCCGGGGTAAAGGCGTGAAGAATTTTATCCACCTCAGGTCGAATCTCCTCGAGGAACTGACAAGGTACCACCGGTTGCTCGGCATTGAATAACAGCAAGACAATGGTTAAGATCATGAAACCGAATTATCAGCATATCCAATTCAGAAAGCAGGTTGAACAGCCGGCTGCTCCTCCTTCAACGACCGGCGAGGCCTGGCTGACACCCGAACATATCCCCGTCAGGCCGGTCTTCACCGAAAAGGACCTGGAAGGACTGGATCATCTCGGCTATGCCGCAGGGATCCCGCCCTTTCTCCGCGGGCCCTACTCCACGATGTATGTCACCCGTCCATGGACCATCCGTCAGTATGCCGGCTTTTCGACGGCGGAGGAGTCCAATGCCTTTTACCGACGTAACCTGGCTGCCGGACAGAAAGGGCTGTCGGTCGCCTTCGACCTGGCTACCCACAGGGGATACGACTCCGACCACGAACGGGTCGTCGGTGATGTCGGCAAAGCCGGCGTGGCCATCGATTCGGTCCTGGACATGAAGATCCTCTTCGATCAGATTCCCCTGGATAAAATGTCGGTTTCGATGACGATGAACGGCGCGGTGCTTCCCATCATGGCCTTTTATATCGTCACCGCCCTGGAACAGGGCGCCAAACTTGAGGACCTTAGCGGGACCATCCAGAACGACATCCTAAAGGAATTCATGGTGCGGAACACCTACATCTACCCGCCGGAAACGTCCATGAAGATCATCGCCGACATTTTCGAATACACGTCGAAAAACATGCCCAGGTTCAACAGCATCAGCATTTCCGGCTACCACATGCAGGAAGCCGGGGCTACTGCCGATCTCGAACTGGCCTATACCCTCGCCGACGGGCTGGAATACCTGCGGACGGGCATCCGTGCAGGCATCGATATCGACGCCTTCGCCCCCAGGCTCTCGTTCTTCTGGGCGATCGGCATGAACCATTTCATGGAGATCGCCAAGATGCGTGCCGCCCGACTCCTGTGGGCCAAAATCGTGAAGCAGTTCAACCCGGCGAATCCCAAATCGATGGCCTTGAGAACGCATTCCCAGACCTCGGGATGGAGCCTGACCGAACAGGACCCGTTCAATAATGTGACCCGCACCTGCGTTGAAGCGATGGCTGCTGTCCTCGGTCATACCCAGTCGCTGCATACCAATGCCCTCGATGAAGCTATCGCTTTGCCCACCGATTTCTCAGCGCGTATCGCCAGGAATACGCAGATCTACCTCCAGGAAGAGACAGAGATCAGCCGGTCCATCGACCCATGGGCAGGATCCCGCTATGTGGAGTATCTCACCGGCGAAATTGCCCGCAAAGCCTGGGGACTGATCATGGAAGTGGAAAACCTTGGCGGAATGGCTAAGGCCATTGAGACCGGTCTGCCCAAGATGCGGATCGAAGAAGCGGCCGCCCGGAAACAGGCCCGGATCGACTCGGGGAAGGACACCATCGTGGGCGTCAATAAATACCGGCGCGACAAGGAGGATCCTATCGACATCCTCGAGGTCGACAACACAGCCGTCAGGGAATCGCAACTCAGGCGCCTGGCCACGCTGAAAGCCGAACGAAATTCCGCGGAGGTGGAACAGGCCCTCAACGCCCTGACCGAGGCCGTCAGGACAGGTCGTGGAAACCTCCTCGAACTCTCCGTCGATGCCGCTGCCAAAAGAGCGACACTGGGAGAGATCTCCGATGCCATTGAAACCGTAACCGGGAGGTACAAAGCCGTGATCAGATCAATTTCAGGCGTCTATTCATCCGAGACGGGTGAAAACGCCAACTTCAAAAAAGCCCGGGAGCTGGCCGCAGGTTTTGCCAAACTCGAAGGCCGCCAGCCGAGGATCATGATAGCCAAAATGGGCCAGGATGGCCATGACCGTGGCGCCAAAGTCGTTTCGACCGGCTATGCCGATATCGGCTTTGACGTGGATATCGGCCCCCTGTTCCAGACCCCGGCCGAAGCAGCCCGGCAGGCGGTGGAAAACGACGTCCATGTCCTCGGCGTGTCATCCCTGGCAGGCGGGCACAAGACTCTTGTCCCCCAGGTGATCGACGAGCTGAAAAAACTCGGCCGCGAAGATATCATGGTTATCGCCGGGGGGGTCATCCCGACACAGGATTATGAATTCCTCCATAAAGCAGGCGTGATGGCCATCTTCGGACCGGGAACATCGGTAGCAGTGGCCGCCATCAAAATCCTGGAGATCCTCATCGAAAGTCTCCGGGAATAGCGCGGGATCCGGCCTGAAAGTGCAGCGTATGACTGACGTCGGGATGAACAGATGAAGGACCCCTGAAAACGCCCGGTCAGAACTGTATTCGTTTTCAGTCTGGATTTTGTACCTTTGGATAAATGATTTCATGAACATGATCCGAAAAAGCATTCTGGCATTTGTCATCCTGATACTGACCATCCCGGCCGTGCTCTCGCAGCAGGAATACAAAACCGTCCGCGATCCCCTCTCCGGCAGTCCGATGCTGTACGGTAAAATTGACACCGCTGCCCTGGACCAGCCTCCGTTTTCCGAATGGTTTAAACCCGGCTTAAAGGCCTACAATCCCGACACCGAAACGGTCATCCGGCTTATCAACAACATGGCGCCGGAATATGACTACATCATTGTTATGGGAACCTGGTGCCCCGACAGCCATAGGGAAGTCCCGAGGATGATCCGCGTCCTCGACGCCGCCGGGGTCCCTGCCTCGAAGATCACGATTTATGCGGTTGACAGAAAACTCAAGGCCAGGCATACCCCGGTGAAAAACCTTGATATCCATAATGTTCCCACCCTGATCGTCAGCAAGGACGGAAAAGAAGCGGGCCGTATCATTGAATCTCCAAAAACCTCGGTCGAAAATGATCTCCTCAGGATCCTTTCCGGTGAATGATCCCGAATGATACTCCCCGGCAATGGGGAGATAAAGATAACCCTATGAAAAAAGAAAGGTCAAATCACGGTTTCGGTCTGGCAGTGTTCAGCATCCTCCTTGTCGTCGCAGCATTCCTGACCATATTGTATTTTTCAAATACCCTGGTGGCTTCCATCATTGCCTTTCTTTCTGCTATCATGGCCACTGCCGGTTTTTTCGAAGCCCGGCGTGCCGACGGTCCCCGGATGTTCGCCCTGACAGTTCTGATCATCACCCTCCTCGGGACCTTCATTATCCTCATCTGGTCGGGATCCCTCTCCCGGCTTTCGGATACCAATGACACCACCACCATCATGCATGCCCCCGAGGCTCCGGAAGCACCTCCGGCCGACCAGGCAAAGAAAATGAAGGAGATGGAAAAGGTGATCGAGCAACTCGAGAAGGATACCACTCCATCGAACCCCGACAGCACGAAGTGACTCAGACGCCATCCCCGTTGACGGGCAGTTTCACGACACGTTGACGATGGTCCGGTTCATGAAAGAAAATCACCTGGCAATCCGTCGTTCCATGTGTGCTGAAAAATTCCAGCTTTTCCCTGAACAGCAATTCCGGATCGGTGTCATAGCCTGAAACCACCTCGGGAATCAGGTTGGCCTGCGTCGGAATAAGATCCGACACGTAAATGTACTTCCGGCCCTCATGCGTGAAGACGGGAAGGATCATCCCTTTGGTATGTCCGTTGGAAAAAATCAGGTCGTCGAGGAATGCGGGAACGGTCTGTTCATCACACAGGTTAACATCATAATACTTGTGAATAAGCTGGGTGAAACCCGGCAGAAAGGAATCTTTTTCATCCGTTGAAGGATGGTCGACAAGGTCGATCTGCGCCCGGCTGATATGGAGCATCGCGCCGGGGAACGCCGGCAGGAGGAGCTCTCCTTCCTGGATGAAAATACCGGCACAGTGATCAAAATGCAGATGGGTGAGCACAATGTCGGTGATCCGCCCGGGCGGAATGCCCTCTTTCTCGACCAGGTCACAGGCATTCCTGAGTGAAGAAAAACGGTAGCCTGGAAAAAAGGTGCTGATCCATTTTCCCGGACCGGGATCCAGGATCACCTTCTGCCTCCCCTTTTCAAAATACAATCCCCGCAATGCCAATGATGACTTCTCCTCAAGCAAGGATTCAGGCGGATTAAAATCATCATGTTCCGTTATAAAATGGAACATGGTGGCATTATCCACGATGATCTTTCCGGTCTCAAGAAAAAGCATGCTTCCTTTTTATGAGATTGTAAATAATAGTCCCCACCATGAAAAAAAACGTATAAAAGTAGGTTAAATGTAGAAAAAAAAGACCGATCCCCAAAGCAGCAAAACATGATAACGTCATAAAAGGTTCGCAGATCGCGGAATGATAACTTAGAAACCATTTAAATAGAGGATGAAAATGCGATGATATCGAAAAATTTTAATAAATTAACAGTTTAACCATGCCATCATCACCGTGCCGGTTGACCGGGATACGATGTGGCTCGAGTGCACGAGTCAGAAAAGCCCCCCGGGCTATATTGCCAATTTCACCGACGACCGCCATGTCCTCATGATCACGGACAGCGGCGGATTCCTGATCAAAACGAAGGCCTATCCTGCCGGGGTCAGCCGCCAGGACCGGAAAGCTTTGGTGGCCAAAGGCGATGATATGAATATGCCGGCCACGATCAGCACCACGTATACCGGATCTCAGTTCGATTACGTCCTCCGTCTGATCGACCAAAGCGCAGAGGAGCAGAAAAAGGCCCTGCTGGAAGACATCGACATCCCTGAATTCCAACTCAACGATTTTTCAATCACCTCGGAATATCGCGAACACGAGCCTCTTGGCAGGGTGAACCTCGACCTGACCCTGAACCGTTATGTCAAAATGAGCGGTGACCGGATCTTCCTGCCCCTGAACCTCATGAACCGTAATACCTCTGTTCCGAAAGAATTGACCGCCAGGAAAAACGACGTTTATTTCAGCTTCGCCTATTGTGACACCGATTCCATCGAGTTTGAAATCCCCGATGGATATGCGATCGAATTCCTCCCCGAAAAGGTTTCACTCGACTACCCCTTCGGAAATTACACCGCGGAAGTCACCGGCGACTCCGGCAGGATCCTTTATGTTCGCTCTATCTCACACAAAAAAGGCATCTATCCGAAAGAGACCTACCCCGATGTCGTGGAATTTTACCGGCAGGTCGTAAAAGCCGATTTATGCAAGGCGTTGTTGAAGAAGAAGCCGTGAGGAGAGGTGAAGAATGAACCGGCGGGCAGGGCGGACACTTCACTCATCACGCGAATAATATTTCACCGCTGTGTCATTTTTAATGCTGCGGCCATTACCTTTGCACGTAAAACTGATTCTCATGCACATCCATTTCATCGCTGTGGGCGGGGCGGTCATGCATAACCTGGCCATCGCCCTGCATAAAAAAGGCTATACCGTGACCGGCTCCGACGATGAAGTCTTTGAGCCGTCGAAAAGCCGGCTGGAAAAGCACGGCCTGCTGCCGCCGGAATGGGGCTGGCACCCGGAGAAGATCACCAAATCGCTCGATGCGGTCATCCTGGGAATGCATGCCCGGGAAGACAATCCCGAGCTGGAACAGGCCCGGAAGCTGGGCGTGAAGATCTATTCCTTTCCCGAATACCTTTTTGAACAAACCCGGAACAAAAAAAGAGTGGTCATCGCGGGCAGCCACGGAAAGACCACCATTACCTCCATGGTGATGCACGCCCTCCGGGAAAACGGCATTAAATTCGATTACATGGTCGGGTCCCAGCTTGAGGGCTTCGAAACGATGGTGAACCTGGAAGAAGGAAACGACATTGCCGTTTTCGAGGGTGACGAATACCTCAGCTCACCCCTCGACCCCCGGCCGAAATTCATTCACTACAAGGCCGACATCGCCCTGATCTCGGGCATCGCATGGGACCATATGAATGTCTTTCCCGCCTATGAAACCTATCTGGACCAGTTCACCCTCCTTACCCGGACGATCAATAAAAACGGAACACTGATCTACAATGAGCCCGACGAAGATACACGGAACATAGCGAATGCCGCGCCGGTCGGGATCCACCGGATCCCTTACCAGGCTGTGGATTATGTCATCGACGGCGGGCAAACCACGGTGCATGCCGACGGGCAGAAAATGAAGCTTTCCATTTTCGGACGCCACAACATGGAGAACCTCGCCGGCGCCATGAAGGTCTGCAGTCTGCTGGGCTTGAAAAAACAGGATTTCCTTTCGTCCATGACCACCTTCAAAGGCGCTAAAAAAAGGCAGGAGCTCCTGGCAGACAACGGAAAGACGAAGGTTTACCTCGATTTCGCCCATGCTCCCTCGAAGGTGAAAGCCACGGTGGAAGCCTTCAGGGAGATGTTCCCGGATAAGAAACTCACGGCCTGCCTGGAGATCCATACCTTCAGCAGCCTGAACAAGGCTTTTTTGCCCCAATACAAAGGGACCATGGATCCGGCCGATGAGGCGGCGCTGTTCTATAACCCTGAAGTGGTGGCACATAAAAAGATGGAACCGCTCACTCCGGAATTTATCCGTCAAAGTTTCGACCTGCCCTCACTCAAAATTTTCGACCATGGTGATGATCTGAAGGAATACCTCAACCTGGTGGTCAAAGAAGAAGGCATCGTCCTTCTGATGTCATCGGGTAATTTCTCAGGACTCGACCTGAAAGAGATGTTGGGGGGCGGGGATGAAACGATGGGATGATGGTGTCGGGGAATTTTCCAGGAATGGATCGGAAAAAGATCAAAGAGCAGGAGGAAAGCAATGGGGAAGGTCGATGACAGAGGAGGGCATGGGTATGGGCATTAACGTTTTAAAGAAGTTTTTTTCAGGGTGGGGACCCCCCCGCCATCCTGCACTCCACCCCTTGATATGTTTCCGGCCCAAAATCTCAGCCACTGAAATTCCACTTTTTGATTAAAAGTTTTCAACAGCCTGAAATGCAGGTATAATGAGCATTCTTGGATGGATGTATACTATTTTTCGCGGGGAGAATCCTCCTTTTGGTTGAGACTTTTGACGAAAAAAGCACAAAAAAAGAAAAAGGATGTTATCCCTGACAGGGTTTCGAACCCTGTCAGGATCCGGGTTTCATCTTTATTCCGGTTTTCGACAGACTTTTTGTACATTCGTCATGCCATAATCCAAAACCGATAACCTTTCATTCTCAGGCTATGAAAAAATTAACAATCCTACTTCTGATCGTGTTAACCTGTGTACAATGTGCTACGGCCCCTCCGGGGAAAAAGACAAAAACCAAATGAACAAAGGGATTTCAAAAGAAACCATAGATAAAACCATCAATGACCTGGCCGGCGAAATATGGGAATGATATAAAAGACCGTGCAGCCAGGGGCGTCGCCCATGCCGGCTCGCTCTGGCGCGAAAGCGATGGCACCGAAAAGGACTTCCATGATTTTTGCCTGAACCGGTTCATCGCCGGCGATGAAGAACGGCTGTCTACCTTTCAAAAGGGCATCGGATTACTTCGAAGCCATGTTCGGACGTTACAACCAGCTGGTCCTCGACCTGAGGAAGAACCTCGATGAGGATACGGGACCGCTCAGCCCGATCGATGAAATGTTCGGCGCCTACAGTCCGACAGCACATTTCACCGATGATTTTTATGCCAACAAGATCGCCTTCCTCATCGCGCTGAATTTCCCCTACTTCACCCTCGACGAGAAAAACGAACTCGGGAAATCCTGGACTGACCGCGACTGGGCCTATGCGCGCATGGGAGATATGTTCGTTGCCCGGGTGCCGGCAGAGCTTCAGCAGAAGGCGAATGATGCGGAAACGGCCGCCGAGATCTACATTTCAGAATACAATATTTACATGGGAAAACTGGTGGACAAAGATAAGAAGAGCCTCTTCCCGGACGACATGATCCTGCTCTCCCACTGGAATCTCCGGGATGAGTTGAAATCGGATTACGCCGACAAGGAGAACGGTGTGGCCAAACAGCAGATGATCTACCAGGTCATGAAGCGGATCATCGCTCAGGAGATCCCTGAAAAAGTGATCAACGGCAAGGAATACACCTGGGATCCCTTCACGAACGAAACCTGGAAGGATGGAGAAGAAGTGAAACTGGAGCGGGAACCCGATACCCGGTACAGCCGGATCCTGGATATTTTCCATGCCGTGAAGTCAGCAGATCCCTACTATCCGGAATTGAACACCTTCATCAAACGCAAGTTCGCCGGTGAAATGGAGATCTCCCAGCCGGAAGTGGAGAAGATCTTCGACGAATACCTGAGGTCGCCGCTGATGGGACAGCTTGCAACGATCATCAAACAGCGGCTTGGGAGGGATCTGCAGGCATATGATATCTGGTACGACGGATTTAAAGAGCGCGGAACCATTCCCGAAGATAAACTCACGGAAATGACCCGGCAGAAATATCCCACCCCGGATGCCTTCGCGAAGGATATGCCGGCCATCCTGACGAAGCTCGGCTTTACCGGCGACAAGGCGAAAAGTATCGCGTCCTGCGTCCAGGTGGATCCGGCACGCGGTTCGGGTCATGCCTGGGGCGCGCAGATGGAATCGGCAAAATCGCATCTCCGGACGAGGGTGCCGGCAAATGGAATGAATTACAAGGGCTACAACATTGCCGTGCATGAATTCGGGCATAACGTGGAGCAGACCATCTCCCTTCATGACGTTCCCTATTACATGATGTCGGGGGTTCCCAACACCGCCTTCACCGAAGCCCTGGCCTTCCTGTTCCAGAAAAGAGACCTCGAACTGCTGGGTTTCAAAAATGCGGATCCCAAAACCGACGATATGAAAACCCTGGATATTTGCTGGTCCACCTTCGAGATCATGGGTGTGGGGATGGTGGACATGCACGTCTGGAAGTGGCTGTACGACCATCCGGATGCCAATGCCGCCCAGCTCAGGGACCAGACCATTGTCATTGCCAAAGATGTCTGGAATACCTATTTCGCCCCGGCATTCGGCGTGAAGGACGAACCCATCCTGGCGATCTATTCCCACATGGTCAATTCGCCGCTTTACCTGGCGAATTATTCGTTCGGGGCCCTGATCGAATTCCAGCTGGGACAGTATATGAAAGGAAAGAATTTTGGTGACCAGGTGGAGCGGATCTGGAGTCAGGGCCGGCTCACGCCGCAGGTCTGGATGAATAAGGCCGTCGGGCAGGATCTTTCGGCAGAGCCGTTGATCGAGGCTGCCGGGGAAGCGGTGAAGGGGATGTAGGGACATGGGTACGGGAGGACGAGGGGACGGCAGGTAGAAAAAACGAACTCTTAAACTTGATACAATAATTCATTATCTTTGACTTATGATGACTAAGGATGAAATATTGATAAAGTTGCGTGAACTCAAACCTATTCTTCAGAGAGATTATGCTGTGAAAGAGATCGGATTGTTTGGATCGTTTGCTGACGATTCCTATGATGATAACAGTGACATAGATTTAATTGTAGAATTAGAGAAGCCAATTGGATGGAAATTTTTCACATTGGAAATCTATCTGGAGAAAGTCTTCAAACGGAAAGTAGATTTGGTTACAAAGAGTGCTATTAAAGATCAAATCAGAGATAGCGTCTTTAGAAAGATCAACTATGTTTAAATGAAAAAAGGGGATCGCAATTACACGATGTACCTTGAGGATATTATTACCTCAATGGAGCGTATTGCTGAATATTTAGATGGACTCTCATTCGAAGAATTTAAGAAAGATTACAAAACCATTGATGCCGTAATTCGAAATTTTGAGGTTATTGGAGAGGCTGCGAGAAATTTACCCTTAGAGATCAGGTCTAAATACACAGAAGTTCCCTGGGATGAAATGTACCTGCTTAGGAATAAGATATCACATGAATATTTTGGAATTGATTATGAGATAATTTGGGATGTAGCAACAAATTACCTACCGAAGAACAAATCCCAAATAGAAAGAATATTAGAACGGGAAAAATAAGGCGGCCATGTCTGCAGGTATGGCCCCGCAGACGGAAGAAAGCGAAGAAAAAAATAAAATTTTTCAAAAACCTTTGCTGGAAAAAAAACTAAATTTATCTTTGCACTCCCGAACGACGGGATGCGCTTTAAACGGCGGCGCGTTCAGGAAGTTCACAAGAATATGGTCCGTTCGTCTAGGGGTTAGGACGCCAGGTTTTCATCCTGGTAACAGGGGTTCGATTCCCCTACGGACTGCATCGCCCTCCGAAGCTTTCAGCGAAGGAGGGCTTTTTTTTGGGATTCTATATAAAGTACAGCGATCCCCTATCCATTACGCCAGGGAACCATTATTTGCTTACCGTTATACTCCTCCCCGGCTTTTCAGCCCTGAATCCATACTACAAATTTTTTTTAAACGAAAATTCCTCAATACCTCACGCTGATTTTTTCCTCTCTTTCCCATTAATGGGTGAAGGTTCCCTGGATATGAATTACATGCCGACATTTTTAATGTAACATCTGTCACAAAAGATCAAGGTTACCTGATTTTAAACTGCTGTTCCTGGCAGGAGAGATCAGTTGGTGGCTAAGATATAGAAGTACGAAACGATGCCATCTGAATAATCAGGATAAGTTGCAAAGCAGGTTGGAAAATTACATCCGCTGAGAGATAAATGTTGGTTTAAGATCGCAAATTACGACCTTAACAAAATATAAGTAAGCGTGGTAAAAATTAAACATCATGACTGAGAAAATCCAGATCGTCACTATCCCTGAAGAAGTTGTAATGAATAAGATTTATTTAATCAGAGATTAAAAAGTGATGCTTGACAGAGATCATGCCGAATTATATGAATTAGAAACAAAACGCTTAAAAGAAGCAGTGATCGTAGAAACATAGACAGGTTCCCTGAAGATTTCATGTTCGAACTTACAAAAGAGGAATTTAGAAATTGGAGGACGCAAATTGCGTCCTCCAATTCTGATAAGATGGGTTTACGCGTACCTCCATTTGCATTTACTGAGCATGGGGTGCTAATGTTGGCAAGTGTTTTAAAAGTGAAAAGGCGATACAAGTAAACATTCAGATAGTACGCATATTTACAAGAATCAGAGATGCATTAACCGATAATTTAAGCATTAAAATCGAAA
Organism: uncultured Bacteroidales bacterium; assembly: GCA_963763215.1. Taxonomy (GTDB): domain Bacteria; phylum Bacteroidota; class Bacteroidia; order Bacteroidales; genus DASQZK01. The sequence continues at coordinate 183,110 of CAVXNX010000031.1, forward strand.
TAGAAGAGATCAAACAAAGGCTTCAAATCAGGATGCGAACATCAACTGGTATTTAGTGTCAGAAAGAAAACTCATGTTTTTTAGCCGTGCTTGATAAGAAAACGTCAAGAGCAAGGCTTGCGAAGACTGAAAAACAGGAGTTTACTATTCGTAAATGACTGTTTTGAAGTCGAGCATAACGCAGCTATTGGCGTTTTCTTGCAAGCACTATTTACTTATCTGGATGAGCTAATCGATAATAAGGATAGTCCCAAGCCAAATCGCAGAGTAGGTTACAGAAGATCATCTGAAAGGGATTAAATCCTACCCTCCTGACCTCCAATCTTTAAAAGATCTGGAGGAATTTTCAAGCTGTCCTCAAGCTGGTAACCTCCACCTATTCCGGGCAAGATATCCCTGAGCTCCAGCTGTGTCTTTTGCAATGCCGGCTTCAGCTTTTCCTGGTCCAGCCTGGCAATTTCATCTTCCTCCTTGTTGCCGTTTTTAACATAACATGTTAAGTGTTCCCGCAGATTTCGCTGATTTACGCAGAATATATTTATTCAGTCGTCTTCTTAATTTTTTCTCTGCGTAAATCTGCGAAATCCGCGGGAAAAATTCTTCCTGCGAAATCCGCTGTAAAAAAGTGATAAAGTGTGGAGGTGTAAAGAATTTTGTTGTCCACCCCAGGATTCCGGAGCATTAAACCTGTCCGCCCGGATCATCCGGCCCAAAATCGATCTCCATTTGTTCCGGCAATTCCCTTTCCCGGACGGGAAAATTGGACAGGGTGACTCCCAGAAGTCTCACCCCGTGTTCCCGGATATCTGCCACCGGTAAAAGCTCCTTCAATACCGGATTCATCTGTTGGAAGGAATAAGGCTTACTTTGGGTCCGGCTCCGGGTGATGGTGCTGAAATCTGAAAAACGGACTTTCAATGTCAGGGTCTTCCCGAACTTATTATTCTCCCGGCAACGTCTCCACATGATGTCCCTCACCTCGTTCAGTTTGTCTTCCACCTCCTTTATGTCGAAAAGATCCGTATCGTATGTCCGTTCGGCGCCGATGGATTTGCCTTCCCGGAAAGGAACAACCGGGCGTTCATCGATACCCCGGACCACCTCATAAAAGTAATTCCCGGTCTTGCCGAAATACCGGATCAGCTGGTCCCTTTCCAAAGCTTTCAGATCGCGTCCGGTAAAGATATTCAGCCGGTGCATCTTTTCTTCGGTTCTTTTCCCGACACCGAAAAAGCGTTTGATCTCCAGTTCTTCCAGGAAACGTTCCGCATCTTCGGGCTTAATGAGAAAGAACCCGTCGGGTTTGTCCATATCGGAAGCGACCTTCGCCAGGAATTTATTGTAGGATACCCCGGCCGAGGCGATCAGGTTTTCCCGTTTCCGGATCTCTTTCTTAATCTCCATGGCGATCAGGGAAGCCGAAGGCGGACCTTTCCTGGGATGGGTAACATCGAGGTAAGCCTCATCCAGCGAAAGGGGTTCAACCAGGTCGGTGTATTCATGGAAGACCGCACGAATACCGTCAGAAACGTTCCGGTACACGTCAAATCGATGCGGCGCCACGATAAGATCCTTGCACTTCCTTAATGCTACCGACATGGGCATGGCCGAGTGGATCCCGTACTCCCTTGCCTCATAGCTGGCGGCGGCAACCACCGCACGGGGACTCCGGCTTCCGACGACCAGGGGCTTCCCCCGGTATTCAGGAAAGTCCCTCTGCTCAACGGAAGCAAAGAAAGAGTCCATATCGATATGAATGATCTTTCGCATGCTGGATTGAAAATCGAATGCTTTCCGGATCAAAAATAACGTAAAAAGAGAGAAATCTGATCGATGCCTTTTTCAGCCTGAAATTCCACACCTGCCGAAAGATCACCTGCTCATGCCGGTGATCTACATTGTCAAGCTCATGCGCCGCGGCGGACCGGAAGGACAATCCATGACCATCGCCGGGTCTTGGATCATGCATCCTGAAAAAATACCTAATGAAATTCATTTCCCGTCCCCGTCGAATTCATCGTAACCATCAGAATCACGCAAATATTAACATCTCATTAACTATTAATTTTTTACGTATATTGCAAGCGTACATTATTCGGAGTATCATTACCACAATTTATTCAATCCCGTTCAAAATGAAGAATCCCAGAATCATTCCCATTGCTTTCCTGGCATTAATGGCATTAGCCTTTGGATCTTGTCATCAAGAAGCAACTAAAAGCGGAACCAACGAAAAGGTACAACATTATCGCCATCTTATGTTTTCTGAAACACCCTGGGATCCCATCCGGGGAACCTATAAAATCTCCTCTGAGGAAGCGAAAACGGTGAAAAATTATACTTTCACCTATGATGATTCCCTCCGGTTGATACTGGTGGATTTCTGCAGAGGTGATTCTTTACTCGACGGTTCACGCCTGGATGCCGCACGGATTGTCATCAATTATGAAGATAATAAAGAGATAAGGCATTATTTCAACAAAAATAATGAGCCTCAAACGATTCAGGGAAATGTGTTTACCTCTGTTTATTCAATGGATGAATCGGGGTTTAGAACCGGATTACGGTTTTATGATAAAGAGAATCAACCTGTTGAAAACAGAAATAAAATTGCCTATTATGTCTGGAGCATGACTCCCCATAAAATGGTAAAGGAAAACAGATACACGCTTGACGGCGTGGAAACTGTTCTCAATGAATTTTGTCCGTTTTACGAGCTAAGATTTTCGTACAATGAGAATGGTATTGTAACCAAAATGGCGAATTACGAAGCGGATACATTGACCAATTGCACAGCAGAAAATTGCGGGAATATCGGTGTATCCTATTTTACGTTCGACATCAATGATAAGGGTGATTTACGTGAGTTTTCTGTCCATAGTACAACAGGTCAGCTGTCAAATTTATATTGGGGATGGGCAAGATATACACAAAAAGTGGATGAAAATGGTTATGTCATCGAACGTTCAACGTACGATCAGGATAATGAACTTGTGGGTGGCAAAATGATCCCTATCCGTCTGAGTAAGTATGATGAATCCGGATCGCTGATTGAAGAAAAATTCCTCGATGCCGACCGTCAGCTAATGGAAGATCCGGGCGATGGTATTGCGGTAAGGCAGTTCAAATATGATCAAAACGGGCTTCGGACAGAAACCATCAATTTCGATAAGAATATGGTCAAGAAAGAATCTTAGGGGATTTATCTCTAAGAGCGCGATTGATCATTTCCCGTAATGGGATAATCATTACATAGGGTATCCATGGATTATCTCTAGACAAAGAACGAATAGTCAACAGTAGCATGTCAAAGTTAGAGGTGAAATAATCATTCCCGATCTTATGCATACGGGAAATGACTGATACCCATTCCTTTTTAATCGATATTATGAAATTGAAACCGGCGAACATCATTCTTACTTTAATACTGTCAGTGACATCTCTGTGGCTATCATCATGCAGATCAAGCGACAGGCCCAAACAGGAAATTAAGGAAGCGAAACCTGTCGATACTGCCCAGCTCATTGGAAAAGAGCCGGCGCTCCTTTTAAATTACCTGAATGAGCTCGGTGATTATGTGAACAGCAGGAATTTTCCTTCACTCATCAAAGCTTCTTCCGTTTTCGAAGATATCGGCAAGAATCAGTTAATCGTGGATATCAGAAGTCCGGAACATTTTGCCAAAGGTCATATCAAAGGAAGTGTAAATGTTGAATTTTCGGACATTCCAGAGTATTTCGAATCCAAAATCGTCCCCTTTAAACTCGATCGAATTATCATCGTTTCGGATGGAGGACAAGCTTCGAGTTACACCACGTGCCTGCTTCGCCTGATGGGGTATGGAAATGTATATTCCATGCGATGGGGAATGAGCGGCTGGAACAAAGACTTTGCGAAAGAGAACTGGTCAGAGGCTCTTGGATCCGTGTATCAGGACAGACTTGAAAAATCTGAAAATGAAAAGGCTTCTCCTTCAGAATGGCCGGAATTACACACAGGCAAAACGACCGGAGAAGAAATTCTTCTTGCCAGGGCTGATCAGTTATTTTCTGAAGGATTGGCTCCGGAGCGTATTTCTGCAGATGAAGTATTTAAGAACCTCTCCGATTTTTACATCATCAATTATATCCGAAAAGACAAGTATGATGCAGGACATATACCCGGGGCTATCCGGTACAAACCAAAAGGAACTCTGGGAATACGGGATGAAATGAGTACCATTCCCAGAGAAAAAGAAATTGTCGTGTATTGCGAAACAGGACATAATTCCGGTTTTGTGACGGCCTACCTGAGACTCTTTGGGTACAATGCCCATACACTTTGGTATGGCAATAACAGTTTTATGTATGATAAAATGGTTGCGGAAAAGGGGGCATTATCCTGGTTACCTTTTTCAGACACCGAAATTGAAAATTATCCTTACGAAAAATAATTCTTTCATTTCAATCCCGTAGCGTGTCGCGCTGAAATGCATATTTTAATTCTTCATTTGAGTTCTCATCCAGGATCCGGATATTCCTGTAGCCCCTGCGGCTTAATATAACCCAGGCGTTGGTTGCAGACCGGAGGTTTTTAGACTGAAGGACAATACTCCCTGTAAGGTTGTTGAACTGCCTTCTGTTTTTCCATATAAGTAATTCGGTGGGCACTATATGCATGATTTTAAGATGATGTTCCGGTAAAGCGTCATTATCGCTTTTTTCCGAAAGAGAAATCATCAGGGAACCCTCGTTTAGTGTGTCCAGTGAGGCCGGCGTCATGAAAATATTCCTGTTCAGTGAAATTTGATAGGCTTCTTCAGCCGAAACCCGGTAATAATTCCCATTATATTCCCTCATAAAGATCAGAGCAATGAACAGGCAAAAAATGACGCCGGCTAACAGATACTTCTGTTTTTCATGATGACCCATCTGTTTTTATTTTTTAGGAGGGTTCAATCGACCCAATATTTTTAACTATACACCCTTCGTTTCACACTATCGTTAACAACCTCCATCAAGTTTTCCTTCCTCTAAAACTTTGGCTTTGAGAAATACTCTTTTTAAGGAATCCGGTAAACTGTTCATTTTCGTGAACAGATCTTTGGCTTTCAGCCGGTTTTCGAAAATGGCATTTTCTCTGGCCGATAGCCGTTCCCCCTTAAATTCCGTATTCATTACCGTTGCAAACCATTGATTTAAACCGCCGGCCAATATTTTGTTGTTTTGATATCCTTTGCTGATCAAAAATGCCAATGACAAGCCGCTTTTTAAATCGCCGTTGCCGTATAAAATATTCACCCGGCCGGTTTGATTTAAGTACCCCTGCCAGTTTTTGTCAAACAGCTGTTCATAAGGAATATTAATGGATCCAGGAATCGTGAAGGCTGAAAATTCCTCCCTGGATCGCAAATCAATAAACTGAACGCTTGAATCGTTCAGGTTCACATATCTGGCCGCCTGGTCGATGCTAATTTCCAAACTACCATTCCCGGCCATTTTGAATTGCTGGAACGGCTGAGGCTGATTTTCCCTGTAGTCGTTCGGGGGAAGTAATACAAGAACGACAGCCGCACTCACCAGGATTAACGAAAAAAAACCGCGGGATTTCATGGATGGAAATGTTAAAGTTCTTTGGTAATTTCCGGTCTGGCAAATGTGTTTTCGGCTTTCTCTGCAAGCCAAAACATGACAACTGATACGACGATCAATAGGAAACTAAACACAGCAGGACTGACTCCCAGCCATTCGTTGATTTTTGCCGGACCTTTGTAACCACTGTTTGCAAAATCGGATATATGGGGCTGCAATTCAGCGAACAAGAAGGCGCCGAATAATCCCCCGATCAGGTAAAACAAGGCATCAATTTTACCAATGGCCAAAGCGCAGAATCCCGTTCCCGGGCAAAACCCGCCCATAACAAAGCCGGCACCCATAATTACACCTCCAATAATGGAAGGCATTACATAATAAGGATTTACGAATACCCTCCCGAGATCAATGAGTCCAAAGTAACTGAGCAATTGCGAACCTAAGATGGCTACGATTGCCGCGGTAAAGAAGACTTTCAGGACAGCCGTATCATAGCCGTAAAACATTCCGGCCAGTTTCCGGCTGGAGGAAAATCCGGCTTGTTCCAGCGCAAACCCAAAGCCGATGCCAATTAAAAAGGCCGTAAAAAGGTCAATCCAGGCCGACGGATCAGGGGATAATATTTGTAAAACCATCATGGTATAATTTTAAAAGAATTTCTAGATCCAGTTTTTCCGGAAGAACCAGGCAAATAAGTAAGCAGATCCAAAAATGGCGACCATTGTTACAAAACCCGCGGTGGATAAAACGGCCATTCCGGAGAGGGCAGCTCCGCTGGTACAACCCCGGGCCAGTTGTGCTCCGAACACAAAAAATAATCCGCCCAAAAAGGCGAAAATCAACCGTTTTCTACCGGAAATTTTTGGAGAGCGTTCCACTCTGAAGTCAAGTCTTCCGGACAAGGTTCCGGAAATAAAACCACCCAACACCATCCCTAAAACTTCGAAACTAAGCCAGGATTTCAGTGGCTTTTTACCATCCTCAAAGTATTTGCTGTAATAGGGGGATGCCTGCACATGATTGTCACTGACGGCGCCAACGACAGATACCACACAAAATTTAATGCCGCCGCTGGCTCCCAGGCCCCTGCCTGAAAAAAACATGGCGGAAAGGAGTACCAACCCTAAGAGCGTGCCGGCAAGGTAGGGGTTCATGTAAGGTTTTCGCTTCATCGTTATTGAAGTCATATGAGAAGCAAGGTGCACGGCCATGCGCCCAGCTTCTTCGTTATGTGGCTAAAATACCTAATTAGTGTCAGAAAGAAAACTCTTTCTTTTTTCAAATTTCATCATCTAGTAGTCGGTTATCCAGGATCGGCAGATCCGTATGCAGTTTAAAAATCCTTTTTCAGATCTGATTTCCGTAATTTTCAAATCCAGGATTTATAAATATGTGCATATTTTCTGACTTCCGGACATACCTTTCTCATAAGAACTTTCAAAACCATATATCACTTACGGCATCTCAGGCCGCCACATTGTGCTCTCGTTCTGGCTCTTGCACTTTCCTTTGGATGCAATCAACTCCTGCCCGATCTTTCGCAGATTAAACGCAGCAACCGCCAGACCAACGTATCGCTTGAAATGACCATACCCCCTGTCCGGGCAACGATCCAATCCACGACATTCCAGCTCATTGATGTTTGACTCCACTGCGCTGTGTCGGTTTCTCAGTCGTTTAAAACTCCGATGACTCTTCTCAGCTTCACCAAAAGGGAATATTTATGCAAAGCCGTTGATCTTCTTCCTCTTCATGATCGCAAATTTAGCGTGGATGGTCCTTGACTCCGCCAGGATTTGGAATTCCGTTTCATAAATTTCTTCCATCCGGAAATACCCTTCAAAGGTTTCACGGATCATGGCTTCTGAAAAACGGAAGGGGCCGTACCCGTTATCGGGAACCCTGTCGCTGAAACATTTCAGGAACAGGATGCCGGTATCGTTGAGCAGCCGGTGTACGTTGCGGACATATACCTCCCTTTTTTCCGGGTCGATCACATGGAAGCAACCCCGGTCAAAAATATAATCGAATTTATCGGAGAGGGACGTCTCAAGGATGTTGTCATGCACGAACCTGATTCCGGAATATTTTTCAAGGGCCAGTGAGATTGCTTTTTGGGAAAGATCGGTACCGGTGACCGTGAATCCCCTGTTTTTCAGGTGCATGGCCTGGGTGGCCGGCCCGGTCCCAACGTCGAGGAAACTCCCCGATTTTATATCCAGACGGTCGAGTGCTGATGCCAGGTCCGCGTCCAGGTCGGGATTGTACCAGGGCATATCTGTCACCTTTGTATGTTTATAAAGGTCGTTCCAATTATGGTTCCGTTCAGCCATCACAAAATTTTATCCTATTAACAAACCAAACAGGATTTTGTCAACCGGACGACAGTTGAAAATAACTTGTCCGGTTTGGTTTCTGCTTCCCCGGATTTGGGTATTTATCCATGAGCACAATGTATGCCGGTTTAGCATCGATTGTTGTGGATGTGATTGCAGCGGTGGCCCTGGCCGGGATCGCCGGGAAATTTGAAACATGGGTAATGAACCCGTGAAAGAGGGCCAGCGAAGCCGGGGCGCCTGTGTGATTGTAGATTTTTCAGGTCAAAAAGCCCGTTTGCTTTTTTGAAGAACTGGCTAACGGGTATTACGCTTTTTTAACTACATTTTTATTGATTTCTGCACCGAGCAGGATGATAAAGCCGGTAAGGAAAAACCACAGCATCAGAATGACGATTGCAGCCAGGGAGCCATAGATCCTGTTGAAGTTGCTGATGTTATTTATAAATAAGGAAAAAACCCATGAGGCTAAAAGCCATAATATGGTTGCAATGAATGCCCCGGGATTCAGCCATTTATGTCCATGGTAATCTCTTGCAGGCCCAAATTTATAGATTGCACCAACGTAAAAGACAATGATGAATCCGAGGATAACCCAGCGGCCCCAGGTTACCATCACACTCATGATCCCATGCAGGTCAAGATGATTTGTGAGTGAGGGAAATACAACGATCACGGCCAGGCTGATAATAACCAGTACGATTCCTATAAGGGTAAAGAGCAGGGCGAGGCCGTTTTTCTTAAAGAAATTCCGGTTGTTTTCAATATCATAAACAATATCAATTGCCTTGAACATGGCCCTTATCCCTTTATGGGAGCTCCATAGTGCGATCAGGATACTGAGGATGACACTCCAGCTTAAGCTTGAACCGGATATGGAGGAGACACGTGATAACTGGGTTTGAATCAGATGCTCTACCTGTTGAGGCAGAAATGAGCTGAGTTGGGACATTTGCTGGTGAGCTTCCTGTGGATCCACGATCAGCCCGTAAAGAGAAAACATGGCTATAATCGCCGGAAAAATGGACAGGAAAAAAAAGAATGCCATACCTGCCGCTAATATGGCTAAATTATCAGCAGAAATCTGATGAATAATGGCTTTGGCTATTTTTTTAATTCCCATTTTTACTTTTCTGGCCGAAGGGTTTGTGTGCTTTTCATCCTTCATCCTGCGACTGTTTCGGTTGAGCACCTGTAGATCTCCGGATTACCGGGATTCTCTGGTAGATTGCTAAACATTCCATGCTAATGAATAGTTTCAAAGATATCTCCCGTTTCCCGGTAGCTATCCACCCGTAGGTACAGGTCGCGACCTGCCCTTCTGTGGAGGTCATTCTTTCAGGAAACACTTAACAGGGAAAGGCAAAAGATAAAAAGGGCTGATAAATTCATAACAAAATGAACAATCTCCTTTACTAACCATTATAACCATTATGGAGGATGGAATAGCTAAGGGTAAGGCTCCCGGTCAGGCCTGATGTAGAGCCGTAGTCTCTGTTCCGGAAGGAACTCAGTCGAAAGCGCTTTATTGTCCCTCCGGTTCCTTTCGCCGGAGCATGCAGATGTACAACAATGACATGACCAGGTTCTGTATAAAAGCGGCATATCCTCCTCCCATGATGATCCCGAACTGTTTTGTAAAAGCGAATTGCATAATGAGATGATCCCGATGACCAGAAATATCAGGTAAAAAATACTCACAGAAACAGTCCTCGGGAACCTTAGCAGGATTCACCCCTTGCATCAGCTTCCCGGCAGATAAGTTCCCTATTTTGCGGGGAATTCAAAGAGCGCAATACGGTTGCCGGATTTCCGGGAAAATAGCAGGAATCAAAATTGAGGAAGTCCTCTGCTCTAAGCATGGCCCAAAGATCCGGTTGGCGGAGAGCTCATGTACACAACTGAACCCGTATTGATGTGAGTATGTAAGGAACCCTTCCATTAAAAAAATTTAAAAAAAAACAGAATCATCACGCTGATTTTTCGGGCCTTTTTCCATTAAGAGGTGTCCACTGCTTACAAACCGAATTAATCGTAAAACCATGGAACATTACATCAACCAATTAATTGGCGACATCCACAAGGTCACCTTGAACCTGAGGTCGTCGCAGCAACTGGGGGAGGAGTCCGGAGCCGATCCCGGTAACGAATTGGAACCGGATGACATAACCGATGTGGAACAGTACTTTGAAGGTGAAATTCAACCCATCTCCCGGATCACATCCATTGCTGCGGAACTGCTCCCTCCCCCGGAAAAGTTAACGGAACAGCAGCTGTCCATGCTGGCTGACGAACTGGAAAACCTGTTGCTGAATTTTCACTTCGTACTGGAATTCCCGGAGAATTACCCGGCACACTTGCGTTATCCGTTTATCCGCGACTTCTGGAACGAAGAAGAAGTTGCCCTATCGTTTGGCCGAAATCACATTGAATTCTGTGATTACGACGAGGAGAAGTGTCCGTTCCCCGGCTATTGCACCATGTGCAGGGATATTGACAAACAACTGAATAGGGATGATGAGATCGGTAATGAACCACCGTTCAATTAACGCCTTCGATGAAAATATGGCATAGATGGCATTGGCTCGAAATGGATCGCTCAGGGAGTGGTTTTCACGGGTCGTATGAGGGTCATCGGCAGAGGTATGCGTAACCGTGCCGAACATTGGCCTTCCGTACCCGGTCGGCTTGTCTCCCAGCCAACAACCTCTCAGAGCAGTCTCATAGCGGTGATGAATTGAACACAAAATTCCCAGTAGTTAGAATCCCGCCTGGTGTACGGATTCTCAAGATAAGGTTTCCATGATTTATCGGTCACATCCTCTGCGTCACGGATATTCCTCTTTATTGATTTTTGCGGCAAGCCGAACAAAACGGGTGAATTTTCAATTATAACGTTGGAGGAAAGCGTCACAAAGATTATCTTCAGCATTGTGCTTTCGCCTCCGGGGATGTTTAACCAACCGATCGTCATGCAAAGATCTGAACGATGGACAGAGACCTATGAGAGGCTGTTGAAAGAAGACCGGGAACGAACCCTGGATCCCGGTGAAGTTGAAACGCTTGCTCTTTCTGCTTACCTGACCGGAAAAGACGCGGAGAGTTTTCGTCTCCTGGAACGGGCTCACCTCATGTATGGCGAACGGTCGCAAACCGAACAGGCTGTGCGTTGCGCCTTCTGGCTGGGACAGATGCTCCGTAATGCCGGCGAGATCGCCCGGGGCAGCGGATGGATCGCGAGGGGGGAACGGATTCTCAGGGACGCGCCAAACCGGGATTGTGCCGAGAAAGGATTGCTGCTGCTTCCCGGTGCGCTGGGGGAACTGTATTCCGGAAATCCCGGCAGGGCAAGGGAACTTTTCGCGATGGCCGCTTCGATCGGCGAGCAGTTCCAGAATGCCGATCTGCTCACCCTCGGACGGCTGGGACAAAGCCAGGCCCTCATTCAGCTGGGCAAAATAGCCGAAGGAACAAAACTGCTTGATGAGACGATGATTACGTTAGAGACCGGAAACGTCTTCCCTCTCGTGAACGGTATGGTTTATTGTGCTGCCATCGAAACCTGCCGCAAAGCCTGGGACCTGGGAAGGGCAAAGGAGTGGACAGAAGCGCTGACGCGCTGGTGCGATGCGCAGCCGGATATCGTCCCTTTCCGGGGTGAATGCATCGTACGACGGGCCGAGATCTTGCAGCTTCACGGCGAATGGTCAAGAGCCCTTGAGGAAACCAGGGAGGCCTGCAATCTGCTAACGCGGCAACCGGGTAATCCGGCCGCCGGAGAGGCCTTTTACCGCAAAGCTGAACTCCTCCGTCTGGTTGGAGACGTTGATGAAGCGGAAGACGCCTATCGCGAAGCGGCCAAACGTGGCAAAAATCCGCAACCGGGTCTGGCATTGCTTCGCCTTGCACAGGGACAGCTTGATGCAGCGCAAACGTCGATCAGAAACACTTTACAGGCGACAAACGATTCCCGGTTACGCGCCGGGCTTCTCCCGGCAGCGGCAGAAATTCTGATCGCTGTGGACCACAAGGGGGAAGCCGCTGAAGCCGTTGTTGAATTATCTGATATTGCCGGCCGGTTTGATGTTCCCTATCTGTATGCAGCGGCTTCCTGCTGCCGTGGCGCGGTGTTGCTTGCTGAAGGAAAAACCCGGCCTTCGCGGGAGAATCTGCAAAACGCTTTGAAAATCTGGGAAACATTAAATCTTCCCTATGAATCGGCACGCACCCGGGAACTGAAAGGTCTGGTTTACCGGGAATTGAATGATGAGGATGATGCGGTTGCAGAGTTGACAGCTGCCCGATGGATCTTTGAACAACTCCATGCAATCCCCGATGTCAGGCGTCTCAATCGACTGTTGAACACCAAACGGGAACCGCAAACTTACGGACTCACGCTTAGAGAACTCCAGGTATTACGACTGGTGGCCAACGGGAATACGAACAAGCGCATCGCCGGAGAATTATTCATCAGCGAACGGACGGTCGATCGTCATGTCAGCAATATTTTTATTAAGCTCAGCGTAAATACACGTGTAGAGGCCAGCACCTTCGCCGTAAGGAACGGGTTGATGGAGAATGGGGAGTAAAAAGCCTTCCGCCGGGATGATTGCATTCCCGCTTTCATGGTGATTTCATGTCAGGTTACTGACGAGTATCTCCGTACCCACGCCTACCCATATCTACGTACCCACGTATCCACGTATCCACGTTACCATGATGGGCCGGAAGGTGGAAGCTGGAAGGTGAAAGGTGAAAGGAGCGGAAACATTTCCAGAGAAACAGAGATGTAAAAGTTTATGGGAATATCGGGGTGACAAGGAACGTCGTTCTCATGTCCTTTATCGCCTCCTGACCTCATTCGTTAATTTATCCGGTTGCCGGCCCTCTCACTTTCTCACTTTCCGGGTAGAGCGGTTCGTTACCTCCCCGCTCCCCCACAGACCCGTACGAGCGGCTTTCCCGCATACGGTTCTTCCAAAATCGGATTCGCTAAGTATACGTGTGATAGATCCTGGGCTTAAGAAGAGGTGTCCATTCCTTAATCAACATGTTGAATTTCACCCACGTCCAGGATGGTTTACCCCCTCTGCGATTTATCCATTTGTGCAATATCCGGCTGACTACATAGTAAAATCGCCCTATAGCATTGCTATTGGGAATGCCATAGTAATTGTAGTGTCCCCTTAGTTTTACATTTAATTTGGATATCAATTTTTGTTGTTGATAAGTTTCTTTAAAGAATATAAAATTATGTCTGGATTAGGCAATAGGATTCAGGAACTCAGAAAACATCAAAAGCTTTCCCAAGTGGAACTTGCTGAAAAAATCAATGTTTCCAAGTCACAAATGATACGCTACGAGAATAAAGGGGTGCAGCCCCCGGCTGATATTTTGAACAAGCTGGCCGAAGTACTGGGAACTTCTATTGATTACCTGATGAATGGAAATACGGATGAAAAGGCGCAGGCAGCCCTTAAAAATGCCGAACTGCTGCAAAGGTTTAAAGAGGTTGAGACTCTACCGGAACGGGAACAATCGGTTTTAATGGAGATTATTGGGGCTTATATCAGGGATTTTAAAACTAAGCAAGCTTATGTTTAAAATCTAAAACTTGATCTGTCAGAACAATCGCTTTATAATAAAAAGAATCCTGAATCGCCGGTTATAGGTTATTTCTTAGTTTATCGCAATTATAAAAAGTGGAGATAAAAAATAAATAACTAACAAAAGTAACGCTGTAATTTTTCTATAGAATTTCGCTTCCTTCATTTTTTTCATTAATCTGATATACCTGTTGTCCTTTTCAAATAAATAGTTGTTCAGTGCAAAGTATAAAATGGCAATTATACCTCCAAATAATAGTTTATTCATCCTTGGCAAGATGTTAAGATCAAAATTGGATTTTATTGTTATCAATAATACAACCGTATGAATAATAAGTACTACGGCCATCAAAGCAATAATTGAAAATGGAATTCTATCTTTATCTTTAGCCAAAGGTTTAAGTGCCTTATAAAATAAATAAAAGAAAAAATAGTAAGGATTTACCATGACCCAACTCCTCCATGCATTGGTTTATTCACTGATTCATATATTGAGTCAAAAGCTCCTAAAGTATTTGCAACTTGCACACCTGTAAGTATAATAGCTACAGGAGTACCAACCCCAGTAAAATATAAAATAGCTGTTATAGTAGTTAAAGTTGCATCTACACCAAATTTTGTAACATCGCCTCGACCGGCTTGATCCCAATTCGACACTAAATCATAACCCTCTGCGGCTGTAGCAGCAACGTTCAAACCTACAGTTATCTTTCCTACAAGCTTTCCTGCAGCTCTGCTTGCAACATCTACACGGAAATGAGGTGAATTTAAGGCAGATGCACCTCCCCACAGCCAACTAGTTCCAGTAATTTCCCAATATGCATCACTGTTAGATATTAATTCTTGTGTCTGCCCCTCCCCGTTTGCGGCAACAGAGGATCAGCAAATGCCGCAGATTTCTCTGAGGCTTTCAAATTATTTAAAAACGTCCCTGATTCTGCAACATTTTAAGGATCCATCCGAGATTAAATAATAAAAAAGCTATTAATGGAAATAAAATGGCTTGTAGCCGTTTCTTTTCTTTATAGTTTTCATTTCTTTTTAATACATCCTTATACTTGCCTCTACTTACCAATAGTAAATAAAGCGAGATCATAATTATAAAGAATATAACAATCGATACATATTTTAAAGGTGTTATGTTTAAAAAGCCTTTAGGAATAAATATCAGTAATAAAAAAATTAATCCGAAATAATATAACATTAAGGAAAAAGCAATAATAAGCATTGAGCTAAATGGTGCAACATCTTTGTTCCCCATTTTTACTTGAAAACTATAATACTTAAAATATAAATATTCAATAAATTTCATTTTATCTATGGTTTTATCTCACCAAAATCACCAAATCCTCCAGCAGCATCTATTATAAAATAAGTTGCACTTATACCCAATCCTATTGGGCCAAGAAAACCAACTCCCGTCATTATAACATCAAGCGTTGCTTTAGCTCCCACCTGCCAATCTGTTCCTCCATTATAATAATACGTTCCGGCATTGGCAATTGTATAAGTCGTTGATAATCCGGCCCCAACATATCCTAAGCCTTTAGCATATTTAAGATATTGTGCTCCAGCCTTACCTAATGGAGCTGATTTACCAGCAAACTCAATTAGTTCGGTTTTTACTCCATTCGTTGTTGTAAATGCCGCTATTCCTGTACTGGTTTTTGAAGCCCATTCTGGCAAACCGGCAGTGTTCTCGTTAAAGTCACCCCCTCCGTTTGTGGCAACATCATCAATATATACAGTTATTTTTAATGGTCTCGCACTAACTTCGTCAAGTTGATTATTTTTATTAAGTTCAATTTTTGATTTTGGAGGTGGTGAATTGCCAATGGTTATCCAAAATGAATAAGAATTTGATACCGTTCCATCATAATTGGGACTATCATATTGCGCCAAAAACTCATCTGTTGTACCTGTATACCCGTTAAAAATCGACCTGTTATAATCCTTCCACCACGTAAAACTACTTCCTCCTCCATGTGGCAGACTCTGCCTTTTAAATAAATCTGAATTATAGGCATCCAAAGCTTCATTAAAAGCATACGTTATATACCCCGTCGGATCCGTATACACCAAGGGATTATTCATCACATAGCTGTACCGGTTGATCCCCTGCGTCGAGCCCATGTCCATCACAGGGTCGGGACTCAGCATCCTGCCGCTGGCCGGATCATAGACTCTTCCGTTCATATTGATCAGTCCAAAATGATCTAAATGTTCATGCCCCGTATAACCCCGGTCAATGAGGTGTTCTGTTGTATCAGGTTCGCTCCAGTCTGCCGGGTCGCGCCGCCGTCCCCAGGCATCGTAGCCAAAGCGGTCGGCCACGTTGCCCTGCTCGTTGGTGAGGGTCATGATCGAACCCAGGTAGTCGGAATGGATGTAATACAGGCTGTCGGCCTGGCCGGAACGTTTGATATCCACCGCCACCATACCGCTTAAAGCCCCGATATAGGTGTATTCGGTCGTGTCGCCGCCGGCTTCAACAACTTTCTCGTAGCTTCCGGCATAGTATTTCGTTTTTGAAAGGGAACCGTTTAGGTAGGTCTTCATGCTTACGCGTGAATAATCCGGACCGTAGGCAAACGCAAGCTCATAGCTGCCGGCGGTGTCGGTGATGTGCGACACTTTGTTGAACCAGGTCCAGGTAATGTCTTCATCCGGCTGCAGGCTTTGGCCCAACTCACCCTCTACCGTCTCTACCGCATTGGGACGCGATGAATTGTAGGAATATTCACCGGTTTTCGGTTTGATATGGATATTTCCGTTAGTTTCGTATTCCATGGTACCCTCATAAAAGCCTGTAAGACGATTGAGCGAATCGAAGGTAAAATTTTCCTGCTGACCGGTCAAAACATTTTTGCGATAATTTGGATTCCCCCTTGGGTTAAAGGAAAAATCAAGGCTAAAGACATCAATATTCCCGGCTTTATGTTTTGAAGATGATCAGTCAAGTCATAACCCAGGCTCAAGCAGAGGGAATATTGAACAGACGAATTTCGAACCGAGGAAGCCTTTGGCTGACGAGCTCAGCGAAGCTAATGTCGAAGGGTTGGGAACAGGACACACCATGGGGCTTTATCCTTTGAAAGGGGTCTTAAGGTGAAATGGGATCCCACCCTCGCCTTGCACCAGCCTGCCCCTTAATGGCTTCAGCCCCCCGAATCTCAGCGTCCGTTTCCGGGCATTTTGACGAGTAGAGCAGGCAGGGGGAATTCAACCCCAGCCTCTCACAGAACCGAACGTGATAAGACTCAATTCAACCCCTTCAGGGTTGAGGTGCAAAGCGTTATCCTACCCAGGGGTTATCACCCCGGGCTACTGTTTGTTGCATCCCTTCTGCGTGCCCAGGGTGCCGCTTATTTTCTCAAATCGTACTTCTTTTCACGGGAAAAGTATTCCAGACCTGGGACTATGCCTGGAATGAGTAAGCTACAAGATCGCATACATGATTTCATTATGATTCGGCTGGCAGGGGACTGACGCCAATCCTCGTCCATACGCCCCGTACCCACGTATCCACATACCCTCCTATCCCCATCACCCGCCTGGGTAAAATCACCCATGACTTCCTCTTTTAAAAATTGGGTAGAATCGCCGATGAATCAGGGCCCCGTGATGCCTTAATTTTGTAGTGAATGATCACCGGTCAGCCATGACCCGGATAAAATGTTACGCCAACGCGCCGGGGGCCGGGATAAGGCAACCCTGGAAGCTGAAGTCAGAATCGGCATCGGGGAAAAATAAGATAGCTAACCCATAAAAATCTGGATATGAATCAAAGACAATTTAATACAGTGATCATTGGCGGTGGCCAGGCAGGTCTGGCGACAGCCTACCATCTCACCCGGCTTCACGTCCCCTGCGTCGTACTGGATGAGAACGATCAGGTCGGTGCAGCCTGGAGGAAAAGGTGGGATTCCCTCCGGCTTTTTACGCCGGGCCGGTACGACAGTCTGCCGGGGATGAGATTTCCGGGACCACAGAGATCGTATCCCTCAAAGGATGATATCGCCGATTACCTGCAGGATTATACTTCCCGCCACGGCCTTCCCGCGAAAACCGGAGTCAGGGTGGTCAAGGTCAGTACCGATGGTGAAGATTACACGATTGAGACAGAAAAAGGACATTACGTGGCACAAAATGTAGTGGTGGCCACCGGAGCCTTTCATCATCCCAGGGTCCCGGTATTCGCTGCTGACCTGGCCGAAGAAATCGTCCAGTTCCATTCTTCGCAATACCAAAGACCTTCCCAGGTCCGGGAGGGACCGGTTCTCATCGTCGGTGCAGGTCAATCGGGTGCCGAGATCGCCCTCGATCTGGCCGTTGACCATCATGTATGGCTTTCGGGACGGGATCCGGGGGAAGAACCGGTTGTCCGCGGTACGTTTATGGGCCGGCTGCTGACGCCGGTGGTGGCATTTGCTGCAACCAGGTTAATCAATGTCGGTAACCCTCTCGGGCGGAAGATGCGCCGGCATTTTTTCTATCCGCCACGGGGAATCCCCCGGTCAGGAGGCACACGGAAACTTTTAGGCCGTGCCGGTGTCGAGTGCGTGGAGCGGACCACAGGAGTCAGGGACGGATACCCGGAGCTGTCCGGCGGAAGGGTCCTGAACGTACCGACCGTCATCTGGAGTACGGGTTTCGTGAGGGACTACGGATGGATCGATCTGCCCATATTCGATGAATATGGCATGCCGGACCATGAGCGGGGTGTCGTTCGCTCACATCCCGGATTATATTTCATCGGCCTTCCTTTTCAACATACCCTCAGCTCGCCGCTGATCATGGGTGTTGGCCGGGATGCCGCATTTATCGCCAGACACATCGCTTCAGAACAGGCTATCGAACGGGGCCGTTACAAAACAAGGATGGCGATGCCGCAGGGTTGACCAGTATAATGGCTCTTATTCCGCTTCCAAACTGACCCTGATCACCCGCGGAATATAGATGTCCATATTGGAAAGGAGTTTCCCGAAATCCGAAACATTCCAGTCATAGGTGATTAGCAGGCGATGGGTCCGGGTATCATAAAACTCCGGATGCGCCTGGCCGGCATAGCAGAAATTTCCAGGATCGTATAGGGGTGAATCAGGCGTTTGTTCCGGGCATTCGAAAATGACCCTTCTTCCGGCCAGGGACCGCAAAATTCAATGACCAAGGAGTTCGAACCGCAGCCGGTTTTCCGTATATCCCGGCATTAAGCACCTGACAGGTTATTGGGGTAATTTGACATTGATCCACGGGTATTAGTTGGGATAAAAATTCTTTTTGCGGAACCCGATAACGAAAAGTCCCAGGGCATATAACCCGATATTAAAGATCCCCAGTGAAAATATCCCAATGGAAAATACCCCGATGGAAAATATTCCGACCGAGAAAACACCCATCGAAAAAAGACCAACTGAAAAGAGACCGGCAGAGAATACACCACAGGAATAGTTGCCTGCTGCAAAATAGTCCAGGCTGTAGGTTTGCGCACTGAACATATTTCCCCGGGTTAACTCCAGAAAAATACCTAATGCAATCAGAACCAAAGCGATCAAAATGAACCAGCCAAATTTTTTCATAATTTTAGATTTAATGATTTGAAACCGTAACAGACATTTCAATCATCATCCGAATTTTGAGGCATTATTAAAAAGCGTGACAGAGAGGATGATTTCAGGATCGGTTCATCATCAGAGGATACCGGGCTATTATGGGTCATCCATCCTTCCGGTTCAACTGGCTGAAGTAAATGTACAACTTTTTCAGTATCAGCGAATCAGGGCAGGAAGAATATTTGCCGGCAGAAAAGGAGATTGCCTTTGTCAGGTTTTAATCCAGCCTAAAGGAGACTTTCCTCCTCTTCTGTGAGGCATGATCCGCTCATTGTCCCGCCTTCACCCCGGTCACCTGTCCAAGCCCGCCCTCCAGCATGACCTTTGAAATATCCTTAAAACCGGCATTCTTCAGCCATGTACTGACTTCCTTTTCAGAGTAACAATCTCCCCCTTCAACACCGACCAACATATTGATGGAGAAGATAGCCCCCTGCACGGGCTCTGTCTTCGTTTCATTCATGATCCAGTCCTGTATCACGATCCTGCCCCCGGGATTTAAGGAACGGAAACACTTCCGAATCAGCTCCTGGTTGGTTTCGTAAGAATTGCTGTGGATGACCGCCGACAGAAACATCAGGTCGAAACCAACGGGAAGCTCGTCCATGGTGTAGTCGCCGCTAAAATATTCGATCTTACCCGAAAAACCTTCCTTTTCAACAATCTGCTTTGAAATCGGGACAACATTGGGAAGGTCGAAAATGGCCGCTCTCAAACCGGGCTTTCTTTTTATGAATTCCATGGTGAAGCATCCCGAGCCTCCTCCGATATCCAATACAGAATCGATATGATGCATATCAATTTTCCCAACCTGGGCCGGAGCCTGTTTCTTACCCCTGTCGTGCATCGCATTAATAAAGGCTTCCAGCCATTCATCACCCCGGTCGTTGATTTCCTGCCGGTGAGCAACTTGTCCTGTTTTCACCACCTCCGTCAGGTGGCTCCAGGTGTTCCATAAATGATTCGAGTGCATCAGTCCGCCGATATAAGCCGGGCTGTCTTTTGAAAGCAAGCGGTAACTGTCCTCGGAATTGCTGAAATTCCGGGTGTTCTTCTCCAGCAATCCCAATGCGACCAGGGCATTCAACAACCGTTCGGCAGCGTTGTTATCCAGGTTTAATGCCCCTGATATGTCTTCGGAAGAATAGCTCTTTTTACCGATGAAGGTAAAAACATCCAATTCATAAGCGGTTAACAAAATCCGGCTTTTCCGAAAGGCCATCACAGCTTCTCTGATTTCCAGTGCATTCATCATTTCCGTGTATTAAGGGTTCCTCACGATGGAAATGAACCAATGAAGTATCCGGTTGCAGGGATTTGTTAATTTCGCCATCACCGTATCCATCTGATCATTCCATCCTATTTAACCCCGGTTAAAATTGAAAAAACTTCCGGATCAGAATGAAATCCCGCGGATATCCGCCAGATCGGTTTTCCCTTCTGATCCAATCCCTAAACAAGTGACCACGGATCTCAATCAGTTGAACGGGTTTACAGGATCTTCAGACCCTGATAAAGATTTTCCTCTTATACATGAAGTACAGAAGACCCCAAACCATCGCCAGATATCCGAGGATCTGAACGATCTGCAATCCATTTCCGAAATTGACGGTCGTCCACCCCAGGACATCTGCCACCAGGGCCCAGCCATCCACCAGGTGGACGAACATATAGACAAAGATCGAATTCAGCCCGATAATCCGGAAATAGAACGCCCATCGATCCTTCTTCAGTACATCGATGATCAGGTAAAAAAGAGCCAGCAGCATGAAGCTGATCCCCCCGGCGAATAGATTATAGGAACTGGTCCAGCATTTTTTAATGATCGGGTAAAAGGGATGGATGATCAGTGAAAGGATCAGTGAAGCGGCCCCGATAGCGGCCAGCAGGTAAACTTTCTGCCATTCGGTCTTTTCCCGGTGGCGCAAAATATAGCCGGCCACTGTGCCTGCCAGGGTAATGGCGATGGCAGAAACGATACACAGCAATCCCAGGGCATCGTAGATCCCGTGCCCGCTGGTCATCTCCCCGTCGGGTCCGTAAGCAAGCCGTCCCGGCACCAACAACCGGTCAATGTAGCCGTTGATAGACCCTTCCGGGGTCAGGACACCTGCGCCGTATCCGGGCACGGGTATGAAAAGCTGGGCGAATGCCACGGCAAGAAGGATACCCGTGAGCCAGAATATCCTGCTCCTCAGCAATGAGGTATAAACAAAAATGAGCGTCGTGAAAAAATAAGCCATGCCGATCTGACCAAGGACACTCAGGTACCTGATGTCTTGCAGCTTACCACTTAAGCCGCCATTGTAGATGACCCCCAGAAGGATCAGGACGACCATGCGTTTAAAGGCTTTCCACACAAGTCCCCGCTGCGGGACGCCCTTTTCGAGTTTTGATCCGATGGCAAAGGGAATGGCCGCACCGGCAATAAACATGAACAGCGGGAAGATCAGATCATAAAACCGTATCCCGTTCCAGGCGGGATGATCCATTTGCTTCACCAGCCATTCCCATCCGGCAACGTGACCGAGATAGGCTGCCAAAGCTCCTCCACCGGTGATCCAGAACATATCAAATCCGCGTAAAACATCGAGTGAATGCAGCCGCTCTTTAATTTCAACATGATGGATTTCTTGTACCATGAATTGAACGTTTAGGATTGATTTAAGGCAAAATATGAACGATCACCCTTTTGTACCGCGATAACCGCGGCTCTCCCTTATCTGTTACCCTGAGAATGATATGGGCTGTTTCTTCTTTTTCGACTTCAGGAGCAATGATCCATAACCCGTGTGAATTTTGAACCTCGGTAATCAACTTTTGCTTGTAGGAACCCGCTTCAGGATAACTGAACCAAAAGAAACTCAGATTATCACCGTCAGGATCGTAAGAATTGCTGGCATCCAGGCCAATGCCCTGCCCGGATTTCACGGTCATTTCTCCGGAAGTGCCGGTTAAAACCGGAACAGGTGGATGGTTGGCTTCCTGGTAACTTTTCGTGCACCAGTCCATTCGTGCAGCGAAGTCATTCTGAAAATCGTCCCGCCAGCGCCATAAGCTAACTTTATTTCCAGTAAAGGAAATGCTATCCCACTTCATCGTCCGTCCATAATCATCCGGGGTAACAGGAGTATAGGTATCACGGGAATCTGTCCAGATGGCCCGGGTTTCCGGTTCAAACGGCACCCCTGATCCTCCCTTTTTCTCCAGGGCGAAATCGGGCTTGTACAGTTCATAACGACCGCCCCATCCTCCCCAATCCGGATGTTCCGGGTCATTCAGACCATTGGGTATCAAGGGCAACCACGACGGCGTATCGCCTTCCATTCCCCAGGCTACATCGGGATAGGCAGCACCAAGCGGTCCATGTCCCTGCTGAATGTTTCGCTCAAGCCAGATATTGCTGATCTTCTCATTGCTGATACCACTGATAAAACTGTTGATCGCATTCCACGTGGCGCTACCATAATCATCGCCCGGACTCACAATATAAAACAAACCGGGAAAGTTATTCCGGATCCATATCCCGCTGTCGTCCTGGTCGGATATGGCATAAACCCTGAGTTTTGCGATCAGTCTTTTTGCCTCTGATCCTGTTTTTGTATGCTGAATCTTATACAGTGACTGGGCCAGGGTATTCACACCTCCCCAGACACAAATCCACAACGGGCGGTCATCATTTTCTTCGAGCACCCTGATGATCCATTCGGACCCTTCGGAATCCTTCCCTTCCCCGACGCCCCCCATCCCGTATATTGTCAGCCCTTGTTTGACCAGCGCTAAAAGCGTCTCCGCATCAGGAAAACCGGGTTCATTCCTGTTCAGATTCGGCTGCACCCTTCCATAGGCCCCGATGATCTTCTTTATCGATCCGGGCGATACATTCATTTTTTTCCAGACGGATGTTGTGGCAATTAATCCTCTGATATCGATCTCATTGGAATAGAGCAATAACCGGATAAATGACTGGGTGTCATCCGGATCGGCTTCAATATCCGATAAGATGATAACCCTGTTCTCCCGGATCTGCTGCGCAAAGAGGAGATGAGAAATGAGGAGCAGGCTAAGAAGGAGAGGAATCGTTTTCGAAATCATAATAAGGGTATTTTTTTTTAGGAATGATTCACATACGGGACGACCTCCGCTGAATGGGTCCTGAAATATATAAATTAATTGAACGCCATTCAAATAATTAGTGCTTGCAAGAAAACGCCAATTGCTGCGTTATGCTCGACTTCAAAACAGTCATTTACGAATAGTAAACTCCTTTTTTTCAGTCATCGCAAGCCTTGCTCTTGACGTTTTCTTATCAAGCACAGCTAAAAAACATGAGTTTTCTTTCTGACACTAATTGGACAGCTTCCGTCAAAGGGCCAATAGCGCTCTTTCATCAGGATCCGGCCGCCCATCGTATTTTTCAACCGGCCCGGCATAAAAATTTCCTTGCGGGAACCTCACCTCGCGTTTCGAAAGGAAACCTCACAGGTTGCCGGTCACCGATCATGCCGCCGGTCCCCGCCCTGCGCCTTTTTATCATTTCATCCAAACAAACGCGGCCCATGCCTTGTTGATGTATTTGAAGCTCAGTGGTTATCAGCCCTCAACCATTCCTGTCAATTGAACTCCGGGGCGTAGCATTCCTTCGCTCGAAATGTGACTTCGCCGGAAGTGATTGTCCCGGATCACCCTATGATACAGGAGAATATTACCTTGACACATTGATATCATGACATCGAAAAAAATAAATCATTAAAACTAAAATCACCAAAAAAATGTCCGACATCCAACATCCAAACAAATCCACCCAATCCGGTCACGAAGATAACAAGCCCCGGGGCGTGGCAGGTGCCGTATCACCTAAAACCCACGGCCGTATGACCAACCGTGACTGGTGGCCAAACCAGCTGAATGTGAAAATGCTTCGTCAGCACTCCCTGAAATCCAACCCCATGGGAGAATCCTTTAACTATGCTGAAGAATTCAAAACCCTCGACCTCAAGGCCGTCAAGAAGGATCTTTTCGAACTGATGACAAAGTCGCAGGACTGGTGGCCGGCCGATTACGGCCATTACGGACCTTTATTTATCCGCATGGCCTGGCACAGCGCCGGCACCTATCGCATCGCCGACGGCCGCGGAGGCGGCGGAACGGGTGCGCAACGTTTCGCTCCGCTCAACAGCTGGCCCGACAATGCTAATCTCGATAAGGCTCGGCTGCTGCTCTGGCCGGTGAAAAAGAAATACGGCCGGAAAATTTCCTGGGGCGACCTGATGATCCTCGCCGGAAACTGTGCCCTCGAGTCCATGGGTTTCAAGACCTTCGGATTCGGTGGTGGACGTGAAGACATCTGGGAACCGCTGGAGGACATCTACTGGGGTTCGGAAGGCGAATGGCTCGGCGACAAGCGCTACTCTGGCGACCGGGAACTCGAAAACCCCCTCGCTGCCGTCCAGATGGGCCTGATTTACGTCAACCCCGAAGGCCCGAATGGCGTTCCCGATCCACTGGCTGCCGCCCGCGACATCCGCGAGACCTTCGCCCGGATGGCGATGAATGATGAAGAGACTGTGGCCCTGATCGCCGGCGGACACTCTTTCGGCAAAACCCACGGCGCCGCCGATGTGAAAGCATACCTGGGCCCGGAACCTGCTGCCGGCGATATCACCGACCAGGGCCTGGGCTGGAAAAACACCTTCGGCACCGGCAAGGGCCCGGATACCATCACCAGCGGCCTCGAAGGCGCATGGACCACCACCCCCACGAAATGGAGCCATAACTTTTTTGAGAACCTGTTCAAATACGATTGGGAACTGACGAAGAGCCCCGCCGGTGCCCACCAATGGAAACCCAAAGCCGGGGCCGGCGAAGGTCTGGTGCCCGATGCCCATGACCCCTCGAAACGTCATGCCCCGTTCATGCTGACCACCGACCTGGCATTGCGCGTGGACCCGATCTATGAGAAAATTTCGAGACATTTCTACGAACATCCGGGGGAATTCGAGGAGGCCTTCGCCAGGGCCTGGTTCAAACTGACTCACCGCGATATGGGTCCGAAATCCCGTTACCTCGGTCCGGAAGTCCCCGGTGAAGACCTCATCTGGCAGGATCCCATTCCTGCCGTCACCCATGAACTGATCAACGGGAAGGACATTGACGAACTCAAGGCGAAGATTCTCGCTTCAGGACTTTCTGTTCCCGAACTGGTATCCACCGCCTGGGCTTCGGCTTCCACCTTCCGAGGATCCGACAAACGGGGTGGCGCCAACGGGGCACGGATCCGCCTCGAACCGCAAAAGGACTGGGAAGTCAATAACCCGGCTCAGCTGGCCAACGTGCTGAAAACACTCGAAGAGATCCAAAAGGGGTTTAACCAGTCCCAAAAGGGCGGTAAGCAGGTTTCAATCGCCGATCTCATCGTGCTGGCCGGTTGCGCCGCGATCGAAAAAGCGGCCGGAGATGCCGGTTATGACGTGAAAGTCCCCTTTACTCCCGGACGCGGCGATGCCTTGCAAGAGCAGACCGATGTGGGATCGTTCGCCGTGCTCGAACCGAATGCCGACGGTTTCCGCAACTACCTCAAAACCCGTCACACCATGTCGGCAGAGGAACTGCTGATCGACCGGTCACAGCTCCTGACTCTCAGTGTGCCCGAAATGACCGTTCTTCTCGGCGGAATGCGCGTCCTCGATACAAACTACGACCATTCACGCCACGGGGTCTTCACCAAACGCCCGGGAGTTCTCACCAACGACTTCTTTATCAACCTCCTCGACCTGGGAACGGAATGGAAAGCCCGCACAGAGGCTGTCGATATTTTCGAAGGCCATGACCGTAAAAACGGCGAATCAAAATGGACCGGAACGCGCGTCGACCTGATCTTCGGTTCAAATACCGAGCTTCGCGCCGTTGCCGAAGTCTATGCTGCGAATGATTCCGGTGAGAAATTCGTAAAGGATTTCGTGGCGGCATGGGCAAAGGTGATGGATCTGGACCGCTTCGACCTGGATTAGGAGAGTGAAACGCGGATGAAAGATATACCACGGATTACACCGTCAGACCAATTTCATTTCTCATTGATCGGTGTAATCCGTGTCATTCGAGGTTCTTCCCTCACCGGGAAAAACCCGTAAAAAGATGACGGATATTCACGGTTCCTACCGGAGGCTTAAAGCGAACGGTTCAGGATCCATTCATTTAAAAGGGGTGAACCATCGCCGGCCCCGGTGGACATGAGAATATTCAAAATGTTATGAGAATGATCGAAGGAAGGGACCTGTTTTTCGGTCATTTGATTTATCTTGCCCTTGATTCTATCTGTCATCGTTGAATTCATTATACCCATCATGAGAATCCTGTACGCATTGATCACCGCTATTTCACTTACAGCCTGTATGTCACAACCCGACAAACATGAACCCGTCATATTCAAAGACGATCCGGAGGCACAAAAAGTAGATGTCCTGGTTGGCGGGAACTATTTTACATCTTACATCTACCCCGATAACCTCGAAAAACAGACCCTTTACCCGATCATCACGCCTTCCGGAAAAACCATTACCAGGGGCTACCCGATCAGTCCCCGGCCGTTTGAGCGTACCGATCATCCGCACCATGTGGGACTCTGGTTCAATTTCGGTGACGTGAACGGGCTGGATTTCTGGAACAATTCATTCAACATCAAACCGGAAGACAAGCCAAAATACGGAAGGATCAATTTTAATAAGATCGTTTCGGAAAATCCGGAAAAAGGAGAACTGGTGACTTCCGCCAATTGGGTCGATAACGACGGCAACGTGCTGCTGACCGAACAAACCACCTATCATTTTTCGGGGGAAGAAAACCGGCGCATCATCGAAAGGATCACCAAACTGACCGCCGTTCAGAAAGTCACCTTCAACGAAAACAAGGAGGGACTTCTGGGCATGCGCCTCGACCGCACCTTCGAAGAGCCGTCCGTCAAGCCGGAAAAATTCCTGGATGCCAATGGCAACGTGACAGAGGTGGCAGCCATGAATAACGATGGTGTAAACGGCGTTTACCGCAATGCGGAAGGGGTGACTGGAGGCGATGTATGGGGAAAAAGAAGTCCCTGGGTAGCCTTGCGTGCCGACAAGGAAGGGGAGATCATCACGATCGTGATCATCGATAATCCCCAAAACCCGAATTACCCGGCCTGGTCGCACGCCCGGGGGTATGGCCTCTTTGCAACCAATAATCTCGGCGGACGGCATTTCGACAAGAACGCCCAACCCGTGAAACTGGTCCTCGAGCCTGGAAAATCTGTGACCTTCAAACATGAAGTCGTGATCGGGGGCGATCTGACCGATGAGCAGATCAACAATCTTGCGGCAGAGTTTCAGTGATTAAACTGCATTGGAACGATCCCGCTTAACGGATCCAAGTACCCCTTATTCTTCTCAATGACGAAATCGTTATTCTTTTTTTTCGTCAGGATGAACCAATATTTACCAGAGTTGTTATTAATCCTATCTGAAGCTATGCGTGGCTGTTGATTGCCACTGAGACAATCCATAAGCACGAATCCTCAATCCCCTTTCAGGTACTCTTAGGTACTTTTTCGATGTGATGGTTTTATCCTGTTCCACACGGGATCATTAAAAACTGACTCATGCCGGATAAGTTAGGATTCTACGAATTGCTGCAGCCATATATAGCATTCGGGCTGGTAAGGCAGAACGTCAAAGGGAAAGATCTGGGCGATCTGCACAAAGCCGGTGCCCAACTCTCGAAATCTCTCCCCGGGGCTGCATCCGCTTTATCGGATATTGTGACCAGCATTCTCGATTACCTTTCGGTCGATCCTGACCACCTCCATACAGCCATCGACGAAACCACGATCGTTTTCAGCGGCACCGCCAAATTCGGCGGCGAGAACAAGGCCAATCCCAACCTGCCCGACAGCCAGTCTGTGGTTTCACAGAGCGGGCACGAGCTCAGCTGGCAGGATGACCTGCTGACCTTCCGCCTCACCGTTCCCCGCCGGAGTCCGCAGGTTCAGCTGGATACCTCCGGACTTTCAGGGGCAGATCTGACCGACCTTCAGCAACTCAACACCCTCCTGGACGAATTTTCCGATGACGGCAATCCGTCCATATCGGATGCTCCCGGGAACGATTTCCGGCTGGAATTGCTGATACGGACCGTCAAAATTAAACTGCCGTCCAAAGATTTTATCCCGGCAAAGGTGGGTGCCGACGGCTGGCTCGAACCCGATCCCGATTTCAAGGAAGTGGTATTCGAATTTCCCCGGCTGGCTTTTGTCCTCGAGCAGAAAGATTCGGCCGGGAATCTCGATCTCTCGTTGAAATCCTGGGATTCCCCGGGTTTCGATGATCCCGGCGACACGGGAACCGCGCGGCTTTTCACCCTCACCCCGCCATTCTTCCTGCACTCTTCCCGCCGTGTCGGATTTGGCATCGAACGGATCGTGGCCGACTTCAGCGACGACATCACCCCTCCGGAAATCCTCGAACAATTCGGCACGGGCGACGATTTCAATGGCTTCTGGATACCCCTGTTACGCCTGTTCATCGCCCCCGGCCGTACCACCGGTCTGGCCTTCAGCGCCAGGGGACAGGACCTGCTCTTCGACCAGGACAAAGGATTTTCGGGCGAACTGGCCCTGGATATCCTCAACCGTGGCGGAAAACTCGAAGTGGAACCGGTATTTTACCAGGAGAATGCCAAAACACCGCTCGAATTCGAACGCGGCAAAATTGAGCGGGGCAATGACGGGACGGTTACCGTTGGTGAAGGATCGGTGATGTTGCCGGGAGGTAAAGGAGAGCTCCACCTTTCGGTGCGCGGCAGCATTTCACCCTATACGGTCACGGTCAAACTGGACGGTGATGTCCTCACTCCCCGCACTATATCCGGGATCAAACGTCCGGCATGGACTCTTTCGATCGATGATACAGCCTTCCTCGAGATCCACGTTTCCGATGCAGGCGACCATAACCGCTGGAATGAAACGGTCCGGATCAGAAAGGTCGCTCCGGAAGATCCCCTGCCTCCGCCAGGTAAAAAATACATCGTTAATTTTACCGAAGAAGGTGGTGATCCTGAAGTGCATATCGAATGCCTCAACAACCTGGAGAATCAACTTTTTGCCGTTCTGAAATTATCTCCCGACCAGACGGATGCGAGGCTTCAGACGCTGCAAGGGCAGGAACTGCCGAAAAAGGACGACGTTTATAAATTCGTCCTGACACCCGGCGACGTTCCCGCGAAACTGATTGCCACCTGGCCTGTAACCGTATCGCTTCCTCCTGTCGTTTCCATCGATGAACAGATCCGGCTGGTGACTCAAACCGGCGATATCCAGAGCGCGGTAGCCCTCAAATTGTATTATGAACTGGCCTACCCAATCAATACTTCCGACTCTCCTGAACAGGTGGCGGATAAGATCGCCGCACCAGGGCAGCAGAGGATCGGCCTGACTCCGGGAGATCTGACGGCTTCGATCGACGAGGTCAATAACCGCATCACCGGTTTCATCAATTCCACGCAGGATACCATCCACATTTATGGCTTTGCCTCCCACGAAGACGCGAAAAACTTTCCGAAGGACCTCCAGCTTTCACAAAAAAGGGCTGATGTGCTGAAGGTGCTGATCGGACGGAAAACGAACCGGCCGATCGAAACACATGCCTATACCCATGATGCCGATGCTGCCGATCCTGCAATGGACAGCGATCCGCATTACCGTGTCGCCGTCGCCCTGGCCCAGACGATCGTCAATGACAAACAAAGAACGGCCAGCATCGAACTTTCCGATGTCACGCCCCCTCCCCAGCCTCCCGCACCTGCCGAACATCCACCCGAAGCCGCCGAACCGGAACGGCCACCCATATTCCGGAAAATCGGTTTCAGGGTTCGCTTTGAGAGGAACCAGCTCGTGCTGGGGGAGATCAACGGGGAACTGGATTTCCGCACTGCAGATGAGCAATCAAAGGGATTTATCAAAAGCGGCGATTCCCGCAATGACGACGGTTCCGACCCCGGTTCCGAAGTGAAGACGGCTCCGGGAGCAAGCCAGAGCGGCGACCAGGGGATCCTCGATTTCAAACTCAACATGAGTTATGATACCGCCACGCGCAAACTGACCCAGCTCCTCGCCCTGGGATTCGACAAGGAAGCCCACGACGGATGGGTGTCAAAGGAAGGCAGCGGCACTCTTGCCAATACCCTGGGAAGCATCCTGATCTTCGCCCCATTGCTCAATTCCGGGGTAGACTCCGCGGTGACCGCACATGGGGATGAATCCGTAAAAAAAACCATCATCGCCGCTGCAGAAGTGATCACGGCTACCATCCTCGGTCTTACGGGAGCCGTAAAATTCATCAAGTTTACCCTCTTCGGCATTGAGGTAAGTGCCACAGAATTGTTGCCCGATGATGAGACGGACGAAAAGACCCGCTTCGGCGACCTTTCCTTCCTCTTCGATTATGCTGTGGATTTTTCCGTCAACATCAACCTTCTGGGCCTGCTGACCATCAGATCCAAAGAGGACGCACACAATAAGCCTGTCCCGACGCGCGTCCGCTACCGGGGTTTCGGCTTCCGGCTGAACGGAGAGGGCTCGCCGACCTATGAACCGGTGTTCGACACCAGCAAGGGGTTTGAGCTTGGACTGGCTGAGCCGGGAGCACTGGTCGTCGGCGGTCCGCTGGGTCCGATCCTCCGTGTGGATTCGGTTAAGGTGGGAAGGCAGAACCCCCTCATCCTGGAGATGGACCTCGGGGTCAATGCCAACCTCGGAGTGGTTACCATTGAAACCGTGCGCGTCAGGATCCCCATCGATCCGCCGGGCGTGCCGACCATAATCCCGACGGGCATCGCCGTCAATATTCCGGGAACCCTTGTGGGCAGCGGATTCCTGGATATCCGTGACAGCGGTTTCGATGGGGCGCTCGATGTCACCCTGGTGCCCCTCAAGTTACGTATTCAGGCTTCAGTGGGCCTGGAGAACCTGGAAGCGGGCGAACGCCGCATCACCGCCTTTTTCCTGGGCCTGGGGGTGGAATTTCCCGCACCCCTCCCGCTGGCCAATTCCGGTCTGGGGATTTACGGATTCCTGGGCCTTTTCGGGATGCATTACAAACGGGATGAGGACCCTGCCGTGAACCCGGCTTTACCCATCGCCCTCGACTGGTATTACAACAAGGCCAAAGGTGAACCTCAGCTCCTGGCCGTTGACGGTCGAAAGACCTGGGTGGCCGCACCCGACCGGTGGAGTTTCGGGGTGGGGATGGTCCTGGGAACCATGGAAGGCGCCTTTGTCCTTAACCTGAAAGGAATGCTCGTCCTGGAGCTTCCCGGCCCCCGGATCCTGATCTTCGCCCGGGCACAGATCCTTCAGCCCAGACCCCCTTCCGGCAAACCGGCCGACCAGTCTGCCGGGATCCTGGCCGTGGTGGACATCAATTTCCAGGTGGGATATATCGCCATCGGACTGGTCTTTAACTATGAGATCAAAGACCTGTTAAAAATTGAGGTCCCCATCGACGCCCTCTTCCATTTCCATGATATCGACGACTGGCACCTGTATATCGGCAGTTACAGCAATAAGGCCTCTGCAGAGATCCTCGGAATCGCAAAAGGCACGGCGTACCTTATGTTCGACGGGAACGGCATCTCCGGACTGCCCATCGGCGACCTGACCGGCTTCTCCGTGGCCGCGGGTATTGCCGCATCCCTGGTGATCGGCGATGAAAGCTCGGGTCTCTACGCAAAGGTAGCAGGCGCTCTGGACGTGGGCGTGACCACTTCCCCGCTGCACTTTATCGGCAAAATGAACCTGGAAGGGCGGATCCACCTGTGGTTCGTCGGACTGGGCGCCAGTGCCGAGCTGGATGTTGAAGCGCCCGAACCCCTCTACGTCAATGGCAAGGTATGCGGGAGTATCGATCTCTGGCTCACCACCATTGAGGGTTGTGTGAAGATCACCATCGGTGAGGAACAGGACCTTCCTGAGCCCGAACCGCTCGCCACCGGGATGTCACTCCAGAGCCATTCTCCTGCCCTGCTTGAAGGACAGGCCACGGATCAACCGGTAGACAGTTCACTCGGCGTCTCTCACAATGCGAACGAAGTGATCTCCGGAATGCCCGTCGATGTGATCCCGGTTTTGCAGATGAAATACCCTCCCGTTTTTTCTTCTTCCTTCACGGGATTGAAACCCCTATCCGATGTCCCGACCCTGCCTCCGGGGAGCGACGGATGGTTTTCCATGGGCGGGGTGCCGGATAATCCGGGCGAACGTGAACTGAAGTATGAGATGACCGAACTCACGATAAGTCCGGCACTGCCCGGCGGCGTCACCGATATTCCCGTCACCTGGTGGCAGCCCGCCCGGCCCGCTGGCGGGGATTCCCAGGCTACGGATAAGGGCGTGGATCTTGCCATCGACAGCTGGATCCCGGTTCCCTTCCCGCGCTCTTACCAACGATCGGAAGAACAGCGTGAGACCCTCCGTGACCGGTTCGAAGTGATCTGCCGAGAAATTGCACCTGCCACCAGCGTCTTGTGGACATTCAACGCGCACTTCACCGTGACCACCCAGACGGTGATCCGGAACCCTGAAGATCCCTTCCCCGGGTATTCCCCGGAGGGATGGAAACTGAACGGAAAAGCCTGGCCCGACCCCCCGGGGACGGTCCGCAGCACGGCACCAAAACTGAAGTTGTATGTTCATGAAGCCGACTACCCCGGGCGCACCAATCAGCTGATGCTCGACTATGCAACCCGTTTCGATGGCACCTTCCTGGAACCCGCCGAAGTAATCCCTCCCACCGGAGGAATAGAAACCGGTCAGGCCCTGGAGTTCCCCTTCCTTCAAATCAACAATGCCCTGAAGGATGATACCCTCAGCGATGGCATCCGTGAGATGGTGAAAAAATTCCTGGACGGTGCAGGCAACCGCGAACGGATTGTCGTTGAAACCGGTGACGCCGCCCTTTTCCGGGCCCTTCTCTGCACCAATGTGAGAATGAAGGTCGTGGAATTCATGAAACTCAGGGCCACCGGTGAGAATGGCCAGATCGTGGAAGAGATCAAACTTCCCGGCCGGGTCATCAACAGCTTCGACGACCTGCCCGCGGCGTGGAGAGATGCCTCCGGTCCCTGGCTCTCAGATGTCAGAAGGGTCTTCGATCTCCTGGCCGGGGAATTCAAAGGGACCCACAGCTTATTCCTGGCCGAGTACAAGCCGGCCAAAGCGATTGAAAGGATAGAGCTGATCTGGGCGCATGACCAGATACCCCAGGATCTTTTCCATAATCCTCCTCCGGCGATCCTTGGAGTGGTTGAGATCCTCACCAAGGCAGAAAACCAAAGGGTAATTTCCGAACAACATTTTCACGATACCCAGGTGGAGGTAGTGGTAAAATCCCTGGAAGAGGGGGATAAACGCCCCCTGTTCGCATCCGGCACGAACTATACGGTTACGGTTAAATATACGGGAACGATAAGGAAAGCCGCGGACCATGCGAAATCCAAATCCAAAGATTTTACCCAGCAGTTCAAATTCAACACGGCGGTCACTTCACCGAAGAGATTGAATCCCTGGGTGCTCGCCATGGTTCCCGGAAATGATGAGGACGAATTCTTCACGAAAGATAAAATCAACTTCATTTTTAACGATGCATCGGCCATCCAGATCTTCCAGGCTTTCGGAAAGACCCTGAATGTTGTTCTGAGAAAAGCCAACGGGAATCATCCGGCCGAAAAACCGGAGATCAACCTGCCGACTCTCCACCCTGTCAAAGCGCTGCTCAAAACTCCCTATGCCGCTACCATGTCGGAACTGGCCGAAGAAATGGCCTGCATTCCCGAGATCACAGAAATCGAAACGCACCAGGTTTTCACCGTCGACATCCCCCTCGATCGCGGGACAGCCTATATTCTCGATGTCGTATCGACGCCACCCCCGGAAGATCCGGTAACCCCGTTATTCCGGACGGCATTTACGACTTCCCGGTTTGAGAGCGCGAATGAATTTGCAGCCGTAACCGCTGCCGGATTCATCCGGGAAAAACGGCTGAAATCGCCCTTGAACCTCGTTGCCGGAAACCGCAGTTTTGTGGTTCCTGATGATTCCACGCCCTCGGCTGCATCAACGGTCCAGGTCCTCATCGTCACGGATGCGGAAATGGAGACGGCGCTTCTGAATTCCTTTGGCAGTGATCTTCCTGCACCGCACCAGCCGGGCATCACCTTCCTCTGGAACAGTGAGGCCCCCGCCAGCCCCTTCGGCGTGCTCATCGATGCCCCAGAACGACTCCTGAGAACGAGAAATGTACCTGTTGAGGTCAATACGCCCACCCCTGATGATGATGCGATCCAGCATTTCCGCTCAGGAGCCCAGCTGTGGATGGAAATTGTTGAAAACGGATCCGCGCTTTCCACCGGAACCGTCTATACCAGCGGCGGCTGCCGTGCCCTGGTTTTATTGCAGCCGGGAGTCACGGGCACATTGAATCTCGCACTGAGGGTTTACCGGCATACGTTGATGACCGGTGATCCCCTGATGGACATTATTCCCCTGGCAGATATCCCGGTCCCGGATAAGGCTCCGTGGGATGTCTGACAGGAAAGAACCGGATTTTTAAATTCATGAATTATGGCTCTTCTGCCTTCGATAATGTTTGAACTGGAAATTGCCCCCTTGCTGCCGAAAAAACCACAGGGGCTCTTTTTACCTGAGATCACCAGTATGGCCGGTCAGCTTCCGCCCGATACGCTGGTGAACCCGGCAGCAAACCAGGGCATTGTCCCACTCGGATTGCGATGGCGTGTGAACCCTGAGCTCGGTCTGCCCCGGCAGCCTTTTTTCGTCTGGCGAAGAGACCGGAGCAAAGGCGATTCCCCGGATGTCAGATACTCAAATACCCAGGCAGCCGGGTTTCATACCGGGAAAGGATTTTACGCCGTAGCAGGCGGACCGTTCTATGTCCTCATTCTCCTCATTCAAAACACGGGGACCACCGGTTCGGTGGTCGTGAAGGCCTGCGACACAAAGAACAATCCTTTCTTGGGACAGGCGGTTGGCGTTCCCGCAAATTCAACGCGAACGATCCGTTTTCAGCATCCCTTTATGGGCGGATTTTCGGTGAGTGGCAGCGGCACGGTCCGAAGCATCAGCGGAGTGACGATGAAGAACTATGCTGCAATGGATGACTGGAAACTCATCCAGATCGTGGGACTTCCCGCGGAAAACAGTGAAGTTCCGGGGTATGAACCCGGTCAGCAGGGATATCCGGGGCAGCTGACAAATCCCACCGACAGCGCCCTGCGGAGGGTGAAGCTCGCGCAGCCTTTTTACCAGCCTCTTCCCGTATCCCTGCCCAACGGGGTGCAGGTCCCGCATTGGGAGATCCCCGACGATCACGAAGCGGTTGACGAACTCCGGAAAGGTTCCCCCTCCATGCTGGACAGGATCGGCAAAATGCTGAAGGCCGTCGATGATGGCGCCGTTCATTCCCAGGCAGAATTTATCATGGAAGAAACGGTTCCGGGCATTCATCAGTCCGAATTTCCGGGTCAGTCGACCCCTGACGCCACCCTGAACATGCCCCTGCTGGTCACCGTCCT
The DNA here is from genome assembly GCA_963763215.1 of uncultured Bacteroidales bacterium. Classification (GTDB taxonomy): domain Bacteria; phylum Bacteroidota; class Bacteroidia; order Bacteroidales; genus DASQZK01. Next base: position 218,848 of record CAVXNX010000031.1, read on the forward strand.
GATCAATGCCTTCACCGACCCCTGGTTCGCCCTGGCTTCCGGGTTCGGAACAACCGATTTTCCAGCCTCCGTCCCCCCGCCGGATAAGTTCCTCGAACCTCCCTCCTATTTTCATGTGAGCCATGATTACATGGTGACGTCGACCTTCATGTTCCGGTTCGGCGGGGAGGTGTTCACCGATCCCACCTATAAAGAAGAGTATTATGCACTGTCGCACAAGTCCATCGTTCCTCCGCTGGCGCCAAACAATCTTACTGCTGCGGTATTTTCGCTGAACAGGCCGCCCCACCGTGACCAACCCTGGTCGGTGGAAGGCGCCATCACCTGGACCAGGCTAAGCAAGCTGCAGATCCAGGGGAATGCGATCGCCGTTGCGGAGACGGGTATAAACGGCAGTTATCTGAATACCCTCCGGCCCGCAGCTATTCCTCATAAACCGGCCTTGTTCGTGCCCACGAAGCCCGGCGGAACCGGTGATCCCCTGTTGAACACCCTGAATCGTTTCATCCACTCCCAGATCCAGTTGCCCTTTACCGGTGAACAGAAAAATCAATACGGGGTAGCTTCCATGGATGCCTTCGGTCGATGGAGCGATTGGCAGACGACCGAACTTACGCTCGGCGCAAGGCCGCCGGAATCTCCGCGGCTCACTGCGTTATCATTGAAAGCCGATAAGAGCCGTATTTCCGGGAACACCGCCCCCCATGAAATGGTTTTCGAGATATTATGGGACTGGCAGGACAGGTCACCGAAAATTTTCCAGGCGGCCGGAGTTTTTCACCGCCGTCTGTATCTGCCCGACGGAACGAAGGATAACGGCCACATTCCGCCTTCGACCTATCCTTCCGGATTCCAGACCGGGAATACCTCACCCACCGGCCTCTTTCTCGAGCTCTCCTTTTCTTCTGATGTCCCGCCCGGTACACCGCCTGTTTTCACGGCCGTTCCGGCATCACCCGGTCCAACTGTGACGGTGGAATTGCTCGACCAGGCCACGGGTACAGGGGGACAGATTATTGAAGGGGAAATGCGCCGGTACAGGGTGAGCGTGCAGGATATTCAGATGGCTTTCAATCCCGACGAAGAATGGTATTATACCCTCTTCATCAAGGCTGCCGAGTGGAGAAACCCGGTTCTCTTCAGTGACACGGTTTCCCCCATCGCGCCTGGCCGTCCCCCGAAACTCACGACCTTCATTCCCGACCCCATTCCGGCTCCCCCGCCCGTTTTCGTTCCTCCGGACATCATCTGGACGCCACTGCCGGATGCCCGCGGCATTTCCCGTTTGCGGCTGACGTTCGACAGGATCCCCGGCGCCACGGGAGGTTATGCCGTATACCGGGCCTATGAAGCGAAGGTACGCGATAAGGCAGGACTGCCGAGGCAGGATGCGGACCTGATCGGGCGGGCCACCGATCTCCGCGATATCGCCATGCCGCTGGACCGCTGCCTGGATGCCTTCACCAGGATCAATGAGACGCTCATCCCTCAACCTCCCCAGGGCTCCGCAGTGGAGTACGAGGCAGAAATACCGGGAACCCTGGGAGGCCTCGTTGTGTTCGCGGTGGCATCGGTCACCCGGGACCAGGAGACATCCGCCTTGTCAAAGCCGTGGCTTTTCGTCGCTGTGCCCCGCCGATCGGTTCCCGGCGTCCCGGCGCTGTCCCTGAAACACAAAAACGGGGAAATTACCCTCGCGTGTGAATTTCCAAAGACTCCTAAACCTTCTGTTGTCGAGATCTTCCGCACCCAGAGGGAGTTCCCTTCCCGGAACGCCGATATCATGGGAATACCGGTAAACGAGGTGACGGAGGCTGCATGGCAGGGACTGGATGAAAAGGGAAACCCCGTCAGCAGCCCGGGACAGCTTCATCATTACCGCTTCCTGGTCAGCGAAACTATTCAACCCTCCTGGTTTCCTTATTATTACCGGGCCGTGGCTACCGGAGAACTGGATACCGTAAACGGTTTCATACCGGGCCGCTCACCACAATCAAACCTGGTGAAGGTCGACCGTCCTCCATCTACACTTCCCGTGATCAGGGATGCTAAAGCCGAACAAAGCGGCTCACAGGCCGTGTCCATCTCCTTCCGCAGTGATGCCGTCGTGGAAGTGACCCCTTATGGCACCTTCAAACTCGAATTATTCGCCTGGGATTTTGCTCAGAAGAAATTTTCGGACACCCCGTCTCCCTCGGTTTTCCTGAACAAGGCCCAACCGGTAACTGCCACGGTCCTGAACTCGGAAGTGTATTATTCGGATACCGATGCGGAGGGGTTCAGAACGTTTAGCGTAACGCTGATTCTCACCGTTACGAAATTTATGTACAGGATCCGGTTGACCGATCCCCTGACACATGTCTCTGAACGGCTGGTGAGCGGTGAAATGACGCAGGCCGATCCCCCGGATCTCACGGGACTGCAGGCAAGACGCAAAGGACGGGACCTTCTGCTTCTCTTTGAAAGCTCTTCACCCGTCACGCCCCCTCCATTCGGAAAATATACGCTTGAAATCAGTTTTGCCTCTCATGGAATATCCCATGCCAGGTTGTTGCTCCGAAAGGCTCTGGATGAGATCCCTGCCGGCAACCTGGCCAAACTTGAGCAGGCTGCCGCAACAACCATTTTGCGTGACAGCAGCACCCATTCCCGACCTTTCAGGTATGGCGCCGTCATCAAAAATTTTTACCCTGTCAGCGCATTCCCGCCGGTACACGGGGTGATCCGGGTCAGGCTTACTGCGCCGGATAACACCTCCGCCGTTGAAGTACTTAATATTTGACCGAACCTGCAAATTCAACATGCATGATACAGGACGTGATATCTGTTTTAGGGATTGCCAATCCTCAATTATCCCTGACCTGGCAGGATGGTGGTGATCCGGGTGAAGCTCCGGGTGAACCGCTGGTGCTGAAAAGCAACTCAGCGAATGGCGAATGGCTGGCGCCTGCAGCCTGCCTCGTGAGTAAAACGTTCCTTCCGCATCTTTGCATGGGCGACGGGACGCCCCCGCCTGATACCAGCCGTGCTCTCCGTATCCAACCCCAGGCCTATGCCAGGCTGGTGCGCCTCTATTCCCGCGTCCTGGAAGGAAAAACGGCAGATACCGGTAAACCCCAGCGGCCTGTCCCGATGTATTTTGCCTATCATGGAACCACCGACGCAATTTCAGGCGCCTCTTCCGGCAACGTGGATCCGGGAAACCGGTTGGGCATTACGGGCGGAACCTGTACGATCCATGATGAAGCCGGACAACCCCTGGATCCTCTCGCAGTGGCTTCGGCATTCACGGCAATCGCCGAGAAATTCCCGGCCATCGTGTCGAAGGACTTCTCCGGCACCTCTGCCCCGGTGATCGGCAATACCCAGCTGTTCAGCCTCAGGGCAGCGGCAGGCAATGAAGTGCGGGTCCGGATCGTCACATTGTTCAGGAACCCGGTAACCGATGCGACGGCAAAGATCACCAACCTGACAGCCGTAAACAATACGCAGGGTATCTATAAATTCAGCACTCAAGGCCAGCCACTGACTGTGGTTGTTTCAGCTTCCACCCTTAAGCAAAAAACGGAGATTGGCCCCGCGACCTTTGGTACGCTGTCCAATACCTTTACTCCGCAAAGCCTGGCAACCGGATTGAATATCCGGCGAGATTTCCTCGTCCTTTTTGCCGATGACCTCAACGCCCATCTGCGGGGTACGGAAACCCTGGAGGCCCCGTTTGCCGGGCCGGACTTCCAGGTCCAGGTCTTCCATGATGAGAACCTGGAGTTTTTCCCCAACGGTAACCAGATCCTTGCGAAAGCGGAACAGTCCGTACGGAATGCCGCCGGTCTGTCGCTCGTCGTTTCACCTGTCATCGAATCCGGTTTCTCCGTCGCCGCCGACCCCTCAAATTCCGAATGGCCCACCTTCCCTCCGGGGGGAAACGGGGACATCGCCGGCAGGCTGGAGAATGTGAATCTCAAGGCCCATTTCCTTATCACACCCGCCGATACCCGGGATGTATACCTGGAAATGGAGATCCCAGAAAAATCACCCGGAAAACCCCAGCTTTCCGAAGGCACAGCGGTAAGGACCTATAACCGTAAATTCCTTGCCGACGCCCGCGAAGGCCGGGGGAACGGAGCCGGGGGAACCTTGAACAGCCAGTTCACCATCGGTTTTATCATTAAAAATCCGTTTGGCCTCCGCAAGGAGGAGAGCCTTCCCATCCGGCCCAAACTCCTCTTCGATCTCGTTGCCGTGAACCGGACCGGGTCCAAACGATCGTTCGGGCTGCTCGGGACTCCCGTCGACGCTCCATCAGCATTGAGTGCTGCCGAGGAGACCCTTGCGGGTCGTGGGACTAACCAGTTCGGGTTGGCCACGGAACAGGGCATTGCCCCGGCAGGTCTGCTCGGGCTGCCTACCCGGCCGCTGAACAGCATCGGCAGTATCACCGATGTGGCCAGCGCCGTGGATGTGGCGCTGAGCCTGGGCAATGAAAGCCAGCCGCGGGAGGCCCCGCGCCTGCCCCTGATGACGCGAAACGATAATGTCGCTTCGGGACGTTCATCTGCCGGGGCCTGGGCCTCGGTGCTCAGCGGAATGTGGGTGCGCCGCGACAGCCGCAGCAGCCTCCACCGTGCAGGAAGTCCGGGAAGTCCCGGTGGAGAGGAATTTCTCGGGGCAGGGTTCGGCACTTCGGGTGGGATCCTGGCCTACCAGATCGCCAGGGCTGCCCTGCGGAGAACACGAAATCTCGCCATTCGCCTGCAGGAACTGAGCGATGATGCCCGTTGGGCCTTTCCGCAGAATCCGGTGACGAATGGTAATTTCTCTGTTGCCCTGTTGCAGGATATCGCACCGGGCGCCGATTCAGCCAATCTCAAGCTGGTACCCGACACTGTTCTCGATGCCCTTCCCCCCGACTGGAGTTCCCTGGTTAATTCGATTTCAAACGTGATCCCTTCCCAACCCGCTTCCAATACACAGGTGCGTAACGCCATCACTGCGCTCGCCAACAGTGCGGCGGGATTGTTGTTGTACGAGGAATTCCACCACGAAGCCCTCACCGCAAAACACGGACGGAGAGATTCGCTCCCGGTCGTGCGCTCGGCGATCAAATCTGCCAGGAACCTGATTTACATCGAAACCTCCGCCTTCTCCTTCACCGATTACAAGCCCGATGATCCCTCCGACCCGGATAATCACAATGATCCGCCGAACAAAGACACCGACCTGGTTTCCTTAATCGCCAAACAGCTTGAAGATAAACCCTCTTTGCATGTCATTATCTGTGTGAGTAAGGAGGTCCCGGCAGCTCCGGGTTATGAAGCATTTGCCGCCAGGGCATACGACCGCCGTCTGAAGACTTTTGCTGTTTTGAAGGATGCCGCAGAGGACCGGGTACGGATCTTCCATCCCCTGGGATTCCCCGGCAGACCGGTGAGGCTGATGCATACACTTGTTTTCGTCGATGATATGTGGCTCTTTGGTGGCAGCGGATCATTCAACCGGCGGGGATTCATGTTCGACGGAAATCTTTCACTGGTTTGCTTCAACCGTGAAATTGATGACGGGAGAAGCAAAGCCATCCGCAGTTTCAGGCGGAAGCTGATGCAGACCCACCTGGGAACGGATCCACTGCCCGGAAGTCCTGCTCCCGGTTTTGTTCATCCCAATATTGCCCGCCTTGCCGACCTGGATGAGGCGTTCTTTGCAGTGGCCGATATGCTTGAACAGGGTGGCTCGGGGCTGATCAGCGATCTTTTCGACGGCGTGGTCACCGGACAGGATCCCATCCCGCCCTCCGCCTTCCCCCACCGTGACCTGGCCGATCCCGACGGGATCAATTTCCCTTCATCGCTTGCCGCCTTGCTGCAGGTTTTCACGGGACTGGGCGAGGCCGATGTGTAAACACGCTGTAAAAAAGCATACAACACACGCGAATCAACCTGTGATGATCTGGTACGGACAATACATCCCTGTTCCTTCTTCCCGGGGAAATTGTATCTTTACGTCCATTATCCGGATCGAATCCCATCTCTAAAAATCTGATCATGGCACGCTATTCTAAAATCCGCAAAAACAGCAGTAAAACCGGCCTGGCTGTTTTGCTGATGACCATCGTTCTGTCCATCGGTGCTGTCTCCATAAGAAAGGCCGGTGATGGAAAGACAAAGCTCTACGAACTCGGAATCAATCTCATCCCCTATCCCCAGGATGTCCGGTTCAACGGAGAGGATTTTGTCTTTAACGGGGAACTGTCCATCGTGTTGGACCCGACGGCCTCTGACCCGGACCGGTTTGCTGCCAGTCTCCTGAAGGATCGATTGTCTGAAGAATGGAATATCCAGTGTTCAATAACCGGTTCTCCTGCAGGAAAATGCATCATTCTTTCCCGGCAAAATGTTCCGGATGGGATCACTTCCTTGCCGGAAAAAAAGGCGGATCAGGCTTATCAGCTTGAGACATCATCCAGGGAACTGAAAATAACGGCGAAGGGCGAGGCCGGTCTTTTTTATGGCGTCCAGACTTTGCTTCAGATCATTCGGAAAGATAACCGGGGATATTCTGTCAAGGGAATGAAAATCACAGACTGGCCGGATATCCCGGTCAGGGCCATCCATTATGATACCAAGCACCACCAGGACAAACGTGAATATGTTGAACACTTTATCCGCGATCTTGCCCATTATAAAATCAATATGCTGGTTTGGGAATGGGAGGATAAGTTCGAATATCCCAGTCATCCTGAAATAGGGGCTCCCGGGGCATTTACCATGAAAGAGATGCAGGAAATGACCCGTTACGCTCAGGAATATCATATACAGATCGTCCCCCTGGTTCAGGGACTCGGCCATGCCAGTTATATCCTGAAATGGCCCCAATACAGTCATCTCCGTGAGATCCCGGCTTCAAACTGGGAATTTTGCCCCCGGAAGGACAGCACTTATGCATTGTTGAATGACCTGTGGCAGGATGCCATCGAAGCCACTCCCGGTTCGGGATATATCCATATCGGATCCGATGAAACCTATGAACTGGGGCAGGGTGTCGATTGCGGGTGCGCAGCCGGAATGAAGGAAACCGGTCACCCACGCCTTTTACACGCATTTTATTAACCGTGCTGCCGGACCCTTGATGCAGGAAGGGCGAACGGTCATCGCCTGGACCCAAAACCCTATCTGCCCGACGAAAAGGTGAACCCGCTTCCGGGTATGGTCTTGTTTGATAAAACGAAAAACCCGGATAACATTGCCCGAGGAACATAAGGCCGGTTACCAGGTATTCATTTATGACCCCAATCCCGGGATCGAACCGTTGTTCCTGCCTTATTTTTACAGGCTCAACGGCGACATGGATGATACCGTCTTTATTGGTGAAACCAAATTGAAAGTGCGCTCTCACAGTCCTACAATGAAGTTTCTGTTGCTGCAAAATCAGGCTTGTATGATGGGATGCTGAATCCTTCCTGGGATGATTCCGGCCTGCATAACCAGGTATGGATGATGAGTTTTATCAATTCCGCCGAATTTTCATGGAGCGGCAGCCATCCCTCACTGGATGAATTTTCCAGAGAAATTTTTTCCGAATTATTACGGGGAGAATTCAAGAGATATGAAGGAACTTTTCATACTGCTGGATAAAGCCGCTTATAACTATTACGATTCGTTTGAGCGGCGGGTCTGGCATTACGGTGATATCGGCAAAACGCCTCTTCCCGATCTTCCCCGGGGGGATAATCTGGAGTATGATGAATTCTGGAACCGGAGGTATGCTGATAAAATCAAGGCATCGAAGGAAGAACTGAGACAGCTGGAACGGGCATCGGATATCATTGCGGAAAACATGTGAAGTCGGGATCAAAAACAGCGATGACCTGGAGGTTTTCAATTCCATCGTGCAGCTCGTCAAACATACCTGTAACACGTACCTGGCACTTTCAGAACTCGAAAACGCCATCAAGGAAGCTCATAACCAACGTTTTCTCAGCCATGAAGCGACTTATGCCGCCCTGGAGAAAGCCGTTCACGATCATCGACGCCAATCTTGCAGAGAGACAGGAAGTATACGATGATCTCGTGAAAACCTGGGAAAAAACGAGACTCCCGAAAGGAATGTCCACACCGGGCAAGACATTTTTTCACCGTCAGGACCGTGCCCGCCATTTCGCCTTCCGGAGAGCCGATATGAGTTACCTGATCTATGACGAACAGCTTTTAGACCTGGAAGATTACAGAACCAATTTGCTGAAATATATGGATTTCTATAAGAAAACGTTTATGCAGCGCTGATCGGCGCAGGTCGTGGCGTCAGTACACGATTTCCATATCGTCCACATATCGGTTCAACCCGGCGGGGGTTGCCAGGATTGAAGTTCAGCCTTAATAACGAATCTCATCTTCGTTATCAAATGAATCCGGCAGAACATCAAACAAATCTTTATAGTGGTTAATAAATTGTGCTAAAATTTCAAGATCATTTAAATCAAGCAGTGATGCATTTTGTTGACAAATATCTTCTTCATTGAGTGTGCTGAATTCGGCTAATTCAATAATTGTCAATCTTCTGAATGACGACATGTTTCGTTTCAGGTTATTGTATTCAAACCGGAGTCTTTTGAGGAAGACCGGTGAAACGGTGCAGCAGAATTCAACCTTAATCTTCTCTATTTGCTGTTGACCATATGCGGTTAAAGATTGATTTGCCAGGCAAGTATTATAGATTTCTTGTCTTTTATCTGATTTTACTTTCATAGCCGCACTATGAATCTCACTTAATTCTTCTAAAATAGAAACGAATTCATTTTGGTAATCAGCAACCTGTTTCGTCAGCGTTTCCTTCTCTGCCTGGTATTTTAGCGTATTTTCAGCAATAGCTTGATTTAAAAGGGTTTGTTCGGCTTCAATTTTTCCCCAAAAGGCCTGCTGCTCCGCTTCGGATAATTTTTCAACTTTTTTCAGTTCTTCATCAGTTGGAAACCCGGCAGAAATTGTACGATAGGTCTCATTGCCATTGATTTTTAAATCTTCATTCAGCTGAAGTTTCAATTCTTCCAGTTGAGAAGACAATGATTCGATGAGCGTTAGAGTTTCAGTATAATTACCGGCAATTTCGCATAACAATTTGTCCGGGACCTGGGGAAGGTGATTATAGATTTTTTCCAGCTTATTGTTTTGAGCATATAATCCAGTGCCGATAAATAGCATGAACATGGAAATCAGTATTTTCATGTTTACAGTTTTATGAATTCAACCCTTCTGTTTTTGGCTTTATTCCCGGGCGAACTGTTTGAAACCATCGGCTCAATTTCCCCTTTACCATCCGATTCGATTCTGTCTGTATTAATTTGAAACGCGTTAACAAGGTATTGTTTCACATTTTCTGCTCTTCGTTTAGATAAATCGAGATTCATGGCATCATCACCATCACTGTCGGTGTGCCCTGTAATTTTCACCCGGACTTCTGAATTTTCTTTGAGGACAGATGCAATTTCATTTATGGTTCCGTAGGATTCGGGTTTCACAATGTCTTTTCCTGAGTCAAAATAGATCCCGTACGTGACCAGTTTACCTTCAGTAATCAATTTACTGCGCGTATCGGGTGAAGCCGTGGTGATCTTGATATTACTGATATACGGCAAACTCGTCCTGTCCCATCCCGAAAACCTGAAACGGTTAAATTCTGTCCCGGCAAAAATGTTTGTTCCCATATCCACGGCTTTCTCCCCTTTATGATAAATTCTTACCCTGCGGTTCTGCACCCAAATGATGATGTGGTTTACTTTTTCATTTTCCACAGTTGCCTTCGTTCCCTGACCGACCAGCCAATCGTCGTTATCGATATCGTAACCCTTCGTCTCCCAGATTTCACTACCCATCACGATATGCAGCCCTCTTACTCCGGGATAGAGCTGGTCATTGAGTTCCTTATTTTCCGTTTCCTGGTAGAAGGTCAGAATGGTACCGTCGGCATAGTCCGCATCCGGAATAAAATCAAACTCCATGATAAAATCGGCAGGAAATTTCATTGCTTTCGTATAACAATACGTAGCATCTTCTCCATTCATGTGAAACCATTTACCTTCGGCAATATTCAGGGTTTTAACCTCACCACTGCCATTACTGGCCCATAAGACAGGTAAATCCCCAATATTATCCTGTGAAAAATCTTCAAAGAATAGAATCTGATCTCCCGGAATAAAATCATATTTGGAATAAGACACAAGTTTGTTCTGTCCATAAATCGAATCAGACATCAATAAGATACTTATCAATGTCACGTAAAAAATGTTTGTTTTCATCTTTATCTCTTTGGTTAACTGGGTTCGTGTTTCTGAAATTTTTGGAAAGAGCCTCACTTCCGCTTGGAAACAATATTCTGATCCATATTTGTAATGCGATTTAAATGCTAAACAACATATTATCTGCCTGCAAATTTTGCATCATGGATTCGTTCATTCGCTCCTGATTTATCCCTATTTGTGAAGCCATACAAATTTATCGGACTCTTAATTCTTTATTTTTTATTCTGTCAGCCCCTTCCGGCGCCTGCAGGAATTGAGCAATGGGGAATTTTGGCTAATCATTACCGAAACTAAATTTAATCAAATTCCTGAATATTAAAAGAAAGCATTCGTGTCCGGTAAAAAAATGAAAAGGATTCAAATACGGTTTGAGACCTTCAGGAAGACGGGGCATCTCCCCTGTTTTGACAGGTTCAGCGGATACTTTTCGTCTCTCTGAACGGTTATTGCCGGTGCAGTGAGCAGCTTTTTCGATGGCTCAATAAGCCGGTGACCGGAAATTTTTTCAACAGGCTGCGGAAAAATTTCTGAAATACCCGGAAAAGGGACGCTGATTTTTTGCCCTTTTTCAGATTAAGTGGTGGAGATATTCGCCCGGTACCCCAAAGATATGTTGCCATCCTTCCTGAATTCATATCTCCTGAAAGGTCCGGGACTATTCTCCTCACAATTTATCCACCATTTAAATCTTATGCACCATGAAAAAACATTGGCTTTTCCTGCTCGGATCGATGATCATCCTGATCTCCTGCCACAAAGAATCTCCTGTTCCGAAAACCCTGAAAAAAGGCAAACTTACTGTCTCGATCGGGTTAAAACTCCGGGTCGATGAGGTGAAAAGCGGGCTGAAATCAACCTCACAGACCGAAGACTTTAAAGTCAACATCTGCAATGCCGGCGGAACGGTAATCATGTCATTTGTGAAAGCTTCAGCCATGCCCGACACCATCGAACTGGAACCCGGCGACTTTTATGCAGAGGCCTTTACGGACAATAATCGTCCTGCCGCCTTTGATAACCCGTACTACTACGGAAAATCGGATGTCTTTATGATCACCAGCAATGCAAACCAGTCGGTACAGGTCCTTTGCAGCCTTGCCAATACCATGGTCAGTGTGGTGTATTCCGATGCTCTCAGGAACAGTTTCAGCGATTATTCGACTTCCGTATCGTCGGGAACAGATTCGCTGGTATTTACGAAAGACGAGACACGCCCGGGCTATTTTCAGCCGCTTCCGCTAAGCATCAGGGTTAACCTGACCTATCTCAATCCCGACGGAACGGAAAACCAACGGTTATTATCCGGAAATATTCCGGATCCGCTGGGAGGGAAGCATTACGAGATCCATGTGGATGCTTCGGTGGAGAACGGCCATGCCATGTTTCACCTTCTCCTTGATGAAACCGAAATCCCTGTTGAAGTTGTGGAGATCGGCGGAGAAACAGTGACGCCACAGGAAGGAGCAATCGGTTACGGCGAGCTGCTGATCACTGAGATCATGTATGATCCAACAGCCCTTTCCGATACAGACGGTGAATGGCTGGAGATTTACAATGCCACGGATCATGCCATAAACCTTCAGAATCTTATCCTGGACAGGGACGGTACGAGCAGGCATACCATTAAGGATCAGATTGAACTGGCTCCGGGTGACTATTTCGTGCTGGCGCGTAAAGATACTGCTGTTGAGGTGCCAAACTTCTATAGCTATGGCACAACCATCTCACTGCCGAATTCCGGAGCCATTCTGTCGATTTACAATGAAGATACCGGTCATGGTCCGGGGCCTCTCATTTTCTCCGTTGATTACGGGAAAGCAGGATTCCCTTCCGCTTCGGGGGCATCCATCAGTCTGGATCCCGGGATACTCAATGCGTCTTCAGCGGTTTCCGGCACCTCCTGGTGCACATCCGTTTCTGCCTACAGTACGGGAGATTCCGGGACGCCGGGAAGTGTTAACGATCCCTGCCTGTAGGGACGAGGGGGACGGGGGTACGTGGGTACGGGGGTACGGGGGTACGTGGGTACGTGGATACGGGGGTACGGGGGTACGTGGGTACGGGGGTACGTGGGTACGTTGGTACGGTAAGACGTAGGGACAAAGATAGGCGTCACTATCGTATCAGGCAAATCTGATTGAATCGGGAATAGGATTTTCCAGCGTCCCTCCACCAACACCATTTAATCCTGGTTTGGCAGATTCATATGACAACACCGAAATGTTTTTGAAATAAAAAAAATCTTATGCATGAACCGCCCTTCGGCTGCGCTCAGGGACCGGAAACGAATCCCCGTTTTTTGAGGGTGTTTCAGCAGGTGGGATCAGCAGGCGGGTGAGGAGCCGCAAGCGGCTCCTCACCCGCCTGCTGATCCCACCTGCTGAAACACAAAGTAAGTTCATTTTTTCCGGTCCCTGAGCGCAGCCGAAGGGCGGGAATTAAGTGGATACGCGGGTACAGGGGGGTACGGGAGGACGTAGGGACAAGGATCGTTGTCAGTACCGTATCAGGCGAATCAGAACAAAATCGCACATGCGATCATCCTGACAGGCGCGATGGAATAAGTGATTTTCCAACAATTCCGTGCAAGGCCACCAGTAGGGACGGGTCATTGACGTGGGTACGTGGAGACGTAGGGACAGGTCGTGACCTGTCCGCCTTCAAGGTTGTTCAATGCAGGGGGGCAGAGAGGTATACGGTAGTCGGTAGCCGGTAGTCGGTGAGCGGTAAGGGAAGATAAAACCAAAAAAGGAAACGATCTTGTAGCTTATTCATCCCAGGTATTGTCCCTAGGTCTGAAGCACTTTTACCCTAAAAAGAAGAACGATTTGAAGGAATAACCGGCACCCTGAAGGGGTTGAATTGAGTCTTAAATGTTTTTTCAATTCCGGATAAAGCTATCAACGTCTCAAACAATCCTCAAACAACCCTCAAACGGGGTTGAATTGAGTTTGAGCAGTATATTCAATTTCCTGATTAATCTGTCAACGTCGAAGTAAAATATAAGCTGACTTTTTCCCGGACAGCATATGTCGCCGCCGGGGTAGATAATGTCGTTATCGGGGTAGACAATATCATCGCCGGGGTAGAGATGATTTTTTGAGGGGTAGAGATGTTTTTTTGAAATCTAAAAATGGTTTGAGAGTTGTTTGAGGATTGTTTGAGGATAGTTTAGGGAGAATTTAGCCGAAGGAAGATCGGGAAGAACAGGCAGATATTTTAGGCATTTTCATCTACCATAAAGGTGATTTGCCATAAATTCCATTCCTTCTGAAACCCTTATTAAATCAGCCTGTTGAAAACTTTTCATCAAAATGTACGGAAACGGACGCTGAGATTTGGGGGGCTGGAACGATTAAGGGCCGGAAGGTGTAAGGTGGGGGTGGGTCCCTATTACATCTAAGACGTTATTAGAAAGGATATTGCCAGAGCTATGCCCGGAGGTCAGGGAAAGTGAGAAAGTGAGAAAGTGAGAAGGCTGGCAACCGGATAAATTGACGAATGAGGTTAGGAGGCGATAAAGGAAATGAGAACGTCGTTCAATGGAAATATTTCTAATTAACCCAATGAAGCGAACTAGCCGGATCTCAGGTCGGGCGTATGGAAAACACCCTAAACTTTCCGGGCATTCTTCGAAAGTCTTTTGTAATTTTGTTTACCATCAAGTCACCTTCCCAAATGCCGGATTCATCATGAAGAAAACGAAGAACCTCCTGAAATGCCTGGTTGTGAGTACAGCGATGGCATTCACCCTCCCGCTTTTTGCACAGACCGCTCTCACCGACCGGAAAATCGGCCCGCAGCCCGACGGCAGCATCCTCGTTCCGTCGAACCAGCTTTTACGGCCCGAGGGTCTTCAGATCAAACTTCCCGGACGACCCGTCGACCTTTGTCTCAGCCGTGACGGGAAGACGCTCCTGGTGAAAAATTCTTCTTCCATCGACGTCATCGACCTGAAGAGCCATACCGTGGTCCAGACGATGCCCTATCTCCATGGCGGAGCCTCGTTCACCGGCCTTGTCCTGTCACGCACCGGGGACAGGCTTTACGTGACCACCGCGGAAAACAGCGTGGAGATGGCGAAAAAAACCGGAGAAACCTGGCACTGGGACCAATCCTTCACCCTCCCCGGCCCATCTTTCGGCGGCGACCCCGTGCCGGGGGGCCTGGCCCTCAGCAGCCGTGAAGACAAACTCTATGTGACCCTGAGCCGGAACAACACCCTTGCCGTTGTTGATCTTAACAGTGGTGCTGTAAGTCAGATCCCGACGGGTATCGCTCCCTACGACGTGGTGCTGCTCCCCGGCGGAAAGGCTTTTGTCAGTAACTGGGGCGGACGCAGGCCCGCAAAGGGGGAACCGGTCTACAACACCTCCGGCAGTAAGGTGCTGGTTGATCCACAGACCGGGATCGCCAACAATGGCAGCGTTTCGTGGCTGGACCTGGAAAAAGGCACGGAAGAGAAAGACATCGAGACCGGCCTGCATCCTTCTGGGATGGCACTGAGCCCCGACAGCGCGACCCTTTATGTCGCCTGCGCCAACAGCGATGTTGTTTCGGTTATTGATACGAAAAGCGGCACGCTGACCGGAACGGTCTCTGTCCATCGCCAGTCCGGCCTTCCCTTTGGAAGCGGTCCCAATGCCCTGGCCGTTTCGCCCGATGGCCGAACACTCTTTGTGGCCAACGGGACCGATAATGCCATCTGTGTGATCAAAACCGGTGAGCCCGGCACCGTTTCAGGATATATTCCCACGGGCTGGTATCCGGGAGCGGTCATCATGGATCCGGCCGGGAAAAACCTTTTCGTTGCGAATGTCAAAGGCATCGGTTCGCGGAATAAGAAGCCGGGCGAAACCGGGTACAATTCATACCAGTACATGGGCACCGTATCGATTATCCGGGTACCCGGCGGGAAGAAATTGCAGAGCCTGGGTGCCATTGTCCGGGAAAACAACAATCTTTCGGCAACCTCACCTTCCGCCGTCAATGCGCCGGAGTATGTCCCCGTGCCCTGGCTGCCCGGTCAGAGGTCGCTGATCAAACATGTAATTTACATCATCAAGGAAAACCGGACGTACGACCAGGTCCTCGGCGACATGGCGCAGGCGGACGGCGACACCTCCCTGGTGATGTTCGGCCGGGAAGTCACGCCAAATCACCACAAGCTGGCCGAAACCTTCGGGCTGATGGACAATTTCAACTGCTCCGGCGTTCTGAGCGCCGATGGTCACCAATGGACCGATGAAGCCTACGTGACGGACTATATCGAGAAATTTTTCGGCGATTTCACCCGCAGCTATCCCTATGACGGGAATGATGCGCTGGCCTATGCCAGTTCGGGGTTCATCTGGGACAATGCATTGCGTCACGGAGTGACCTTCCGGAACTACGGGGAGTTCGTGAACGCTGTCATCGAACCCCCAAACGTGAGTTTTGCCGATATCTACGACGACTATGTGACCGGCACCCATGCCATCTCCATCCGGTCGGAGGTGAACCTGGAACAACTCGGCCCCTATACCTGTCCCACCTATGTCAGCTTCCCCACCAGCATCCCTGATGCTTACCGTGCTTCAGTATTCATCGACGAATTGAAGGGCTATGAAGAATCGGGGGACCTGCCCGGCCTGATCATCATCGCCCTGCCCAATGATCACACCACCGGAACACGCCCCGGCTTCCCGACACCCCGTGCAGCCGTGGCCGACAATGACCTGGCGCTGGGACGGATCGTCGAAGCCGTATCGGAAAGTCCATTCTGGAAAGAGACCTGTATTTTCGTTACCGAGGACGACCCCCAGGACGGATTTGACCATGTCGACGGTCACCGGACCGTCGGACTCGTGATCTCACCCTATTCACAGCGGGAAAAGGTCATTTCCACTTATTATTCGCAGATCAACATGGTCCGGACCATTGAAAACATCCTGGGTCTGCCGCCCATGAATCAGCTCGACCTGTCGTCGGAACCCATGCTCGACTGTTTCCGGGATACGCCCGACTTCACCCCATACCGGGCCCTTCCGAATAACGTACCCCTTGAACAGCTCAATCCGCCGCTTTCAGCCCTGAACGGGAAAGCCCTGCGCTGGGCGGAGAAATCCATGGAACAGGACCTGGATGAAGCGGACCGGATCGATGAAGATATTTTTAACCGGATTATCTGGCACGCGGTGAAAGGCGACGATGCGCCTTACCCCGGGGAACCAGAGGAGTGAAAGCCGGGAACGGGGTCAGTACATCAGGTACATCTTTTCCTTGTTCCGCCATCCCGCCTGGTTCTCATATTCAACGAAAAATACCGTCAGTTCAGCCTGGTTTTCGTAATCGGCGAACCAGATCTTTTTCGCGGCCTGATTAGCGTAATCGGTGAAAAACCAACGACCGTTGTTGTCCCCTGCCTGATTCGGGTATTTCTCTTTGTAAACCTTCAGATCAGCCTGGTTTTCATAACCGACGACGAATACGGTGACATCAGCCTGGTTCTGGTATTTCACACTGAAGACCTTTTGGGCGAAGGAAGAAGCACCCGGCTCGAGCAGTGCAATGAGAGCAAAGGTTTTGAATAACATGCTGAAACGATCCATGCTGCCTTTTTTAATCGATCGCCGTATTCCCCAGCCGCGCCTCCTGATCTTCTCCGGGCGCCCGACCAGAAAATTCCGGATCCCGTATTTTTCATATCCATTTGTACGAACGGAATCCAAACAGGTTGTTAAAAAAGACACGCACCAGGAATCTATTTTATTCTCCCATTCCGGTTCAATCCCTTTCTGTGCCCGGTTCCTGTTCCGTATTCCGCTTTTTAATGATGCGGAAAGTCCGGATATCCCTCTTGTTTTCAATATAATGACCGTAATGCCATATGCCAATGACTTTGAGAAAATATGTCCCGGGCACATTTGCCGACAGGTCAACGGTGGTCTCCCGGTCGTCGATCCTGTGAGTGTCCAGGATTTTACCCACCTGGTCGCTCAACTGGGAAAAATAGACGACATTCCCGATCCGGGTGGTCATCAACGTTAAAACTCCCGGTTGGGGTTCATCGTCGGTTTTCCGGAAAAGACCGATCCCCTCGCCCTCGATGGTGACCATTTCCGTGGTGATCTCGAAAACTTCAGGGGCAGGTGGGGGAGTGGTTTTCGGTGAAGGGGCCGCATCGGCAATGATGATCTGACCCGGAGGATATTGGACAAAGGCACTGTTGTCGTACGATTTAGTCCCGTCGGTGACGGAAACATGGTCCTGCGCGTGAAGGCCGGTCATCCCGCCAGCAGCCAGGGCCATAGCAACGAATTGTAAACGTATCATCCACATAGGAATAATCATTAAAGGATTTCGCTAAAATTCGTCAGGAGAAAAGTTGGCAGGAAAAGGCTTAATGCAGGAAAGGTTGACGTTCGAGTTTCATATAGCTAAAACCTGTCATCCAGGATTTTGTTTGTCGGATGAAGAATTATTTTTTTACTGAGGTCCGGTCAAAAGATGACAATGCCGGGTTATGCCCGATTCAATCAACGCTACAGAAAAGGATCGTAATCCAGGACCCCTGATTTTGTCTCCATGCCGGAAAGGCATTTCCATTTTACTCAAAACAGTACGGTTTCTTTTGTGTTCGTGAGCTCTCTGCGTGCGGCGGAAGGGTTGGTGACCATGGGGCCATGCGCGAAAATAAGAATCGTATTCACCTCATTACTAATTTTTAACGGACACCAGTGATTTTTGGTCGTGCCTGATGAGAAACAAAGCTCCGGCTACCAGGAACGGAACAGCCACCATGAGGATGATGCCGAGGCTGTGCATCAGCAGATGTGTCCTTTGGAAATTCAACTGAAAAACGAAGACGCTCCATGCCACACTAAAAATAATCATAAGAACCCTCCGATTTTTTCCCGCTTCCAGGCTACGATAAGAATCGCCGTGACCACAATACCTGAAACAAATACCCCACAAGTTTGCAAACTGGATTTCAAACTGATTCGCCTGATAAGGAACGGACGATAATCCTTGTCCCTACGTCTTACCGTACCCACGTATCCACGTTTCCACATACCACCGTCTCTATAACCCCATCACATCTATCACCCATCACTTTTTTTACTTTCTTTTCAAGGGCAAAAGAAAGTAAACAAAGAAACCCTCCGCGATTGACAACCCTCTCTCGCCCTTGTCGCACAGGCCAACTTCACTGGGGCCGGGCTCGTTCAGGTTCGCACCAATCGCGGGTTGCCCACGCACTCTGCTAAGATTTTAAATCGTGTAAATCGGAGAATGAATTTTAAATGGTGTTGGTGGAGGAGCATTCCCTCGGTATGATCGTATGCACGATTTTATTCCGATTTGCCTGACAAGGAACTGGCAACGATCCTTGTCCATACGTCTTATCGTACCCACGTACCCACGTATTCACATACCCACCTCCCCTTCAAGGGCAAAAGAAAGTAACAAAGAAACCCTCCGCGATTGACAACCCTCTCTCGCCCTTGTCGCACAGGCCAACTTCACTGGGGCCGGGCTCGTTCAGGTTCGCACCAATCGCGGGTTGCCCACGCACTCTGCTAAGATTTTAAATCGTGTAAATCGGAGAATGAATTTTAAATGGTGTTGGTGGAGGAGCATTCCCTCGGTATGATCGTATGCACGATTTTATTCCGATTTGCCTGACAAGGAACTGGCAACGATCCTTGTCCATACGTCTTATCGTACCCACGTACCCACGTATTCACATACCCACCTCCCCTTCAAGGGCAAAAGAAAGTAACAAAGAAACCCTCCGCGATTGACAACCCTCTCTCGCCCTTGTCGCACAGGCCTACATCACTGGGGCCGGGCTCGTTCAGGTTCGCACCAATCGCGGGTTGCCATCGCACTCTTCTAATATTTTTTCGTGGATAACGGAGAACGTATTACAAACGGTGTTGGTGGAGAAGCATTCAGCCAGCATGATCGTATGCACGATTTCAATTTGATTCGCTGATGAAGAGATTGACGACGATCATCGGCCCTAAGTCATACCGTACCCACATATCCAGTACCAGTGTTCCTCGTATCCACGTACCTCCGTCTCCCCGTACCCACGTCCCTCTTCTATCTCTTCGTGCTCTTCACCATTTTCAGGACCTCCCTCCGGTTATCCATCGTAATGATAACAAAGTAAACCCCCGGTGATGAGCTGATCTTCATATCCAGCTTCCGGCTCGAAAGATACCGTTCCTTCATGATCAGTCTTCCGTCGATGCCGGTAATGGTTACATCCGCCCGGGGACAAACCCTGCCGAGGTCGATGGAGAAGGATCCGTCGTTGGGATCGGGATAAATCCGAATGTTCTGACCGGATGTGTTTTCATCCCAGCCTGTTGTCGTGACCGTGAAACATTCCGACGTATCATTGCATTCATTTTGGGTCACGATCACGGCATAGTGCCCTATCTCTCAGCGGTGAAGGTCCGGCTGGTTTCTCCTTCGAGGGGGGAGTTCCCGTTGTCGCAGTCGATCCATTGCCAGGTGGCATCCGAAGCCATGGAGGTAAGGACCGGCCTTCCTGTGTTACGTTCGTGTCGGGATGATGCACGGTAAGATTCACCATAAGGATGGAATCACATCCGGAGGAAGTAAGGATCGTGTCGGTATATTCGCCCGATTCCGTCCATATTTTACCGCCGGGAGATGTATACATGCCACATGCCTCAATATTCTTTGAGCTGAATGACTTATGTTCAAGTTCGAGCAAAGTGCTGCATGGAGATGAGCCGCCTGGCTTGCTGAAGGAATGTTTGGTCACGGTGACAAGCGTAAGCGGGTCACACTCAAAGATAATTCCCAATCCATTTTCTCCTCCCTCCGGAGCCGTCCCATAAATTTTACCGTTCCGGGCCTGTATCAAAGACCCGTAAGAACGACCGGTCCCATTGTCAGGCAATATGATCTCCTCACCATATAAAACCGTATCCAGAACGGGATCCCACTCCATCATTTGCATGAACATGCACTCCAACCCGCATTGCGGACCTTCCAATTTTGCATAAAAGTTTCCGTTACCGGCCTGGATCAACGAACCGGACGGATAAGGATAGATTTGGCCTGGCAGAAAGAGTTTTCGTAGCTGGGCAGTATCTCGATATCTGATCCCATTCAAAAATCACTCCCCCGTCTGTTTAAAAAGTGACTCCGGTACCAATCCCGTAAATTTTACCATCATCCGCCTGGATCAAAGGTGCCGACTGATCGGGAGCCCACCAGTTAAAAATGGATTTCACCGTATAATCCTCACCCGAAGGTCCAAGTTCGAATAGTACACCATTGTAAGAACCGCCCCCTGTCGAAGTAAGTCCGTAAATATTCCCGTCATTTGCTTTCAGAAACGTACCCACCGGACTGACATAATTTTCATCCATAAAGTCGAATTTATCCGATATTTCTCCCGTCTCGGGATCCCATCCAAAAATTACGCCCTGGTCATTCTCCCCGCCTTTCTCAGCGACACCCAGTAATTTACCATTATCCGTCATGATCATTGTTCCAAGGGGTAACCTGCCATTCTCTTTTCCCGTAAAATCAGCTTTCTTTGTAAACTTCCGGCCGGGGATATCCCATTCAAAAATTACTCCGTCGTTGTATTTTCCTCCCTCGCTGGCCGTCCCGTATAATTTTTCGTCATTTGAAGCCACGAAGGATCCCAGGGGGATACTTCCGTTTTCACCCTGATTAAAATCTAACTTTTTCACGTAAGTTTCAGATTACAATATCCCATTCGAAAAGTACACCGGACTCGTAAGTACCGCCATTTTCCGTTAATCCCGCGAGCTTGTGTTCACCGATTAAAATCAGGGCCCCGGAGGGATTGGCGCCTTTTTCATTCCCGTTGAAATCGAGCTTTTTCGTGTATTTGCCGGTATTGGGATCCCATTCATAAAGCACGCCCAGGTTTTCAGTGCCTCCACGGGCAGTCGTCCCGTAAAACTTACCATTGGCAGCCTGGACAAGGGCTCCCGAGGGTGAATCGCCCTCCTGAGGATCGGATAAGGTATACATTGTAGAGAAGGATTTTGCAGCCGGATCCCATGCAAAAAATGTGTTGCCCTTTGTCCCATATATCTTCCCGTTGTCCGATTGAAATAAAGCCCCAAATTGATTATCACCTGAAAAATCATTTCTCTTGCAGTATTGTCCTGTCATGGGATTCCATTCGAAAAGTACACCACCCCCATTTGCACCGCCGTATAAGGTCAAGCCAAAAAGATTCCCGTTCGTTCCCAGTATCGGGGATCCTGCCGGTTCGTATCCCGTTTCCATTCCCTTAAAATCAAATCTTTTCGTATATATGCCTGTGACGGGATCCCATTCGAATATTACGCCCGAAGAATTATTCCCTCCCATACCGGTCATACCATATAGCTTACCGTTTCCGCCTTTCACTAATGATCCGTAAGGAGACAGTCCGGACGAATCAATAACGAAATTGTACCTTTCAGTGTATTGATTCGTGGAAAGATCAAATTCATAGATCACCTTTTTGTCCCTTAGAAATTCAAACTCCATACTATCCCTGTACTGGCTCATCCCGTAAAGTTTCCCGTTATCCGCCAGGGTGAGGGGACCTATGGACTGTATATTTCCCCCGGGGTCCTTGATGAAATTGAATTTTAAAACCGATTCATCGGCGGAAGTATCCCACTCAAAGATAACGGCTCCGCCTCCGTTGGTTCCTTTTGTCAGGCCATAGTATTTGCCACCGGATATGGCACACAGATTTCCTATAGGATACTTTCCCTCGTTCTTCAAAGGGAAGCTAAAGAGTGTTTCGAGGTTATTACCCTCGCCATCCGTCCTGAAAATCGTACCGTTATCGAAGTCACCGCCCCTGGATGTCATCCCGTAAAAATCGGTGCATTGGGCCGGAAGCGGGGTTCCGGTAAAATGGACGAAATATACCACGGCCAATGCAAACACCGGAAAAGATGATTTCATTGGAATTTGAATTAACGTTTTGAAAGGAAATTTTGTGTATCAGTGACAGAATCGTGTATTGATCTGACGCTGTGAAAAGCCGCGGAGCATGTTTAACGATCTGGAATTATTTCAATACGCTCTCCAAACCGCAGATGAATCAACTAGCTTGGTGAATACCATTCCCGATGGAAAGAAAATTAACAGTAATTATTTAGTGCTTGCAAGAAAACGCCAATAGCTGCGTTATGCTCGATTTCAAAACAGTCATTTACGAATAGTAAACTCCTGTTTTTCAGTCATCGCAAGCCTTGCTCTGACGTTTTCTTATCAAGCAGGCTAAAAAACATGGTTTTCTTTCAGACACTATTTAGATAAATCTGCATACAAATTTACCAAATCGCACAGCAGAATGCAATAGATGAATTTTAAATGGTGTTGGTGGAGAAGCGTTCCGCCGGTATGATCGTACGCACGATTTTATTCTGATTTGCCTGACAGGGATCTGACAACGATCCTTGTCCCTTCGTCTTCCCGTACCCACGTACCCACGTATCCACGTACCCACGTACCCACGTACCCACGTTCCTCAGTCCTCCCGTCCCCGCGAACCGAACAACGCAAGGTCCCCGTCACAGAAGCTACCCTTGGCAAACATCGCCTGGTGCCAGTATGGATAGATCAGGGGGATCTTGCTAACCTCGTTGAGGTTGGCGATCTCTTCCCCGGTGAGCTTCAGACCGGCAGCAGCGATATTGTCTTTGATCTGGTCATGATTGCGGCCCCCGATGACCAGCGAGGTTACTGCGGGACGTGTGAGCGTCCAGGCCAGTGCCACGCGTGCGGCAGAAACATGATGATGCTTGCCGGTTTCCACCAGGGCATCCACGATTTTCCACAGCCGCTCTTCATCGCGTATGGGCGGTTCCGTCCATCCTTCCGAGATGCGCGTCCCCTGAGGCTTTTTGTCGCGTGTGTATTTCCCGGTGAGGAGTCCGCCGGCAAGCGGGCTCCAGGCGAGCACGCCCAGCCCTTGATCAACGCCGATGGGCAGCAGCTCATATTCGGCTTCCCGGGCTTCAATGGTGTAGTGGATCTGCTGGGTGACAAAACGCGGCAGGCCTCTTTCCCGGCTGATGGCCAAAGCCTTCATGATATGCCAACCCGAAAAATTCGAGCATCCCGGATAACGGATCTTTCCCTGGTTGATGAGGAGCTGCAGAGCTTCGAGCATTTCTTCAAGCGGCGTCTTCCCGTCCCATTCATGCATGTAGTAGATATCGATGACATCCGTCCGAAGGCGTTTCAGGCTGCGCTCGCACTCCCTGACCAGGTGATATTTCGAAAATCCCCCTTCGTTGGGACCGTCGCCGACCTGCATCCGTGCCTTCGACGAAATGAGCATACCCCCCGGTCGTTTCCCGTTGAGCGCCTCTCCGATGATCTCCTCGGCGGCTCCGTCGGAATAAATATTGGCGCAGTCGATGAGGTTGATGCCCTTGTCGACGCACAACCCGATGATCTCACGGGCCTCCTTTACGCCCATGTCCCCGAGTTTTCCGAATTTGCCTTTTCCCCCGAAGGTCATCGTCCCCAGCGAAAGCGTGGAGACCTTCAGACCCGAATGACCAAGATACCTGTATTCCATAATGATGAATTTTGAATGTGAATATTTATGATGGATCGCTGCGTACCCCCGCCTGCCGGCTGATGAAGAAGCGAACCACCCCCGATAGTTAAACACCTGAACGGCATCTTTGATCAGATGCTGTTGTTCCGGGAAGGAAAACCATGGCTGTGGCCGGAACAGCAATGCGCGATGTCTTCACCGCGGAAGGGCTTCCGCCGACCTGTCCATGCCTAAAATCCCTTGACAAGACCGTAAAGGATGCTGATCAGCAACAACCCGAGGAAAATGTAAAAGATGATCTTGGCGATCGCGGCGACGGCCGTGGCGAAAACCCAGCCGAACAGGGCGGCAATACCGGCGATGATAAGTAAAATGATGACAATGCGTAACAAAATAGAATGTGTTTTTAATGGATATATGCAGGGAACAGGCACCGGATGCGGAACGATTCCCGTTCACCTGAACGGTTTCATGCCATCATTCCTTTTAAAATTGTGCCATTCCCGTTGAAAATGACAGGTAAGCCCCGCCGGTAGGGGGCAAGGCGGGATTTTCCACATCAGGCAGTCTTACGCGAGGTGATGATGAATATACCTGCTACCCTCAAAAAACAGGGTAAGTTCTTCCCCAATGCACGGAGTGAAGGACCGGGTCGACCGGTCAGAGCTTCTTCGGGTCGATACCCCATTTGTCGAACAGCCAGGTCACCAGGCGCTGGTCGTAGGCATTGTCTTTTTCTTCTTTCGTGCTTTGCTTGTAAAGCCTGATCACGGCCCGTTTAACTTCGGGAGTGCTTTCACCGGTAAAGTCGATGGCATTGAGGGCATGGAGGCGGGCGAATTCGTTTGGATCATTGAGCACATTGAGCATGGCCTTCAGACCTTCCTCTTTTTCCCCGAGATAATAGAGGGCTTCAGCGGCAACGACAACCACGTCGGCAGAGGAATCTTTGAGGGCAGTTTCCAGATTCGGGATCCACGGCCTGGCCTTTTCGCCGAGAATGAGAAGCCCCGTGGCTCCCCAGTAACGAATGGCCCCGTCATCGTTGTGGAGGCAGTTGATCATGATATTGGTAAACTCGGCTTTCCCGAGCGTACATATGTTGGCCGCTTCCAGGATCTCGTCGAACGGGACATCATCGGAACGCATGTAATCGTAAATCGGTGTATCGCCGGCGCGCTCGATGAGCTGGGCTTCGGGGATGACGCCGGCATCGTAGATCTCCTTCATCCAGTCCTTATTGGCCTTCCGCATCCGCAACAGCACGTCATTATGGACGCCGTCTCCGGCCAGGTTCTCCACTTCCCAGGGATCATGTTCCGTGTCATACAATTCCTCAACAGGCTTGGGTTTCCAAAATGCCGACTGAAGGGAATCACATTTGCCGGCATTGTAAGCCTTCTCCCATGATCGCATCGAAGGGGCGCGCCACAGGTAATTGATATGCTGCCCATAAATGCGGTAAGGCATAAAGTTCCGGATATACCGGTACTGTTTGTCGCGGACCGCCCGGCTCATGTCGTAGCGTTCATCCATCCTTCCTCTGAACATATAGGCATATTGCGGGTCATCGGTTTTCTGGGGCCCCAGGAAGGCATGACCCTGCATCCATCCCGGAACAGGGATATGACAGATGCTCAGAAGCGTCGGAGCCAGGTCGACAAAGCTGATGAGCCGGTTGATTTTCGATCCCGGCTGATCGGAAGGAAACAGGTCTTTGTATTTTTGGGGAATGCGGACGATGAAGGGTATCCGCGTCCCGGTCTCATAAACGAAACGTTTGCTTCTCCCCAAAACTCCGCCGTTGTCGCCGTAATAAAACACGATGGTATTGTCGGCCAGCCCGGCATCGTCAAGCTCCTTCAGCTTTTCACCGAGCCATTGATCCATGTCCTCCACCTTGTCGTAATATTGCGCCCAGTCGTGTCGCATCTCGGGGGTATCGGGATGATAAGGAGGAAGGGTGACGCTGTCGGGGTTATGGCGGAGCTTAGAAGCCGGAATGGATTTATGAATGCTGCTCTCATGACTGATCCCGCAGTTGAAAACGGCAAAGAAGGGTTGCCCGGGTTTGCGATTCTTATAGGTGGCCTTTTGGCTGCTTTCATCCCAGATCCCTTTGGTTTGCTCCGGATCGATATTGTAATCCTCCTTGGCGTTGTTGGTGCAGTAATAGCCTTTATCCCTCAGGTATTCCGGAAAGAAACGGATGATATCCGACTTAAGGTAGGTGCTCCGCATATGCTGGTTACCGGCCGAGTTTGCATATACACCGGTGATGATCGTGTTCCGGGCGGGAGCACAAACCGGGGCATTGGCATAGGCATGCGTGTAAAGAAAGCCCTGTGAAGCCAGTTTATCCATGTTGGGAGTGGTGGCGAAGGTGTCGCCGTAACACCCGGCGAAAGGGCTGTTGTCTTCACTGACAAGCCACAGGATGTTGGGAAGCTCCGACTTTTCTGCGCGGTGACAGGATGATGCACCCACGAGGGACAAAAGAGCCAGACCTAAGACGTGATGGGGATTTTTCATTGCATAAATCGTGTTTGTTCACCTTTCTAAAAACAGCGGGAGGTTCTAAAATTTCCGTTTATAAAATTATAAATTTCCTGTCAGAACTTCAGGCTGTGGACTCAATATTACGCCATATTAAGCCCCTTTTATTTTCATGGTGGAAATCTGACGAGGCGAAAACCGGGATGAAAAGGTGTGCCGGATGAAGATGCGGCGGCTACGTTCATTCGATTTTCATAAAATGGTCCCGGATTTCTGTCTTTCCGTTGCTCAGCGCGATGAAATAGAGATCAGGGCTGAGGGAAGAAACATCGAGGATGAATTCGCGGGCATCAGCCCGGGTAACCAGGGCGGGGGTACCAAGGGAAGAGTAAATGGTGACGGTCCAGGTGCCGGGAAGGGGAAGCTCAACGGTGAGACGGTCCCGGCAGGGATCCGGGTAGAGGGTAAGGCCGGCGTCATGATTTTCAGGAACAGCCGTATTATCAGGATTGATAATGGTGATATGGAAATCGAGGGTTCCGGAGGAGCCGCAGTCGTTGGTAAAGGTCACGGTTGCCGTGCAGGAGCTGTCGGGCGTGACCGATTGCACCCTCGATGTTCCGAACGTTCCGCAGCCGGTCCATTCCCACGAACCTCCGAGGACCGGTTGGGGATCGAACGTCACCTGGACCCCCCGGTCGACGGTCACATCGGTCCGGGCCTCCCACGATCCGGGAAAAACCTGGATGAAAGGGCTGATACGCGGAGTGGTGCAGGGACTGATGGTGAAGGTCTGAGACACCGTTTCCCCGCAGGTGTTGGTGAATTTCGCGACAGCCGAACAGGCTTCGGCCGGGGCAATGGTCTGTATTCTTCCCTGGCCCGATGTTCCGCATCCGCTCCAGGACCAGGCTCCTTCTCCGGTCACTTCGGGAGCAAGGACGATATCCGAATTGAAATTCACCTGCATGCGGGAGGTCTGGATCATGGGACCGGTGCCGGTCTGCATGTAAGGTGTCAGTTTCAGCGGCATGCAGTTGTTGATCACATCGAAGGTCCGGGTGGTCACAGCCCCGCAGGTGTTTGTGAAGACCACCGAGGAGAAGCATTTAGCGGCCGTGCTGACGGTCCGTTGGTCACCGGTGCCCGACAGGGCGCAACCGCTCCATTCAAAACTCCCCTGTTCACTGGTCACCGGGTTGAAGGTGACGGATGCACCAGTGCCGATGAACACGGTATTGCCGTCCTGCCAGGCACCATCGTCGACCCTGAGCCGGGTATTGACAGCCGAAGGGACGCAGCTTTTATCCCAACCATAAACCGCCATGATGTCCGGGAGTTCGTCAAGAGTGACCACCAGGTCATGGTTGAAGACAAATTTCAGGTAATCCTTGTCATTCCCGGTGAGCCATGTGGTGTGCCAGATCATCCACCATGACCACATCACTCCCTGCCGGATGCACTGGTCGGGATTGGGAGGGACGCCGCATTCATGGTAAGCGACCGGGGCAGTGTCATCCCCGGTGATATCCCTTACCGTATTGTACATCGGGGCATGAACATCCTGGCCGCCGTCATAGGTGTCGGCCCCGGCGATATCGACGTATTCGTCGCCGGGATACCAGGCCGGATCGGGGGTACCGGTATAGCACAGGACCCAGATGAGATTGTTCAAACCCCGGTCATGGACAAAATAGTTGTACATCGTTCTCCACAAGCGCTTGAATTGCTCAGGGCCCTTCTTTCCCCACCAGAACCAGTTGCCGTTGAGCTCATGCAGCGGCCGCCAGAGGACGGGTACATGAGCGTCGCGGAGAACCTGGAGGTGATCGGCCTTGAGCTTCAGTTCCCTCCACATATCGTTGTATTCCTTCGTCCCCGCCGTGAAACATTTGTCGATGTCGATTTCCACCTTGCTGTTTTCATAGCCTTCCCCCACGCCGGGAGCGCCCCAGTGCCACATGATAGTGGGAATGCCCCCGCGTCCCCACCAGTTGATCTCGTTCCTGACCTCGTTATCGTTCGCGCTTTCGGTGATCAGGTCGGCGCCGCGAACTGCCGGGAGCCTGCCGGTGACCTGCTGAAGGTAATTAAGTTCATCGACCCCCCATGGCGCCCACATCTGCCCGGAGAGTATCTTCTTCCCCGACATATCACAAAGATACCGGAACAATGCCACCGCCTCCGGCGAGGGATCGGGATTGGACAGGGTGTCGGACAAGGCTGAAGGGGACCGGAAGAGATTCAACGAGTGGTCTGCATGACCGGCAATTTCGGGATTTCCCGGAAATGCCGGGGACAGGCCCGCCACCATCAGAGTAAGGATAAGAACACAGCGTTGCATCATGGATCAATGGTTTTCAGTCAGTATGTCCGGGAAGGAGAAAGATATAAAAAATTCCGGATGTACGGCAAACCGGGAAGCGTATTTGACCAAAGAACCTTCTCCAACCCAATGTCGACGGAGCATATCGCCAGGCAGATGAAACAAAACCGGAGGAGCGTTAACAGCGTGAACTCCGCGTGAATGACCTTAGTCACGACCAGGGAAGAACAAACAATTTGGCCCATCGGCAGGTTAATGTAAGAAACATCGCGTCGACAGCCAATGCTAAAAACAGCATTGAATTGCAATACAGATCTTAAAAAGTGACACATGATGGTTTCAACAGACAATGTTCTCGTTATCGGGCAGTGGTGGGGCTGGCTCGTGGGATTAGTGGCTCTGATCATCCTGGTGTGGCTCGCCGTCTGGATCACCTCCGGTAACCGCCGGTTCCACAGGAATTACAACTCCGCCATGAAGCTTCTTACCGACAAACGCCGACCTTGGCCAAATCACCGAAGAGGAATACCATAAGAAGGTGGCCGAACTCAAAGGGAAGACCCAAACCTGACATCTCCAGCCTCCCGTTTTTCCCTATGCTGTTAAACATAAGGCGCTGGATACCAGGTTTCAGGCATTATCGAGCATGGCCTATTGTTATCCTGCTGAAATAGCCCTAACTTGCTATCTGACCGACTTTAATCCGCCATTCCGCACTCCCTGGAACAACCTGTTTTCAGGTCTACTCTCCGGCCTCGCCTGCCTGTGCCGTTCCCGACTACGACTAACTATAACGACCCGATGAAAACACAACACCCATTCCGCATCCGAGTGATCCTATGCATCATCTTCCTGATGACCGGCACGCTTCCTCCCACCCTCGCCCAGAATATGGCTGTGACCACCAGCTCCGATGAAGCACTGAACCTGTACTGCCAGGGAAAAATCCATCTCCTGAATCTTGACAGGGCAAAGGCTGCCCTTCAGTTCGACAAGGCGATCAGCCTCGACCCGGACTTCGCCATGGCCTACGTGCTCCGTGCCTGGGCCGCCAATTCACCGGACGAATACCAGTCGTTCATGAAGAAAGGATTGGCCCTGATCGATAAAATGCCCCTTTCGGAACAGAATTTTCTCCATTACGCCCAGGCCACAATGGAAGGAAATACGGCCAGGAAAATGAAATACCTCAATGACCTGATGGAATTTTACCCCTACGACCCGTTCCTCCAGATCCTTGCCGGGACGCACTACCAGCTCGATGAAAAAGATGATGATAAAGCCATCGCCTTTTTCACGAAAGCCACCGAACTGGAAGAACATTCAACAGCCTGGAATCTACTGGGATATACCTACCTGGCCATGAAGGATTACCAGAATGCCGAAAAATCGTTCCTGAACTACATCGAAGCTTTTCCGGACAATTTTAATCCCTATGATTCCTATGCAGAATTCCTGATGATCCGCGGCGATCATGCCAATGCAATCATCCAGTACAGGAACGCCCTCGCAAAAGATTCCCTCTATATCCTGGCCTATAAGATGATCGGCGACAATTACACGTTCCTGGAGGACTATGAAAGCGCCCGTCAGTCGTACCAGATGCTCTATGACAAATCGGACCGGGCCGATGAAAAGTTGCTCGCCCTGGAATACAAAGCCTGCTCTTCGCTTCACGGGAACAACCTGGACGGGGCCATTAACGGGCTGACGGAGTATGAGACCCTGGCCAGGCAAAACCAGTTGTACGACCATGCGTGGCGGGCAAATTTCCTGAAGGGTTACATCCTCTGTGAAACCGGCCACCCGGAACAGGCCCGGAAATGCTATGATGAAGCCGAACGGATCAGCCGGGAAGAGCCGGTGAGCCCCATCCTGAAAGCGCGCATGCAGGATTTTCGCTTGCATCTCATGAATTGCCATGTTTATACTTCCTCCCATGAACGGAAAATGCCCGGAAGGAGATCAGCCTCTGTTCACAGTTGAATACAAAGGAAAACGATCCGTTCTACCTCAACCTTGGAAAACTGCTCTGCGGGCGCCTGGAAATGAACGAGGGGAACGACCGCAGGGCGCTGGACTTCTTTCAGCAGGCCAACCCGGAAAATCCCCTGACACAATATTACCTCGCCGCTATGTACCAAAAAACAGGGCGGCTCGGAGAGGCGATGGAAATGGAAATGAAGATCATCGAAAATCCCTATCTGGGCTTCGATCTCGCCCTTGCCACAAACCTGCTGAAGTAAAAAACGGAACACAACAAACCATGAAACCCCAGATCAGCCAGACAAGCTTCGGGTACATCGTCGCCGGGGACGAGAAGATCACCCACGACATCATTATCCGGCTTTCCGGAAAAATTGAGAAGCGGAAGAAGAAACTGTCGAAAGCCGAATTCGGCACGTCACATATCATCTCTCTGCGGGAGGCCGAATACGATTACGAGGACGGGGCCGAAGTGCTGATCATCGGGACAGGTCACGACAATATGGTGACCCTCTCGGAAGAAGCCGCTGAGTTCTTCCGCCGGAAGAATTGCCGGGTGGACCCCGCTCCCACTCCCCGTGCTGCGGAGCTCTGGAACCGGACAAGGCAGAAGGCAATCGGTCTGTTTCATGTGACCTGTTAGTCCACGGCGAAAACCCGGCCGGCGTTCCCGATCGGGAGGCTTTGAAGAAGGATATAGGCTGAAGGAGAGGGAGACCGCTCAATAAACTTCACGATAAATTCCGAATTTCGACGGAAAAGGATATTTTTATACCGTCGTCAACAGTTAACCTCCCATGGCCCTCCCCAGAGAAACGGAACACCGGCTGCCCCCCTGGATGAAAGGGGAAATGCCCCGGGTAGAAAATTATCCGAAAGTCAAAAAATTGCTTTCGCGAGCTCGGGCTCCATACGGTATGCGTCAGCGCCAACTGCCCCAACAAGGGAGAATGCTGGAACAGCGGCACAGCAACATTCATGATCCTGGGTGACAAATGCACCCGGAACTGCCGGTTCTGCCAGGTCGACACGAAGGTTCCCGATCCTCCCGACCGGGATGAACCGGAGCGCCTGGCCCGGGCCATCCGGTCGCTTCACCTGCAGCACGCCGTGATCACCTCGGTGACCCGCGACGACCTCCCCGACCAGGGTGCGGCGCATTGGGCGGAAACCATCCGGACGGTCAGAATGCTGAACCCGGGGCTGACCATGGAAGTTCTCATCCCCGACTTCCGGGGTGATCATGCCGCTTTGGACAAAATCACGGAAGCCCGGCCCGAAGTCATCTCCCATAACCTCGAAACCGTCAGGCGGCTGACGCGGTCCGTCCGCAGCGTGGCCACTTATGAGGGAAGCCTGCGGGCTCCTGGAATACCTTTCAAAGTCCGAAAGCATCGTCAAGACCGGGATCATGGTGGGTCTGGGCGAAACGCCGGCCGAAGTCACCGGATGCATGGACGACGCC
The DNA here is from genome assembly GCA_963763215.1 of uncultured Bacteroidales bacterium. GTDB lineage: Bacteria > Bacteroidota > Bacteroidia > Bacteroidales > DASQZK01. The sequence goes on from CAVXNX010000031.1 coordinate 250,991, forward strand.
CTGGCTGCCGGGGCAACCATCTTCACTATCGGTCAGTACCTGCAGCCCGGTCCGCGGTATTTCCCGGTCGCAGAGTATATCCGGCCCGAAGTCTTCGAACGTTACAGGGAGGAAGGCCTGGCTCGCGGATTTTCTTTCGTCGAGAGCGGCCCGCTCGTCCGGTCGTCATATCACGCCGAGCGTCATATCGTCCGCAAACCCGTTCCATAATTCCTGCATGATGATCGCACCCGAAGTTCAAAATCTTGGTCTGATCGATTACAAGCAAGCCTGGGACTACCAGGAAGAGCTCTTCGAAGGGGTAATCCGTTCGAAACTTAACGGTGAGGTTCACCCCGGCTATCTTCTTTTCTGTGAGCATCCTCATGTCTACACCCTCGGCCGGCATGGTGAACAGCAAAACCTTCTCATCTCCGACCCGTTCCTGGAGTCCATCCATGCCTCCTTTTACCGGATCAACCGTGGCGGAGACATCACCTATCACGGGCCGGGGCAGATCGTGAGTTACCCGATCCTCGACCTGGATGCCTGCGGCCTGGGCATCCGGACGTATATCCATACCCTCGAAGCCTCGGTGATCGCGGCACTGGAACACTTCGGCATTCAGGCTTTCCGGCTGGAAGGCATCACCGGGGTCTGGGTCAGGGACAGAGCCACGGGCACCGACAAAAAAATCTGTGCCATCGGCGTGCGGGCCAGCCGCGGCGTCACCATGCACGGCCTGGCTTTCAACGTGAATACCGATCTCAGCTACTTCAAATGGATCAACCCATGCGGATTCACCGACAAGGGCGTGACGTCGATGCAGGAACAGCTCGGCCGAACTCGTGCCGGTGGATGAGGTGAGACTCGTCCTGCTGAAAAAGATGCGAAGGGAATTCGGCTTCGGTGAGGATGCCTGAGCTTTTCCTTCCCTTTCCGGAAAAACCACCCGGTTGAACTCTGCAGAGGATACCAGACTGGTAATTTGAAATCTGTCTTAATAAGCAAAAAAACCGCGCCCGGTCTTTCTTTACGATCGAATATGCGCTAACTTGGTAAGCCGGGCAGCTGCGGATCAGCCGATTATCAGGGCCTGCGGCTTTCATTTCAAATTCAAAACCGGTGATGAAAAATATCTATCAGAGACTGGTTGACATGCGTCCCGAGCCGGGTTCCGTTTGCCTGGCCACCCTTTTTTCCAAAACGGGATCGGCTCCGCAAGTGCCGGGAAGCTCTGCCCTGATCACCTTCCGCGGGCTGGAAGCCGGCACGCTCGGCGGGGGGATCATGGAAGCCGAGGTCCTGAAAGCCGCCGGGGAAGCCTTGAGGACCGGGAAGTCGGCCTGTTTTGAATTCGAACTCGACAGTGATATCGCCCACACCTCGGCGGCCATCTGTGGCGGCAAAGCGGGGATCCTGATCGATGCCTCCCCGGTCCGCGACCTTGATGTTTTCCAGGTGCTGTCATCATCGCTCAGCGGACGTCGTGCCGGTGTTCTGATCACACTTTTCCGGTCCGCTCCCGGCCATAGGGTCCATCTCACCCGCCACTGGCAGCCAAAGGGCGACACCGGTCCACTGCCGGAAACGCTCAGGGAAGTCGATCCCGGAATGATCAACCGGTGCCTGGAAGAAAAGTCGCCGGTATTTGTCGCCCTTCCCCATGGTGAAAAAGATACCGAAGAAGGGTATTTCCTTGAACCCGTTTTTCCCGCTCCCCGGCTGATCATTGCCGGAGCCGGGCATATCGGACGTGCCCTGACTTCTCTGGCCGCCCTGCTCGATTTCGACACCCTCGTTGTTGATGACCGCCCGGAACTCGGCACACCTCAAAACCTGCCGGAAGCCAGTGAAGTTATGACCGGTGATATCGGCCATCTCATGGAGCACCTGCCAGTCGATGCCGACACTTACATCGTCATCGTCACCCGCGGTCACGCCGGAGACGCCGATGCCCTGAGAGCCTGCATCGGATCCCCCGCCGCCTACATCGGCATGATCGGCAGCCGGCGGAAGATCGCCCTGATGAAGAAAAAATTCCTGGAAGAGGCATGGGCCACACCGGAGCAATGGAACCGGATCCATGCCCCGGTCGGATCTGGATATCGGATCGCAGACTGTCAACGAAATCGCGCTGAGTATCGCTGCCGAACTGGTGCTCGAAAGAAGCCGAAAACGCGGGGAACTCAAAAGGAAAAAAGTTTGGGCACTCGTCCTTGCCGCCGGGGAGTCCAAACGCATGGGGACACCCAAGATGCTCCTGTCTTACGGTGAGAATACCATCATTGAGACGGTGATCGACAGGATCTGCCAGTCAAGGGTGGAAAAGATCATGCTTGTCGCCGGTTCGGGAAAAGAAGCCGTGATGGCCAAAATGGCCGGCCGGCCGGTGGAGATCTGCATAAACCCGGCGTACACACAAGGGATGTTCTCTTCCGTCAGATGTGGGTTTATGGCCATCCCGCGTGAAGCCGAAGCTGTCATGGTCTTCCTGGGCGACCAGCCGATGGTCAGGCCGCCGGTCATCGACGACATCGTGGAAGCCTGGGAGAAATCGGGCAAGGGCATGGTCATCCCGGTATTCCAGGGTAAGCGTGGACACCCGGTGCTGATCGATGCGAAATACCGGGATGAAATCACCGGCCTGGACCCTGAACGCGGGCTGCGATCGCTTGTGGAAAATCACCCCGAGGATATCCTGGAGATTGAAACCCCGGACTCTTCTGTGCTCCGGGATATCGATACGGCATCCGATTACCAGCGGGAAATGATGCAGGAACAGTAGCAGAAATCCGGGTGACTCTATGGAAACAGTCATTCATCAATACTAAATACACGCCTTATGTCTAAAGAAATCATCCGCTTTACACTCAACGGCAAACAGGTCGAGGTCAACACCGATCCGCAGAATACTCTGCTCTGGGTCCTGCGCACCGACCTGGGAGCCATGGGCACCAAGTTCGGCTGCGGCCTTGGATTTTGCGGGTCGTGCACGATCCTTCTCAATGGCGAGCCGTTGCGGTCGTGCATGCTATCGGCTTCCGATGCCAGGGGAAAGAAAATCACCACCATCGAAGGACTTTCGGTCAATGGGAAGCTCCATCCTCTCCAGCAGGCATTCATGGACCATGATGCCCTGCAATGCGGCTACTGTACGCCGGGGATGATCCTCACAGCCTTCGGTCTCCTGGCTAAAAATCCCGGATCCCACGGAAAAGGAGATCATCGATGGCATGGAGGGAAACCTTTGCCGCTGCGGGGCTCACAAACGGATCGTCGAAGCGGTCAAGTCGGCCGCCAAAGTCATGAAAAACAGTCATCCTGCTTTATCGGAGAAGGAATAGATCCGCCTCTCCAAAAGTCAGGCGGTATCAGGGCTATGCTGAAACGCCCGTACATCAGCCGTTAAATCAGGTTCTTTTCACGGGTTCACGGTTAAAAATCAAGTCTCATGAAAAAAAAGAAAATCAACGGGTCCGGCACAACGGATCAACAACGATAGCTTCAACCTCAGACGGCGCGATTTCCTGAAACTGCTCGGCAGCGGGATCGTGGTCACCTTCCTGGCCACCGAGCCATACGAGCTGCTGGCCCAGGACCAGCGACGCAAACTTCCTTCCGATTTCAACGCCTTCCTTCGTATTGACGAGGACGGGAAAATCAGCTGCTTCACCGGCAAGATCGAGATGGGCCAGGGCATCATCACCTCGCTGGCGCAGATGCTGGCCGACGAGATGAATGTCCGCCTGGACGATGTGACCATGGTCATGGGCGACACCGATCTCTGCCCCTGGGATATGGGAACCTTCGGGTCCATGTCGACCCGGTTTTTCGGTCCTCCTCTCCGGGCGGCGGCCGCAGAAGCCAGGGCTGTTCTCCTTGATCTGGCGTCAGAGAAGCTCGATGTGCCGGCAGATCAGCTGAAAATCAGCGACGGAACCATCTACGATCCCGTTCATCCGACCAAAAAGGTCACGTATGCCCAATTGACCAAAGGTCAGAAAATCGAGCGTCATCTAACCAAAACACCGGAACTTGAAGATCCCTCGGAATTCACCATCTCGGGAAAACCGGAACTTCGGCGTGATGCCTACGAAAAAGTCACCGGCCAGGCCAAATATTCCGGTGACATCCGCATCCCGGGGATGAAGTATGCAAAGATCCTCCGTCCGCCCTCACATGGCGCCACGCTGAAAAGCGCCGACACCTCCGAAGCGGAAAAAATCGAGGGGGTGCAGATCTTCCGTGACGGTGATTTCATTGCCGCCCTGCATGATTTCCCCGACATGGCCGCCATCGCCGTCGCAAAGATGAAGGCCGAATACGATTTCGATGAGATGCCCGTGGATGATAAATCCATCTTCGATCACCTGCTCAATGTCGCCACCGAGGGCGAAACCGTTTCCGAAAAGGGAGACCTGAAGGCGGGGGAAAAAGCCTCCGATAAGGTCTTTGAGTCGAAATACCTGAACAGCTATGTCGCCCATGCTCCGATGGAACCCCATACAGCCGTGGCCCACCTCGAAGGCGACAAGATCACCGTGTGGGCTTCCACCCAAACGCCCTTCCGGTTGCAGGAAGAAGTCGCCCGGCTGCTGGACTTCCCGCTCGAAAAGGTCAGGGTCATCACCCCTTTCGTCGGGGGTGGCTTTGGCGGTAAAAGTCATAACCAGCAGGCCGAAGAGGCTGCCCGCCTGGCAAAGATGAGCGGTAAGCCGGTGATTGTGGTCTGGGACCGCAAGGAAGAATTTTTCAACGATACCTTCCGTCCGGCGGCGGTCGTGAACGTGAAATCCGGTATCGACAAAGACGGGAACATCACCCTCTGGGACTATAACCAGTATTTTGCCGGTTCCCGCGGTTCCGACACGATTTATGATGTGCCTCATCAGAAGACCATGTCGTATATGCGCGGCACGTCGCAGGTTCATCCTTTCGGCACCGGGGCCTGGCGCGCACCCGGAAACAACACCAACACCTTCGCACGGGAATCGCAGATCGACATTATGGCCGCAGCGGCCGGTATGGATCCCCTTGAATTCAGACTTAAAAACCTTAAGGATGAAAAAATGATCGCCGTGCTGAAGGCCGTGGCTGACAAATTCGGCTGGACACCAGCTAAGGCCCCCTCGGGACGCGGTTACGGCATTGCTCTGGGAACCGATGCCGGAACCTGGGTGGCCCATATGGCCGAGGTCAGGGTGAACGAAAAAACCGGCAGGGTCAAAGTGGTCAGGGTGGCCTGTGCACAGGATATGGGTCACGCCATAAATCCCGAAGGCGCCACCATACAGATGGAAGGCTGCATCACCATGGGGCTCGGATACGCCCTCACGGAAGAGGTGAAATTTACAGGAGGTGAAGTCCATGATCACAATTTCGACAGTTATACCCTTCCGCATTTCTCATGGCTGCCTGAAATCGAAACCGTCATTCTCCACCGTCCGGATGCCCCGCCACAGGGAGGTGGTGAACCGGCCATCATCGCCATGGGAGGGCTCATTGCCAATGCGGTGTTCGATGCCACCGGGGCCCGTCTCTACCAGCTGCCCATGACACCCGCCAGGGTGCTGGAGGCCCTGAAAAACAGGAACGGGTCATCAGCCGGGTGAAGCGTCAGTAGTTTCTGACATCCGCCTCGTTTTCCTCTAAACTATTTGCCACCGTCCCGGTTAGGCTATACATACACTTAAATTCTGTCGCCATGAAAGCAATGGTTTTGAATAAAATTACAGATGTCAGAAAAAATGAAACACCGCTTGTGTATAAGGATGTCCCGGATCCCGTACCGGGTGATTATGAGATCCTGATAAAAGTTTCCGTATGCGGGGTGTGCCATACCGAGCTCGACGAGATCGAAGGGCGGACGGCGCCTCCTCATCTTCCGGTGATCCCGGGTCACCAGGTGGTGGGAAGGGTCGAAGACAGGGGCAAAAATGCCACCCGTTTCGAAAAAGGGGCCCGCGTCGGTGTGGCCTGGATCTTTTCGTCATGCGGACGTTGTGATTACTGCCGTTCGGGTAATGAGAACCTGTGCGATTCCTTTAAGGCCACCGGCCGTGATGCCAACGGCGGCTATGCCGAATACATGACGGTTCCGGAAGATTATGCCTACCCCATCCCGGAAGTTTTCACCGATTCACAGGCGGCACCCCTGCTCTGTGCCGGCGCGGTGGGATACCGGGCACTGAGATTGTCAAAGCCCGCCGACAGGCAGCTGATCGGCCTCACCGGATTCGGTGCGTCGGGTCACCTGGTCATCCACATGATCAGACACCGGTACCCCCAATCCAGGATCCATGTCTTCGCCCGCAAGGAAGAGGAGCGGAAATTCGCCGAAGAGCTGGGCGCTCACTGGACCGGCGATTCCACCGACAGGGTGCCCGAACTGCTCCATGCGATCATCGATACCACACCGGTATGGAAACCGGATGTGGAAGCCCTGAGAAACCTTCGGCCGGGGGGAAGACTGGTCATCAATGCCATCCGTAAGGAAGACATTGATAAGGATTATCTCATGAACCTCAATTACCACGAGTACCTCTGGATGGAAAAGGAAATCAAGAGCGTCGCCAATGTCGCCCGCCAGGATGTCAGGGAATGCCTTGACCTGTCGGCCGAGATCCCACTGATCCCGGAGATTCGTGAGTTTCCCCTGAAAGACGCCAACAAAGCACTCACCGAGATGAAAAACAGTAAGATCCGGGGCGCCAAAGTCCTCGTGATCGGATGATCAGCAATGGTCCTCCTGAAAAATAAGCGGCCCGCGCAACCCCAGGCATTAAAATTCCATCATTGACATTGAAAAGATGATGTTTTAGCTTTGTAAGGAACATTGAAAAAACAGAGGAGGCCCCCCGATGAAAAAAATTCTGCTCCTTCTGTTACCTGCCCTCATGGCAGGAATGTGGGCCTGTGAAAAAACCGCCGACAGATCACCGGCAACGGGCCGGCTCGAATTTGTCATGGAAGGCACGGGAACACTCAAATCGGCCCCTGCCGACACGATCACTCCCGGTTCATACAAACTGCTCCTTTCCGTCACCGACCCTGCCGGAGCACCGGTTTTCGAGGACCGGCTCGTTAATCTTTACCGCTTTGGCGATGGCTTCACCAGTGAAAAAATAGAGATCGGGAGCGGAAATTTTCTCCTGACAAAATTCATGGTCCTGGATGCTTCCGGAACCGTCATCTATGCCTCGCCGGTCGAAGGATCTTCGCGAGCCTACCTGGTCAACGACCCCCTGCCCCTCAGCTTTGCCATCAGGGCGGGCGAAGTGACCACCCTGAAACCCGAAGTTCTCCGTGTAAACGGCGCTCAACCCTCCGACTTCGGTTATGCCGAGTTCGGGATGCAGATCGTTAACCCCCTGCCCGTTTTCGTCCTGGCCATGCTCAATAACCCGATGGTCATGGCGCCCACACAGATCACCGATGCCACCCTGCTGGTCTCGGCCGGAAATGGATGGTCGCATACCTTTCAGCTCGAGAGAAAAGTGAACAGGATCGAAGTGAAAAAAGGATTCCGGCAATATACCTTCGAAGTGATGAAAGACGGCTATGAACCAGCCAAATACCTATTCAGCGAAGCAGACCTGCACCTGTCCTCGCCCGAAAACCCCATTGTGCTCAATATCCCCTGGCCTCCTCTCGATACCCTCACGCTGCAACCCGGGCCGGAAAAGGGAAAGGATGCCATGATCTCCGACCTGGACCCCGACAGCAACTTTGGGAATTGGCCGTACTTCGAGGCCAGTTATCTTTCCGAATCCCCGCTGACGGTCATGCGCACCAATAGCAGTCTGATCTGGTTCGACCTGAATGCCGTTCCCAAAAGCGCCACGATCAAAAGAGTCCTGCTGACCCTGCATTTCGAAAAACCGCTCTGGGATTCCGTCGTCTATCCTGCTCCAACTGACGTTTGGTACGGTGCCGTCTTCCAGAAGATCACCGGGCCCTGGGAAGAAGGAACGGTGACCTGGAACACCCGGCCTCCCACCACAGAGGCAAACCAGGTGTATATCACCCCTCAGCCACAAATGAGTACAAACGCCCGGATCTACGATGTCACCTCCCTGTATGTGACCCAAACGGACGCCGCCTTCCCCGACCTCGGGTTCATGTTCAGGCTGTATCCCTCACCGCAGTTCCCCGGATTCCGCTTTGCCTCCAGCGATTACCCCATTGCGGAAATGCGGCCGCGGCTAAATGTTTACTATTCCCTCCCGGACAATCGTTGATCGTCGCGTTCACGACCTCTCCCCCTTCATCCCTTATTTAAATTAAATCTGTTTATCTAAATATGTCGGTAAATAGATATTTAAAATTGGGAAATATGGATTTTATTCTGTTTTTTTGTTGTGTTAAATAAATAACATCTCGATCCCGGTTCTCTAAGGTCCTAAGCTATGAATACCGGGACGCGGGTTCGGAAGGAAACGACCGGGCCTCCCGAAGGAACGAAGGTTCCCGAATTGGAAAGAGGTGCAGGAAAATTTTTGCACGGGAGAGGACATCAGAACTCTCTCCGAACCGACGGGCGGCCGGTCCAAACATCAACCTATGGACTGGATCTTCTTTGTGACTCTCTTTGTTCTGGCTTTTCTCTACAGCTCGGTAGGTCATGGAGGCGGCAGCGGCTACCTGGCCATCATGGCCTTATGGGCCTTTTCGCCCCTGGTCATGAAAACCTCGGCCCTTACCCTCAACCTCTTCGTTTCGAGCGTCGCCTTTTACAATTTTTACCGTGCCGGCTATTTCCGCTGGAAGATCCTTCTGCCTTTTATCATCACCTCCGTGCCGATGGCCTGGCTGGGGGCATCCATTCATGTCCAGCCCCGTGTGTACAAGATCATCCTGGGGGTTTTCCTGTTCATCGCCACGCTGCGTATGATCATCCAGACCAACACGCCGGAGGGAAGACACGGCCCCTGCCCGTGGCTCATCGGACTGGTTACCGGTGCTTTCCTGGGCTTTTTTTCAGGCATGATCGGTATCGGTGGCGGTATCATCCTCAGTCCCCTGCTCATCCTGATGCGATGGTCGACGATCAAGGAAGCCGCTGCCATCTCCGCGGCATTCATCTTCCTCAATTCGGCAAGCGGCCTGACCTCGACGATCTTTTCAGCAACCGGCGCAAACTGGGCAGAACACATCGCCCTGATGATCTTCATCACCATCCTGGGAGGAATGCTTGGAAGTTATACGGGAAGTTTCCGCGTTTCCACACGGTCACTGAAGTACATGCTGGCGGGTGTCCTTTTTATCGCCAGCTTTAAATTATTTCTCTACTGATGAAAACGCTGAAGAACTGGATCATCATTGCCGGGAATGGCAGAAATACGGGGAAGACGACCCTGGCCTGCCGGATCATCGCCCGTGCGGAGAGACGCGGGCATCGTGGGGATAAAAATTTCGCCCCACCGGCATCTCCTTGCACCCGGGGAAGACGTTCTTTTCAGCAATGGCGACTATGACATTGTCAGGGAGAGATTCCTGACATCCAAAGACAGCTCACGGATGCTAAAAGCCGGTGCTGCAGAGGTATTTTACGTGCAGTGTCCCGACGAGGCTCTTGATGAAGCCCTCGGGAAACTCGAAGAACTCACGGCTGGTCGGCCGGTGGTCTGCGAGTCGGGCGGCCTCGGAAGGCTGGTCAGTCCTGCTTTTTTCATCATGGTGGTTGCCGGTGGACGTGAGGTCAAACCCGGCGTGGATGAAAACGTCCGCCGCGCCGACATCGTGACCGGGCTCGATGAGGCCCGGGAATACCCGTCCGCCTTTGCTTTTGAATTCCGCGATCGAACATGGCTAAAAACAATGGCTTATGATACGATTTGAAGACGCCCGGCGCATCATCGAAGAGTTCCCCTACACTCCGGCCGTCGAAATGACCGCTCTTTCAGGGGCCCTGTATCGCGTCCTCGCGGAGGACATCCGGGCGGATATGGACATGCCGCCGTTCGACAAATCGGCGATGGATGGCTTTGCCTGCCGGCGCAACGACCTGCCGGGTCCCCTCCGGGTAACTGGCACCATTGCTGCCGGAAGGGAAACCGGGATCCATATCGGTGCCGGGGAATGCGCCCGGATCATGACCGGCGCCAAGGTCCCCCCGGGCGCCGACTGCGTCATCATGCTCGAAGATACGGAGAGCGATCCTGATGGCCGCACGGTCAGATTCACGGCCACGCAGGACCCCGGTCGAACATCTGCCTGGCGGGAGAGGACGTCCGTCAGGGCGACATCCTTCTCAAACGGGGCACTCTTCTGGAACCTCGCCATATGCCGGTTCTGGCCGGCATGGGATACGCCCGGCCGCAGGTATATGCCAGGCCGGCTGTGGGTATCTTCGTGACCGGTGATGAACTGGTGGATGCCGGTATCAAACCCACAGGGGCCAAAATCAGGAACAGCAACGGGCCGCAGCTGGAAGCCCAGTGCACGGCTATGCATCTGCCCGTGGTCAACTACGGCATCATCCCCGATTCAAAAGATGCCCTGCGTGAAGTACTGGAACGCTCAACCGCGGGAAAATACGGTGACCCTCATCTCCGGCGGGGTTTCGGTGGGCGACTTCGATTACGTCCCCGGGATCATCCATGATGCGGGCTTCGAAACACGGTTTCACGGCATGCGCGCCAAACCCGGAAAACGAACCCTTTTTGCTTCCGGAAGCGGACGGTTTGTCTTCGGCCTGCCGGGCAACCCGGTATCGGCACTGGTGCAGTTCGAGATGCTGGTCAAACCCATGCTTCTGCTTCTTCAGGGCGCCACACACCTCCCGTCCATGGAAGAATACATCCTCGCATCCGCGTACCCGCTTAAAAACAACGAAAGGACGACCTTTGTGCCCGTGATCATCAATGCGAAGGGCACGGTTGAACCGGTGGAATACCACGGTTCGGCGCATATCTTTGCTTATGCCGGGGCCAATGGCATCATGGAAATCCCGGAGGGCTCCGATCATCTTAAAAAAGGACAACCGTTCATGTACGACGCTTATAACCGGCATATCAACTACCTCAGGATCTCGGTGACCGACCGCTGTAACCTGAGATGCCTGTACTGCATGCCCGCCACCGGGATCCCCCTCGTAAACCACGACGACATCCTGAGTTTCGAGGAGATCACCGGCTTTGTCCGGGTGGCTGTCGGTGCCGGGCGTCGATAAAGTCCGGATTACCGGCGGCGAACCCCTGGTCACGGAAGGGCATCGCCGCCCTCGTGGCCATGCTTTCGGCTATTCCGGGGATCCGCGACCTGTCCATGACCACCAACGGCATTCTTCTTGAGCGATATGCCGAAGAACTGAAATCAGCCGGTCTGCACAGGGTCAATGTCAGCCTCGACACAACCGATCCCCGGAGATACCGCGAAATCACCCGCACAGGCGAACTGGACCGGGTGCTTGCGGGTATCGCGGCAGCAGAAAAAGCCGGCCTGGCCCCCATTAAGCTGAACTGTGTGGTGAAAGCCTCCAAACAGGAAAAAGATGCACAGGGAGTGGGCGCTTTCGCCCGTGAACATGGGTACATGATCCGCTATATCCGGGAAATGGATCTGGCCAGGGGAGTTTTTTATAAAGTCGACGGCGGGGAGGGTGGAAAATGCAGCACCTGCAACCGTCTCAGGCTCACCGCCACCGGCGATGTCAAACCCTGCCTCTTCAATACCGCCGCATACAACATCCGGACCCTGGGCAATGAAGAGGCGCTCCGGCGGGCCGTGAAGAACAAGCCGGCAAGCGGAACCCTGGACGCCTCGGGACATTTTTCCGCCATCGGAGGATAAATCATTTTGCATCCATCATATGAAAGAACTATCACATACCGACAAAAAAGGCCGTGCCGCCATGGTCGACACCGGCCATAAACCCATTCAGCGACGGACGGCCGTGGCCGAAGGGATGATCAGCCTCAGCCCTGAAGCCCGAGGCTGATCCGTGAAAATGGCATGAAAAAGGGAGATGTGCTGAGTATCTCCGAATTTGCCGGGATCCAGGGAGGGAAACAGACCTCCTCACTCATCCCGTTGTGCCATCCCCTGCTGATCGACAAACTGGACGTCAGGGCCGAGATCATCCCTGAAGGGGTCAAGGTGACCTCCGAGGTGCACTGCAACGGCCGGACCGGCGTGGAAATGGAAGCGCTTACTGCCGTCAGCATCGCCCTGCTCACCGTCTACGACATGTGCAAGGCCGTCGACAAGAACATGACCATCCAGTGATATCCGCCTTGTTTCCAAAGAAAAAACCGACCTGTAAGAATATCAACCGATGAAAGATACCGAACCAGCAGCTGTCCTGCAGATTAAAAGCGTCAATATTTCAGAACGGAAGGGAACCATTAAAAAGCCGGCCGGTTCCATCACCCTCGACCGTCAGGGTGTGCAGTCGGACGCCCATGCCGGCAACTGGCACCGCCAGGTCAGCCTTCTCGGAACAGAAAGCATCCGTAAGTTTGAAGAGGAAGCCGGGCGGTCGATCCGCTATGGTGAATTTGCGGAGAACATCACCACAGAAGGAGCGTCGCTCTTCCACATGCACCCGCTCGACATTCTCATGAACGAAAAGGTCCGGCTGGAAGTCACTCAGATCGGGAAGAAATGCCATGGCGACAACTGCAGCATCTTCCGCGAGGTGGGGAACTGCGTCATGCCCAAAGAGGGAATTTTTGCCCGGGTCCTGGAAGGCGGGGAGCTGACTGCCGGAGATGAGCTTCGCTACTACCCCCACACCTTCAGGAGCGGGATCATCACCCTGAGCGACAGGGCCTCAGCAGGGCGAATATGAAGACATCAGCGGAAAAGTCATCGAAAAGCAGCTCGGTGAATTCTTCACGCAACAACAGATGCCGGGGATCAGTGAACGGCGGATCATTCCCGATGAACCCGGGCTTCTCGCGGAGGCGGTGTCGACAATGACCGTGAACGGGTTTGATTATATTTTCACCACGGGCGGCACAGGCATCGGTCCGCGCGATATCACCCCCGACGTGATCCTTCCCCTTCTCGACCGGGAGATCCCCGGGATCATGGATCACATCCGGATAAAATACGGCACGGACCTCCCCCAGGCTCTGCTCAGCCGTTCTGTCGCAGGAGTGATCGGAAAAACCCTCATTTTTGCCCTTCCCGGGAGCCCGAAAGCCGTGGGCGAGTACCTTTCGGAAATCCTCAGAATCCTGATGCACGCCACCCTTATGGTTCATGGACTGGGGCACTGAAACCCTCACCATGACCAGGCCCAAAATCCAGCCTGTTCCATGATCACTTCAGGAAATATTTGGCGGATTCAATGCAAAAACACATCTTTGCCATAACCTCCGGAGGTGTGGCAGGCGGTAAAACGATATCCGGAATCCCCTGACCGGGAGTGCCCGTTTTTAATATGAACATGTGCAGGCTCAGGCAAGACGGCATGAGGTCACTCCCCTGAAGATGCCAAAATTACCCCGACAATGAAGACAACCTGTGTGAAGACACTCCAGGTGTTGACCTTTTTGCTCTTTACGGTTCTGACCTACGGACAGATCCCGGCGGGCTACTATGATGCTGCCAACAATCTCAGCGGCGCTGATCTCAAAGCTGCACTCCATAACATCATCAAGGGACATAAGGAATACCCATATACCTCTTCCAACACCGATGTCTGGGACATCCTGAAAGTTGCCGATCAGGACCCCGCCAATCCGTCCAATGTGATCCTGATCTATACCGGCTGGAGCGTCAACGCTGCCCAGGAATACAATAACGGCAGCGGCTGGAACCGTGAACATGTCTGGGCCAAATCCCGGGGGGATTTCGGAACCACCGAAGGACCCGGAACCGATTGTCATAACCTCCACGCCTCCGACATCGCCGTCAATACCAAGCGCGACAACCGGTGGTTTGACTCATGCAGCACACCTTACAATGTGGGAACGGTCTTCACCGGCTGCTATTTCAGTAATACCGACTGGACCTGGCAGCCCCGCGAGGGGGCGAAAGGCGACGTGGCCCGGACGATCTTCTACATGGCCACCCGATATGAAGGCGACAATGGCGAACCCGACCTCGAGGTGATCGAGGATATTCCCGCTGACAGGTCCACCACACAGCCCGTACATGCCAGGCTGAGCACCCTGCTGAGATGGAACGCCGAGGACCCCATCGACGATTTCGAACGTCACCGCAACGATGTCGTCTATGGTTTCCAGCACAACCGGAACCCTTACATCGACCATCCCGAATTCGTGGAGCAAGGTGTTTGGCTCACCCGCACCCAACGAAATCCCCAATATTTCAGAAATTACCGTCACACCCGAAGAGCCGATGGCATCGGAGATCTTCTCCATTTCGGCTCTCGTGGTCGATCCCGATGGCACCCTTTCCAGCGTAACCGTCGACTGGGGAATTTCTGAAAACGAAATGAACAATGAGGCCGGGATGATCTTCACCGGTAGCCGGTATGTGACCACCATCGAACCACCTGCCGGGGGAACTGAAATCTACTACATGATCTCGGCCACCGATAACTCGGGTGATTCCGGCCGGTCGCAGATCCTCCATTTCACCCTCGGACAGGCCAACGCGGTACTGCCGGTAGGACACGATAATCTGAAAATTTATCCCAATCCCGCGGGTGAAAAACTCATCATCTCGGGCCAGGGTCATTATTCCTACACTATCCTGAGCCTTTCCGGAGAAATCCTCAAAACAGGGACCGGTCCGGCCGTCATCAGCCTCCGGACAATCCCGGCAGGATATTACCTGATCAGAGTGAAAAATTCCGTCAATGGGACAGTGGTCACCAGACCGCTGATCATCACGCATTGAAACTGATAGGCAGCCGTCTATCGGGCGATGGACGGAAAGACAAAGGCGCCGGGAATAATGCCCACACGAAGGGTATCTTCGGGAATCCCGGCAGGGGAATAGCGGAAGACGACGCCTTGCTGGACATTATCGATCGCATCGCCGGCATAGACCTCCGAGGTGGCCGGATCAATTCCCAGGCTGTAAAAAAGCTGGTTGTCGCCGGCGGGGATGAAAGGTTCCCCGGGCAGGGCCATGGCCCCGACAGGCATCCGCCAGATCCCCCCGTTGATGAAGTACAGCGTGTCACTCCCTCCGTTAAGATGGACCTCCGATGCCCAGTGCCCGGCCTCAAGGGGAAATACCTTTTCAACCGTCCTGGTCAATGGGTCGATCCTCACCAGTCCGGGCTGGCCGTTCCCATATGCACTGTTCGCATAGCCTCCGTCACAGATCACCCAAAGCTTCCCGTTCCTGTCAAGCACCATGGATGACGGCTGCTTCAGTACCTGCACCGAATCGACAACTGCATCTTTCTCCGGATCGATGACCAGGATCTGGTTGTCGTAACTGTAACAGTTTGTGAAAATGAACCGGTCCCATCCCACAAACTGTTCAGTGGGATGCTGGTAAAACCTGCCGGAATGATTGTCCACATTGATGGTGCCGGTAATGGCCAAAGTTGAAGGATCGACGATGCTGATGGCCTTTGCATACAGATCACTCACGTAGGCTTTTTCATCCGAAAAAAAATACATGTACCGTGGCGAAGTCAGTCCCGTGATCTTCTTTATGAAGGAGAAAGCCGCCAAAGCCGGGTATTTTCCCATATTTACCGCCACGATCTTCCCGGAATTATTGACCACAATGTAAAGCAGGCCATCATGCAAAGTGGCTGAAAAGGCCACATCACCAAGGGGAAAACCATTCTGGTTATAAAAAACATCGTTGACGAGTTTCCCGGAAGCGGCATCATAATAACTCACGGATGAATTCCCGTACATGAAGTTCCCCTCGTTCAGGATGATGACCGGGTGCCCGCTCTCCATTTCCGTCATACGGATATCGGGCTTATGCCGGTCCGTCCAGTTCTCATCTTTCATGCAGGACGAAAGCATCAGGATGAAAGGGGTCATCCAAAGAAAAACCAGCCGGGGAGATATCCGCATGGCATCTCCGCCTTGACACGGCTTACGGGCGGGTATTGCTGGCCTGATTCCCATCTTTGTTCCTTACTTAAAAATGAAGCCGTCCTGTCAGCTCAAAATTTCGCCCGGGCATCTGCCGTTGCAGAACGGACCGGTAAGTCTCATTGAAGAGGTTATAGATCCCGAGGCTGAAATCAAGATCCGTTGGACCGGCATGGATCTTCTTCCCCAGGATGACCTGGTTCATGAAGTACGGATAGAGGTAATCCCGGTTGGAAGTCCTCAGATTCGACGCGGTGGTGAACCGCTCGCTGTAGTAAATCCACGTGTAAAGCACCGACCAGCCGCGCCATCCGGCCGAAATATTCAGGTTCGCCGAATGAACGGGAATATACGGGAGCTGTCTGCCGTAAGAACCGTCGGCCCAGTTCTGTGGACTGCCATAGTTCAGGGACTGTGAGAGGGCGTAATTCGCCCTGGCGATCCAGGTCCACGCCCCCGTGTTCACGGTGAAGTCAAGGTTGGCTTCCATTCCCCGTGTCACCACTTTTTCAATATTGAAGGGCTCCCAGTTACCCTTTGAAAGAGGGAAGCCAGATGATCCAGTCGTTCACCCGGGCGTGGTACCCCGTGACATCCATGGAGAAACCGCCGGCCCCGCCCTTCCTGTTGAACACCAGCCCGAGCTCCTGCGAAAGACTGCCTTCCGGCCTGAGGTTGGGATTTCCGCCGGGTTGAAAGTACAGGTCATTCAAGGTGGGGAAATGATGGTTGGACGAAACAGAGGTTTTAAGGTAGAGCCTGTCGGAGGGTAAGAGGTGATATTCAGCTCCCAGTGAGAAGGACAATGGAGCCGCGACCTTGTCGACCATTTGCGAGGTGACGGTCGACCGCACCCGCATTCTGCCGGTGATCTCCCTGAACCACGATAGCCCGAGGGTGATGACTCCGCGGCTTTTATCATAACTGTTGCCGGTAACCCGTTCGTTTGTCTGCACCGCTTCATGGACATACCGGGCATCGGCTTTCAGTTCGTCACGGCCGGATATCCGGTAGCGGTAGGTGGCGCGGTTGTCGAGACTCAGGACCCGGCTGCCGGATTCGACCGCCGGGACAAGCCCGCTTCCGTTCACGAAATTTTCCATCCGGTAGGCCAAACGGCTGTTGTTGATGCCGCTAAAAACGGTAAGCCGGCCCTTCTCGCCGTAATTCTTGTAATTCAGTGCCGTGCGGAAAAACCGGTCATTCTGGCGGTTGATGTTTTCACTTCCGCCGGGACCGGCGCCAGCGGATCGACCTCCGCCCGATTCATCGGTGCTCAGCATGGGCAGGCTCCGCTCCGACTCCTGCAGCCAGAAATTCATGTCCAGGACTTCCGCATCGCTTTTGCGGAACGAAAATTCCTGCAGAAGGCCTTTGTTCGTGTAACCGGCATTCCTGTTCACCCTGACCGGGAAAGTATTTTTGCCCGGTCAGCAGGTTCACCGAATCGGGGGTATCATAATTCCTGTACCTGAAATCATTGTCGGAATGGTTCCAGAACAGCCGGGTGACGGCATGGATCCGGGAACCACCCGCTTCCAGCATGCCGTATTCTTCGCGCGTGCCATAGGAACCCAACCCCTGGAGGAATGAACCCGACAATCCCTTTTCCTGCCCGGGATGCGTCCCCAGGTCAAGGATGCCGCCGAGGGCCCCGGGCATTTCCGTCAGGGAGCTGTTGCCATGGATCACGCTGACTTCGTCAATGAAAAACACCGGGATCTCCGAGAAATCGACCATCCCCAGCATCGGTGAATTCAGCTCCAGACCGTTCCAGGTCACCCGGGTGTGCGAGGGGGCCGTTCCACGGAAAGAAACGGTTGAAAGAGCTCCGCGTCCAAGGGATTTGATGAACAGGGTCGAATTTTCAGCCATCAGCTCCGCGAGAGACTGGCTGGTATGCCGGCTGAGGACAGCCGAATCGAGCCGGGTGACTGTCACGGCGGTCTGTTCCACAGGACGGCGGGAAAAGACACTGATCTCCCCGATCTTCAGGGTGTCTTTCAGACTTTGTGCGCCGGCCCTGTTGGTACATCCCAGCATCACCAGTAGGACGACAATGCACAACCCGGTATTTTGGCTGCCTTTCCTCATGGCCGGATGAGAATTTTGTTCCAGTTGCCGCGTGTAGTCCCGATGACGAGAATATACGCGCCGGGATTCAGACCCGGGTATCGATGGTCAAACGGCCACTCGCCCTCCTGATGTCCGCGGAAGATGATCCTTCCGGACAGGTCGGTGAGCATCACCGATCCGCCATCGAAAGAAACGGTGACAAAATCCAGGAACGGATTGGGATAGACGCGGATATCCCCTGGCATTTCGCGCGAGGGAAGACTGCTGGTGATCCCGGCATCCACACGGATCACTTCACCCGGAAAACCTTCCACACGGAGATCGTACCGCCCGTTGAGGTCGAATCTCACGGCAAGAGAATCTCCGTCTCCCTCCCGGAGTTCATCGATCATCCCGAGCGGCAGGTCGTTGGAGAACAGCCTGGCGCTTCCGGGAAGCTGAAGGTGACGGGTATTCAGGTGGCCGGAGGGATCGATGCTGAAGGTGTTCAGCGAATACCGAAGGGAAACCGCTTCACCGGGATCAACCGCCTGGCTGCCGGTGCTCAGACTGAGATTTTCCCATGAATCCAGGATATCGGTCACATGGCAGACGGAGATGACATCGCCGTTTTCGAGGGGAACCTGGTCGAATCCGCTGAAGTAGACCGTGTCGTTGACCACGGCGGCCCAGCATTGCCGATAGGGTCCGGAATCCAGGCAGCCGCCCCAGCCGTAATGGTATTCCCAGTCGTCGCCCACCTGCCAGAGGTAGAGCGAATGGCCCGAGTAAGCATCCTTTCTGAAGAGGAAGGCCTTTTCGCCCCCGGTATAGCCATTGGAAAGGAATGCCACGGCCAGGGCATCGGCCAGGGAGACGAAAGCCGGCATCTCCGCCGTGCTGCCATCGCCGGGATCCTGCATCCGGGAGCCGATATCCTGTTTATTCACCTTGAAGGTCTTCCGGGGGATGAGATTCCGGTCTTCGAGCTTCACCGAAATTGACACATTGACCGGGCCGGTGTTGTCAATCACGCGTATTGCGACGGCAGCAACGAGAGCCGTTCCCGGGAGTTTGATGGTAAGGACGGTTTGACCCGGCGACCTGGCAAGAAGATCCGCCTGCCCGTCATGAATGCCCAGGACGACCGCCACGGATGTATCTTCCACCGTAACCTCCGGGACGAGGCCCTCGACGGGCTCGCCTGCCTGATCCACGATGGAATAGGAAACGGTCCCCCTGTCGCCCGTGAAAAGGAAGCCGAAGGATTTTTCCACCCGGATGGAGGACGGTTGGACGACCGTGATGATTTTTTCCGCCGCCCTGACATCCTGGCCCGTGACCGTGGCGGTCAGCCTGAACGTGCCGCCGCCGCGGGTCACCAGCTCTTCGCCTGAAATAACGGCAATGGAGGTGTCGGAGCTCGTAAACCGGAAACCGGCACTGACCGGCCGGCCTCTGTCAAAATACACCGCTTCGGGAAGGATCGTGGCATTGACCGGTAAGACCGGGGATATGGCTTCGAGAGAGATGAGGCGCGTTTCACCCTGAAGCGAGGCATCGGGCGACACATCGGTGACCCCGCCCACATCGGTGGAGATCTCCCCCAACGGACCTGCCCCGGCTCTGACCGCCGTCTGCACCATGATGAAATCGATACCGTCCAGATCGACATAACGGCCCCCGCCATCGACGGCCCAGGAGATGTCGAACGCATCGCCTCCCGTGCCTTCAAGGACATCCGGCGTGTAGGGGTTGTCGGGTCCGGCCTGTGGTGCGGGGTCCACGGCGTGATTATCGGCATACCCGAAAAGACAGGTCGCCGTTTTCAGAATGCCGTTTTCTGTGCTAACCGGGATGTCAAGCCTCGACCCGGAAAAAGTCAGGCTGTCGGGATTGATCCCGGGGAAGTAAGCGGGAGAGGGATAGTAGGGTTGGTTGTGAAAGGTGTTTTTCAGGATAAACCCGCTGCCGGAAAGGTTGTCGGTCCAGGGAATATCGTCTGCGGGATTATGCGGGTTGAAATAGGTGATGCGATAACCGCCGGTCACATGGCCCGCATAATGCTGGCTCCCGGCCAGTTCATACCAGGTGTCGTCGGGTAGACCGTTCCGGTTTTCATCTTTCATCACCCTGACAATGCCCGGCTCGGCCGACCCGGCAAAAGCATTGCCAAACAATGAGAAGTCGATGCCATAGGGATTGCCGGGATCATTCAAAATGGTATGGTCGAAGCCGAAGATGATGTACCCTCCAAAAGCTCCAAGGCTGACGGGCGAGGCAATCCCGCCGGTCAGCCTGGCCGCAGCAGCCGGAGTTCCCGTCAGATCGTCGTTGATGTACTGGCCGGGCGCCGGGCAATAGGCCACAATGCGGGAAGCATACGCTCCCTGGCCCCAGGCCGGGAGGACGCAGCACAGCAGGATGGCTGTCAGTAACACGGATCGCTTTGCCAGATTCATGAGTCAACCGGTTTATGTGGCAATCCGCTTTCGATCAAGTAAAAAATGAATTCGTGTTAATGAATCATTCTCTGCTTTTTCACCGAAAGCAAAAAAAAACAGTGATGATTCTGGCAGTTCTTCTGGCTTGTCCCTCTTTCTGAGCCTTCCCATACGCCGATTGCGCACAGTGGCAAAGATTTCAGAAAGCATTTCAAAGGGACTCACAGCTGCGGGAACAGCTCCGGATTCTATTCCTTCAGGAATACCACCGGATTCTCTTTTAATTCAGGGCATGAAGATGCCCGTCGAAACCAAAATCAGACCAAAGATATGAAAAAAACAGACGGCCTCCCCTGTCCTCCGTTTGATTTTTATTTTATAACTTGCCGTGTACACGAATGACCCTCTGAATGCACGTTTGAAGACACAGACGTGATGAATCCGGTGCGACGGACGATTTGAACAAGACCACCATGATCCGGGTTAGCAGAACATGGATTTTCAGTGTGGTAACGGCGCTGCTCTTCACCCTGTCACTCCCGCAGCTGCAGGCACAACCGGGGCGGATTTTCTGGAAGGATGGCACGGTGACCCGCATCGACAGCTTCAACGAGATCAGCATCCGCCTGGTCTATGACCGGTGGAGCCGGAACGCATCGGCTACCGATAGGGGTGAATACTTCACCACCCTTCCCACAGGGGAATTGCGGGAGGTGGTTTTCGTCAGGCAGCAGCCGGACTTTTTGCCCGGTTTCTCCTACGAGGTGCGGATCCGGGGATTCATGGCCGGGGGCAAAAAAACCGAACTGGTGATCCCCACCTGGGACTGGCTCCGGATGAGCACTCCGGGCGCGAGCGATACATTGAAAACTTCCGTCACGTTCTTTCATCATCAGCGAAGAGTCCCAATCGACCGGATCGAGTTTGAATAAGGGCCGCCATTTCACTCCTTAACCCCTGACCCGGCGAATTTCAGCAATTTTTCATAACTTGACCGGGCAGAACCCTGAAAAACCATAATACCACGAACATGAAAAACATCATCCATTCCTTAACATTCAGCCTGGTGATGGCTGCGTTGTTCATCCTTTCATCCTGTTCCGGAGGCGACCGGGCCATTTTCCGGGTCATGCCCGAAACAACCAGCGGGGTGGTCACCTTCAATCCCAAAAACCTGATGGATAAAGGAAAGATCAACGATCTTGATTTCGTGAAGAAGGCTGCCGGGCATCAGAAAATTGTCGACCGGCTCATCAACAACCCGGAATCCACGGGCATCAACCCCGATGCCTACAGCGCCTTTTTCGTGTTCGGGAAGGATCCGTCATACGGCTGTTTTATCGTTCCTCTCAAAAGCAAGTCCCGATTCAAATCCTTCCTCGATACTATCCAGGCACAGCCCGGCCTGAAATTCGAAGAGCGGCAGCTCGGGTCCTATACAGAACTCAAACATGATAACCTCGTCGTGGCCTGGAACAATTCAGTGGCTTTCGTCCTGTCCTCCTTCAGCGGATGGGCCGGAAATGATCTCGACACGGTCGCCCTCCGCCTGACAAAGACCCGGCGTTCTGAGAGCCTTCTCACCGATAAGGATTTTAACAAGTTCCTCTCACGACAGAGGGATATCAATGCGTGGCTGACCTCGACCAACCTGATGAATATCGCCGGTGCCGGCGCGCTTGGACATGCCCTCGATCTTTTCGGCGGACTGAAAAACAATTACGGGCATATCTTCCTAGACTTCGGTAAAGGCGAAATGACCCTGCGAACGAACCTGCAGCTCAATGCCAGCATGAAAGAAACGATCGATAAATACAATTTCCTGGACCGGGATGCGGGGAAAGATCTCCTGAAATACCTGCCCGAAAAGGATGTCTTTTTGGTGGCCAATACAAACCTCGATCCCGATAAAATCCTGGGTCTGCTCGATTTTCTCGGCAAACAAACCGGCGACCAGCTCGGACGCATGGAAGACAAACTCGGTGTGGATGAGAACGACCTCAAACATGCCCTTCAGGGTGAGGTGGCCTTTTCCATCAATGGCATCAGGAAACGCCCGACAATGAAAGAAAGTGATATCTACGGCGACTCTTCGTTCACCCGGAACATCCCTGTTTTTGTCGCTGCCCTCAAGCTGCAGAACGAAAATGCCTGGAAAGCCCTGACCCAGAAACTCAAGGAAGAAAGCGGGCTGACGGAGCAAAATGGATATTACAGCCTGTCTGTGAAACTTCTCCCGCTCTTTCTGGCTGAACAGGACAAGAACCTGATCGTGACCAATTCGGAAACATACATTCGTGAGATCGCCAGCCAGGGCCAGGTCCAACAGAATATCCTCTCGGCTGATTTTGCTCCCGTCCTGACGAGCCGGCCGGTCTGTTTTTATGTCAATCTCGACCGAAAAAGTTACAGCAAGGAAATGGAAGCCTACCTGGAAGAAAAAATGGGCGCGAATGTCCATTCGGGCGTTGAATCGTTCGGGAAGTCACTGAAGTCCCTTTCCCTTACCGCCAATCTTGAGGAATGGGAATTACAGGTGGAACTGAACGACAAGGAAAATAACAGTTTATATACACTCCTCAGGGACCTGTAGGATTGTGAACGGCATGATTTGGGAATTATGGAGATAGAACTCAGGCGACTGATCCCTTTCCCGGTGGTGGAGATCCCGCACGAAGACTCGGACATCTGGGAAAAAGAAACCGTGGTGCTGGAACAGGGAAAATTCTGCCTGCTGACCGCTGCTTCAGGTAAAGGGAAAACCTCGCTGCTTTCCATACTGTATGGCATCCGGAAGGATTACCGCGGTGAGGCCCTTGTGGATGGAACTGACATCCGGACTTTTAACGACCGGCAATGGGCCCGGCTGAGAAAACGGGAATTATCCTGCATTTTCCAGGGGCTCGAGCTCTTCGACGAACTCTCGGCTTTCGACAATATCCAGGTGAAAAACCGGCAAACCGGCCATTACCCGTCCGGCACCATCGTCGAGATGGCCCGGAAGCTGGAAATGGATCATTTTCTCGACCGTCCTGCCGGTATTCTTTCCTACGGACAGAAACAGCGTGTCGCCATCATCCGGGCTCTGTGCCAGCCTTTCAGCTTTCTCTTTGCCGATGAGATCTTTTCTCATCTCGATAATGCACTGGGTGAGAAAGCTTTTGCTCTCGTCACGGAGGAATGCCGGCAGCGTCATGCCGGGCTTCTGTTCACCGGGCTCGCTGAACCGGAAGGGTTCAGCTTCGATATTCAATTCAGGATCTGAGTCGTATGATACGTAAAGTCATTCACCATCATTACCGGAACCTCCAGATGGCCGGTGCTGCACTGGGCACACTGGCCGGTCTCCTTCTACTGTTGGGCGCCGGGCAGTTTTATGTGGACATGGACCATGTGATGAAAAAAAATCGCGACCTCATCGATCCGGAATATATCGTGATCAACAAGAAAATCTCCTTACTCGAAACGCTGAACATCACTTCGGCGCATTTCACCCAGGCCGAGATCGGGGAAATCCGCAGCCAGCCCTTTGCCGAAAAGGTCGTGGGCTTCATCAGCAACCAGTTTTCACTCAGTGCCTTTACCGAGAGCAACCGTTTCCCGGATTTCTTCACCGACTTGTTTTTTGAAGCCATTCCCGATACGTTTCTCGACGTGAAAAACCCGGACTGGCATTGGGAACGCGGACAAAGGACCATTCCCGTGATCCTTCCCCGCGACTACCTGAACCTCTACAATTTCGGTTTTGCACCGAGCCAGGGACTGCCGCAGATCTCGGCCCAAACCATCGGGCTGGTGAATTTTAAATTCAGGATCAGCGGTAACGGGAGGTCGGATGAATATAACGGCCATATCGCGGGTTTCTCAAACCGGATCAATTCCATCCTCGTCCCCTATAATTTCCTGACATGGGCGAACAAGGAATACGGAACATCATCTAAACCATTGATCTCCAGGACTAGTGATCGTCACAAAAAATCCAACAGACCCCCGGATCGTTTCATTCCTCGATAAGAAAGGGATACGAGACGGTCAGGGAAAAACTCAAAAGCAGCCGACTGAATATCATCCTGAAGCTCATCATCAGCTTTCTCGGCACGCTCGGATTCGTGATCATTTTCCTGGCGTTCCTGGTTTTTATTCTGAGCTTTCAACTGCTCATCACCCGGTCGGCCGACCGGATCCGGAAACTCAAATGGCTCGGGTATGATGAATGGGAGATCAGCAAACCCTACCTGGCCGATTTGGGCATGATCATGGCTGGTCTGTCGGCACTAACTGCCATTATGCTGGTCCTGCTTAAAAACCGCTTCAGTGCTTATGTTTCAGACTGGGGGATGGAGCTGACCCACGGCATCAATGCCTCGATCGCCATCGGCGGAATCTTGCTGGTGATCCTGATGTTCGTGCTGAATGCCGCCGCCATTGTTCACCAGGCCAGGAAAATCCGGTAAATGCCTGACCGGGACGGCGCCTTATTGCATGTCCCTGATCCGGACATCGACGCCGTCGACGCCCTTCATGAGTTGAAGGAGCTTGCCGGTATCGGTTTTCCCGTAATGGTAGGGATACAGGATGCGGGGTTTGAAAGCCCTGGCGGCATCAGCCACCATTTCAGGCGTCATGGTATAGGGAAGGTTCATGGGAAGGAACGCGATGTCGATATTCTTCAACGCCTTGATCTCCGGGATGTTCTCCGTATCGCCGGCCACCAGCACCCGTTTGTCGCCGAAGTTCAGAACGTAACCGTTGCCGCGGCCCCGGGGATGGTAAAATTCGCCGTCAGGTCTCTTATGGACCATATTGTATGCCGGGATCGCCTGAATTTTCAAACCTTCCCAGGTATATTCATCCCCGTTGTCCATCACGGTGATATCCATCCCCGACCGGTCATCGAGACTGTTGTAACAGGCCCGGGTCATCAGGAGCTTGGTGTTGCTCCTGAGAATGGCGCGGATCGCTTTGGGATCGAAATGATCGCCGTGTTCATGGGTGATCAGGATCAGGCCGGCTGCCGGCATTTTTGAATAATCGGCTTCCTGCATGACAGGGTCGACCTGGATCACCTTTCCGTTCCAGTTAAACATGAGTGAGGCGTGGCCGATGAAGGTGATGTCCAGTTCTCCCCCTGACGTCTGAAAGGTGTCGGTCTTAAACTGGTTCTGTGCGTAGCTTGTCATACTGCTGATCATCATGAAGAAAGAAATGGCGATGTATTTCATATACCTGCTTATTTGTTGGAACGAAAAGGAAAACCTGTCGCGGCCCTCGCCGGCCTTTCCTTCTCGGGTATAACAAATATGAATGCCAGGAGTTTTAGCCCGGTGGGAATTTGACTGCCGGAATATGGCAGGGGAATGAAATTGACGCCGTTCCGTTCTTTAGTGCCCATCAGGCAGGCATGCACAAATTATGTAAAAAAATTTTAATAATTAAAAATAATCCTTATTTTTGCATCCCAATTTTCTCGTAAACAGCAAAAAGAAACGCACAAAAAAGTTACAAAATAATGGCAAATCATCAGTCATCAAAAAAGAGGATCAGACAGAACGAGAGCAGAAGAACCGGCAACCGCTACTATGCCAGGACCGCCACGGAATGCAGTGAAAGCACTTCGCAGCACAACCGACAAGGCCGAAGCAGAAGCCTTACTGCCAAAGGTTACATCGATGCTCGATAAGCTTGCCAAAAAGAATGTCATCCACGGGAACAAGGCATCGAACCTCAAGTCCAGCCTGACCAAACACGTTACAAGTCTCGAAGGCTAACCCTTCTCCAAAATAATGTGCAGCTGTCTTCGTCAGGAGACAGCTTTTTTTGTTTCCGGCACGCTGATTTTTCCGCTTTTTTTCCATTAAGGGAAAAAAGGCCATGGAATATAAAAATCTGTCGATCAAAAACTGGGCTGTTGAGGACCGGCCGCGGGAGAAGCTTCTGAAGAATGGCATCGGGAGCCTGAGCGATGCGGAGATCCTCGCCATCCTCATCGGTTCCGGAACCCGGAACATGTCGGCCCTCGAGCTCTCCCGGCTGGTGCTCGGCAGCGTGGGCAACAACCTGAGGGCCCTTGGAAAATTGGACATGCAGGAACTCATCCGTATCAGGGGCATTGGGCAGGCCAAAGCCATTACCATCCTGGCGGCCCTCGAACTGGGAAGGCGTCGCGCCTATGCTCCCGGACCGGAAAAAACAAAGATCTCTTCCTCCCGTGATGCCTTCAGGATCTTCCAGCCGATGCTCGGCGACCTGCCCCATGAGGAATTCTGGATCCTCCTGCTGAACCGTTCAAACCTGGTCATCGATAAGATCTGCATCAGCAAGGGAGGCCTCGCCGGCACGGTGATCGATACCCGGCTGATCCTGAAACAGGCTCTCGACCGGCTGACCTCGGGGATCATTCTCTGCCACAACCATCCTTCGGGCAACCTGGAGGCCAGCGACGCCGACCGGAAAATCACCGAAAAGATCAAGAAAGCGGCACAGTACATGGATATCAGCCTGATCGATCATATCATCATCGGCGAAAATAATTATGTCAGCTTTGCCGATTCCGGCATTCTTTAGAAAAAGATTCACCGGGAAAAATTTCTTATCTTTACCTTTCAACAACCCCCAGATGCGTTTTGAAAGTATTGACCGTCATCTTATTGAGCACATTCAAATTTGGAATGACGTTCCCCCTGGCCATCATGGTTTTTCATTTCGGCTTTGTGGAAACGGTGATCTGGACAAATATCGGCGGCATCCTCGGCGTCTTTTTTTTTGGGTTTCTTTCCCGGCAGCTCATCAACCTGTGGAGCAGCGCCCCTCTGGATAAGCTGAGACAGAGATTGCCGCGTTGGCATCGGAAGACGGAACCTCAACAGAAACGACGATTCACCCGGAGAAACCGCCGGATCGTGTCGATCAGGAAAAATTACGGATTGCCGGGAATCGCCCTCGCCACACCCATCCTGTTCTCCATCCCCCTGGGCGTTTTCCTGGCCGTCAGGTATTTTGGGAAGCGAAAGTTCGTCTATGGACACTTGCTCCTCGCCAACTTCCTGTGGTCCCTGGCTTATGCCGCTTTTTACGGATACTTTTACGAAACCTGGCTCCGGATCACTTCAGGACTATAGCTGCCTGACAATGGAGTGATCTTCGCACCGGTCGTAAAGTTCGGCAATCGTCTTGCGAAACACCGGATGGACAAAGTATGGCGCGATCTCGCACAACGGTGCCAGGGTGAAGCGCCGGAGGTGGAGCCGCGGATGAGGGACGGTCAGCCCTGGTGTTCGGATAACCTGGCTGCCATAAAACAGAATGTCCATATCGAGCGGCCTGTCCTGATATCCGCCAGGTGAACGTTGACGACCGGCGAGCGATTCGACATTTTCGATCAGGTCGAGGAGTTCTCCGGGAGTC
This sequence comes from uncultured Bacteroidales bacterium, assembly GCA_963763215.1. GTDB lineage: Bacteria > Bacteroidota > Bacteroidia > Bacteroidales > DASQZK01. The sequence continues at coordinate 278,862 of CAVXNX010000031.1, forward strand.
ATGGATGTGTTGATGAGAAGAACCTGGTTCAGGAAGAGGTTAGCGCTTTCAAATCCCCAGGGCTCAGATTCATAAACATGGGAGGCAAAAACAATTGCCCCGGCCCTGCTGTTTAGCTTATCCCGGGCATGTTGAAGGAACGCATCCCGGTCACCCGTGTTACTGCCGGTGAGGATATATGCCGCTTCACTTTTCATAGAGGTAAAACTAATTTTTTATCCCCAAAATAGCCAGAATCTTCGTATTTTTATTCATTGACTAAACTCTAAAACCGGACAGACATGAAAGGATTTTTCAAATTCACTTTCGCCTCAATCTTAGGCGTTTTGATTGGCCTCATCATTTTCATCTTCATCATCGTGGGCATCGTCGGCGTTTCCTCACGGGAAAAACCCGTGGTGGTGAAGGCAAATACCCTCCTTGTTGCGAACCTCGACCAGCAAATCGTCGACAGAAATCCCGAATCTCCTTTCGGCAATTTTGCAACCGGAAGCTTTAAACCCGATTTACGGATGGGTCTCGACATGATCATCGACAACCTGGCAAATGCCAAGAATGATCCCAACATCAAGGGAATCCTTCTCGATCTGTCCCTCATTCCAACAGGCATCGCCACCCTCGGTGAAATCCGCGATGCCATCATCGACTTCAGGACCATCCGGGAAATTCGTGATAGCCTATGCCGACATTTTCACCCATGGCTCCTATTACCTGGCCACGGCAGCCGACAACATCTATATGTCGCCCGAAGGAAATATCGAGTTCATCGGTCTGGCCTCCAGGAACTATTTTATCAAGAAAGCACTCGACAAACTGGGTATCGAGGCCCAGGTTGTCCGCGTCGGCAAATACAAAAGCTTTGCCGAACCCTTTATTTACACGAGCCTCTCCGACGATAACCGGAAACAGATCGAAGCCTATGTCGGCTCGATCTGGAACACGATGCTCGAAAATATCTCCACTGCCCGGAATATTCCCGTTGGCGACCTCAACGCCTTTGCCGACAACATGAGTGTGACCGATGCCCAGTCGGCCCTCGAACATCATTTCATCGACGGCGTGAAATACCGCGATGAACTGATCTCGGAACTTAAACAAAAGACCGGCATTGACGAAGCTGACGATCTCCGGACCATCAGCATCACGAAATACTCAAAAGTCCCGAAGATCAGGACTTACAAAGGACTGGCCAAGGACAAGATCGCCGTCGTATATGCTTCAGGCAATATCATCACGGGGGAAGGGGCATACGGCAACATCGGTGACGAAACCTTCGCCAAAGCCATCCGTGATGCACGGCGCGATTCCACCATCAAGGCCATCGTTCTGCGGGTCAACTCCGGCGGCGGAAGCGCCCTGGCTTCCGACATCATCTGGAGGGAAGTCAAACTGGCCGCCCAGACCAAACCGGTGATCGCCTCCATGGGCGATATGGCCGCTTCCGGCGGATATTACATCCTGGCCGCGGCAAACAAAATCTATGCCGATCCGAACACCCTCACCGGCTCCATCGGCGTGATCGGGATCCTTCCCGATATGCAAAAATTCATGAACGATAAGCTCGGGATAACCTACGATGTGGTCAAAACCAACACCAATTCCGACTTCGGAACAGTATTCAGGGCCCTTAACCCCGCCGAAATGAACGTCCTCGAAAGGGAAATCGGTAAATCCTACCAGACCTTCATCTCTCATGTCGCCGCAGGCCGGAACATGACCGTCGATGCCGTCGACGATATCGGCCGCGGGCATGTCTACAGCGCCATCGATGCCAAAAAAATCGGGCTCGTCGATGAGCTGGGCGGACTGAAGGAAGCGATTGCCGCATCGGCCGCAGCTGCCGGGATCACGAATTACCGCATCGTCAAATACCCGAAGCTCGAAGCCCCGTTCCAGAAACTGCTCAGTGAACTGACCGGCGATGTCCAGGCCAGGATCATGAAAAATAAACTCGGCGATACGTATTTCTATTACCAGCAACTTCGCATGATCGAGGATATGAAAGGGATCCAGGCACGGATTCCCTATTCACTCGTCGTAGAATAAGAATAAGCACAAAACGACGGATGGCCCGGGTTGCCGCCCCTCAACGGCCCCTCAGGCCATCCGTCGTTGTTATCCCGGTGTTGGAGATCCACTTCATACGGTTTATCCATTTTGGCTCTGACGGGACAACATTTTTACTATATTTGACCGCCAATATCGCCGGAACATGCTAAAAAAGAAGTTTCCCGAATATTTTCTCATCCCCTTCGCTGTCCTTTACGGTATGGCAACAGCCATCCGGAACAAACTTTTTGACTGGCGGATCCTCAGGTCGCACGAATTCGACCTGCCCGTCATCTCCCTGGGAAATCTCACCGCCGGCGGCACCGGGAAGACACCCCACACCGAATACCTGATCGGCCTTCTGAAAGACGAATACCGGGTGGCTGTTCTCAGCCGCGGGTACGGCAGAGAGACGCGGGGTTTCATCCTGGCAGGGCCGTCATCCACTGCCGGTGAAATCGGCGATGAACCCTGCCAGATCAAAACGAAATTTCCCGATATCACCGTGGCCGTCGATGAAAAACGCGTCCGGGGCATCAGGAACCTCCTGAAAATGGACGTGGATGTTATCCTGCTCGACGACGCTTTCCAGCACAGGTATGTGACGCCCGGGCTCTCCATCCTTCTGATCGATTACGGCAGACCGGTAACCCGTGACCACCTGCTTCCTTTTGGACGTCTTCGCGAACCCGTCTCCTCGATCAAACGGGCAAACCTCATCCTGATCACCAGGTCACCGGTCAACCTGAAGGCCATCGACATGCGCGTCAGGGTCAAAGATTTCCGCCTCGACCCCTTCCAACACCTGTATTTCACAGGTATGCAGCCGGGTGCACCGATGCCGGTATTCGGAAAGGCCATTTACCCCTCCTCAGCCCCCGATGGCATTTCAGCCCTGCTGGTCAGCGGCATTGCCAACCCCGGGAGCTTCACAGCGACAGCCTCCGCATACGCCTCCGTCAGCCGCCGGATCGACTTCCCCGATCACCATGCCTACAACCTGCGGGATCTCCAGAGAATACACGACAGCTTCAGCACGGTGGAAGGCCATACCAGGGTCATCCTCACCACGGAGAAGGATGCCGCCCGGCTCAGGATGTACCCTGGTGAACTTTCAGAGGTGTCGGAGCTTTTATTCTATATCCCCATACATGTCGGCTTTCTGAATAAGGACACAGAAAACTTCAATTCACAAATAATGAGCTATGTTAGAAGCAATAAACGAAACAGTATCTTACATCAGGGAAAAAACCAGGTTCCAGCCTGAAGTGGCCATCATTCTGGGCACGGGACTGGGAGGCCTCGCCGATGACATCGAAGTGGAAACATTTCTCCGTTATGCAGATATCCCCAACTTCCCTGTCAGCACTGCACCCGGGCATCATGGCCGGCTGTTATTCGGCACTCTCGGCGGAAAGAAGATCATGGCCATGCAGGGAAGATTTCACTATTACGAGGGGTATACCATGCAGGAACTGACCTTTCCCATCCGCGTCATGAAATACCTCGGCATCAAATACCTCTTCATTTCCAACGCCAGCGGGGGCTTGAACCCGGAATTCGAGATCGGCGACATGATGATCCAGGATGACCACATCAACCTTCTCCCCAACCCGCTCATCGGCAGGCATATCGATGAGTTCGGCGACCGTTTCCCCGATATGAGCGAAAGTTATGATCCGGAACTCATCCGGCGCGCCGAGGAGATCGCGGCCAAAAACAACATCCGGATCCGCCGGGGGTGCTATGTCGGAGTAACCGGACCGACACTGGAAACGCCTAAGGAATACCAGTTTTTCCGCATCATTGGCGGTGATGCCGTTGGCATGTCGACCGTTCCCGAAGTGATCGTCGCCCACCAGATGGGCATTCCCTGCTTTGCCATCTCCATTATCACCGACCTTGGCGTACCGGGACGGATCGTGGAGGTCTCCGTCGAGGATGTCCAGAAAGCGGCCGGCGAAACGGCGCCCAAGATGAAGTTCATCATGGAAAAACTCATTGAAACACTCTGATCCCGGGAGTATCGTGAAACCGAAAAGACCGGAAGGATGCCGGCGGATTTCAGCGCGGAAATGTCGTGCTCATCAGCCTGTCGCATTTTCTGCACGATGTCTACACGTCCTTCCTGGCACCGGCCCTCCCGCTGATCATCGAAAGGCTGCAGATCTCCTACGGGCTGGCCGGTCTCCTGAGCGTCATCCAGCGGATTCCCTCCCTGCTCAATCCTTTCGTGGGGATCATGGCCGAAAAGATGCGGATGCGATACCTCATCATCATCTCCCCTGCCGTCACCGGCATAGCCATGAGCCTGATCGGCGTCGCCCCGGGATACATCTTCCTGTCCATCCTGATGCTCGTCTCCGGCATCAGTTCAACTCTCTTCCATATCCCCACTCCGGTCATGATCGGCAGGATCTCGGGAAAAACCATCGGCAAGGGGATGAGCTACTTCATGCTCGGCGGCGAACTTGCCCGGACCGCCGGCCCGTTGATCCTCTTCGGCATCATCAGCCTTTGGGGGATCGAAGGAACGTGGAAAATGATGCCCCTCGGGCTGGTCGCCTCAGCCGTCCTGTTTTTCAGGCTGAGACACATCGCGATCTCCCCGCGCGTGGGCCAGAAAGACTGGAAACCGAACTACTTCAGGGAATTTGTCAAATACCTCCCCGTGTTCGGGGTCACCGCCGGTATCACCTTTTTCCTCGGGGCCATGAAATCCTCCCTGACCCTGTACCTCCCGACGTTTTTGAAACAACAGGGAGAGACCCTGTTTTTCGCCGACGCTTCCCTGTCGGTGCTCCAGCTTGCCGGCGCGGCTGGAACCTTCATCTCCGGCACACTTAGTGACAAGCTGGGACGGACGAACACCCTGCTGATCATCTCCGTGGTTTCGCCATTTCTGATGTTCCTGTTTCTGCTCACCTCGGGAATATGGCAGATGCTCGTCCTGGCGGTCACCGGACTCTTCATCTTTGCCCCCACCTCCGTTCTCCTGGCCCTGGTCCAGGAACAGAAAAGTGAAAATCTGGCTTTTCTGAACGGAACCTTCATGCTGCTCAATTTCTTCATCTCGGCATCAATGGTGACCCTTGCCGGTGTCCTGGCCGACCATATCGGCTTCCACCGGACCTTTTACCTTGCCGGTCTGTTCTCCTTCGGTGCGGTGGGCATCGTCCTCCTGGCGCGTAAACGCCTGGGCTGATCAGTTCCGGCGCCTGGCCAGGACCACAGTTTTTCTGAACGCTTTCTTTTGCCCCTCCGGGTGGAACACCTCAAGGTAACCCAGGTAGATCCCGATTCCACAAGGCTGACCGGCATCATTGCGCCCGTCCCACTGGAAAAAGCCTTCCGGTCCCAGCAGTTCATTCACTCCAAGCGTCCGCACAATCCTTCCCGACGCTTCAAAGATCCTCATAGTCCCCACATAGCCTTCCTTTTCAAAATGAAAACGGAAAACGGCTACATCGCCGTTACCGTCATTATCCGGGGTGAAGACTTCCGGGTCGGCAGAAAAAGACGATGTGGCCTCCGGATTTTCCAGGTATTGGGAATTCCGGTATCCCGGGGTGCCGAATCCGCTGAGCGAAGATGCACTGTGCCACGGCGCCGACAGTCCGCTTCCGGCATCCAGCGTCATCCGCTCCAGGGCGATTCCGTGGTCATCGGAAATCATGGGATACTGATCATCCGGGCCATAGCGCATCTCATCGATGATCTCCCCGGAACGGTTCATCAGCCGGACCGTTCCTCCGGCATTGCCAAGTGCCTGCATGCCGGGAAGCCGGTAGAGCGCTTTTTCATCCGGCACATCGTAATAGTTGGGAAGGGTTTCCGGACCGGAGGAGAGCACGAGATAGGCTCCGGGTGGAAAGAGGATGGCGTCCCCGGCAATGAAAACACCGCTGTTCGGGCCCCCGCCGTCAGTTCCGCCCACGACCAGGATGAGATCGTTAAGCGCCGTCAGTTTGCCAGAACGATTGTACACTTCGACATATTCCGCACACCCGGGAAAGGGTGAATAGAGAACTTCCGTGATCAGGATGTCGCCTGGCCCGGCCTTGACGGGTGTCCCGAGCCTGAATGTGTCGCGGGGAAAGGCATCGTTACCCGAACAGTCTGAAAACGGTCCGGCGAAAATGACACGAATTTCCCGTCCGGCATTATCGGGCACCATCAGGCACAGGGTATCATGAAAAGGTCCTGAAAATCCGGCTACCACCACCTGTCCGGCACCGCTGACCTGCAGGGGAAAATCCGTCTCTTCACCCGTACCGCCGGATACGGGCTCACTGAAGGCGATGCGGAACAAGCCCGGACCATCAAAGATCACAGAACGGGCAAAGGGTGGCCTGGTATCGGATGTCACTCCTGCCACGGAATTCGGCTTGCAGGGAGTTCCGCCCTCCACACTCTCCGAGGCCCGCCAGTTCGGCGTGCCGCCGCAAAGGAAGGAATTATCCACGCGTTCGAGTGACCAGCCTCCTTCCGATTTGAAGGCATCGCCGTACCACGAAGCGGCGTATTGCACCGCATCGATGATCTCCCCTGCAGTATTGCGCAATACCACCAGCTGTCCGTTATTGGTCAGGACAGAAGACGAGGTGAACACCGGGCTGCACGATCCCTCCGGATAAAGCCATCCGGCACTCCGGGAGCATACCAGATAGTAACCTCCCGGCGGTACGGTGTCATCTTCGAGAATGAAATCGCGGCTGCCGGCGCCGACGGTCCATCCGTCGAGGCAGACGGGGTGCGAACTCCGGTTGGTGAATTCAAGATATTCACTCTCCGGAAGATAAACCGGCGGGGAAGGATCAGCCATGATCTCCGTGAAGACAAGGTCGTAACGGGCAGGAAGAAAAAAGAGAAATGTATCGTCAAGCGTGACGATGTTTCCCTTACGGTCGCCCGACCGGTCCGAGGGTGAACCGGTACGTCCGGTCATTGGCGAACTCCCCGGCAAATCGTGAAAATACGGTATTGCCCGTGACACCTACAGAGTCCGGAGCCACGGTGCCATCGACCCGGATGCGGGGAACCAAAGCCGGGTCGACCGATTCGCTGAACAGAAAGGCGATGCTGTTGCGGGAGGGAAAATGCACCGCTTCCAGCACCGGTGGCGTTGAATCCCTCTGGAAATCAGCGGCGATCAGGAGATCATCGAAGGTTAAGAGCCTGTCCCGGGTTGACGTATAGGCATACCGGATACCAAACCACTCCGAGGCCGGAAGTTCGTCCGGCCGCAGGTTGGCTGTTCCGGTAAGCACAAAGCCGGAATCGCGGGGTGCGCTCTCGATACGCACCGTACCGGTACCGTCGTAGGAGATCCGGAACTTCCAGATCCCTTGGAAATCAGCGGTCTCCCAGTTAAACGACGTGGCGCAGAGGACCTTCACCTGTTTTCCGTCCTGGAGAAAAAGTTTCAGGGTATCATCGTTGGAAAGATAATTCACCCCGAAAATCAGCGCCGGATTCCCGCCGTCCGGATCCATAAATCCGGCCGGTTTTTCCGACATGAGAAAAACGGACCAGTTGTTTGAGGCCGAAGGCTTGTAAGGATACCGGATGAGAAACTGCCAGGTGATCCTTCCGGCCGGATTGACCGGGTCATGACGGAAGCTGATCCTGTCGCAGGAAGAAACACTGTTATCGAAGATGTGTTTCAGTGAGGCAGCCCCGTCGAGGGGCATGTCGGAGGAGACGTCCCATCGTTCCGCCGGGAACTGCATGGCGGAAGCGGGAAGGCCGTTCTCAAAGTCAACGGACACCTGTCCTGTCAGAAATAACGGCCACCATGAAAAAAGCAGTAACAGTTTTTTCACAATACAAATTAATTTACGAATTTTGTGGGGTTATTATCTGAAAGGTTATCCGGGGAGATTCTATAAAATTATCATTTTTTCCGGGACTTTTAGTAATAGTTCCTAAAAAATATACGGATAAAATATCCGTTATGACGATACCTCCTGCGGGGTGCCGCGACACGTGAAACTGAACATGAGCGCAGGGGTAGACACGAGAGGAACCAGAGATATTCCGTAAGGTTTAATTTAATACATACACTTATGAAAGTAGCTGTTGTTGGTGCAACCGGACTGGTTGGCACGGTCATGCTCAAAGTCCTTGAAGAACGAAATTTTCCCGTCACGGAACTTTATCCTGTGGCTTCCGAGAAATCGGTGGGCAAGGAAATTACCTTCAAAGGGAAGAAATACAAGGTGATCAGCGCTACCGACGCCATAAAACAGAAACCGGACCTGGCCATTTTTTCAGCCGGCGGCAGCACTTCGCTGGAATGGGCTCCCAAATTTGCCGAGGCCGGAACCACGGTTGTCGACAATTCGTCGGCATGGCGAATGGATCCCGGGAAAAAGCTGGTTGTCCCGGAGATCAATGCCCATGTCCTGACAAAGGATGACAAGATCATTGCCAATCCCAACTGCTCCACCATCCAGATGGTTGTCGCCCTGGCCCCGCTGCACCGCAAATACAAGGCGAAAAGAATTGTCGTTTCCACATACCAGTCGGTCACCGGAACCGGCGTCAAGGCGGTCCGCCAGCTCGAAAATGAAAGAGCCGGGGTAAACGGCGACATGGCGTACCCGCACGTCATCGATAAAAACTGCCTGCCCCAGTGCGATGTCTTCACCGATAACGGTTACACGAAGGAAGAAATGAAACTGGTGAACGAAACCCGGAAGATCATGGAAGACGACAGCATCCGGGTGACGGCCACGGCGGTCAGGGTACCGGTTTCCGGCGGTCATTCCGAATCGGTCAATATCGAGTTTGAAAAGGATTTCGACCTCGATGAAGTAAGGGAACTCCTGGCTTCAGGCGATGGGATCATCGTCCAGGATGACCCGTCGAAAGCGCTTTACCCGATGCCGCGGTATACCGAGGGACGCGATGAAGTCTTCGTGGGAAGGCTCAGGCGGGATGAAACCCAGCCAAACACCCTGAACCTCTGGGTCGTTTCCGACAACCTCCGGAAAGGGGCGGCCACCAATGCTATCCAGATCGGAGAATACCTGTTAAAGAAAGGTCTGATCGGGTAAAGCCCGAACCTGTTCCTAAAACAGGAACCTGTCATAAGGGTAACGGCTGGTATGAATGTCCTTCACGGTGTCATACAGCCGTTCCCTGAATTCATCAATATTTTCCCTGTTTTTTGCGGAGATAAAGAGGGAAGGCACGTCATTGCGGGCCATCCAGCTTCTTTTCAGTTCATCGAGGGTCAGGTTATCCTTCGTTTTGGGGGTGAGATCATCATCATCCTTCCGGTTGAAACGGTAGGCATCGATCTTGTTGAACACCATGATCATGGGTTTGTCGGATACACCGATTTCGCGGAGTGTCTGGTTGACAACACGCACCTGCTCTTCAAAATTGGGATGTGAGATGTCCACGATATGAAGCAGCAGGTCGGCCTCCCTGACTTCATCGAGGGTGGATTTGAACGATTCGACCAGGTCGTGGGGAAGTTTCCGGATGAAGCCGACCGTATCGGCCAGGAGGAAGGGCAGGTTTCCCAACACAACCTTCCGCACGGTGGTATCGAGGGTGGCAAAGAGTTTATTTTCCGCGAACACATCCGATTTGGAGATCAGGTTCATGAGCGTGGACTTGCCCACGTTGGTATACCCCACGAGAGAGACCCTGACCATCTGGCCCCGGTTTTTCCGCTGGGTCACCATCTGCTTATCGATCTTTTTGAGGTCTTCTTTGAGCTTCCTGATTTTATCACGGATGATCCGGCGGTCGGTTTCGATTTCCGATTCACCCGGTCCGCGAAGACCGATCCCGCCGCGTTGCCTCTCGAGATGGGTCCACATCCTTGTCAGTCTTGGCAGAAGGTACTGATATTGTGCCAGTTCCACCTGGGTTTTGGCATGGGCCGTTTTGGCCCGGTGAGCGAAAATATCGAGGATCAGGTTTGTGCGGTCCAGGATCCTGACATTCAACTCGCGCTCCAGGTTCCGGAGCTGGGTGGGCGTCAGCTCGTCGTCGAAAATGACCAGGTCAACCTCCCGTTCATCCACGAAGGCTTTGACTTCTTCGAGTTTCCCCTTACCGATAAACGTTCCCGGGTTCGGAGTATCCAGCTTCTGGGTGAATTCGCGCAACGGAATTGCCCCCGCGGTCTCTGTCAGAAATGATAACTCATTGAGGTATTCGCGTACCTCCGCTTCATCCTGATCCTGGTTGATCACCCCAATCAGCACGGCCGTTTCAGGAACAGGTGTCGTTTCGATCATTTTTCCCATTCAATTCTTTTTTGCAAAGATAGTAAATGGAAGGAGACGAGGAATGGGATAGACTCCTGATAAAGGGGTGCGGAGAAAATCCAGGGCCATGATGATGCCGGATGGTTCCGCGTGAGGGAACCGGCGACCCGCAATAACAGTAAACGCACCGTACCGCCGGGATTATTGCCGGCTGGTGGCGTGCTTTCAAACATCCTGAGACAGAGGCATTCCGGACCATTGTTTGTTTCCAGAAGGGTAAGGATAGCGCTCTCCTTTAAACCAATTAAACACTTCAAGCCATGAAAAAGAAAAAATCAGAAAAGGCAAACCTCGAAAAGAACCGCCTGGTTTATTTCGAGGCCGGGCTGATCCTTGCCCTGTCACTCACCCTTGTGGCCTTTGAATGGGCCAAATCCCCTGCCGGAAAAGAGACGTTCCGGGGTCATCGCCTGTCGATGGAAGATTTCAAGCAAATCGAACAGACTTTCAGAAAGGAAGAGATCATTCAAAAGGAGCGGCCCAGGCTGACGCTCATCATCAATCCGGTCGACGATCACAACATCGTCATTGAAGATCCGATCTTTCCCAATCCCGAGATCGGTTCGGGCGATCCTTACCAACTCTGGACGATCCCGGATCCGGAACCCGAAAATCTCAACGAACCCATCGATTTTATTGTCCTGGAAAACCGGCCTCTTTTCAACGGAGGCGACCCGATGACGACGTTCAGAAGATACATCGCCGAACACCTGGAATATCCCCGGGAGGCAGCTGACAACAGCGTTCAGGGTCGCGTCACCCTGGAATTTATCATCGATGAGCACGGCCGGATGACCCATGTCAGGGTCCTCCAGGGCGTTCATTCCACGCTCGATGAGGAAGCCCTCAGAGTGATCTCCTCGTCGCCCGACTGGACACCCGGCAAACAGCGCGGAAAACCCGTCAGGGTCCGTTATGTTTTCCCGGTGATTTTCCGTCTGAACCCGTGATTTTCATCTTGAATGACCCGGGTTTGGTGTGGTTTTTGTGCTATAAACACTGGTTTTTTTAACGGCAGACAATATTTAAGCGGTTATATCCGTGATGTTTTCGGCCAAATACTTTTGAAATTGAATATTTAATTTGCTATTTTTAGAGCCGCAAAATAAAGGATCATTATGGAACTGAAAAAATCGCAAAAAGCAGATCTCGAAAGGAACAGGGGGGTATTCATGGAGATAGGTTTACTTCTTGTTCTTGGTCTTGTTCTCGCCGCCTTTGAATGGACGACCCGTCCAAACAGCAAGGATCAGAACAAGATGGTAGCTGAAACGACCTACGAGGTTGAAGAAATGCAGGTCACAAGGCGTGAAGAACAGCCTAAACCGGAACCTCAGCAGAAAGTTACCGAAATTCTGAATATCGTTAACGACAACGTGAACATCGATGAAAATATCGATTTCAACGTTGAAGCCGATGCGTCCACCGAATTCAAGTTCACCGGTTTTGCGGATGATATGGATGAACAATTCCAGGAAGAAGAAACCTTCTACATCGTTGAAGACATGCCTAAATTCAACGGCGGTGACCCTGCTGTCGAGTTCCGTAAATACATTGCACAGAACCTGCACTATCCCGAAATTGCAGCTGAAAACGGGATCAGCGGCCGTGTCATCGTTCAGTTTGCCGTCAATTCCAAGGGTAAAGTGGTTGACGCTGTCGTCGTTGCCGGTGTTGACCCCGCCCTCGACAAGGAAGCCATCCGCGTGGTCATGTCATCACCGCCCTGGACACCCGGTCGTCAGAGAGGTAAGCCGGTAAAAGTGCTCTTTACCTTCCCGATCAACTTCGTTCTGCAATAATATTCCAAAAAAAGACATCCTCAAGGCTGCCCGCACAGGCAGCCTTTTTTTGTGCCCAGGTCCCATGAAATTCTCCCTCCCCGTCCGCATCATTCACCACCCCAAGTCATTGATCAAATAAAGCCATAACCGGCTGTGGCTGGCATGCGGTTTGATTTACACGGAACCACCGTTCAGGCATATTGAATGGATCCAAATTGCAACATTTTCAATCACTCTCCGTAAATATGTTGAACTTAACATAATTTGTTTTTTACATTTGAAAAATCAACCAAAATCAAGAGGTATGAAAAAATATTTACTCTTTGCTTTTGTTGCTCTGTTCCTGTCTTCCTGCGGGTCGGTGAACAAAAAATTACAGCGCGGTGACTACGACGGCGTCATCAATAAAAGTGTGAAGAAGCTGATCAAGGATCCCGGCGACTCGGAAGATATAAAGCTTCTCGACAGGGCTTACAAACTGGCCAACGAACGGGACCTGGAGAGGATCAAATTCCTGAAAACCGAAGATAATCCCAATAATTACGATGAGATCTTCCAGCGCTATGAATCGCTCAAAGCCAGGCAGGCCCGTGTCCGTACCGTTCTTCCTCTCGAACTTAACGGAAAGACCATCAACTACGATTACGTGGATTATGATGCCGGACTGGTCGCCGCAAAGCGGAAAGCGGCCGAATATTATTACAACAACGGTCAGAAACTTCTTCAAAATCCCGATAAGCCCTCCTACCGCGAGGCGTATTATGAACTGACCAGGGCACAGGAATATTCCGGTGACGGATTCCCGAACCTGAATGAATTGATCCTTGAAGCCCACCATAAAGGCGTCAGCCGCGTGATCGTCGAGGTGCAGACCGGCGACCGGATCATGATCGCCCCGGAATTCAGGGATGAACTGCTCACCTTCGACACCCAGGGACTGAACAGCGAATGGGTGGAATACCATTTCCGGCACCTGAACGACGATATCCAGTATGACTATGCCGTGGTGATCAACCTGCTCGACATCATTGTCTCCCCGGAGGAAGCCAAAGAATCGGATCAGATCTTTAAGAAGGACGTCGAAAACGGCTTCGATTATGCACTCGATGCCCGCGGAAACGTGATGAGGGATACCGCCGGAAACGACATCAAGATCCCCAGGTACAAGACCCTGCAATGCACCCTGATCGAAACCCATCAGCATAAATCGGTCAATATCCGCGGACAGGTCGAGATCACCCAGCTCACGCCCGAGACCCGCCTTCTCGTGAAGGAACCGGTCGGTGCTGAAAATGTATTCGATAATACCTCTGCCCGTGCCGTGGGCGACCAGGAAGCCCTGGATGCCGACGCCCTCCAGAAGATCAAGAATCAGGCCGTCCCCTTCCCCACCGATGGGATGATGATCCTCAACACGGCTGAAACGCTGAAACCGGCTATCCGAAACGCACTCTATAAGAATAAACAGTATATTTTGTAGAAGGGTTGGAGAGTGGTTTGAGGGTGGTTTGAGGGTGGTTTGAGGGTGGTTTGAGGGTGGTTTGAGGATGGTTTGAGAGTGGTTTGAGAGTGGTTTGAGAGTGGTTTGAGGATGGTTTGAGGGTGGTTTGAGGATGGTTAGAATAATAATGGTCCCTCCACTGCAAGGTGCAGCGAAGGGAAAAGAAAAAAGAGATTGACGGCCCGGCTTCTATGGCTGGTCCTTGATGCACCGGATGGAAAATCCAAATGTTTTATTGCCATGGCCCCTGCCAAACAGGCTATCGCCGGAATACAGATAGCGGCCCCAGGCCAGAGCCGCATTTTCATCCGATGCGCTCCACCAGTTCCCATAGGCTCCCATATCGACGAAAGCGCCTTTCGCACCCCGGTATCCTCCGGGAAGCGCGGTGAATTTGCTCTCGTTGGTGGCGCCTGCGTTTGGGCTGTTCCAATGGGATACGCCCTTTTCTTTCATTTTGGCTCCCGCGATGGAGTCACCTCCGAGGTAATTCGCTAATATTCGCCAATCCTGATCCGTTGGTACATGCCATCCTTCCATGCATAACTGATGATAACTTTTGACCGCGTACCAGTTATAGAGTCTTCCGTAGGGGTCTGAATTCGAAGACTCATTGTCGTAATCGCAATAGGCCCCGGTGCTTAACTGACTCCATGCGTATCGTTAGTAACATTCGGAATTTCGGTACTGTCACGGTATCGGGTGGTTCTCAGATTTTCCACCATCCAGACTTGTGTTCCAATGGTTACGGTATGATATACATTACCATCGATATCGGTCACGGTATCTTCCCTTGGTTTGGTATCCTCTTTTTTACAACTGCCGGTGATGAAAATGACAAGTACCATAAGGACCAATGGATACAATAATGCACATCTCCTTCTTTTCATATTTTTCGGATTAAGAATTTATACTGACTTTATGGGGAAATAACGCATTGATTAATTTCATTGTTCGAAGAAAGGATCGGAATTTACATATCGAGGAAAATGAACCCTTCTCGAATGCCGCCTTTCTCTGCGGGCTGGCATGAATATTTCGGGAAGGATGGAAGAACTAAAGAAACAGGGCGGGAAACTGAAAAACCCATGGGGAATATCCTCTCTTTAAACGGAATCTGGCCGGCCTGTTGAATGCATCGGCTCGATCTTGACCGGATTCATGGGCAGGCCCCTTCTGTAGTCCATTGCCAATCGTTACTGCCAGGAGCAGGAGACCGAATTGACAGACATAATTGAAAAGATGGGGGTTGCACACAGCTACTGTCCGGCAGGCGGGTTGTCAAAGTCCCTTAAGCCAAAGCTAAATTGCGGAAGCAATCACGAACACTAATGATAAAAAATAAAATAGTGTGAGTAGACCAAAGCTTTGTCAAAAAGGGCAATTTTGCCTTATCTTTGATAAAGTCTAAGTTTGCATATCATAATATCAAACATTTTGAAGAATATATTAATCATAGATGATGAAGAAAAGCTAAGAAATTTGCTTGCAAAGATTATTAGCTACGAGGGATTTGAAGTACTTCAGGCCGAAAACGTTAAAACAGCTCTAAAAAAAATGGAGCAGTTTGACATTGATGTTGTCATTTGTGATGTAAAATTGCCTGACGGAAACGGTGTTGAACTTGTCAGGAAAATCAAAGTAAAATATCCCATACCTGAAATTATTCTACTGACGGCTTACGGTAACATTCCTGACGGTGTACAAGCCATAAAAAACGGCGCTTTTGATTATATCACCAAAGGAGACGACAACAATAAAATAGTACCCCTGCTGTACCGGGCAATTGAAAAAGTTGAACTGGCAAAACGTGTCAAACAATTAGAAAAACAATTAGGGGAGAAACATTCATTTGACAATATCATTGGAAAATCAAAAGCGATTCAGGAAACGATTGACCTGGCAAAAAAGGTGGCTGAAACGGACACCACGGTTTTGTTAACGGGTGAAACCGGAACGGGCAAAGAAGTGTTTGCCCAATCCATCCATCAGGCAAGTAACCGCAGGAATAAAAGCTTTGTGGCCATCAATTGTTCTGCTTTTAGTCATGAGCTTCTGGAAAGCGAAATGTTCGGGCACAAGGCAGGGGCATTTACCGGGGCAATCAAAGACCAGAAAGGACTTTTTGAAGAAGCCAATAACGGAACAATCTTTCTCGACGAAATAGGTGAAATCGCGTTGGATTTGCAGGCCAAGCTTCTCCGGGTTATTGAAACAGGTGAGTTTTTGAAAGTAGGCGAGACAAAACCCACTAAGGTGAATATTCGTATTATAGCCGCTACCAACCGTGATTTGCAAAAGGAAATTGAAGCAGGTCATTTCCGGGAAGATTTGTTTTACCGCTTATGCGTATTTCAGATTAAAATACCGGCATTAAGGCAGAGGGTAGCCGACATTGAATTACTGACGGTGCAGTTTATGCAGGAATTTTCGGCTACAGCCGGTAAAAAGATCAAATCTCTTTCACCCGAATTTTTACAGGCCCTTAAGCTGCATCAATGGCCGGGGAATACCCGAGAGTTGAAAAACGTCATTGAGCGAAGCGTGATATTGTCAACATCCGATGAATTGACTATTGAAACTTTACCACAGGAACTAAGGGAAAATCTGCCCCCGGCCATAAAAGACGATAAACAATTTTCAGCTTTTGAGCTGGCCAGCGCTGAAAAACTTCATATTCAAAAAGTATTGAACTATACCAACGGAAACAAGACAGAAACCGCACGGCTACTTAATATCGCACTGACCACACTTTACCGGAAGATTGAAGAGTATAATCTTTAATCGCCTTTCAAAACGCTAGATTCGACCCTTTCAAAACGATAGGGTTTACCTTACTGGAATTTCAGGCTTAGCTTAAATCACATTCATTTTTAGCTCGTTATATAATTTTCCAATGAATTGGAACAGGAATTGGCATGTCTTTACTGAAATGAAAAACGAAAAATTATGACAACGTTTATTCTTATTGCGGCCGGAATTTTGGTATTCGCTCTATTATTTAAATCTATTGATTTCTTTGAAAAAATATAACAATCATGGAAACGAAAATTCAAAAAACGTTGAAACTATGGTTTCCGACGGCTTTTGCCGATAAAACATTAAACGGTTCTGATTCAGATTATGAAATTCTTCAGCAATTTGCCAGGTATACTCTGAAACTCATTCAGGAAAATAATAAAAATGAGAAAGAACCTTTTAAAATCATGAATGTGCTCTATCAGAATGGGAGCTTGCATGATAAAAATGCCATTGAAAATGAATTCTTCAGAATTCTCACTATGGCAGAAAGCCCTGGTACATTAAAATTGCACCTGCAGCTGATGCCCGACAATTTAAAGCCTGTTTATTTAAAAACCCTTTTAGAAAACTAAAGATATGACCGTATTATTCATTATGGCAATCGGAGTATTTGGTTACTTATGCTATGTGTTAATCAATCCCGAAAGATTATAAGAATTAATGAATGACCCGTAAAAATTAACAAGCTATTGAAAGACCATCGCAAAGATATTTTGGATTTTCCTGATAGGATTTGGCGGTTTCTGCGTATTGGCCTGGTTTTTTTAGCATTCAATAAAATAAAAAATGAATACAGAAATATGTGGAGTGATTTTTATGTATGCCCTTGTTTTAGCCCTGGCCATACCACTCGGACGATATATCGGAAAGGTTTTCACCTATCAACATACATGGCCCGATAAATTGTTTAACCCGGTTGATAACCTGTTTTATAAACTGGGCGGGGTTATCCCGGAAAAAGAAATGAACTGGAAACAGCATTTGGTTGCCTTATTGACCATTAACCTTGTCTGGTTCCTGGTTTCCATGTTCACGTTAATGAACATGAGTTGGTTGCCGCTCAACCCTGACGGGAATCCTTCCATGAGCGCTGACCTGGCATTTAATACCTCAGTAAGTTTTGTGACCAATACCAACCTTCAGCATTATTCCGGAGAAACCAGCCTTTCATATTTAGGGCAATTGATTCTCATGTTGTGGCAGTTTATCAGTGCCGGAACAGGCATTGCTATTTGTGCAGTGGTTTTTCTTGCCATGAAAGAAAGGACAACCGAAAAATTAGGCAACTATTACAGCTTCTTTGTAAGAAGCTGCACCCGGATTCTTTTACCACTGGCAGTTATCGGAGGAACTGTTTTGGTGTTCAATGGTTCGGCCATGACTTTTAAAGGTAAGGATACAATATCCACGCTCGAAGGCGCTACTCAGGAAATAAGCCGGGGACCGGCAGCCGCATTCGTGAGCATTAAACAATTGGGGACAAACGGCGGGGGATTTTATGGCTCCAATTCAACCAACCCAATGGAAAACCCCAATTACCTCACCAACATCGTTGAAACGGTAAGTATCTTTTTAATACCCATTGCCATGATTTTTGCTTTTGGTTTTGTTATCCGCAGAAAAAAACTGGCATGGGTCATTTACGGCGTTATGACTGCAGGTTTTCTCATGCTGGTAATTCCTTCCATTATCAGTGAAATGCACGGTAATCCTGCCATTGCCCGAATGGGGATTCAGCAAAACCTGGGCAGCATGGAAGGCAAAGAAGTGCGCTTTGGTCCCGCAGCATCGGCTTATTGGGCGGTGAATACGACCTGCACCAGTAATGGTTCGGTAAATGCCATGCATGACAGCATGACTCCGTTGACAGGGATGGCCGCTCTTTTGGGCATGATGGTCAATAGCTTTTATGGCGGAGTGGGAGTCGGCTTTTTAAATTTTTACATTTTTATCATCATCGCGGTATTTATCTCCGGGCTAATGGTTGGCCGCACGCCCGAATTCCTGGGCAAGAAAATTGAGGCAAAAGAAGTGAAAATTGCGATGATTATAGCCCTGTTACACCCCTTATTTATTCTTGCCGGAACAGCTATTGCGAGTGACGTGTATGCCCATAATCCAGCTGAATATGCCGGATGGCTAAATAATCCAGGTTTTCACGGCTTCAGCGAGATGCTTTACGAATTCAGCTCGGCTTCGGCAAATAACGGCAGTGGCTTTGAAGGATTGGGCGACAATACCATTTTCTGGAATGTTTCCACCGGTCTGGTTATGTTGCTGGCACGGTATTTACCTATTATCGGTCCCGTGGCCATTGCTGGTATCCTGGCAGCTAAAAAATACATTCCGGGGAGTGCAGGAACATTAAACATCGAAACGGGCACATTCGGCCTGATGATTTTTGCTGTCATATTTATTGTTGTTGCCCTTTCGTTTTTTCCGGCGCTTGCACTTGGCCAGCTTGCCGAATATTTCACATTGTATTAGATAGTGCTTGCAAGAAAACGCCAATAGCTGCGTTATGCTCGACTTCAAAACAGTCATTTACGAATAGTAAACTCCTGTTTTTCAGTCATCGCAAGCCTTGCTCTTGACGTTTTCTTATCAAGCACGGCTAAAAAACATGAGTTTTCTTTCTGACACTAGATATAAAAAAATAAGCCTTAAGAAATGAAATCACGCGATACATCCTTGTTTCAAAAGGAACTGGTTCAGGAAGCCTTCAGGGAATCCTTTCTAAAACTCGACCCTCGGAAAATGCTTCATAACCCGGTCATGTTTACCGTTGAGATAGGCACACTGGTCATGTTGGTTGTAACCTTATCAACACTTGCAGGCAACAACACACAGGGAAGCTTCGGTTACAACCTGGCTGTCTTTTTGATCCTTCTGTTGACCTTGCTGTTTGCCAATTTTGCCGAAGGGATAGCAGAGGCAAGGGGCAAAGCCCAGGCAAACAGCCTGCGTAAAACGAGGAAAGAAACACCGGCAAAGCTGGAAAACGGCAAAATAATTTCATCTTCCGAACTTAAAAAAGGTGATGTTTTTTTCTGCGAAGCAGGAGACATTATCCCAACCGACGGTGAAATAATCGAAGGATTGGCATCTATTGACGAAAGCGCCATTACCGGCGAAAGCGCACCCGTGATCCGTGAAGCTGGTGGGGACAGAAGTTCGGTAACCGGAGGAACAAAAGTATTGTCAGACAGGATTAAGGTTGAGGTTACTGCACAACCCGGAGAAAGCTTTTTGGATAAAATGATTGCCCTGGTTGAAGGGGCTTCCCGTCAAAAAACACCCAACGAAATTGCACTTACCATATTACTGGCAGGGTTTACACTTGTATTTATTATCGTGACGGTTACGTTAAAGCCTTTTGCAGATTATGCCAATACAACCATAACCGTTTCGGCATTCATCGCATTATTTGTTTGCCTTATCCCGACAACCATCGGCGGTTTGCTTTCGGCAATAGGTATTGCAGGAATGGACAGGGCATTGCGCGCAAAGGTGATTACAAAGTCAGGCAAAGCTGTAGAAACGGCCGGAGATATTGATGTATTGCTCCTGGATAAAACCGGAACAATAACCATTGGCAACCGGAAAGCCACACATTTTCATGCAGTTAATGGCACGGATAGCCAACATTTGATGCAACTGGCAACACTCAGCTCAATTGCAGATGAAACACCCGAAGGAAAATCGATTGTTGAATTGGCCGGAATTGACACTGGCCGTTTTAAACTGGAAAATCCAAGATACATCAAATTCACGGCGCAAACGCGTTGTTCAGGAATAGAGTTCGGAAATACCAGTATCCGGAAAGGAGCTTATGATGCCATAAAAAGTATTGTTGAAAACGCAGGTCATAAGCTGCCGGCAGAACTGAAAGATATCGTAACAAAAATATCGTCGGATGGTGGCACTCCGCTGGTGGTTATTGAAAACAATGAAGCACGGGGGGTTATTGAATTACAGGACGTCATAAAAACCGGCATTCGCGAACGTTTCGAACGGTTGCGAAAAATGGGTGTGAAAACAGTCATGGTTACAGGCGACAACCCGCTTACGGCAAAATATATCGCCGAAAAAGCAGGCGTGGATGACTTTATTGCTGAAGCGAAACCCGAAGATAAGATGGGTTATATTAAAAAAGAGCAGGCCGAAGGACGGCTGGTGGCGATGATGGGCGACGGTACAAACGACGCGCCCGCCCTTGCCCAGGCAGATGTGGGCGTTGCCATGAACAGCGGTACGCAGGCAGCAAAGGAAGCCGGCAATATGGTTGACTTGGACAACGATCCTACCAAATTGATTGAAATTGTGGAAATCGGCAAGCAACTTTTGATGACCAGGGGAGCGTTAACGACTTTCAGCATTGCAAACGACGTGGCTAAATATTTTGCGATTATCCCGGCCTTGTTTATTGCAGCCATTCCGGCATTACAGGGTTTGAACATTATGCACCTGACCAGCCCGGCAAGCGCTATCCTGTCGGCAGTCATCTTTAATGCCATCATCATACCGCTGCTCATTCCGCTGGCCCTGAAAGGGGTCGAATATAAGCCCATCGGGGCAAGCGCTTTGCTTCGCAGGAACTTATTTATTTATGGTCTGGGGGGAATTATCGTCCCCTTTATCGGGATTAAATTAATTGACTTAGTTGTTTCAACTCTTCTGTAAATTTCAATGTGATGAAAAGGAATATAATACCCGCAATAAGGCTTACCCTCGTCAGTATGGTTTTCTTCATGGGCATTTACACCCTGATAATGCTCGGAATTGCCCGGTTCGCACCTAATCATGGTAGAGGTTTAACGATTATGCAGGATGGTAAAACCTACTATCTAAATGTAGGACAGTCTTTTTCACAGGATAAATATTTCTGGTCCAGACCATCGGCCGTAGATTACAATGCCGCAGGTTCGGGCGGCAGCAATAAAGGCCCGTCTAACCCTGAATACCTTGCCCAAATACAGGCACGCATTGATACTTTTCTGGTTCATAATCCGGGAATCCGTAAATCAGAAATCCCGTCTGACCTTGTAACCGCCAGCGGCAGCGGGTTGGACCCGCATGTTTCGGTGCAGGCAGCCCTGGTCCAGGTTAAAAGGATTGCTAAAATCCGTAAGCTTCCAGAGAATACGTTGCTCCGGTTAGTTCAGAAGAATACCGAAAAGCCTTTACTAGGTCTTTTTGGGACTGAACGAATTAATGTACTTACATTAAATCTTGATTTAGACAACCTCTCGATCAATTAAGCAATGCAAAAAGCATATTTTACCTGGTTAATACCCTCAATAGTTTTCATAGGAATACTAATCCCTTCTCAGAAATGAAAAGTACAGGAAAAAGATATCGATTCTCCTCTTTCGGTAAATATCGACTTTCACGGCAGTCAGGCCCTTCGGTTCAAGCTTCGGTATCGTGGCAACTTCATGGACTTATATTGG
The DNA here is from genome assembly GCA_963763215.1 of uncultured Bacteroidales bacterium. Lineage (GTDB taxonomy): Bacteria > Bacteroidota > Bacteroidia > Bacteroidales > DASQZK01. The sequence goes on from CAVXNX010000031.1 coordinate 300,742, forward strand.
GAGCCGGGATTTCTCAGGATTTTGCAGGAACATATGGTGAGGCAGATCTTTATGTCACTTGAAAAATGCCACATAGCCAATACTTTATCTGTTGTAATTATTTTAAATTTGTTTAAATTCTCTGTGGATGATAGAAAAAGAGCAAAATGTTCAGCATTTTCTCGACCTGATAAAAAAATCACGGAAGGGTAAGTTCAAAATCTACATCGGAATGAGTGCCGGTGTGGGGAAAACCTACCGTATGTTGCAGGAAGCACAAATTTTACTTCGCAACGGCATTGATGTGAAACTTGGGTACATCGAAACCCACGGACGTGAGGATGTTGAAAAACAACTTAGTGGTTTGCCGGTAATCCCCCGCAGGAAGATTTTCTACAAAAGCAGGGAACTGGAAGAAATGGATCTGCAGGCCATCATTAATTTAAGGCCCGAAGTCGTGGTTATTGACGAACTGGCGCATACCAATATCCCCGGAAGCAAAACGAAAAACGCTGGCAGGATGTCCTTGAAGTTATTTCGGCAGGCATTAATGTGATTAGCGCCATTAATATACAGCATATTGAAGGTTTGAATGAAGATGTAAAGAAAATAACCGGAATAGAAACAAGGGAACGATCCCTGATATGGTGCTGAATCAGGCCGACGAAGTGGTAAATATTGATTTCCCTGCCGATGAGCTTATAACCCGGCTCAAAGAAGGTAAAATTTATACCAAAGACAAGATTGAAACTGCTTTGGACCACTATTTCAAAGCAGAAAATCTATTGCAGTTAAGGCAATTGGCGCTTAAAGAAGTGGCGTCACAGGTAGAACGAAAAGTGGAAAGGGAAATTCCTAAAACGTCCTCAGCAGCCTAACAGGACATGGCGTGTATCAGCACGAACGAAAAGACCGCCCAGACAGTTATTCGTAGAACTGCCCGCTTAGCCAATGTCTATGTTAGCAAATCGTATGTACTGTACGTTCAGACTTCTAAAGGAAGTACTGATAAATTGCCCTTGACAAACAAAGGCACCTTATAAATAATTTTAGACTGGCTACGGAGATCGGCGCTAAAATAATCAGAGTAAGCAGTAATAGAGTCGCTAAATCCATTATTGAGCAGGCGGTTGAACGTAAAAATTCGACCATATGTATCGGCAGACCACGCTTTAGCCTTTTAGAGCTGATCCTGGCAAAACAAATATTTTTAACGACTTGCTTAAGACTATCTTCAAATAAGATTGACATTGCAGTACTTTCATAAATGAAAATTAAGACGAAACTGATTTTAGGCCTCGGCTCGCTTTTCGGATTGATAATCATCCTGAGCATATCGGGTATTTTTAAAATCCATTTCCTGTCAAAAGCCACGGAAAATATTATTGTCGACAATTACAGAACGCTCGAATATACAATGGAGATGTTTAAATCACTGGACAAGATTCAGGAACACGATAAAATAGATACTTTTACAAATAACCTCACCAAACAACAAATAACATACTGAAATAGGAGAATCTGAACTTACAGACAGCCTTGCAGCGCATTTCAGGAGATCAAACGGTAACACACTTCGGACTCCATTGCTCCTTTTCAAATTAGAAACGATTTGAACCGCATTATGAAACTGAATATGTCGGCTATTCAGGAAAAAAGCACCTTAGCGCAAGAGAAGGCAAAAGACGCCATTTTCTGGATTGTGTTTACGGGAATACTTTGTTTTGTTATCGCGCTTGTACTGTTCCTGAGTTTACCCGGGAATATTGCCAATCCTATCAGTGAGCTGACAGAAAGCATCCAACAGATAGCCGCAAAAAATTACTCACAGAGGGTTCATCTCGATAAACAAAATGAGTTTGAATAATTGGCAAAGGCATTCAACACAATGGCGGAAGAACTTGAAGAATACAATAGAAGCAATGTTACCAGGTTAATGATGGCCATTAAAAGAATGGAAGCCCTGATAGAAATAATGAATGCCGGTCATTGGCCTGGATGAGAGCAAGATAATCATCTTTGCAAATGACGAAGCCAGGAAAATCACTGGATTGGGGAAAGGGCAGCTCGTTGGCAAAAATGCTGAGGTTCTTGCTGTTACAAACGATTTGATACGTGAATTGTTGCAGGAACTTTTCGGAACACATCTAAAAGACAGAGAAGAACCTTTAAAAAATATTTGCCGATGGGAAAGAAAGTTATTTTGAAAGAGAAATTTTAAATATTACGTTGGAGCCCAATGGGCCACAAGATAAAAAACTCATCAGTCATGTAATCCTCTTGCGAAATGTCACATCATATAAGGAGCTCGATTTTGCCAAAACAAATTTCATAGCAACCGTTTCTCACGAATTTAAAACTCCCATATCGTCCATTAAAATGAGCCTCCAATTATTGGAGAATGAACAAATTGGCCTGTTGAACGATGAACAAGAGAATTTGGTGAGCAGCATTAAAGATGATGCTGACAGATTATTAGGTATTACCGCCGAATTACTGAACATGACACAGGTGGAGAGCGGGAATATTCAACTAAACATTATGCCCGCCAACCCGAAAGATATTTTGAGTTACGCTGTCAAGGCCAATAAAGTACAGGCAGAACAAAAAAAGGTGTCATTTGAAATAGAAAGTCCTAAGGAGTTGCCAAAAGTACTCGCCGACAGGGAAAAAACCGCATGGGTACTTACCAATCTTATTTCAAACGCAATACGTTACTCCTATGATAATTCCAAAATCTTTTTGTCGATAGAAAGCATAGGTCAGGTTATAAAAATCTCTGTAAAAGATACCTGCAGAGGGCATCGTCTTCGGGAGATAAAAGGAGAAAAGATTCGACCGCTATTTTCGTATACCCGGTTCAAAGAAGGAAGGAACGGGATTAGGTCTTGCGATCAGCAAAGAATTTATAGAGGCCCAGGGCGGGCAAATTAGCGTTGAAAGTGATTTTGGCGCAGGGAGCACGTTTACAGTAACATTGAACTGTATATAGCTGATGCATTTTTAAGCACATTGCAAGAACTACCCATGCCAATGATGGAACCAAAGCTTGGTCAAAGAGCTTGCAAATCCTAAGCACCCGGAGAAATGGGTTTAAAAAATTTACCGACATGAAGTTTTCGCCTGAATAAGCCAAAAGGCTTTTCAAATTGTTTCCGGCATCTTTGTTCTTTGAATTTTCCGTATCTTGCAGGCGCCAAAAAGTTACCACCTCCTCCGTGAATTATATATGGCAATTTGTCTAACCTGTTGTAAATATGTGTTTTTCGCCAGTGCCCGGTTAAGAATTCTATGATACAAATTGGTTCTCACCGGACAGGTTTTTGATGAAATTACCATCGTTAAAAAATTCTTTGACAGGGGTCTTCTCAAACCGTGTGAGCCACAATGCTTGAGCCAAGTGCAGGGACGAATGGCACGAGCCTTTGGGGATGTTGGACGAAAATAAATTTTCAAATCGTAAAATTTTTTAATCACCGTATAACGCTATATATTAATAACTTATAAGTTTTAGATTAACTCTTAACGGACAGCAGCAATATACTTTTTTAAAGTATTGATTCCCTGATGATCCTGGCTGGCATAGAGAAACGATCATGTGAGGTTTCTTAAGTTTTTGGGGCAGGTTTGAAATATATCCATTGCTTCTCATATTGATGCCGTCATTTTAGAAATACGATTAAAATAACCTAAAACAGAGGAATGGTAGGGATGAAGCATTCAACTTACAAAATTGTACTGAAACAGGCAGGTAGCTTAATGATATTGTTGGGCATTATTGAAACAGTACCCTCGCTTGTTTCAATAATTTATAGAGAATGGTATTCGGCCGGTGGGTTTTTATTATCGGGATTACTTACAATTTGTTTCGGGTATATCATCCATAAAGCATTTCGTCAGGTCGAAGAACCCCAGTTCAATCAGGCACTCATCATTGCGGCTTCTGTTTGGCTTGCGCTCACGTTCATGGGGGGCTTACCTTTTTACATCATTGCAAATATGACACCGGTGGCAGTCATGAACAAATTCATTCCTGCCGGTTCAGAGTATACATTCTCGAGTTTAATATACTTCAAAAATCCTTTACATTGTTTTTTTGAAAGCATGAGTGCATATACAACAACAGGCCTTTCAATGGCGATTCACGAACCTTCGGTCGGGAAAGGTGTTCTTTTTTATCGTCGTTTTGCACAATGGGTTGGCGGTGCGGGATTTATCATCATGGTACTGGCTGTATTTAAACAACATTCGGGTAGAAGTGCAATGTTACTGCTGGGGCAAACTTTGATAAAGTTAAGGCCAAAGGTAATTGACACTTCCAGGGTTATATGGAAAGCTTATTTGTTCGCAACAATTTTTTCAGCTGTTTATTTAATTATTGGGACGCATATTATCTTACCCAACTACCCTTTAGGTGAAAATATTTTTGATTCCATTAACCATGCCATGGCAGGTCAGTCAACTGGCGGTTTTAGCACACTTGACGACAGCATTGCTTCTTATAATTCTGCAGCCATGGATATGCTTTATTTGTTACCCATGATATTAGGAACATTCTCGCTTCCATTTTTTTATAAAATAATATATAAAAGAAAGTTTAGTGAGATTTGGAAAGATATTCAAACCCGTTCGTTAATTATAGCCTTCATCGTTGGATGCATTGTCCAGTCTATTTCTTTTTTACGTGTAAACATTGTTCCTAATCCAATAAGGGAAGGAATATTCCAATTTATAAGTGGAATGTCAACCACAGGTTGGCAGACTTCCAATATTGGCGTATGGGATTGGAAATCTACAGTATTATTGTTGTGGTGCGATGTTTGTTGGTGGTGCATCGGGGGCAACGGTGGGTGGCATAAAAATGATACGGGCATTAGTCATCGTAAAAGGTTTCCGATGGCAAATAAATAAAACGTTTCTGTCTGAAAATACCGTAAAAATGATAAGGTTTAATGGGAAGTCATTGATTCCGGAGAAATGTATGAAGAATTCACTAAGGCTGACTATTGCAATTTTGTTTTTATTACTTATTATGTGTCGGCAATTGTTTCGAGCTATATTACGGGAAATCATTTCATTTTAATGATCCTTGTTTGAGTCTACTATAACACAAGCCACTGTAGTATTGTCATCTGGTATCACCTACCCAACAATGTCACCTTTTTTGGAGTTTATTTATATTTTTCAGATGTGGGCAGGAAGGTTAGAAGTTATCCCGGTGTTAGCTTTAATAAGGGCAATATTTTGGGGAACAGACCCAAAAATTATTTAATGCACACGTCCAAGTTGATCAGGTGTGATTGCATCGACGCCCGAATATTCCATAATATTATTTGAATGATCAGGATTATTCCAGGCAGGTAGTGCACAAGGATTTATACCATCAAGAGCAATGACCTCTGGAATTGTCGGTGTATTATCACAATAATCATCACAATAATTACAACAGTCACCTCCAGGCGTCAGGATTGTATGGTTAAGACTTAAATTATGACCAGATTCATGCATTAAACCCGCCGCATTGGCCCAATTTGACCAGTCTATTCCTAATTCTAAACAATTATTATAAAGGTTCCATTTATTGCAAAATCTATCATATCTATTATAACTCATATTTGCCACTCCGTGGGACTGAATAGTACCATCAGATTGAAAATAAACATTAATAGCCTCACCAAGATTCTCAGAATACTTACTTACAGGAGATTGATTGAACCAATACTTTTAACGTGGGTTAAAACCTTACCCAGCTAAGGGTAAAAAACGTTACCACAAAAATATTATCAACTTTATGGGGTTTGAAAACAAAGACTCATGCCCCGTACATTTACCTGCCCTCAGTGTGGAAAGTTTTTTCCATGCAATCCCCGAATAAAGAAACAGAAGTACTGTTCATCTGTGGCTTGTCAAAACGCACGAACCAATACTACAAATAAGGAAAAGAAGAACAATGAGGGCCGCAAGGTGCGTAACAGGCGTTTTGGATCGATGACCTGATGCTGCGAACCCTTCCCGTGAAGCATTACCACATCATCTTCACGGTTCCTCATCAATTGAACGGGCTTTGCCTGCATAATCAACGATTGTATTATGATCTGTTGTTCGCCGCCACCTGGCATACCCTGCGGTCATTCGGATACACGCATTATGGCGTTGAAAGCGGTGCTGTGGCGGTGCTCCACACCTGCCTGTCCGCCGTACAAGACTTTGGAAGGCGGAGGGACAGAACTTGTCATTGCATCCGCATATTCATTGCATCGTTCCATCTGCAGGCTACACGCTGGATGGCAGGTGGAAGAATATCGGGCCTTCGGGAAGTTACATCTATCCGGTTACCCAACTGAGCAAGGCCTTTAAATACAGGTTCCTGGACAGCCTCAAACGGGCTCTGCGAAAACAGGGAGAACGTAAGCCTTCGGCCAACTGCATCTTGAAAAAACACACCTGATAAGTTAGCTTTGCTCCAAAGCATGAATTTATGAAAAAGGAGCAAAGAGAACAACAGCAGGAGAAAATGTTTTCCCTCATAGAAAAATGGCAGGATAGCAACCAAACTCAAAAAGTTTTTTGTCAGGAACATGAAATTAAGTTGGCCACCTTTCATTATTGGCAGAAAAAATACCGGCAGCGAGAACAGGAAAAAACTTCAGGTTTTATCCCGATTGAAATATCTTCTTCCGGAGCCAGGGTTATAGAGATCCGATATCCCAACGGGGTGATCGTTCAGCTTCCGGCACCTGACCTTCGGCTCCTGAAGCAACTGGTCAACCTGTAAGTACGGTAATTAGGATGTTTACCCTGACCTCGACCTACCGGTATTACTTTTATGCCGGGCCGACAGATATGCGCAAAGGCTTTGACGGTCTGTGCGGCCTGGTTCATCATGAGCTTAACCGCAGACCGGTGACCGGTGAAGTGTTCGTCTTTGTAAACCGCCAGCGTGACAAGATCAAATTGCTGCACTGGGAACTGGGCGGATTTGTATTGTATTACAAGCGTCTTGAACGAGGTACTTTCGAGCTTCCAAAAGTGAAACCTGGCGAGAAAACATGTCAGATAACCTGGTCATCACTGATGCTGATGATCGAGGGAATAATGATTGAAAAATCCAAACAAAGAAGGCGGTATTTTATCAACAATCAGCTCATTACTTCTTAATAAAAACCCTTGAAAATATTAGGGTTACAGAGATGTTTTTGCGATTTTTGCTATATGCAAAACGGGCAGGAAATATCATCCGGAAATCAGGTCGTTTCTCTGGCACAATATCAGGAGTTACTGGCAGAAAATATGTACCTGAAACAGGAACTTTCCCAGCTCAAAAGGATGATCTTTGGCAGTAAAAGTGAACGTTACGTTGCCAGTGATCCGGGACAGTTAAGCCTGGATTTGGGTATGGAAGCTCCTCTGGCGGCTGAGCCACAAACAGAAGAGATCACTTATAACCGCAAGAAGCCGGAAGGGAACAAAGGATCGGCCAAACGTCTTGAATTGCCGTCACACCTGCATCGTGAAGACCATGTTATAGAGCCTACTGAAGATATTACCCAGGCAAAAAAGATCGGAGAACTGGTCACAGAAGTTCTGGAGTATGTGCCGGGTAAATTTTATGTGGAACGGTATATCCGCCCCAAGTATGTACTGCCGGCAGAAGAAAAAATTGTAGTGGCTGAACTGCCCAGCCTTCCTATACCTAAAGGCAATGCCGGACCGGGACTGCTGAGCCATCTACTGATCAGCAAGTTCGTGGATCATCTACCATTTTACCGTCAGGCCGGGCAGTTCAAGCGTCAGGATATTACCATCGCCGAATCGACTATCAGTGGTTGGTTTACGGCATCCTGCCGTTTGCTCGAACCGCTGTATGAGACCTTAGTAAATAAAGTCCTTGAGAGTGATTATCTGATGGCCGATGAAACGCCTATCCCGGTACTGACCAAAGATAAGCCGGGAGCCACACATAAAGGTTACCACTGGGTCTATTACTCACCGGAGCACAAAAGGGTATGTTTTGATTACCGGAGAAGTCGGGAACGAGCGGGCCCTGAAGAATTTTTACAGTCATACAAGGGTGCGTTACAAAGTGATGGGTATGCTGCGTATAATGAATTTGGAAACAAGGAAGGAATAACCTTATTATCGTGCATGGCACATTCCAGGCGGAAATTTGAACAGTCCAAGGACAATGATCCTGACAGGGCAGGGTATGCTTTGGAGAAAATACAGCAACTCTATGCCATAGAGCGCCAGGCCCGTGAAGAAGGTTTAACTTACCAGGAAAGAAAAAGCTTACGTCAGGAAAAGGCAGTCCCAATACTACAGGAAATGGAATCCTGGATGAAAGAACAGTTACCGGAAGTACTTCCCAAGAGTGCCATTGGAAAAGCATTAACCTACACCTTAACGCTATGGAAAAGGCTGGTCAGGTATACAGAAAACGGAAAATGGGAGATCGACAATAATCTAATCGAGAATAGCATTCGGCCGGTCGCACTCGGAAGAAAAAATTATATGTTCGCAGGCAGTCATGAAGCTGCCCAACAAGCCGCCATGATCTACTCTTTTCTAGGCACATGCAAGATCACCAATGTAGAGCCTTTTGCCTGGCTAAAAAAAGTTCTTACCCTGATCCCTGATTACTCAATACAGAAACTGGAGGATCTGCTTCCGGGAAACCTCATTCTATCTGAATAGGAAATCTTATCTTTGGGGGGGTGCAGTTGGCCGAAGGCTTACGGAATAACCCCTTTAAAAAAGTGGCAGGGTATGCCGGAATCATTGGCAGTATATTATCGGAATCGGTGGCAGGGTTTGCGCCGGAATATCTAGCAACGCTTTGAACGACTCACAGGCTTTAATCCCTGCCAGTGTCCTGTATGTAAAAAAGGCCGGATGGTGGTGGTAAGGGAACTGCCCAGGATCAGGTCGCCTGACAGGGTAAATTCTCCCGAATTTACGGCAACTACTTTTTAAATCCTGGATTACATCCTATCAATGGTGCCGGGAAAATTATGCACACCGGATACCAAAATCAGCTAAATTCCGGATGATATCAACTGTTTCCAGGTAAATAAGGGCATAAAAACTTCAGGCTTCCAGGAATCTTCAACCTGCCCGAATTCCAAAAACAACAAAAAACGTCATTAAGTGCATAGCTCGCCTGCGGATAGTCCGGCGAGTGTAGTTCAACATGGACTTATCGCTGGGTCTTGCAGACCGCTCAGAGTCCTATTTATTAGGCGCTGTTATTATTAACTCTTAACTCAGCAATCTTATTCATAAACAATTCGATATGGGCCCCAATTTGAGAATCAAGATCTGCGTTCGCATCTAGAGTCAAATGACCTTTTTTACGGTTGATGTCGAATGCTGAAAGATCAACTGATGATAGTATTATAGATATTACAGCACCATCTTTAAATCGATCTTTGAAATTTTCGGATTCAAATTGAGTCCATACTCTTTTTGGATAGTCTGGTCCAATAATTACAATTACGTAGGAAGCTTCTGATCTATATATCGGGCCAAGATAATCCTCAACATCTTCAGCTAAAATTCTATATTCCTCATTCTTATCATAGAATACTTCAAACTCACAACTTTGCAATTGATCAAAATATTCTTTGGCGATAGACCTATTGCTGCCTGCAAATGATAAGGCAAAATCATATCTTGAGTCAAAATCCAATGCTAAAAATCCAGCTTCTTTGGCAAAAGACGCCCAAGTTGTATTTTTTATGTAATATATAAACTGAGGATCCTGAACAATAAGTAAATTACTTTTTTCCTCAAAGAATAATACTTCCTGATATTCGGTATTTGATTTTATTGTGTCTTTTAAATAGCCTTTTGATACAACTTGTGAGATACTTCCTTTAAGATTTGTATAATCAACCATCAGCTGATTAATATTTAATACCCAGTTTTTGCTTTTCGATAGATGATACAAAAGTTGCAAATACGGTGCTCTACCCGCTTTTCTTAATTTTGAACCTCGCACAAAAGATAAAGTACGGTCGTGAAACTTTCTTTTAAGAATATCATAAACTTTGCTATTAACCAATTCGAAACTTGTATTTACTAACGTTTTTGTTTCAGCTTCAGCTGTAATCTTAGAAAAGATGCATGCATAATAAGCAAGCATTTGTGCAATATAAAAACTACCATTGGATGCTTGGATTATTTCTTTCTTAACATTAAGGTCTATATTGAGTTCATTTTCACCCATAGTAAGTAGTTCTGAGATCTTTTCATCAGTATTTGTGCCAAAAGTTATAATCTCAATACGCGTGTTCAAATCCGTTCCAAAGGAGATGAGATTTTCACCAGCTTTATTTATCCCAAGAATTATTAATTTATTTTCTGTGTCCCCTTCATCAGCTAAAACCTTTAGCAAATTTGCGATATCGTTTTTTACTTTATCTTCTAGTCTGTGAAAGTCATCTATTACGATATTACCAAAGGGTTTTGAATTTGGAAGATCTTCTATATATTCAATATCTTCTTTTTTCCTTGGTGTTAAAACTAAAACTTCATCATCGCCAACCGTCTTCTGAATGGCTTTTATAGCTGCTGTAGTCTTGCCAATACCAGATGGTCCTTCTATTACAATTCCACGACCTGGACTTTTTAATGCAACAGTCAATTCCGTGTATTCTTTTGGCTCAACAAAGTATATTCCGGGACCCCGTTAATAGTGAAAACTTGATATAGTTCTTTTTTCATATAACAATTATTTTCTAACAGTAATTTTATTAAAATAATTGTAACTATTCAGGTACCAAACCTAATTTAAAATTAAAGATAAAAAAATTTGGGTAGTTATCAACAATTATTTAGTTTTTCTTCTTTTTTCAGAAATCAGATACTTTATTAACAGTTGTTTGTTACTAATTAACAAGTTCCGGGCTATAAAATATTGTATTTCAGTTAGGTTAATTTCCTTTGCATAAAAACAAGGAAATTGACAAGTGATCAAAAACGGATATTGGAACTGGAAGCAGAAGTCGCCTCACTTAAGGACCTTGTACAGGTTTTGCTTGAAGAAATCGAGCGTCTAAAGCATCCCAAAAACAGTCGCAATAGTTCCGTTCCTCCTTCAAAGGATGAGAACAGACCTTTAAAAACAAAAAGCTTGCGGAAGTCCTCCGGGAAAAAGCCAGGCGGACAGGACGGCCATAAAGGCAATAACCTTAAAATGACTGAACATCCGGATCATATTATCGAACACAAGTCAGCGTTTTGTGATCATTGCGGAAATGACCTTTCCCATGCAAAAACAGAACTTATCCAGAGACGCCAGGTGGTTGACATTCCTCCGATAATACCTCAATATACCGAGCATAGGGTGTTTCGAAGTGTTTGCAGTTGCGGACACGTTACGGAATCCTCATTTCCGACGGGAATAAATGCGCCCATCAGCTATGGTCCAAATATAGAGGCCACCATAGCCTATTTACATACCCGTCAATATATTCCCTTCAAAAGAATGAGCGAGTACTTTCGTGATGTGTGTAACCTGCCGGTAAGCCAGGGGGCTATTTATGATATGCTGGAACGTTTTGGTCAAAAAGCTTTATCTACCTGGCAACATATAGCCAAAGAAGTTCAAGGCAGCAACGTTGTTGGTTCGGATGAAACAGGCGCCAAACTAAACGGAAAAAAAGGTTGGTTCTGGACCTGGCAAAGTAACAAGGCCACATTTATTACTTTTTCAGGAAACCGGGGAACCAACACAATAAACACCAATTTTGAAAAAGGTTTTACAGATGCCGTTCTGGTGCATGATTGCTGGAAAAGCCATTTTGAAACCAAAGTCAAAACCCATCAAATTTGCATTGCTCATCTTTTACGTGAACTTACCTTTTTTGAAGATCGGTATTTATCACCATGGGCTTCCCAATTCAAAGAACTATTATGCGATGCCCTGAAATTGAAAAATGATTTATCCCCGCCTCAATATTTCTACCCAATACATCAAAGAACTGAACTTGAAGGCACCCTTAGAGTCTTATTACAAACCGAAATCCCCAAACGGATGAAGGAGGTGGTTACTTTTCAGAAACGAATGAACAAGTACAAAGACTATATATTTAATTTCCTATACTATCCCGAAGTACCTCCTGATAACAATGCCTCCGAGAGAGCAATCCGCAATATTAAAGTCAAACAAAAAGTCTCCGGACAATTTAAATCCCAACGCGGTGCGGAAATCTACGCCATGATCAGATCCATAACAGACACTTGCATTAAAAATAGCCAGAATGTTTTGTCCGCATTTCATGCTATTGCTAAATTGGTACCTGAATAGTTACAAATTTTTTAAATGATCCCATATATTTTTTCCTTGTATTTGATTTTATTGATGAATGCCACCCAAAGTTTTCTTCCCTTTTCTTCATTACGTATGCCTATTGCCAGCATGGTAATGATATCCCTGCAGAACTTTTTCATTCGTTTCAAATGATAATTGAAAATTCCGATGATGTCAGAATCATCCTGCAACTCTTCGCCGTTTTCGGCACTTCATCAGACCTGAAGCGGCCCAGGTACCTGCTGCGATATCTCTGGCGGTATGAAAACAGAAAACCAGATACCGCAGTGCCTACGCATAAAAAACTGGAATGATGTAATCCGGGCAGGCTGACATTTAACCTCCTACCTTTGCGTATATACGGGTAATTCCAACGCATTAACGTTTATAACTCACACCATAAATCCCATCAACCCATAAGGGTATTTCTATCTCACATGAGGGCATATTTTTCCATCTGAAGCCCACCAACCTGAACATGTACGATTAACTTACAACAGGATATTTTCTTACCTGTAAGCCAAATCCTCCAGAATAAGAGTATCTTCCCTGCCTTAGGATCTGTCTGACTGAAAAAGGAATAACTATCATAACTAGTGCTTGCAAGAAAACGCCAATAGCTGCGTTATGCTCGACTTCAAAACAGTCATTTACGAATAGTAAACTCCTGTTTTTCAGTCATCGCAAGCCTTGCTCTTGACGTTTTCTTATCAAGCACGGCTAAAAAACATGAGTTTTCTTTCTGACACTAACTACCATTTAAAAAAAGAATAGGTATATTTAAAAAATCAACTCTTCAATCTAATTGTAATTCTAAATTAAACATAATTAAACGTGTAAAATGAAGAAAATAATAAATGAAATTCTATTGTCGATGAATCCAAATGGGTTGATTAAAAAGCCATTTATGAAGCAGCTTTCGGTGATAGGTGAAGCGATAAAAAAGAATTAACAAAAGTTTCTCATATAATTACGAAAACGAGGATGGAAGAGGAACGCGGATGACGCGAATTGGGTGGATTTAATTCTTGTGGAGCATTAATGTGATTGAGGTTGGAAATGAGAATAGTTATGTTTTAAAGTTCCGGGTAGTTTTTAGTGCAACAAAGATAGATGAGGGCTGGATCCTTGCGAAGGGCTTTCAAATACTGGGCATGCAAGGTTTTGAGTCTATTGTCATAGCTGCTGTTAACCGCTGCCTTCTTTTCCTCACTCAGCTTGCTGCACTGACCGTCGATCACGCCATTCTTAAAGGCTTCCAGCAGATAGAACCTTTCTCCCGGTGCTCCAAACGGATGTCTGCTTATAGGACGTATCGCTTCCTGACTGGGGGTTTGAGGGGATCCGGATGTTGTGTATGAGTTAAAGTATATCGTATTGGCTATAGCCGTCATAAAGGCGTCGTCGACACCCAGTTCCGGCACCGACTCATACAATAAGTACGCTCCCTGCAAAGAGTGCGAAAAATGACCTTGATCATCCGCGCCGAATAACTTGACGTCACCCTCCATGTGACCGCTGTCCGTAGCACTGTAGGGGTAAGAAAAATAGTCGTCGCCTTTATAGGTTTCCTCAAAGCCGGTGTTCTTCCAGTTCTTGATATATTCCCGGATGACCTTGCGGTAGCGGTCAATTGTCGGCTGATACTCCTTTGTACTGTTCAACGCCTGCAGATCCTCGAGCGCTGCCGTTGCCATGCCGATGCTACCGATCCCGTTCAGGGCGCGGTTAAATGCCCGATGCCTGAAATCATCCGCCAGTTCCTGCGGAATGCCCATGACTGAATCGAGGGAGTTGGTCCCTTCGACAACCGGTTTTAATGTGGAAACGATGGCGTTAAGGGATTCTTCGGCCTCACGTAACTCTTTCGGACTAACTTCGTCGGGATGCTTCCGTGCCAATTGCAGGGTGATTCCCGAGGAGACAGCCATGGAATACATGAAGGCCATATGCTCGGGATCTTTTGCCTTTAGTTGTGCAACATCAGGATAATCCATGCACAGCCTGGTGTAATGCCGGGCTGATACGCGTAGAGCGTCGAGGAGACGTTTGTCGCCTGTCGATCGATAGGCCTGGTAGAGGTAAAGCCATTGTCCGACAGGAAAGAAAAACCGCATCCCCATGAACTGCTCCAGGGAGGCTATTGGATCATCAAATGGCAATTCCTGTATGCCGTAACCATTTGCCAGCGTCTGCCGGATGAGAATCTCCACCTCTTCCTTTGGAGGCAATTTGTCAGTGAAAAAAGGGGTCGGCTCCCATCCTTCAGGGGCAGCGAAATCGTTAGCAGGGGGTAGCCTCTTCATCCCTGCCTCGGATACTGTGGTAAGGCTCGGCCCCCTCTCGATGCAGTGAGGACAAACTTTGAATCCTTCCGCTTCCCACTCTTTTTTCGTTTTGCGCAAATTTCCCTGAGTGATTATGGTCCGATGGCATCCAGCCAGGTGCTTATATTGATCTTTTCTATCGTTACCAAAGAGAATGGCATCTTCAGGGATACCCGCCTCCGGATACTTTCGCCGATAGCCTTTGAAGCAGCAGCGGCTTCGTCCTGATTGACCTGATTCGCCAATCCTCCAGCCCTCCTTGTCAGCCTGCTCCAGTGTGATGACCTTCTTCTTATCCTTGAGGACCAGCATCGGGCAGTTTTCCTCATGGACACGCATCCAGAGTGCATCACAGTAGGCCTTGGTATTGGGGTCATACTGTTTTTCCGGGATCTGAAGCCATGCCTTTCTTGCTTTTTGACCCTTCCGTCCGTATTTACTATAGTCGATGTTGTTCCCCTGGGCTTCAGCATCAGTAACGTACGCCAGAAGGCAAAAGGTGGTTAGAAGCAGGGTGAATGCCTTGAGCATATTGACTTGAATTTCTTTTTTCATTTCGGAGCGTCTCTTTAAAAAACATATGGATATTCAACCGCTTTTCTCCTGCCTTGCCACTTACCGGAAGAAAGATCGTTTTCATTAAATCATAGTTGGCGGGTAAATCTAATAAAAATAAATCAAAAATTGTGAATGCAGGACATTACAGACAGAATGTTTGATTAACCGCAAAGAGACGAGGAAACAAATGGACAGCGGTAATGATGGCAATGATCCAGGACCTGCATGCCGCGAAAAAAAGCCTTTGTGAACGCCATCATGTGGCAAATAAGAAAGGGTTTACAAATCTTTAAGTTTATAACCCTTTGAAAGGCCTTCTCCTTTGTAGTCGGCGGGCGGGGGTGGAGCATATCGGAATCGAACCGATGACCTCTTGACTGCCAGTCAAACGCTCTAGCCAACTGAGCTAATGCCCCGATACGGATGCAAAAATAGACTAATTTTTAAAATTCCCAAAGTAAAATTTTTGAAACCGGGTTTATTTCCGCATCCCTTCCCCCGCATCCCCGGCACCCGGGGTCGTGCCGCCCGGGAACGGAATCATTAAAAACAATGTCCCATTGAGGCTGTTATAATACCGAAAGATGACTGCCGGAAAAACCGGTAGTGATCAATGCCAGTTTCAAATCAAAAAAACCAGATATCATGAAAGCAGTTATACTGAAAGAAACCGGAGGGCCCGAAAATCTGAAGCTGGCAGAAATGCCGGTTCCGGAACTTCAGCCCGGTGAAGTGCTGATCAGGGTAAAGGACATTTCAGTAAATCCCGTGGATGCATCGGTAAGCCGAAACAGCGGCATGCTTCACAATATGCTGAAACCGGCTGATGGAAAAGATTCCTATATCCTCGGCTGGGATATTTCAGGCACCGTGGAAAAAACAAGACGTGAAGTCACCTCCTTCAAGCCGGGGATGCGGTTTTCGGCATGGTCAATTTCGCCGGGAACGGCAAAGCATATGCCGAATATGTCGCCGCACCGGCCGACCAGCTGGCTCGGAAACCCGACAACATCTCCCATGAGGAAGCTGCCGCCGCCACCCTGGCCGCATTGACGGCATGGCAGGCCCTGGTTAAAAATGCCCGAGTCAGCAGCGGCGATAAGGTCCTCATCCATGCCGCATCGGGAGGGGTAGGACATTATGCCGTTCAGATCGCCAAATACTTCGGCGCCTATGTCATCGGCACAGCCTCGGCAGCCAACAGGGATTTCGTCATCAAACTGGGCGCTGATGAATTCATCGATTATACCTCGGAAAAATTCGAGAACAAGGTACTATGATGCCGATATCGTGATCGATTCCATCGGGGGTGATCATGTTTTGCGGTCCATCGATACACTAAGGAAGGGGGGCACGTGATCTGCCTGAAAGGTTCCGTGGAAGGGGAAATCGAAAACAAAGCCAAAGAAAAAGATATTCATCTCGTACGCCAATTAGTCAGGTCGAACGGTGACGACATGCAACAGCTTGCCCTTCTTCTCGAAGAAGGGAAGATCCATTGTCACATTTCAAAGACCTTCCACTTCGACCAGCTCCCGGATGCCCACCGGCAAATCGAAACCCGGAAAACCGTTGGAAAGATCGTGGTCGCGGTCGAATGAAGGCACTAAGGAGGAGAGTGATGAGGTGATGAGGTGATGGGGTGATGAGGTGATGGAGTGATGAGGTGATGGAGTGATGAGGTGATGGAGTTAGGAAGTTAGGAAGGGCGTGAGAACGTCATTCAGGATCCTACCGATATTCTCATAAGGTCCGTTCAACGCGACCCGCCATCGTGGAGCACCGTGACGTGTCATCTACCAACGCCGGTAAAACAGTTAACCTCGAATTTCCCAAAATAATTTTAGCAGAGCGCGCAGGCAACCCGCGATTGGTGCGAACCTGAACGAGCCCGGCCCCTTTCAAACAATTCGTTCAAGGCCACCCGTAGGGGCGGTCGCGACCCGCCCGTCTTGGTGGACACCGATTACATGGGTAGATTGGTACGGGAGGACGTTGGGAACGCGGGGATACGTGGATGCGGGAGGACACAGGACGAGGATCGTCGTCAGTTAACTATCAGGCAAATCGAAATGGAATTGTGAATGCAATCATCCCGATATAACGCTCCTCCACCAACACCGTTTAAAATACATTCTCCGATGTCCACGATTTAAAACCTTAGCAGAGCGCGAGGGCAACCCGCGATTGGTGCGAACCTGAACGAGCCCGGCCCTCGTGATGAGGGCCCTGTGCGACAAGGGCGAGAGAAGGTTGTCAATCGCGGAGGGTTTCTTTGTTACTTTCTTTTGCCCTTGAAAAGAAAGTAAAAAGAAGTGATGGGTGATGGGTGATGGGGTGATGGTGATGGGTGATGGGGGTGATGGGTGATGGGTGATGGGTGATGGGTGATGGGTGATGGGGTGATGGGTCAGTCAAACCGATATTTTTATAAGGTCTTTTGAGGCAACCCGTAGGGGCGGGTCGCGACCCGCCCGTCAATATGGATACATGGGTACGGAGGAATGGGAAGTCGAGAGGTCGTCGATCGACGTCAGACACGTGTTTGGCAAATCGGAACCACCAAACGGGTGATATGCTAAAGATTCCGTTCCCTCTGAAACCCGCATAAAAACAGCCTGTTAATAACTTTTCCTCAAAATGTCCGGAAACGGACGCTGAGATTTGGGGCGCTGGAACGATTAAGGGCCGGAAGGTGTAAGGTGGGGGTGGGTCCCTATTACATCTAAGACGTTATTAAAAAGGATATTGCCAGAGCTGTGCCCGGATGTCAGGGAAGTGAGGAAGGAAGTGAGGAAGTGAGGAAGTGAGAAAGTGAGAAGGTTATGGGGTTATGGGGTGAGAAGTAAGAGATCCCGGGTCAAACAGTCAACCGAAATGACAAATGCCGCCTGATCATTGCCCGGAAAGTTATGGGATTATGGAAGTTATGGGGTGCGAAGGCGTGATAAGGTCGTTCACCGTCATGCCGATGTTCCCATAAACGTTTACATCTCTACCTCCGTGGAAGTGTTTTTTCCGCTCCTTCCTCCTTCCTCCTTCCTCCTTCCAGCTTCCACCTTCTGACCCATCACTGTACTTTTGGGAACGTGGATATGTGGGTCCGGGAAGACCATACCAACAAGCTCTAAGCCGCCATGGCTATTCCGTCCCTTCGATGACCTTGCGCTCCTGCTCACTGGTTTTTTTGATCAGGACCGTCATATCGTCCCTGAATGCCGGCAATACGGCGGGCTGAAGTCGACCCAGCCCGTCCGACGTGACAGGCAGCTGCGTGAGCACCGCTAAGCTGACAGGATCGATACATTCGAGTTCATAGCTGCCACCTGGCAAACGCAGGTTGACATTCACGTTCCCCGATTCTTGCCCGGTCTCTTTTGTACAAAGATATACGATGGTGGTGGTGCGTTCACCATCTGTCAGGGCTGACACGATCAAGTCGTTGTTTTCGGTCTGGAAAACCGTATAATTCGGATCCAGTTCCCAGAACGGCTGCGAACGGAAAAAATCCGCCAGGGGCCTGATAAACTCATGGCCTGGTCCGCGGTAATCCGGATCGTTGATCCCTTCACATCCTTCCCATGAATGATAGGTCCAGAAACATCCGCTCGCGCACCAGATCCAGCTTTGTTTTCGCCGGCTGACCGGGTCGTCATTTTTATGCCGGATCTCCCTTCCCGTTTCGTTGTTGAAAGCGGGTTTGCCATAGCTCCGCGTATTGCGGGCCACATCCCGATACCATCTGTCGAGCGGATACCGGGGGGTGGAACCGGTGCAGGTATGCACAATGGCCAGATCCATCCATTCCTTATGCGGCCAGACGGCATCATCGGTGGTGCCGGTAGAAGTGCAGACAGGATGCCGGTAAGGGTCATATTTCCTGAAGAATGCGCCGACAGAATCCTGGAACGCTTCGTTGCCGATGTATTCGTTCTCGATCTCCCAGGTCAGGATGTTGGAATACCGGCTCAGCCTGTCGAGGATCATCTGCCAGTAAAATCGCTGCGTCGCAGCATCCCCCTTCACCGGCTTCAGCTTTGTGTAGATGACGAGATCGAAGCCGATGCCCCTCTCTCCTGCCATTTTTATACGCCGCTCCACCCTCTGCCAGTATTCTTCGTTCAGTCGGGTCCAGTCGGGATTTTCACGGCTCCCTCCCCATGGCCACAATTCGATACCAAGGTGATCCATATAGGGCTCGCCTTCCAATGCGACACGAAGGACATTCACCCCCTGTTCGCCGGCGCGTCTGAGGACCATGGCCGGGTCGTCGCATCCGAAATACGCCCAGGCGGTTTTATTCATCACAAACAAATGCCGGCCTTCCCGGTTAACGAACTGGCAAGGGTAAAGGGGATCGACGGCATAGGGCGAAGTGAACACGGAATCGAAACTGACCAGGGACGCATGGCATGGATGGGGATGCGCATTCCCTGCCTCGTCAATCCCGCCGAACCGCTTCAAAGGATCTCCAGGCAATGCTGCGACATGCACGGGTTTCCCCCCGCCCGCTGATTGCCCCAAGCCCGGGAGGAGACAGCCCCACACGAGAATCCATACCGGCAACCCGGCCTTAAAAACAGCTTTCATCGATATCGGTTTAGGTGAGAGAGGATAAAACTAAATGTTTTCATCTTATTCGCCAACCCGGCATCAGAATGCAATGGAAGGGATCACTTTTGCTTTTTTCGAAAAGGGATGTTTCTTCCCGGAGGCAACCCTGTAGAGCCTTCCGTGGGTCCTGGCAGCTGCCTCGAAGAGCTCCGTGTAAGAGCGGTAAAGGATATCGTTAAAGCCGATATTGTAGTTTTCCCCGTCGTAACGGCCTGCCACAGGCTGGTCCATCCACTGAAAATAGTGGATACCGATCAGTTCGGGTCGCGAGAATCCCTGCTCGAGGTAGTACCGGTAGGCCCGTCCGCGGCCTTCAGTGGAGGCCACCCCGCACAACCCGGTTGAAGGCAGTCCCCGGTCGATCGCGCCGAAATGAAATTCCCCGATCATGACCGGTTTGCCGGTGATCTTGTAAATATCTGCCGTCGGTGGCGGTCCCGGCGTATGGTAACCGTTGATGGAATAGACATCAAAGTACTCCCCTGCCCTGTAAAGGAGCGGAGAACTGATGTACGCATAGCGCATCCCGAGGTTGAGATGGTTGGGATCCACTTTTTTCACTTCGTCGCAGACGGTGCCCACATATTTGTCGACCATCAGGTCGGTGAAAGCGGCAAAATCCTTCCGGCTGGCTTCCGAAGGGTATCTTTTAAAAACCTTCACATTGAGATCGGCAAATGCCTTCAGGTTCAGGTTCCAGGCTTTGTTGAACGCACCCAGGTCGTCCCCGTATTTCTCCCCAAGCCATTTGGCAAAGGCCATTTTGGTGAACGAAAGGTCGCCGGTGGCAAACATTTCGAAGGCAAGATCGTGATCGCCAAACGCCCACTGGGGCTCGTTCCGCAGAAAATATCCCACCAGGAACGGATCGTCGCGGTATCCAAGGAGCTGTTGGGCAAACCGTCGGGCATTGATCTTGTACTGGGGTGAAAAAGCATCGGGAAAATCCCGGAAGAGGAACACTTCGGTGACCGGAAAGCCCGAAAGAGGGAGGACATACGGCATGCGGCTGTTCCGTGAAAAGGCCGAATCGGACCAGTTCCCGACGGTGTTAAATCCCGAGGAGACGAGTTTGTTCCGGGTGATCTTCGTCCATTTGGTCCGCCAGCCTGAGCCGAACATATCATGCATATTGACCCGGAAGAAATCGATCAGTTTCACCTTCCCCATATCCTGATACGCGAAGGCATAGCCGGAATCGCGCGGCGGAATCCGGCTGTACAGGTCTTCATTACCCCCGATGACACCGGTGAGGCCGGGCTGGACGCAATCCATCCCGAAACTCAAAAAAGCGTACCCGTCAGGGTCGGCAAACCACCAGCGTTTGCCATCGAAATGGGTGTGGAAAAAACCGGTGGAGTCAAACCGCAGTTCTTTCCATCCCCCGTAAGGGGAAAGGTTGCCGGGAAATTGGCTGTCAGAGTCGGCACGTGTTTGCAGTTCATTTTTCAGCCCTTCGAATTCGGCCGGGTTATGGGTTTTGCCCGGCCAGTCGGCGGTGTTCCATTGCCCGTAGGCATCGACCAGGGGCTGGCCGGGAGGGGAATCGTAAACGGGTATTTCGGAGCTGAGGTACATCGTGTCGATCTCAAAAACCGGTTCGAAACTCGGCGGCGCGTAAGGTCCCGGAATCAGTTTGATGGCCGCAATCTCCGACGGGTCGATCCGGCTTCCGAACACGACGCCTTTGAGTTGACGGGGAACCCGCGGCAGGAAGATCTGCTGACCGTCCAGGTAGGAGAACGGGAAGATCAGCCAGGTTTGGAGATCGGGCAGGATTCCGATCTTTGCCGACAGACGGGGAGCCGTAGCCAGGGAACGGTTTGCCGAATCCAGGGTGAAAAACTCCAGGTTTATGATCCCGCTGTATGGATTGTGATGCCTGATGCCGATCACCAGGTATTTTACCTTTGGGATATCCCGGAGTACGCCGGGATCGTCAATCATAAGGCCGGCATATGGCGAGTGCGTTTTGAGCAGGTAAGATCCGCCCCCGGAAGGCGAGAACTCCGCATTCCCCGAAAGGGTGAGCGTATTCAGACTGATCGCGTGATCCTGGGCGCTGAGTGTCGCTGTGAAGAAACAGGCGCCCAGGGAGAGCAGAAAAAACCGGTACAGGACTATTCTCATGGTCATGAATGTTAAAGTATAACGTATGTTCCGGGGCGGAAATGATCCGGTCATTCCTTCAGCCGCGACATGATCTTTGAGGTCACCGAGTGCAGAAGGTTAATATCGGCGGCTCCCAGGAATGAGATCCGTTCAAGGATACGATTCATGTGAACCGTGCGCCATCATTTTCGCTTCAACCGACAGGTGATCGCAGGGTTCGATGAGCCTGAGGCGGGTAAAACCCATCGTCTCTAGCGCCCTGGCAGTGGCGCCAATATTCCCGGGAACCCCCGGTCGGTAAAGGATAAAAATGATCTCCATCTCCATGCGTTTTCTTGTCGTCGCCGTCCCGCCTGACTCGCAGGCAACGGAATGCTCACTGCCCCTGCTCCTTTTCCGCCGCGGGTACCAGGAGAACTGCATCGGCCGGAACAGGATAATCCGGGTCGTCGGCGATGATGCGGATATAGTCGCCCGACCGGAACGAAAATGTGCCGAGGGGCGCCCAGTCGAAGGTATACGGGTTGATATCATAAACTTTCGTATCCGTTCCGGCGACGCTTTTCACTTCCACCTTCACCTTGCTGCTGTATCTTTCAAAATCACGGTTATTCCAGGGCATTCTCGGAATATACAGAAATGCCCGGTAACGTTCCGGCCGGTCCGAGAATGCCGGGCTGAAAGGTGACGGAGCCGGGTGATGCGGAAGGTGAATGGAAAAGATGATCGGCTTTGTTCTGACCCATCCAATAGCTCCGTAATTCCCAGGGCCCCTGGATGCTGACCTGTGCCGAATCGGAATTATCCACCACGATGTCGGGAGGCGTTCCGTTCTGAAGCGGGTTGGCTGACAGCCGGCTGTTCAGGGCGGCGACATCGACCTTCTGCACCGGCACGTCTGCGTTAAGCGCCATGACAGAGGCCAGGCCCGTCACCTGGCCCAGAACCATAAAGACCGGCTCCATCCTGATCGAACCGAAGGCGATGTGTGAGGAGGACAGGCATACCGGCACAAGCAGGTTTTCACATTCCTCCCGTTTGGGGGTGAGTGAACGGTAGGATATCTCATAGGGAGGGAACCCGCCGATCTCAACGTTCCCTTCATTTTTCACCATTCCATTGACCACGACACGCTGGCAGTTATGCGAATCCATGGTGTAGGCGGCAAGGGCGATGCCGTCGTTGACCGTACTGTCGCCGGTGCAGTTATGCTGGGTCATTACGTATTCGCCGATCATCCGCCTGGCTTCGCGAATGTACATTTGAGGCGGGAAATTTCCGTTGTCGGTGAATTCATCGGCCGCCCATCCCCAGGAAAGCATCTGGTTGCGGAGGTATTCGGGGACAGCTTCGTCATGGCCGAGAAAATAGAGCAAATCCTTCGTATAGTTCTCCACATCCATGGCGATCCGGGCGCGGACGGAATAGCTCCCCTCCGGGTATGCATAATTCATCCCGATCGCATCGGTCGACATGGGACCCTTGTTGTTGATGTCGGTCTTGCCGTTGGGCATGGGAGAAATAATGAGGTATTGCCCCAGATCCCCTTTCACACCGCTCTTTTCGCGATGGCGGATCACGCGCCTCAATAGCTCGAACGTTGCCGGATCATAGTCCTCGGGACGGGTCACCGGCACCATGTTGTCTTTATCCTGTGTGAGGCACAGCCGGTAATTGTATGCCTGGACGAGGGTATCGCCGGTACCGTCGGGGGCCACACCGGTTGCCTGTATTTCCCGGCACAGGCCGCTTGACGGATCGCCTTCCACGATATACGGATCGATACCATCGGGAAACTGGTGCCCATCCATCAGTTCCACCCCGTTGTAGGTCTCCCCGTAAGTGGCATTCGATTCCCTCCCCACGGTATAGGAAACGCCTGCCTTGGCCATCAGGTCGCCCTCGTAGGAGCAGTCGATGAAATAGGAGGCGGAAATATCCCGGTCGGTGGCGGGATCCGGTGCCGGAGCATGTTCAAGCTCCAGCGATTCGATCCTGTTGTTCCGCATCTTAACGTCTTTAAGGCGGTATTCAGAAAGGACATCAAGGCCCGATTCTGCGATGTATTGCCTGAAGACATCCGCGGCAACATGAGGCTCAAACTTCCAGGCCTCAAGTTTCCCGTAATGATCGCCGATGCGCCGGTAAAAATTCCTGGCAAGTCCCGTAACGGCATACTTGTTCCCGATATCGGTCTGCCCCAGGCCGCTGCTGCTCAGTCCGCCGAGATGCCTGCCCGGCTCGACGAGCAAAACCTTTTTGCCTTCGAGCCTTGCGGAATAAGCGGCGATGACCCCGGCAGACGTCCCGCCGTAAACGACGATGTCGTAGTCTTTTTCAACGTTCTTCCGGCAGGAGAATAACAGGAGCCCGATGAGAGGCAAGAGCCATAAGATCCTTTTCATTGTCTTTCGGTATTTCCGTTGGTTGGCCGGCCCCTATTCCGGTTTCGGGGGCATGCCGGTTTTTGAATAATTCAGTCCCAGTTTGTCGAACAGGTTCGCCTGACGGTTTACCCTCCGGTTGAAGTCGTCCATATCTTTCGCATCGGGCTGTGACCAGGCGATTTCGGACATGGCCAGAATTCGTGGGAAGACCATATATTCGACGTGCTTGTAATTGGGCATGTATTCCGTCCAGACATTACCCTGAACGCCAAGGATGTATTTCGTTTCATCCTCGCTGAGTGCTGCCGGGACAGGATTATACGAATAAACCGTATCGATGGGAAGATAACCGCCGATGGCCAGCGGCTCCTGGTCAACCGGCTTCGCCTGGTAATAGTCAAAATAACAGTAATGCGTGGGGGTCATGATGACGTCATGCTTCATCCCGGCGGCTGCGATCCCGCCTTGCTGGCCGCGCCAGGACATGACCGTCGCGTTGGGCGCCAGGCCGCCTTCCAGGATCTCATCCCATCCGATGATATTCCTACCGTGGGCATTCAAAAATTTCTCGATCCGGTGAATGAAGTAACTCTGCATCTCATTTTCATCCTTCAGGCCCAGCTTCCGGATCATAGCCTGCACCTGGGGGCTCTCTTTCCACTGGTCTTTGATGGCCTCGTCGCCCCCGATATGGATGTATTGCGATGGGAAAAGTTCCATCACCTCGGTCAGGACATCCTCGAGGAAGCTGAAGGTTTTGTCAGAAGGCATAAAGATGTAGGGAGAGATGCCCCATTCCGTTTTCACATTGATTTTCTTTCCCGTGACGCCCAGTTCGGGATAGGCCGCAATGGCTGCCTGGGCATGACCGGGCATTTCGATCTCCGGAACGACGGTAATAAAACGGTCGGCGGCATATTTCACGATATCCTTTACTTCTTCCTGTGTGTAGAAGCCGCCGTACCTCTTCATCGTCATACTGAAGGGGCTTATGTGAAAAATTCCCCACCAGGGTGCTGTCACGCCAGGCACCGATGCTTGTCAGTTTGGGGTATTTCTTTATTTCGATGCGCCAGCCCTGGTCCTCAGTGAGATGCCAGTGAAAATGGTTGAATTTGTAAAGCGCCAGATTGTCGATGTATTTTTTCACGTCAGCGGCGTTCATAAAATGACGGCCAACATCGAGATGCATCCCGCGCCATTTAAAACGCGGCATGTCTGAGATCTTCATGGCCGGAACATCAAAACTCCCCTTGTCGGCCTTTGACGACAGGGCGATTTGTTCCAGGGTCATCAGGCCGTAAAAAACACCCGCGGGTGAACCCGAACGGATGGTAATGCCCTTCCTTCCCGATTCCAGGACATAACCTTCATCTCCCGGAACTTCGGGTGAAGTAAGATCCAGAACGATCGCATGTGAATCAGAGGCCTGGCCGCTCCCGTCAGTCACGAGGTTCAGTGACTGGTTTTTCTTCATATCACGGATAAAGATCTCTGCCGCTTGTTTTATCCGGGCATCCGGATTGCGGATGATCACCCGCGTGCCGTCGTCAACGGTGAAAGCCCCGTAGCCGGGTTCGATCACTGAGGGTTGAGGGACGATGGACAACTGATTTTTGTCGGTCTTTGTACAGGCTGTTGTCATAACCATCATCAGGGTAAGAAGATACAGGTTTTTCATGGTGATAGGGCGTAAGGTTTAGTGGGGCATTAATTTCAGAATAATTTCTCAGAAATGAAAAAGAATGCTGAAATATGCTTCCCCGGGCCCGCCATTTCTTCCCGGGAGCTTACCGGACTGCAACCTGCGGTCCGGCGCTGGCGGGAAGCGAATGGCACACACCTTCTCCCCTTCCTGTTACCCGATCCTCACCGGATGATCAGCTCGCGGCCCCGCCCTCCGGCTGTTCCGCGGTGCGATGGTATTTGTTGTAGTACTTCCGTTGCCACCGGCCATCGTACCTGTCGGTAAGAACGGCACCGGTGCGACACGCCCGCGAGAAGGATCCGGGAGAGGATGAACAGACCGGCCGTTTGCCAGAAGGTGATCACCGGTCCGTGAAATAAGACAGGGATGAGCCAGTTCCACAGGGACATTGTCAGCCAAATGGCGAGGATGACAAAACCGATCCCCAGGATTCCGAAACCTATGTACTTAAAAATTTTCATCGTTTTTGAATTTATTTAGTGATACAAATCTTTCAATCGTTCTCTCATATACAGCACGGCATACCTTTTCCGGGAAATCAGGGTATTCACCCCTTCGCCCGTCATGGCCGCGATCTCTTTGAAGCTTTTGTCCTCGAATTCATGCAGGATAAAGACATCCCGTTGCCCGGGGGGCATCTCATCGAGAGCTTCTTGGATCCGCTCCCAGATCAGGTCCCGCAGTAACGCGTCTTCAGGGGTTCCATCGAGCTGAAGGCAAAACATCCTCCAACATGACAGGCAGTTCATCGTCCATGCCAGCGGGATCCCTGTAACCCAGGTTCACCGGTTTTTTCTTCCGGTAGAAGTCCGTGATCCGGTTGGTTGCCGTCCTGTAAAGCCAGGCGGTGATGCTTCCAACCGAACGGATATCGTTAAAGCCTGCAGTGAGCTGGTAGAAGACATCCTGCAAAATGTCCTCGGCATCAAGGGATACAGGGATCCGCTTCCGGATAAACCCGAGAAGCCGGTTGTGCTCCCGTTCAAAGGCATCGCCAATATCTTTCTGTTCAGCCGCTGTCATTTCATACCGTTTCTGGTTCCAAAGACGAATTCGGGCGAGGAATATTTTAAAGATACGGCGAATATTCAAAGCGCCTCTAAAGGATCAACGGGAAAAAGCTTTTCAATAGCGATATTGGGCACGGTCCTGCCTTCAGCCGGAATTGAAATATCCTTACCTTTACCAGGCAATCAAACGATTCTCCCATGGCATTAAAATGCATCGTCAATCACATCGGGTTTCACACCGGAGCCCGGAAAAAAGTGGTCATTGCCGGATCAGGGTATGCCCGTTTCAGTATTCAGGATATGCAACAGGTGGTGCAGGAGGACTTCAGTGACCGTGAAAACTGGAAAACGGTCTTTGAAGGAACGCTGACGGAACACCGTGGTGCTTTCGGGATCTGGCTCACGGGCGACTTTTCCGGCCTTACCCAACCGGGCACCTACAGGGTTGTTCTCGGTGATGCCGAACACTGGTCCTTCCAGTTCGCCATCACCGATAAAGCTTTCGTTAACCTTCCCTTCCTGTTCCTCGATTTCATTCATAACTGGCGTTCGGGCCGGCATGGGCTCCCGATGCGGGAAGAATCGAACACCGACGATGCCGTGCGATCCGACAACGGGGAGTATGTCGATGTGAGCGGAGGGTGGTACGATGCCGGCGACCTGCGTAAATGGATGGTTCACACCAATCTCCCGCTGGCCGGTTTTCTGGATATCCATTCCGCGACAAACCTGCGTCGCCGGTGCTTTTCCGGTGAAGGAGCGGTCGGCGACGACTTCATCACCGAATCGGCCTGGGCGCTGGATTTCATGCTGAAGATGCAGGACGAGGCCACCGGAATGTTCTTCGAAGATGTTGCCGGCGGCGGCGATGCCCGCGAAACACAGGACCTGAAATGGTGGTATGAAAACCACGCCGGTTGTGTGGCCGACAACAGCGAAAACCGTTTCACAGACAACATCCTCTCTTCGGGCGACGAGCGAAAAGTACGGGTGGCATACAATCCCATCGCCCAGTACACGACCATCTGCCTCCTGCTCAAAGCAGCCCGCATGGCTGGTGGGGAATCTTCCCCGCCTGGCCGGACAATGCCGGAAGGCCGCCGGTAAAGGATGGCAGTTCATGCTGGGCAAACAGCGGACCGGCGATCCCTTTCATACCTGGACCTCCGTCGTCAGCTGGAAGGTTATGGCCGCCATCGAACTTTACCGTGCCGGGGAGATCATGGCGGAGACGGTGGCGGAATTTGCCGTCGAACTGATGGATCTGCAATCCGGCAGGCATGGGTTCTGGTTTATGAACACCGGGAAGGACGATCCTTACAGGGGCATCCTGCATTCCGCCCAGCCGCTAATCGCCTTATGCCAGGTCCATGACGTGCTTCCCGGTCACCCTGTCGCCGGCCGGATCAGGATGGCCCTCGAAGTGCTGTGCAGAACGGTTTGTCAAACCTGCCGCTGCCCTGTCGCCGTTCGGTTTCATGCCCTATGGATTTTATTTCGCTCCGGCAAGTGATGAGACCTATCACCCTTTCGGTGATCTGTACTACCGGTTCTTCATGCCCGACCGTTCCGCGCAGAAGCTGAACCACGGGCTGAACGGTCACTGGATGAGCTGGGCTCACGGACTGGCGATGACCGCGAGGATCCTCGGCGACCAGGCTCTGAAAGACATTGCCTGGGACCAGATTTACTGGACACTGGGACATAATCCCATGATGGCCTCGATGGTCACCGGTGTGGGGTACAACAATCCCATGCCCCACAGCCGTTTCCTCGGACCTTTCCCTGGCGGCTTCATGTCAGGTTTCATCGGCGATGCTGATGACCGGCCCGTTCTCGACCTGGAAGGCCGGGCGCAATGGAACACCACCGAATACTGGAACACGCCTTTGGCCAATTGCCTCATGGCCCTGGCTGAACTCTGGGAAGGTTGAACGGAAATGGGGATCGCGCACCGGTCATTCGTTGATTTTCGCCACCCAACTCCCTCCCGGTGCAAGAGGGATGGTCACCGTGTACGGAAGGCGAAATAACGAATGTGAAGACCGCTGGTAATCTTCAGCATACCTGACTTCAAATCAGCTCGGGAACATAGTCGATCTCAGACACCGATGCCACCCTGACTTTTTTGTCTCCCACAAACACATCGATCACCGGACCGGACTCATTAATGAGTTTTACTTTCGAGGCGTTGATGCCGACAGTCAGGATATTTTTCCGGAAATGCACAGTAAATCGCACCTCCGGCCAGCTTTCGGGAAGGAGCGGGCGAAAAGACAGGCGGTTGTTTTTCACCCTCATCCCGCCGAAGCCATGGACCATTGCCATCCAGGTTCCGCACATGCTGGTGATATGAAGCCCTTCCCGGATTTCATGGTTATAGTCGTCGAGATCCAGCCTTGCCGACCGGATGAAGAGTTCGAGCGCCCGGGAAGCGTTTCCCGTTTTCGCCGCCACGATGGAATGCAGCCCGGGAGACAGTGACGATTCGTGCAATGTCCGCGGTTCGTAAAAGTCGAAATTCCGCCGTATGGTCTCCGTATTGAATTCTTCTTCAAAGAGATACATTCCCTGGACCACATCCGCCTGCTTGAGGTATGCTGAACGGAGGATCCTGTCCCATGACCAGTGCTGGCTGACCGGTCGCTCGCCGGGAGAAAGTTCGCCGGCAAGTTTCTGTTCCTTATGAAGGTAACCGTCCTGCTGCAAGAAGACCCGCAGATTTCCGGAGTAAGGGAGGTACATATTCTCGATGATGTCTTTCCACTCCGCGACTTCTTTTTCATAGTTGAACCGGCATTTTTCAATGATCTGATTGTAGCATACGGGGTCTTTTTCGAGGAGGTCGTCAAGGCAGGTGATGGTATAACCAAGGGTCCAGACGGCCATCTTGTTGGTATACCAGTTATTGTTAACATTGTTCTCATATTCGTTCGGCCCGGTGACCCCTAGTAAGACGTATTTTCCCTGGACATCCGACCAGTTCACACGCTGCCGCCAGAATCTCGAAATGGCGATCAGGGTTTCCAGACCTCCTTCACACAGATATCCTTCGTCACCGGTGTACCGGATATAGTTAAAAATGGCATAGGCGATGGCGCCGTTGCGGTGGATCTCCTCGAAAGTGATCTCCCATTCGTTATGGCACTCCTCACCATTCACCGTGACCATGGGATAAAGAGCCGCGCCGGAGTGAAATCCCAGTTTCTCTGCGTTCTGGATCGCCTTTTCCAGATGGTGATACCGGTACCGGACCAGGCTCAGCGCTGTTTCCGGGGGCGAAGTCCCCAGGACATAGGGCAGGGCAAAGGCCTCGGTGTCCCAGTATGTCCCCCCACCGTATTTTTCACCGGTGAACCCTTTGGGACTGAAATTCATCCGTTCCTCTTTCCCGGTGGAGGTCTGGTTCAGGTGGAAGATACAGAACCGAATGCCTTGCTGGGCTTTCACATCTCCCCGGATGACCATATCATGGTGTGACCATATCTCCGCCCATTGATCCTGATGTTCCCGGAGGAGCCGCCTGAAAGATCTCTCCATGGAAGCCTGCGCTTTTTCCCTTGCCCCGGCAAGGAGATCGCCATCTTTATGGTCAGGGGAAGAAAGAACGGAGATATACTTGTAGAGGGTGATTTCATCGCCCGATTTCAGGTCGATCCGGATCCGGCAGCCTACGGCAGATTGTTCGTTGAAGTCTTCGGGAGCGGTTTTCAGGAGGTTACCGTTCACACTGGCCTGGCAGCACGTGGAAATAGCCACGGCCGATTCCCATTTGAAGGTTCGTATCATGAGCGATGCCAATCCATTCTCAGCAGAGGCATGCGTAATCTCCCAGAATTTATCCTGATAGTTGGCCTCCTGGTTTCTCACCTTTCCATCGATGGCCGGTGAGAGTATGATCCGGCCGTCGAAATTCAACATTTTGACACGGTAGCTAATGGCGGCGGTTTCGTCATCGGCCATGCTGAGAAATCGCCGGGCGGAGACCTCGACCTCGCAGCCATTGGCCAGAACGGCACGGAAGGTCCTTTTCAGCAGGCCGTGCCGCATGTCGAGTTCACGCCTGAAGGACGGGACGGTACATTGAAAAAGATCCAGTTCCATGTCGTTCACCCAAACGCGGATGCAGTTCCAGTCGGGCATGTTCGGCACCCTGGCAAAATAATCCGGGTACCCGTTTTTCCACCATCCCACCCGGGTCCTGTCCGGGTAAAAGATCCCTGCAACGTAATTCCCTTTGAGGGAATCGCCTGAATATTTTTCTTCGAAATTCCCCCTTTGCCCCATGTGACCGTTTCCAAGACTGAAAATGCTTTCAGAGGCTCTTTGCCTGGAAGGATCGAAGCCTTCTTCGGTCACCAGCCATTCATCGGGTTTATAGTTATTCGTCATAAAAGTCAGGAATTAGAATTTAGACTAACCGTGCCTTACGATCTTTGGGATCGTCGACAAAAAGTGTCAGGATACCGGCGAGAGCCATGGAACATCCCCCGGTGACAAGAGCATAGATGCTCTGATCGCCGAAAAGGTCTTTCACCATAAAGCCCAGGATCGTTGCCGCCAGGATCTGGGGAATGACAATGAAGAAATTGAAGATCCCCATGTAAACGCCCATTTTATTCCGGGGAAGCGATCCGGTGAGGATGGCATAAGGCATGGCCAGAATGCTTGCCCAGGCCAGGCCGACGCCCAGCATCGGCCAGATCATGGCATGAGGCATCCGTTCAGCAGATAAATGGATGCCAGGCCTATACCGCCGGCCATGCAGGGCGATCATATGGGTGAACTTCCTGCCGGTAAGCCGGGCCAGCCAGGGAAGGAAAAGAAGCCCGAAGACAGCCGCGAAAAGATTATACCATCCGAACATCCCGCTGACCAGGTTAGCCCCGTCATTATAGATTTCAGAAGTGGTATCGGTCGTCCCGTAGATATGGCTTGTGACAGCCGAGGTGGTGTATATCCATAACGAAAACAGGGCGAACCAGGAAAAGAACTGGACCAGGGCAAGCTGCCGCATGGTCAGAGGCATCCGGTAGAGATCGGTGATGATGATGACCAGTCGCGTTCTGATGTTCTTCCCGCGCCCACCATCAGGCTGCTAAGCATCTGAAGGATCCCGAAAAAGGCCAAGTCCTCCTGCCAGGATGTACAGTTCCTTCTCCAGGTGAAAGTACCAGATGGGGAGGATCAGGATCAGTCCCGACAGGGTCCAGGCAATCCCTCTGCGGAGGTACCTGGAAACCGGTTCGTGTTTTTCGATGATCTCCCGGGTATCCTGGATGTCTGTATCCTCAAACTGTGCCATTTCCTCGGGTGAATATTCCCGGGTGGAGAAGACGGTCCATAAAACCGCCGAGATGAACACCAGCCCTCCGAAAAGGAAAGAATATCGCACCGTCTGGGGAAGCTGTCCAACAGGGGCACTGTTGGAAAAATGCAGCCAGTTGGCCAGGATATATGGCATCCATGAGGCGACAAAAGCGCCGGTGCCGATAAAGAAACTTTGCATGGTGAACCCGAGGGTCCGTTGTTCATCGGGCAGCATATCGCCCACGAAAGCCCGGAAGGGTTCCATGGAAATGTTGATGGATGCGTCCATGATCCAGAGGGTTCCGGCGGCGATCAGCAGGCTGGGCGAATTGGGCATGAACACCAGGGCCATGGAGGCCAGGATGGCGCCGACAAGGAAATACGGTCGCCGCCGGCCGAGGCGTCCCCAGGTATTGTCGCTGAGGTGACCGATGATGGGCTGAATGATCAGCCCTGTCACCGGAGCGGCGATCCAGAGGATCGGGATCCTGTCGATGTCGGCCCCAAGGGTTTGGAAAATACAATCACCTCCCCCGGATCCTCCGTCCGCTTTGAGGCGTCGTGCTCAAAGCAGGCAACCCTCAGCCTTTTCAAAAATTCAATACCGGTCAAAACGGTCACGGGGACGAGCCTGTCACAGACAATCACTTTCCCGGGACCTGGCGACAACTGGATTAAAATGACCGCCACCTCTGGCCAGGAAACAGCCGAAGATTCCGTCTTTGTAGGCGTTACGGGGAGCCAGGATGTCGTCCCTCTTCCGGAAGGGATGAAGGACGGTATCAACTACACCGCACCGGATTCGGTCTGTCTCGTTCTCTATGCCCCGGGAAAGGATAACGTTTTTTTGATGGGAGATTTTAACGGGTGGATCCCCTACGGGGCATACCGGGCAAACCGCGATGGCGACAGGTTCTGGCTGGCATTCGGCAGCCTGACCCCCGGTCAGGAATATGCCTACCAGTACCTGGTTGACGGGAAGCTGAATATCGCCGATCCGTACACCGAAAAAGTGCTCGACCCCGTGAATGACCGGTGGATCCCCGACTCGGTGTATCCCAACCTGAAACCCTATCCTTACGGGCTGACAACCGGCATCGTATCAGTCCTTCAGACGGATCAACAGCCCTATCACTGGTCCGATACGAGCTATATGCCGCCCACGGCGAAAGATCTGATCATTTATGAACTCCTGCTGCGGGATTTCCTGGCTGCACATGACTGGAAGACTCTCACCGATACCCTCGACTACTTTACCCGCCTTGGCATCAATGCCATCGAGGTGATGCCCTTCAATGAATTCGAGGGAAATGAAAGCTGGGGTTATAATCCATCCTTCTATTTCGCACCCGATAAATACTACGGACCGGAACATGATCTGAAGGCATTCGTAGATTCCTGCCACCATCGGGGCATCGCCATAATCCAGGATATGGTTTTGAACCATTCCTATGGCCAGTCTCCCCTGGTGCAGCTTTATTTCGATTCCGCCACGAACCGCCCCTCAGCCGATAATCCATGGTACAACCAGACCTCCCCCAACCCGGTATTTTCATTCGGTTACGATTTCAACCAGGAAAGCCCGGCGACAAAGGCATTCATCGACAGGGTGAACCGGCACTGGATGCAGAAGTACCATATCGACGGCTACCGTTTCGACTTCACCAAGGGATTCACCAATACACCGGGCGACGGATATGCCTATGACGCCTCGAGGATCGCCATCCTGAAACGTATGGCCGATTCGATATGGGCAGTCAAACCCGGCCAGTATGTCATTCTCGAACATTTTACCGCCAACACCGAAGAAATCGTCCTGAGCAATACCGGCATGATGCTATGGGGTAATGAAAACTGCCAGTACAATCAGTGCACCATGGGTTATCCGACGGGCCCCTGCACATGGGACATCAGTGGGGTGGCTTACACCACACGGGAATGGAGCAATCCCCGGCTCGTCGCTTATATGGAGAGCCATGATGAGGAGAGACTCATGTACAAAAACCTCACCTATGGCAATTCATCCGGTTCCTATGACATCAGGCAGCTCTCCACCGCCCTGAGGAGAGTCGAAGAAGCGGCGGCTTTTTTCTTCACGGTACCCGGACCCAAGATGTTATGGCAGTTTGAAGAAATGGGCTACGATTATTCCATCGATTTCAACGGCCGTGTCGGGAATAAACCCATCCGGTGGGATTATCTCCATTCGCGGAACCGGGTTTTCCAGGTTTTCCGGTCACTCATTGGCTTACGCAGTGAAGAAGCGGTGTTTGATACACGGGATTTCTCCCTCGATGTGTCGGGCGCTTTCAAACGGATCGAATTGAATAGTCCGGACATGAATGTCCGCATCATCGGTAATTTCGATGTGGTGACCCAACAGGGCGATCCTGCCTTCAGCCGTGGAGGTACCTGGTACGACTTCTTTACCGGCGACAGCGTCCAGGTCGGGGATCCCCATGCCCTGGTGGATCTGGAACCTGGTGAATACCACATCTACACCACACGCGCACTCCATACCCCCGACCTCCCGACAAAGGCAAACCCGGGTAAAACACCAGCAACGGGTGTCACCGTCTATCCCGTTCCCGCCACTTCGCGCATCACCGTTGCCTCACCACTGCCCATGAAGGAGATCACGCTGTTCGACCTCAGTCTGCGGCCCCTGGCAAGATTCGACCCCGCAGGTATGAAATACACCCTCGACGTATCCGGTCTTGCCCCGGGGGTCTACATCCTGAGGATCGTTTCCGTTTCAGGGGAAGTGTGCGTATCGAAGATCATCCGGGCAGGGAACTGATCCCCTTGTGCATAGATCACCCCGCTAAGCTCAGCTTCTGCAACATCGACATGAAGAGGGTGGCAACCGGGAAAATTCAGGGTCCTCATCGGACCGGATTCCCGGCACCTGCACCCGGCTGAGTTCAGGGTTAACAACGCGGAATAACGCCGGAATTGTCCGTTGGTCCGGAGATGAACTGGACCGGCTCACACGATTACTGCGACAATCAGATTTTGAGGAGGATCTTCAGGTGTCTGCCGGGGTCCGATTCGAGCATTTCGAAACCGCGCATCGCCTCTTCCAGGGGGAGGACATCGGTCACCATGATTTCCGGCCGGAGAAGGCCGCGGCTGAGCGCATCGACTGCTGTGGCAAATTCACCATGGCTGACACGGGAAGCGATGATCCGCGCCTCTTTCCATATCAGCTCCTTCATCAGAATTTCGGCAGGTTCATCGGAAAGGCCCAGCACACAGACCTTCCCGGCTCCCCGGATGACGTTAATGCAGGACCTCACGGGATTATGGCCCGGAAGGTGCACGGCATGACCGATGGCTTCAAAAGCGATATCGACGCCACGCCCGGAGGTGGACTCTCGTATCACCTCGACCGGGTCCTGTTCCCGGGCATTGATGAGCATCACGTCGGGATATCCTGTTTTCACCAGATCGAGCCTTTCCTGTAAGATGTCAACGATAAATACTTTGCCACCGGTGATGGTTTTCACGGCCTGCAGGATGGAATGGCCGACTTTGCCCGCGCCCCAGATCGCCACGTCATCTGCGGGGCCGACTTCAGCCCTTGCGGCGGCATGAAACCCGATGGAAAGGATCTCGACCAGGGCGGCATGCTGGTCGGGTACATGATCGGGGATCCGGTAGATCATCGACGAGTCGGCCACGACATACTCGGCAAAACCACCGTCCATATCGATGCCGATCAGTTTCAGGGAAGTGCAGGCCGGATAATGCCCCGCACGGCATGCGGCACACTGCCCGCACCACACGATGGGATCGACGGTGACCTTATCGCCGGCGGAAAAACCCTCCACATGCTTTCCCATACCGGCTACCACGCCGGCAAATTCATGCCCGGGGATCAGCGGTAAACGTGTTCGCGGATGAAATTCACCCTTGAAAATATGCTGGTCCGAGCCACAGATGCTGGCATAGTTGACCCTGACAAGGACCTGGTTTTCACCCACTTCTGGCTCACTGACCTCTGCCGGCCCGATATGCCCGTACTGATTAATCATTGCTGCTCTCATCATTTCTGTTGTTTGGTCAGCTCCCGCCAGTCACGGATACCGAGACGACCGGCTTGCTGGTTGTAAAATGCGATCATGTCATTGAGGACTTCCGGTTCCTGTCCCGACAGGTCATGGAGCTCGTCCCGGTCCTCGTCGAGGCGGTAAAGCTCCCACCGGTAATCGTCACGGCTCGAAACCAGTTTCCATCCGTTCCGGTATAAACCTGGACATCACCAATCCATTGGCGGCCAGGCTGTCCAGGACAGGGGTATGGATCTCCGATCCGAAGCATCCGAGATCGGAGTATCCCATATCATCGGCAAGAATAAGGATAATATTCGGTTTGACCGGTGTAGATGCTGTTTTCTCATGGCTCCCTCCACATCCGGCCAGGGACACCATTCCGAGCGAAACCGCCAGGGCAGATCTGAATTTCATCTCTCTCTCCTTTTTTCCCTGCCTTTTGAAGCAGGATGGTTCAATCATCAGTACATTCAGCCGGGGAATAATAAAAACGTGTTCCGTTCCCGTCATATGTCCCTGAATTCCTGGGGCAATTAATCAGTACCACAAGCCGGGTAAGCTGCTGATCCATCGCCCGGCCCTTAGGATCCATCCCGGCCGGCAGCCGGTATGGTTTTCAGGGTAGCATGCGCCCGCTAAGTTAAATAAAATGGTTTAAATGCCCGCCAATTTAATCAACAGGAACCGGATCCGCGCCGGTGTTATGGAAACACCGTGGAAACCCGGCCTCAGGGCACAGAGGACCAAAGGTCAGGATCAGGTTCTGCCCTGGATTCTACCTGCTCAGGAGGACATCGATGAGCGCCTGGTTGGGTTTTCCCTGGTCACCGATGATGCCGAAACCTCCCCGGTAATCCCAGTTCGCCCAACCGATCCCGTCATCTTCGAGAACGGTGACGAAATCGTGATACCACCGCAGGCGGATGTCTTCAGGGACAGTGGACAGGCAGCCAAATTCACCGCAATAGAGCGGGAGATGGTGCTCCCTGGCGTAATTGAGCGGTTTGCTGACCTCAACGCGCATTGAATCGATATTATAGTTTTGGCCCCAGTACTCCACTTCCTTTTTCAGATCACCGGACAGCTTTTCAATTTCCTCATCAGTGACAACTTTCCCCGGGTAAGTAAGCGGGCCGGTATATTCACCAACTTTGGTCCATGAGGCATGGTAATGGGTGATCACCATCGGATGGTAGAAATGGAAGCTGAGGATGAGATTGCGGATCATCAGGAATCTTGAGATCATCGAAAGTGCTTGCCGATTGCCACATATTGGATCCGACCACGATCTTCCGTCGGGGTTCTGTTTCCCTGAGGACACTGACCGTCCGGGTGATCAGGTTGTTCCAGTCATCGGGATTGTCGGCCACGGCTTCGTTCATCAGTTCATAGGCCACGAGACTGTCGGGGTATTCATGGAGTTCTCCCGAAAGATCCTGCCACAGCCGGATGAATTTATCCTGTTCTTTCGGATCGCTCCAAAGTGGTCGGACCTTGCTGTTGAAATAATGCGACCTGATGATGTGAAGATCAACCACCACGCGAAGACCATGACTGGCGCACCATCCGATGGCATCGTGAAGGAGGGTAAAGGCCTCTTCATGTTTCTGCCCGTTTTCATCCCACATCTGCACCTCGTCGATCGGCAGCCGGATATGGTCGTAACCCGTGCCTGCGATAAACTTCACATCTTCTTCCGTGAAGAAGGACTTCCGCTCCTCGCCTCTCCTGTCGCTTTGGGAGAGCCAGTGGCTGATATTCACGCCGCGGTGGAGGACAAAATCCTGGCCTGCTGGCCTGGTCTTCTGGCAGGAAACAAAGGAGAACAAAGCACAATCCGAATAGGGGTAGCCATTTTTTCATAAACGGATCATTTTAGTTTTGAATTTGAGAATCCGGATGAAGGCCATTCCCATGGGACCGGCATTCACAAAGCTAATATAAGACGAATATTTTTAAGATGCATCATGATCAGGGTGCAAAACAGAATGAAGAGGCCGGCAAAATCACCTGACATGCAGAAAAACCCGGGCGGCGGCATCCGGTCGGCAATTTGCTTCCGGGAAAAAGCCTTTCCGTTGCCTTTCAGTGTGCACATTATTGAAACCGTTGCCGGGGAAAACGGAAAAGGCTGTCTTCCCTCCTGCCGGCAATTGGGCCGGTGAAGACAGCCTTTGTGTTCACCGGAAACGAATGGCGCTAGAGCGACCAGCCTTCCCGGTAAGTGGGTTTGATGTATTCTTCGGCGGCCTGTTTGGCGTTCAGCGTTTTATGCTGGGTGTCGAAGATGGGGTGGCCATCGACCACGCTGAATTTATCGGAAGAAACCACGCGGATCTCATCATTGTCGCCGATGTTGGTGAACTTCATATCCTTGCCGTCCCATTGCAGCTCGCGCTTGAGATCCTGAAGCCGGACAGCCACGACGCCCATGACGACCATTTCATTGAGCGGACCCGAATAGTTGAAGTTGGAACTCGGTTCGGTGCCATTGGCAAAGACATTGTCGTAGCCTTCCTTACAAGCCCTGACCCAGTCCATTTCGTGGGTGGTTTCCACCCGGCGCAGTGTTTTTGGCGGCGGGGTGAAGGTATCCATCCGGGAATAAGGCAGCAGGATCGGATCTTTGGCATAGCATCCGCACATCAGGGTACCTCTGGTTCCGTAGAAGAGGCATCCGCCGTTGGGATCGCGGCCGAGGATGTCGCCTTCCGGCAGACCTTCCGGCCGTTCGGGCAGGATACCACCGTCATACCATTTCACCAGAACCTCGGGCATTCCCACCTTGGGCAGGTTATCGCGCCGGGGAAATTTATAGGTCACCACCTCCGCAACCGGCGGGCTGACCAGGTTGATTTTGGTGGATGATCCCTGAACGCTTTCCGGGTATTGGAGTTTGAGCGCTTTGAATACCGGATCGAGGATGTGGCAGGCCATATCGCCCAGGGCGCCGGTACCAAATTCCCACCAGCCGCGCCAGTTCCATGGGGTATAAATGGGATTGTAGGGAACAAATTCGCCGCTTCCGATGAAAAGATCCCAGGCCAGTGTCTTTGGCACCTTGACTTTTTCGGTCGGCCTTTCCAGGCCCTGCGGCCAGATCGGTCGGTTGGTCCAGGCATCGACATGGGTGACTTCACCAATCGCGCCGTCCCAGATCCATTCGCGATCTGCCTGATTCCTTCACCGGAATTCCCCTGGTTGCCCATCTGGGTGACCACTTTATACTGATTGGCCAGATTGGTCAGGTAACGGGATTCATAAACGGCATGTGTCAGCGGTTTCTGCACATAAACATGCTTGCCGGCCTTAATGGCCATCGATGCCGCCAGGGCATGGGTATGGTCGGGGGTGGCAATCAGCACCGCATCGAAACTGTCGGCCATCTCATCGAACATCTTCCGGTAATCATAATACTTTTTGGCATTCGGGAAATTCCTGCGAAGGTGCTTTCGGCATAATGCCAGTCGACATCGGCCAGGGCCACGATATTTTCACTCTTCATCGCTTCGAGGTTCCTCTTTCCCATACCGCCGATACCGATGCCGGCAATATTGAGCTTATCACTGGGGGCAACACGCCCTTTGGCGCTGATCACGCCGCCGGGAAGAATAGTCAGACCGGCAGCCACGGTTGCTGTAGTGGCCATAAAATCGCGCCTTGACATCCCGGTCTTTTTTTGTTCATCTTTCTTATTTTCCATCGTAAAAACTATTTGTTAGTTGTAAAACGTTTTCATTAACAGGTTGAAAGTTAATAAATGCAGGGCAAAATCGTAAAGAAAATCCCAAAAGAATGCAATTTATGCCATCCTGCCAGGTTGTTTATGCAGGAATAGGATCCTTGATCTCTCAGGCACAAAACGTCTTCATCGGTTCACCTTCAAACCGATTGAACCCGTCATTTGTTCCTATCCACAAGAGCAGCTGACATGGGGATTGAAGAAAGCGGTCACGCCGGTGCAAACAGACGGATCTTCCCTGCCCGGGCGGATAAAAGCAAGCGGCCGTATTCCGCCTTTGGTTTTGCGGGCTCTCAACTTTGTGTAATTTTGAATTCATTCCTAAAGCCGGTCCATTGAACACGTACATTTTTAATCTGATCAAACAGGGTGAACACCAGAAGCTTGACTTCAAGTTTGAGATCAGCGATGCCAGGAAGATCGCCAAAACCCTGGTGGCTTTTTCCAATACCGACGGGGGAAAACTGCTGATCGGGGTAAAGGATAACGGGAAAATTGCCGGCGTGCGGTCGGAAGAAGAATATTACATGCTTGAGGCCGCTTCCTCGATGTACTGCAAACCGGAAGTACCCTTCACTACAAAACGCTGGCAGGTTGACGGAAAGACCGTCCTCGAGGTGGACATTCCGCCCGGTGAGGAAAAGCCCTACTTCTCACGCACCCCGAGGGCAAATGGATGGCTTATGTGAGGGTGGATGATCAGAACATCCTGGCCAACAGCATCCAGGTCAGGGTATGGCAGAATGAACGCAGGCAAAAAGGCATATACCTGCATTACACTGAGGCCGAGGAAAAACTCCTGGCTTATCTTCGCGAAAACGAGAAGATAACCCTCAACCGGTTTTGCCGCATCGCCGGGATCGGCAGGCGGAAAGCCTCCCTGATCCTCGCCAAGATGGCAGGCATCAATGTCATCCGCATCGTCTTCACCGAGAAACTGACCTGGTACGAACTGGTCCGGAAACCCAGCTGAAAACGACGCACAGTCAGCAGCCGGGTTCCTGAGGGCTCATTTTTCAGTCGTTGAAACGGGTCAGCACGGAATAAGAGGCCAGCTTTCCTTTCTTATCATAATTCTCCGATTTGACCACTCCCACATCACCGGCCATCCATTCCACCGTTTTGGTGGTCATATGGATCAGCCGTGTTTTTGAATCCACATCGTAGCTCATCTTATAACAATCGAAGGTCCCGGCATCGGTGGTCATTTTTTCCCGGGCTTCCACTTTCCGGTTCATGATCGTCACCGTCATATCCATGATCTGCAGTCCGCCGCTGCGAACGATGATCTCGGCCGTAGCGTCGGGAAGACTTTCCCCGACATTCAGGCTGGCGGGAATGGTCAGGTTGTCACCCTTCATCTCAACTTCCATCGACTGGTAAGCCTGCAATAACCCGGAAAGGTAATCGGTCATGTCGATCTTGAACACCCCGTTCTCACACCTAACCTGAATGTCATGGCTTCCGGTCTGGGCGTCCTTGTCATCATAAACCGTCGTCCTGACCGTGATATCGACATTCTTCCCGGTCACGTTCTTCGAGAGGACTTCCTGGACCATCTTGCCGGTGTATTTATCTTTTGCGGTATACGATTTCATTTCCCTGACCGAACCCACTTTCTGGGGAAAATACATTTTACAGTCCTGGGCTTGGAGAGAAAGGATC
The DNA here is from genome assembly GCA_963763215.1 of uncultured Bacteroidales bacterium. Taxonomy (GTDB): domain Bacteria; phylum Bacteroidota; class Bacteroidia; order Bacteroidales; genus DASQZK01. The sequence continues at coordinate 342,522 of CAVXNX010000031.1, forward strand.
CCCGTTAAAAATGAAATGGAAAAGGCAAACAAGATTTTTTTTACATTCATGGTTCGTGGTTTTTGTTTCCCAAATTTATGAAATGGAACCAAAGCAGGAATAATCGCATGCAGGAATTCCATGAACGCCGGATTTGGTCAATTCAACTTCTTCCCGGGGGGTGCCAGCGGCAGGTTTTACGAAATGATCCTCATTTTGTCGCCCAGGTTTTCTTTACCTTTTGGCTGGAAATCCCGGGCGGGTTTACCAATGGCGACGAAACACAGGACCCTTGAAGGTTTTTCAACCCCCAGCCGGGCCTCAATTTCTTCCCTGGCCACCATGGGTCCGCTTAACCAGCAGCCCCCATAACCCATATCGACGGCCGCCAGCAACAGGTTTTCGACGCAGGCCCCCGCACTCTGGATGTCCGGGTAATTCCGGATCCGGTTGATCTCTTCATGTCCGAGTTCCACGCCCCGTTCCCAAACCGATTCATACTGTTCCAGGACGACCACCACCACAGCCGGCGCTTCCCGGAAAAATGTCGAATACCATTCCACCTGGTTCGTCACATTGGCGGAAATTTCGGAATTTTTCGAGGGATATGATGTGATCTTATCGGAAATGATCTCCGCCAGGGTGTTCATCATGCTCTTTGTTGGTGATCAGGACAAAACTCCAGGGCTGGTAGTTGTTGACGCTCGGCGCCAGGCTGGCGAGCCTGACCATCTCCCGGATATCCTCCAGGGGGAACAGGATCGGGCCTGAAACTTCGCACACTCGTCCGTTTCTCAATGACTTCTTTGAATTCCATATGGATTTTTCCGTTAAATTAAGACTTAAAAAAACACCGGTCAATCCTTCACCCGGCAAACTCGATTTATTCTTTATCATATGGAATTTTTAAGTAATTTGGCAAGCTGATAGGAACCCAGAAAAGAGGAAACGGATTGATGGAAATCCCTGATGATGAAATAACGCGCTTCATTGAGAGCATAAAGTCAAAATCAAATTACGATTTCAGCGACTACTCGATAAATTCATTGAAAAGGCGGGTCAGAAAGCTGATGAATGATACCCATCTCGACATGAACGGCCTGGTTGATAAGATCAGTGATGACTGGTTATTCATGGAAAAGATCGTCAGGAGCATCACCGTGTCGACCACGGAATTTTTCAGGGATCCGGCCATCTGGATCAGTCTGAGGGAACACATCTTCCCTCTTTTTGAATCCCGCCGGAAAATCTCGGTCTGGATCCCCGGATGTTCAACCGGCCAGGAGGTCTATTCCCTTCTGATCCTGCTCAGCGAATGCGGCATGCTGAATCAGACCGACGTGTATGCCTCGGATATCAACACCGATGTCCTGGAGACGGCCCATAACGGCGTTTATAAATTCAGGTTTAACAAAGACTACCTGAGAAGTTTCGACCTGGTCATCAATCACAACCGGCCCGAGAATGACCGCATCGCCTATACCCGTTATTTCGATGTGGACGAGATCAATGATACCATTACCATGAAACCGTTCCTCACCCGGAAACCCTTTTACAGGAAGATCGACCTGGTGATGGATGAAAATCCCTTCAACCTGAAATTCGACCTGGTCATCTGCCGGAATGTGATCATTTATTTTAACTACGAACTCCAGAACAGGGTCCTGGATCTTTTCCACCGCAACCTTAACCCGGAAGCGTGGCTGATGCTGGGGATCCACGAGAGCATCATCGGCCCTTATTCATCCTATTTTGAGAAGAAATTTCAACTCTACCAGAAAAGATGAGACCCTGACCGGGCCTCATGTAACGGAATGGAAGTGAATGCGTATGATCATACATACTCCGTCATGAAATTTTTCGATTCCATATCCAACCGGTTTCTTTTGATCGTCAGTCAGACTTTCCTCCTCCGGCCATATCCCGCTTTGACCTTCACCGGCCGGCGAGGGCAAAGAATTAACGAATCTGAACCCACCTGATATGCCACAGGTAAGCATCGTCGAAACGCGGAACATCATCAGGGCCATTCGTAATACCTACCATTACGATTTCAGCCACTACGCGCTGACCCAGCTCAGGTACCGGATCGATGAGGTGTTCACCCGTCATAACCTGCTCTCCCCCGGAACCCTCACCAACAAGCTCAATGAAGATGAAAAGTTCTTCGATGAATTTCTTTATGAGATCTCCGTGCCTCAGACCGAAATCTACAGGGATCCCGAGATGTGGATCCTGCTCAGGGAAGAAATCCTTCCCCGGCTGATGATGGCAGGGAAATCCCTAAACATCTGGTTTCCCGACTCCACCGATGGCAACGACCTGGTTTCGCTGTACTACATCCTCGAACAAGCCGGCAGGCGGGCCCGTTTTTTCGCCTCGTGCCTCTCAGAGAAAATGATCTCCGAATTACAGGCGGGCAAACAATTTTACCCCGTGCACCTGCCCGAGATCACCTGGGAGAACTTCAGCAAGGTCCATCCCGGTCAAACCCGGAATTTTTTTGAAGAACTCTCCGATGCCGGTTCCGTTTACCGGAAAGGCATTTTCAGAAAGGTCATCTTTTTCCGCCAGGACCTGAACTTCGATCCTGCACCCGGGGAGACGGGAATGATCCTTTTCCGGAACAAACTCCTGAACCTGACCCCCGAATTTCAGAACCAGATCCTGGAAAAACTCACGCAAGCGCTCCTTCCCGGAGGATTTCTTATCATCGGATTTAAGGAAAAGATCGATGATTTTCTCGAAAAGCATGACACCCTCGAGGTCTTTCATCCCGGTGAAAACGTATACCGGAAAAAACAAACGGTCTGATCGGCACAGTGGAAAAACTCATCATCATCGGGGGCTCTGCAGGGAGCTATAAGATTGTCAACAGGCTTCTGTCGGCACTGCCGGCGGATTATCCCCATTCGCTCCTCATCTGTATGCACCGCCTCCGCAACATCAGGACGGGCTTTGTGGAAGCGCTGACCCTGAACTCTTCGCTACCCGTCATCGAGGCTTCAGACAAGGATCATATCCGCCAGGGCATCGCCTATGTTGCACCGGCAAACTATCACATGATGATTGAATTCGGATACCGGCTTTCCCTTTCCGTCGCGCCGCCGGTCAATCATAGCCGGCCATCGATCGATATCACCATGGAAACCTCGGCGGAAGTCTTCAGGGAACGGGCCGTGGGCGTGATCCTCTCAGGTGCGAACATGGACGGAAGCCGCGGCATGGCCAAAATTCACGAGATGAAAGGCACGACGGTCGTCCAGGATCCCGAGGACAGTGAGATCAGGGCGATGCCGGCGGCCTGCCTGTCGACCATGACGCCCGATCATATTCTAAAGGGGGAAGAAATCATCACATTCATCCGGAAATTATGAATGCGGACAGGACGAAGCGGATCATAATGCTGTTTTGCCCTTGCCGTGCTGATCATGATGTCTGCTCAAATGGTATGCAAATCCATGAACCACACGTCATCGTTCCCTTTCCCCGACAGTAAACGGTTCGGAGCCAGGATTCCCGGAAATATGGCAGCGGAATTCAGCATCATGCCGCGGATTTTTTATCCCTGGGGAAAAGATGTTAAAACCTTCACCCGGGTTGCCACGTATGCTTTCTCAAATACGAAGCGGTGACCGGGGGCAGAAGCTTCATTCTTTACCTAACGAAATGCAATGCATAAAATCCGGTTCAGATATGAAAGGGCCATGACTCCGGCCGGGAAAAACCTTCCCCTTCGCCTGCTTTTCTACAGTCTTTTCCCGCTTTCCCTGATCTGGGTTTCCGAGATTTTCTTCCGTCATCTTCAGTTCTCCCTCGCTTCTCTGAGGGCCATCCATCTGAATCCCGCCATCTGGCTGGCCGATCTACTGCCCCTTGTCGTGTTCCTGGCTGCCCGCATCAACCTCCGGAAATTCAGGAAAACCGAGGAACACTTCCGTGAGCGTCTTCTCGAAAAGGAAAAACGGATCAACGTTTATGCCGAACAGGCAAAACGGATCGGAAGGGGTGATTTTTCAATACCCATCGTACCCATTGATGACCGTGATGAGCTCGGTACGGCCCTTCTCTTCCTCCAGAAGTTTTTGAGGGCCACACAACGGGAGGAAAAGAACCAGAGCTGGATCTCTGAAGGGAAAGATCGCATATCACGGATCCTGCGGATCCATACAGACCTCAATGACGTGTCGTTCGAGGTGCTGAAAAGCCTCACGAATTACACCGGGATGGAACAGGGGGCCTTCTACCTGTACGACGCCGACAGGCAGATGCTGACCTGCCTGATTACCTATGCTTTCGACCGGAAGAAATACATCCAACGGGAATTCGGCATGGGTGAAGGTCTCGTCGGTCAGTGCGCCCGCGAGATGGACTATATCTACCTTACGGAGATCCCGGAAGACCATGTGACTCTCAACTCCGGCACCCCGGGCGATCAGAAGCCCAACAGCATCCTGCTGGTTCCCCTGATCACCGAGGAAAAACTCCAGGGCGTCGTCGAATTTGCCTCGGTCAGGGAACGCATTCCCAAACTTTCAATCCAGTTTCTCCTGGAACTCGGGGAAGTGATCGCCCGGACCATCTATAATCTTCGCATGAACCAGCGAACCGAAGAGCTTCTCGAAGAAGCCAGGGTCCTCACCCGGGAACTCAGGACGAATGAAGCTGAATTACAGAGAAATGCCGGCGACATGGCCCATGCCCGGGATGAACTCCAGAAAACAAACCTCCGGCTCAAGGAGAAAATCAGGGAAGCGGGCGAAGCCCAGGGAAAATTGCACTTGCTTCTCGAAAAGGCCTCCGAAGTCATCTCCATCTATGATGAAAATGTGCACATGACCTACGTCAGCCCATCGTCGGGAAAAATCCTGGGGTATTCCCCCGCAGAGATGATGAAGGGAAAAGATTTTGAACGGCTCACAGAGAAAGATGCCGCCGCGTTCAGGAAGCTCATCATCGATGCGGCCAACGATCCGGAAGGAGTGCAGACCTTGCAGTATAACTTTATGACCCGCGACGGCGAAACCGTGTTCCTGGAATCCTCGGCCAGGAACCTTCTCAATGACCCGTCGATCCGGGGTATCATTGTCAACACCCGCGACATCACCGAGAAACTGAGGGCAGAAAAGGAAGAACGGCTGAAAACCCGGATGCAGGCATTGTCGGAAAACTCCCCCGACATGATCGTCAGACTGAGTCTTTCGGGCCAGTTTTATTATGCCAACCCGGTGGTGGAAGACTACACGTCGATCGGGGAGGCAAACCTCATGAACAGGCATCTTTCCGAAGTCCGGTTTCCGCAGGCGCTGCAGGAATATTTTTCCTTTACCCTCGGATCGATGCGCCACTGCCCGGAAAAATCCAACACCGAAATTTCCGTTTCGGTGTTTCTGGGAGAAAAAATCATGGAGAGGATACTGAACATCGATGCTATCCCTGAACTGAACGGCGGAGAGCTGGAAACCGTTCTTTTTGTCGGACATGATGTCACCCGGGCGAAACGGATCGAGAGAGAAATCCACGAAAAGAACAAAAAGATCGAAGACAGCATCCGGTATGCCGAGAAAATCCAGACAGCCCTGCTGCCCGATACCGCGATGATTGAGCGTCAACTCGGCAAAAGTTTCGTCTACTATAAACCCCGGGATGTGATCTCCGGCGATTTCCCCTGGTTTTTCAAAAAGAACGGCGACATGTACATTGCTGCCGTCGACTGCACCGGTCATGGCGTTCCCGGCGCCCTGCTCTCCTTCATCGCCTTTTTCCTCCTGAAGGATGTCATCGACAAATCCGAAGGACTGGATACCGGGCAGATCTGCGACCGTCTGCATGAGCTCTTCCGCGAGACCCTCGGTCAGAAGTTTTCAGGCGCCTATGCCAGCGACGGGATGGATATCGCTCTTTGCAAGATCAACAGCGAGAGCTCCGTACTGGAATTTTCGGGAGCTCACCGGCCTTTGTACCTCCTGAGCGGCAAAGAACTGACGGAATACAAAGGTGACCGCAAGGCCATCGGCGGCATCCCGCTCCTGAAAAAGCCGGAACCCGATTTCACCTGTCACCGGCTGCATCTCAACAAAGCAGACAAGGTCTTCTTCTTTACCGATGGACTCACCGATCAGCTCGGGGGCCCCTATGGCAGGAAGTATTCGCCCAAAAGAGTCCGGGACCTCCTCCTCGAACATCCCGGTTATACCATGAAACAGTACCATGAACTTTTCAGCGCGGAGTTCGACCAGTGGCAGAAAGGGTTCAAGCAACTGGACGATGTTCTGATGATCGGGATCGAATTTTAAACTGAAAAAAACCTTTTACAGCTCCGTTCCGTACACTAAAAATCTGAAATTGTGAATTCCCGAACCGATATACAAGGCCATCTGCTTGATTTTATTTACCAGTTCTATAACGGGATGAAATCGCATGAGATCATTATCGCCTATGAGGGGGACATCTCTCACCAGCTGATGATCTCCTTCGCCTCGCTCATCGAGGAAAGGATGTTCATTGAAGATGAACCCTCAAGAGTCAGGCAGCGCGTTTACCATGTCCTGGTGGAATGCCTGCAGAATATCTCGCACCATGCCTTCAGGGATCACACACAACCCCTGAACACACCGGGACGCAATGTCCTGCTCGTGACGCGCACCGGCGAAAAATACCATGTGATCACCGGCAACCCGGTGCAGACTGCCCGGACCAATGAACTGAAAGGTCTTCTCGACACCATCAATCTGACACCTGAAGACAAGCTGGATGAGATGTACAAAAATCAGCTGATCAACGGAAAATTGTCGGAACGCGGCGGCGCAGGGCTCGGTTTCATCGATATCAGGCGAAAGACAGGCGGCCCGCTGGAATACCATTTCCTTCCGGCCGGTGAAAATTTTTCGTTTTTTCTTCTCGACACGATTATCTCCCGCAAAATCAACCCATAGTATGGATAAACTGAATATCAATCCCTCGGAAGACAGCCCGAAAATCCTCCTCGACAGCGGCGCCGGGATCTTTGAGATAACCGGGAAATCCCTGCCCGAAGATGTTTCGGCCTTTTACGAACCGGTGCTCGAATGGTTCGAAGACTATGCTTCCGGTCCGAATGAAAAAACCGTTGTCGACATCTGCCTCACCTACTTTAATACGGCCTCTTCGAAGATCCTCCTGGATATCCTCATGATCCTTGAAGAGATGAACCTTTCGGGAAATCACGTCACGGTAAACTGGCATTATCCTGATTACGATGAAGATATGAGGGAAGCCGGCCTCGAATACAGTGAAATGGTCGACGTACCGTTCAATCACATTGTTTACAGTTCGGGTATCCCTTCAACATTCACCAATGAGTGAAGAAATTCTCCGGGCGCTGATGCACCTCTTTGCCATCATCACAAAGCAGGATGGCGGTGATGACGGAAAGGAAGCAGACTATGTCCTGACCTTTCTCAGGCAGCAGCTCGGAGAAACCGGAACGGATGAATATTTCCGGCTTTTTCAGAACCTGGCGGAAACCGGCGGCAAAGATCCCGGCCGGGAAGGAAGCGGACTCACCTCGGTACTGGATTCCGTCCGGATCCTGGGCATCTGCAAAAAGATCAACAAAACGCTGAACCAGAGCCAAAAGACCGTCGTCCTCGTTCGCCTTTTCGAGCTTGTCGCCACCGGCATGAAGCTTACCCCCCAGAGGATGGCCATTATCCGCACCGTGTCGGACGTGTTTAAGATCGATCCTGAAGCCTTCGCCAGTATCGAAACCTTTGCCATGCATGATCAGCCAGGCACATCCGACCCCAATATCCTGATGATCGGAAACATCGGGGTTTCCGGTCATCCCCAGGACGCCATGACCGAAGGACCGGACCGTCCCCTTCTCGTGCTGCGGATCCCCGACGTGAACCTGTATTTTCTTAAATATTCCGGCCATGAAGATCTTTTCCTGAACGGCCTCGGTGTACATCGCCACCGGATCTACCTTTTTGCCCGGGGAAGCACGGTGAAACTCCCCCGGGGGAAACCCTTGTACTACAGCGACGTGGCGGCACATTTCCTGAAAGGCCGCACGGGTCCCGACATCTCCTTCAACGTCAGCCACGTTGGATTCCGTTACCGGTCCGGGTATACCGGATTGAAAGATGTGAGCTTTTCGGCCCGCAACGGAAACCTGGTCGGAATACTGGGGGCGAGCGGGTCCGGAAAAACGACCCTGCTGAATGTGCTCAGCGGTATAGAGAAACCGTCGACGGGCAGCGTTATGGTCAATGGCATGGACCTGCACAACGACGGAGCACTCCTGGCCGGCGCGATCGGTTTCATTCCCCAGGACGATCTCCTGGTGGAGGAACTGACGGTTTTCGAAAACCTGTATTACAATGCCAAACTGTGCTTCGGCAACCTGTCGACGGCGGCCCTCACCGAAAAAGTCAACGACACCCTCAACAGCCTTGGCCTTCTCGACAGGAAAGATCTGAGAGTGGGCCCGGCTTTCAGCACGACCATCAGCGGGGGTCAGCGCAAAAGACTCAACATTGCCCTCGAATTGATCCGGGAGCCGGCCATCCTCTTCGTCGACGAACCCACCTCGGGGCTTTCCTCACGGGATTCGGAGAACGTGATGGATCTGCTCAGGGAAATGACGCTGAAAGGCAAGCTGATCATCACGGTGATCCATCAGCCCTCATCGGAGATATTCAAAATGTTCGACAACGTGGTCATCCTCGATGAAGGAGGAACCATGGTCTATTTCGGGAATCCGGTCGAGGCGGTCATGTACTTCAAAAAACGCGATGCACAGATCAATCCGGACCAGGGAGAATGCCCGGTTTGCGGGAATGTCAATCCCGAACTGATCTTCAATATCCTTGAAGCCCGGGTGGTCGATGAATACGGGAACTATACCGGAGTGAGAAAGGTGAGCGCCACGGGGTGGGAAGAACATTTTAAAACCACGGAAAAAGTCAGTCCCATTCCCGAAGCCAGCGGCAAACCTCCTGTCAATCTTCATATCCCCCGATGGCTCAAACAAATGGGCATCTACGCCTCCCGCGATTTCCGTTCGAAGGCGGGGAACAGGCAATATGTACTCCTGACCCTGATCGAAGCGCCATTACTGGCATTCATTCTTTCCTACATTATTCGGTATGTATCTAATCCTTCTTCAGGAACTTATGTTTTCCGGGAAAATGAAAATATTCCCATCTATATTTTCATGGCGCTGATCGTTGCCGTCTTTCTCGGACTCACTGTCAGCGCCGAAGAGATCTTCAGGGACCGGAAAATCCTGAAGCGTGAAAAATTCCTGCACCTCAGCCGTTCGGGTTACCTTTTAGCCAAAACGGGGATCCTTTTCGCCATCTCGGCATTCCAGGCATTTGCCTTTGTCATGGTCGCCAATTCCATCCTGGAGATCCGGCATATGAATTTCTTTTACTGGTTTGCCCTCTTCTCCACGGCGGCGTTTTCAAACATGATCGGATTGAACATCTCCTCATCCTTCAATTCAGCCATTACGATCTATATCGTGATTCCCCTGGTGATCATTCCCATGATGGTGCTCAGCGGTGCCATGTTCAGCTTCGAGAAACTCAACCGGCACGTCAGCCGGATCGACAAGGTCCCGGTGCCGGCCGAATTCATGCCGACCAAATGGTCGTACGAGGCCCTCATGGTGAACCAGTTTAAGCATAACGACTTCCAGGTCAATTTTTACGACCTCGATAAACAGATCATCAATTCAGACTTTAAACAATCGTATTACATTCCCGAACTTCAGGACCGGCTTCAAAATCTTACGGATTACTACACGGCACATGGAAACATCGACGGACATGAAGCCGGTCTCCTTCTTCTCAGCAACGAGCTGAAGCAGGAATGCCGTACGGTGCCGGCGAGCCCTCAGCTGCCGGCGCATCTCGACGATCCGCAGGATTTCAGCACCGAAAAGGCCCATCAGATGGCCGCCATATTGTCCGACCTGAACATGTATTACCTGGGCGTCTTCTCAAGGGCAAACCGGGCGAAAAACAACAAGATCACCCACCTTCTCAAAAACATGCCCGAAACCTATTACCGGTATCTCGATGCATACACCAACGAAAGTGTGTCCGATCAAGTGAGGAAGATCTACGAACGAAAAAAACTCGTGGAATACAACCACCACCTCGTGAGGATGACCGATCCGGTATACATGGATCCCGATCCGGGACGGCCCCTGAGCTTCAGGACGCATTTTTTCGCTCCGCAAAAGTATTTCATGGGCCGTTATTTCGATACCTTCTGGTTCAACATGGCGGTCATCTGGAGCCTGACACTGCTGTTATACGGTTTTCTTTATTTTGAAGTGGGAAAGAAACTCATGGAGATGAAACGAAAATGATTTTTTTGAAAATGGAAGCTTCGCCAGCCTCCGGTCTCCAATCGATGAACGCGAAATAAATTTGATATTACCGACTTTTTATTAAATTTGATAAGCCCATGTATAAAACCCTTCCATATCTCATCACGCTGGCCCTGCTGCTCACCTCGTGCGGGAACAGGCCGAATGAGCTCAATGTTCCCGGCTACGAGCTCGACCAGGGTGATATCGAGATCTCCGACCAGGCGATGAACGATATCATCGAGAACATCTCCTCCCCTATCGAAATGGCCGCCCTGATCAAGGATCTCGGTGTCCCTTTTTCGAGCAGGTACCTTGTAAACCTTTCCGGCATCGACCATTACGGCACAAGTTTTAAGATGGCTTATAACCTTGGTATATTGGGCGCTGATCTGGGTTATTTAAATGTTTATAATAAGACCGGAACCGCCGTGAATTACCTGTCGGCCATCAACCGGTTATCGGATGGCCTCAGGGTGAGCCAGTTCTTTGACTTCGGCACCATCAAGAGGCTGGCCACAAGCAATACCAACATCGACTCGCTGATGTACCTGTCGGTCCACAGCTTCAACCAGATGGACGATCACCTGAGGGAAACCGACCGCAGTAACCTGAGCGTACTGATGGTGGCCGGGATCTGGATAGAAGGCATGTACCTGGCCACCCAGGTTGCCGGTGAAAAGCCCAACGGGAAGCTTGCCGAATACATCGGGGAACAGAAACTCATCCTGAACGACCTTCTGCTGATCCTGAAGAATTACGAACGCGACGAGCAGTTTAAAAAACTCATTACGGACTTCGAATCCATCAAGAAGGATTTTGAGCAGGTAAAGATCACCTATGAAATGGGAGAGCCGAGGGCTGTGGAAAAAGACGGGATGCTGACCATTGTCCAGCAGGAAAAGAGTGTCATCGCCATCACCCCCGAAACACTGAAGAAAATTGGGTCGGTCACCGAAAAGGTTCGAAACAGACACTTAATGATGTAGCGCTCATGAAATATTCATCCCCTCTCATCATCCTGATCGTCGCCTTCATTTCGTGCTGCAGTCCGCGTGTATTCTCCCAGGACTTCCAGACGAAGGTTCACAAATGTGCGTTGAATGCCGGTCCCGATGCCACTTACCTGAAAGACTTCGTGGTCAGGCTCGATGCAGCCAGGCCGAGTCAGCCCCCGCCTGTTTTCCGCCAGTCCCTGGCTCTGAGGAAAAACGTCACCTACCGATTTTCGCTCTGCAACCAGGATGAATCAGACGGTGAGGCGGTATTGCGGGTTTACGACAACACCACCCTTATCCTGAGCACATGGTATCCCGAATCCGGAAAGGAATATCACTCCATCAATTTCGAATGCCGCAAATCAGGCATTTATACCGTGATGATCAGTTTCAAGGAAGGCAAAGCGGGTGAAGCCATCGGGATCCTGTCGTATGTGGAAGGGAACAACGGGAAAAACTGAAATCCCGGGTACTCAAGGCCGGGGCTTAGGAATTACCATCGTCCTTTTACAAGGGCTTCACCCTGTGCTAGTAATTCGCCCCGTTGGGGCTATGATTGGACCATCAGGGTGCCAATAGTTTTAGAAGAGAGCAGGGGCTTAAAAAGTTACAGAATTGTTCGACACTTTCAGAGAGACAAGCTAAGAACATAACGGTTCGCTTTTCGATAATAAATGTTGTCATTAGCAAAATTGTTCCTGAAAGAAGGAGATAGCATGAGCCCCAAAGGGGCGAAATCACTAGCACAGGGTGTAGCCCTGTGTAAGTGCGAATGAGAATCAAAGCCCCTGCCTCTCCGCTAAAGCTATGCGGCACGCGGAACGGGGCGCAATCTAAGACACCGGATTTTATGATCAACCCCAAATCCATAAGAGACCAGGATTGTTCATAACGTAAATTGATCGTTGAAAATTGATTTCGCCCCGTTCCGCGTGCCGCGTAGCTTTAGCGGAGGGGCAGGGCTTTGATTCTCATTCGCGCTTACACAGGGCTTCACCCTGTGCTAGTGATTTCGCCCCTTTGGGGCTTGAAAATGCATTACCGAATTTCTCGAAACCAGGATTTCGAACCAGGTTTGCTTTCAGCCAGGATTTGCAGTACCGTTAATATTCACATTAAGGTTTCGAACACTCAAATGGGCGCTTCCCGGCCCGAACCTATACCCAGCCGAACACGCCGTTTAAGGCGTTGGCCAGAAAAATCACGATCACCATTCCGAAAAGGATGCGGTTTCCCAGCGTTTTCCTGCTGTTGATAAAATAGTTGGAGAGGATATAGGAAACGGGAAGAGCGAAGACATAGATGATGCCCGGATCGAACCGCGTGAGCACAAAAAACACGAGTGAAGAAACAAAGAGCCAGAAGAAGATCATATAATAGTTCCGGATATAGATTTTCTTGAACTGGTAGACCCGCAGCATATAGAGGCTGGCGATAAGGATGAGCAGGAACACCAGGGCGGTGACCAGGAGATCATCAGGATTCAACTGGAAGCTGCCATAATGAATCAGCAGGTTTTCCTTCAGGGTGACCAGGATGGCTGAAGGATTCGCCGCCGAAAATGTAGCTTCCGCCGATGATCAGGATGTAGGGCACAGCGGCGCCCAGAACGGGGTAAAGCCATTCCCGCCACAGGAAGGGACGCGTGATGATGGCCACCACCCAGATGAACGGCAGGAAGTAGATCAGCCGGGCATAAAACAAGCTGGCGATCCCCAGGACAAGACCGGCTTCAAAGAAACGGTACGTATTCGGCTCTTTTTTATAGGTGCTGAACAGCAGATCGAGCATAATGACGAAGAAGAAACTTCCGAAGATGGCCTCTGAGAAGTTCAGCAGCGGCATGTAAAACCCGGTGATGAGCAGAAAAAAGAATGCAGGGAGAAACGTCCGGTTCTGGATCAGGATGAACCTGGCATTCATCCGGATGATGAGCACAGCCTGGAAAAGAAGGAACAGGAAGGCGAAGATCTTGGAAAGAAACACCTGTCCTTCGAAGCCGCGAGCCAGGAAACCATACAAGGGCATCGGTCTTACCGGATAATAGAAGGCACTGGTCTTTAGTGAAATAAATGAAGGAACCCAAAGCAAGGCTCCAAGCAGAATGATCATGAAGGCATTGAAAACCTTATCACCCGAAAACAGCCGTTGTAACATACGATTTATGGTTAAGTCCTCCAGTTTATATTTCCTTCTCCCGGCTCAGAGATCGAAACCGATATCTTTCCGGTAATACTTCCCTTCAAAGTCGATCGCAGCCGCGTTTTTATACGACTGTTGCAGGGCTTCCTGCAGGGTGGAGCCGTAGGATGTGACCGCCACGACGCGCCCTCCCCCCGTCACCACCGATCCGTCTTTTTCCGATGTTCCGGCATGGAAGACGATGCTGCCGCTGACCCCGGAGAGTCCGGCGATGGCTTTGCCTTTCTCATAATCTCCCGGGTAGCCTCCCGAGACCAGCATGACGGTGCAGGCGGTCCTCGGATCGGTTTCGAGGGTCATCCCTGACAGTTCCCCTCGTCCCGCTGATATCAGCAGTTCCAGGAAATCCGACCGGATCCGGGGCATGACGACCTCGGTTTCCGGGTCGCCCATTCTGACGTTATATTCGATCACGAACGGATCTCCGCCAACGTTAATCAGACCGAGAAAGATGAAGCCCTGGTAGACGATATGCTCGTTCTGCAGCCCTTCGATGGTGGGCTTGATGATGCGTTCGCTGACCTTTTCCATGAAGGCGGGACCGGCAAATGGCACCGGCGATACGGCGCCCATCCCGCCGGTATTGAGACCGGTATCGCCTTCCCCGATCCGTTTGTAATCCTTGGCTTCGGGAAGGACAACAAAGGATTTTCCGTCGGTCAGGACAAAGACCGAGAGCTCGATGCCGCTGAGATACTCTTCGATGACGACCGTCTCGCTGGCCCTGCCGAATTTGCCGCCGAGCATTTCCCGAAGTTCATCGACGGCCTCCTGGAAATCATCCAGGATCAACACCCCTTTACCTGCAGCCAGTCCGTCGGCTTTCAGGACGTAGGGAGGGCTGAGGGTCTTGAGGAAGTCTTCCGCCTCGCTCACCTGGCCGCTGCCGAAGCTCTGGTAACGCGCCGTGGGGATGCCGTGGCGTGTCATGAAAGCCTTGGCAAAATCCTTGCTTCCCTCGAGCAGCGCTCCCTTGCGGGTGGGGCCGATCACCGGCACTTTCACGAGATCGGGATCGGCGAGGAAAAAATCATGGATGCCCCCGACCAGCGGGACTTCAGGTCCGACAACAACCAGCCCGATCCCGTGTTCGAGGACGGCGGCCCGGATGCCCTTAAAATCGGACGCCGATACCGGCAGGTTCGTGGCGATGTCTTTGGTTCCCGCATTTCCTGGAGCGACATAAAGCTTTTGAAGCCGCGGGCTTTGGGCAATTTTCCAGGCGAGGGCGTGTTCCCTTCCCCCCGACCCGATGATGAGGACATTCATGAGGCAGCGTGTTTTGGGAACGAAGGTAAGAAATGAAGAGCGAAGGAAAAAGGGGAAGAGGGAAGGAAAAAGGAAAAAGGAAAGGAAGGTGGGGGGCAGTGGTCGGTAATCGGTAATCGGTAATCGGTGATCAGTAATCAGTTATCAGTAATCAGTTATCAGTGAATAAATCATAGATATCTGCTTCTTCGGAACTGCGGAAGAAATTGGATACTTTCATTTTTACTTTAGCTGGTCTGAAGTCTCTTTAGGAAAAATTATTTGTAAAAGGCACTTACTGGTTGAAAGAGAATGCTAGTACAGCATCTTTTTAGCGGATCAGAAGTTCTACAAGATTTCTTAACTTGGTTCGTTTATATAGGACACTCTGGCACGGCGTTCTTTTTGGCGGGGGTTAGGCTTTTTCTCCACTAGTACAGATCAGGGTATACTTGGTTTCAATTTGCCGCCTTCGTCTGATCCTTTACTCAAATGACATTTGAAAGAACTGCATCAGGAAGGTTTTGAAACTAAGGGCACACTTGCTTTGCTCGTTCTCTATCAATCTCTCCAGTTCACTGAGGATATGGGCAAAGCATAGAGCATGGTTCATCTCAGTGAAATAGAAATAACTAAAACAGCAGTGATGCAACAGCGACAAGGTGAGCTTATACAGGATGGATAGTTCGCTCTAAAGTGACAGTCTGCCTCGTTTCTCATGTACGAAAAGATAAGTATACATCTCTGTAGTTGCAACGTGCAGCGAACGCAGCATTTCCTCTACGAGGATAACGGTCTCATCGGCATGGGCGGTCATCGCCTCAATGATCTTTGATTTGATGATTGCTATAGTCTCCTTAAGTTGTTTGTAACATTGCCTCGAGGCTGAAAATACCGTGGATTCATTGATGGCATATCCGAACAGGTCACTGAATAAAATCTGTATCTTCTTAAATGGGATCCGATAATCGACATTCAACAATGTTGTAAGAGCCTTAACTCACTGGCCGTACTGGACAGGAGCATTGACTCCTTCAGGAGCAACACCCTTGTGCCACTTGCCACATACAGGGCATTTTCCTTTTAGCAACTCATGGGAGATAACTTCCAGCCTGGGTTGGGGCAAATCAAAAACCTGGCGCGTTTCTGCCACACTCAGTTCCTCATCGCTGAACTCATGACCACAGTCGCACGGACCGGGTTTATGTTGCACTATCTTATCAGGATGTTCGACCTGCCTAAGGGTTCTGCTCTGATGGCCATGCTGGCCTCACTGTTTGCCCTTCTTCTTTCTGGGAAAAGCAGGCTTCTTCTGATAACCATCACTTGATGGTGGCTTACTGCTGTTTCGGCTATTGCTGTTTATACGGGCCTCCAATTCTGCGATCCTGGTTTTCAGTTCTGCATTCTCTGCCTGCATCACGGAATATTTCGATTGTAACTCCATGTATTTTTCTTACGTCTCAGATAATCGGGCGGTGAGACTATTGACCTTTTGAATAAGCGCCGATATGATAGGATACAGAGGCAATGCTTTTTTCTTTCAAAACTACATCTGTCATATCTTGAAAATCAAATTATTGACCCTTATATTATGAGATTATTCCTAACAATTGTTAATAATGTATTGCTTTTGAGAGAATCCAAAATTTATCTTAAGTGAATTGGTTCATTAATTGTTGATAACCCCAGATTTTCTTTTCGATACAGGCAACCAAAATATCTTTTACCCCTCGTAGACTTAGATCCGATAGAACTTGCATCCAAAATGTTGCACTCTCTTTACCACCCTGGTAAAGACCTAAAATTTCCTTTTGTCCTTCCATATTTAACCCCAAGATGGTATATAATGCCTTAGTCTTTACCTTTCCTTCATCGCGTAGCTTAAAATACATGGCGTCCATCCAAATAACAGGATACAGCCTCTCCAAAGGGCGGTTCTGCCATTCACGAATCAGCGGAATAATACGATCAGTAATACTGCTTATAGTACCATCACTGATCTCTACCCCATAGATCTCTTCCAGTTGAGAGCGTATATCCCGATAACTTAGACCTCGACTGTAAAGGGCAAGGATCTTCTCGTCTAAATCCCCCGGTAAGACTCGTTGTAGTTTCGCAACTGTCTGAGGTTCAAAACTGCCATCGCGGTCGCGGGAAGCAAAAATCTCAAAGCCCAATAGAGCTTTTGAGATTTTTTTGGGTATGGCCGTTGCGCGGTTACCAGTTTGGTCTTTGGTCATTTTCAGGTGTTCATCAAGTTCACCTTCCATGGCTCCTTCGATGAGCTGCTTTAATAAGGGTGTCAGGGCGCCTTCTTTTCCCGTAATTGATTTACCCTCACGAAGTTGTTCAGCAATCCTCTTGCTGAATTCTTCAAAATTAGATTCTTTTTCTTTCATAAGTGTTGTCAATTTAAGCATTTTTTAATTTGACACACTTTGTTGAACACTCTCGAATAATACTAAGAACTTCAACTCTGACCCACACGACTACCGACCACCGACTACCGACTACCGACCACCGACTACCGACCACCGACCACCGACTACCGACCACCGACTACCGACCACCGACCACCGACCACCGACTACGGACTTCCAACTACCGACTACCGACCACCGACCACCGATTACCGATTACCGATTACCGATTACCGACCCCCTCCCCCTTCCTCACCTTTTTCCAAAAAACCGTCGGTAATACCTCACCTGCTTACGGTACCAGGCGGGATCGGCGATTTTGCGGAGGAGGACTTTCCGGCGGCCGCGGTCGAAAACAGCCAGGAACGGATGAATGATGAAACTCCGGTTCAGCCTGAGCAGCATGACATTCATTCTTCCCAGAAGAGGGTATTCCATGCTCATGTGATAACGTTTCGAATAGAGATGCAGAAACGGTTTGGGGAAGCGGCGGTCGGGGCGTTCAATGTCGAAGAGCCGGTAAAAAACATCGAGATACCCGGCCACCTGTCGCCGGTAACTTCCGATCCCGTAAAGCACTTCTTCAATATCCGCTTTACCCGATAGCAAAAGCAGATCGTACAGGTTCCGCATGAAAATCCGCGCATAGTAATGCCCGAAATGTTCGAGCTGGGAATGGATGAAGTTATGGCGGATCTTCTGACGGTCGGACATGACAAAGCTCCCCGGCAGGCTCTTTAAGGGCACCTTTTCCGCAAAAACATCCGCCGCGGTGAGCAGGTGTCCGTAGCGGCGGCCCACCGGCATGTTATGGACCTCAAGGAAGGCGGGTTCGCCGTTCTTAAAAAGGATGGGGTAGTGTTTCGAACGGCCATGGATATCCGGATCGTAGGTGTGCCTGCCGCGGTAGCCAAAGTGCTGCAGGACTTCGACAGACCGGTCGAACAGATCCGGTTCCACGAGGATATCGATATCATGAAGGATCCGTTCACCGGCATCCGGATACAATCCCTCGAGGATATGTCCCACGCCCTTCATAAAGACCGGTTGAATGCCGGCCCGGTTAAGGACGGTGGTTATTCTTTCCGACTGGGCTATGACCATGCGGTTTCTTTCGGCGTTCATGTCGTGAAGCAGACGGAGATGTTCCATCAGCTCCGGGGGAACGAATGACTGCAGGCCCAGGCGCTCCATTTTTGGGTAAAGCGCCTGCAAAATAAGATTCCGGTCGGCCAGTGCGGTAAATTTCTCCCAGTCCACCATCTCATCCGACAAAATCCCGTGCAGTTCATCATCTTCCCTTCCGGCACCGGCCCGGAGGATCCGGCCGAGAAGCAGGTATATCCCGAGTTTGTTCATCGTCCAAGGTTATCGCAAAGATCAGAAACCGTTTACAAAGTAAGGAAATTACCCGAGAAGCCGGGAAATCTTTTCAATTGCCGCCGCATTATCGGAGTATTCCAGCTCGTAGAAATCCAGTCCCGCGAACCAGTCGATGAATTTGCCGGCGTATTGAGGCTGGTCGGTGACCCAGGCATCTTCCATGAATCGCCGCAGGGCCTCGGGCACCGGAAAGCCGGGCGAAGCGGAATCCAGCACCGGGGCTGTACCGGGTGAAGACCACGCTCCGGAGTGTCCGCGGCTCGTAGAAATCTTCCGGGATATTCACCGGAATGTAGGAGATCGTCTTCCGGGTATTTTTGAAATGGTATTGGCGGGACGAGGCTAAAGAAGGAAAAAGTGGCGACAATACGGGAAGGGCCCCGCTTTTCACCGAAAGGGCGGCGGGGAAGGGCATGGCATGAAGGGTAAGGGCATCGACAGCCACATAGTCATCGGCGTCGAGTTCGAATCCCTCGTGGAGCATCAATCGCCGACAGCGTGCTTTTGCCCGATCCGCTGGCCGACATGAACGCGACGGATTGGTGGTTCCGGCTGACGGAGGAGGCATGCATGATGGTGAGCCATTCGCTATCGGTGCGATCATACATCAAACCGGAGAGCTCGATGAAAAGGCGCCGTCTTGATCCGGTTAATGTCGGCCTCATGCCATGCCTGTTCACCGGCTTGAAGGGTAAAGCCCTCTTTGCATGGGAAAACGGAGACATGGTGTGAAATTTTGCCGGGTTCCGCAGCACAAAGATGTGACAGGGCAGGATGAATGCCGTATTCCAGTTGCCGGGATCCGTACGATATTTGATAATACCCGCCATGTAAGCGGTAGACAAATTCAGAATAAACATGGGGCGGGCACTCAACGGGTGAAGGGGCGCGGACAGCCGTATCGGAAAGTGGAGGAATGTAATCGGGAAGTGAATCGATGTAACGGATGATCTCCGAAACAAACCGGGTGGCTTCCTCCTCAGGGAGCGGGTACTTGCCGGTCAGCTGTTTGACGATCGAAGGTTCGGGAGCGCCTTCCATCCAGGCTTTGAAGACGTCGAAGGCAGGCGGCTCGAATTGGATCCATTGGTTTTTGGGTTCGAGCCAGACGATAA